>JAFGMV010000095.1 GCA_016927315.1 Anaerolineales bacterium | reverse complement strand
GCTTCATTGCTCTGCAGGGAATCCACGCCATGCTTGAGCCAGGTATCTACCCGCTGCGGTTAACTGCCGCCCTTCCTGATGGGAGCCAGCAATCCTTTGAACAAATGGTTCTAGTAGTCTCGGGAAATTACTTGGATGAAGTAATACCTGTTCATGCAGACACGATCAACCCAACAGTTGATAAAGCTGAAGATGAATGGCTACTCTCACGAACAACACAAGTTACTCCGGAACGGTATTGGAACGGTCTGTTCCTGAGACCTTCAACTTTTCCAGACGTCAGTTCCTGGTTTGGAACCAGGCGATTATACATTGCAACAGAAGATCCGAATATCACGAAAACTGGCTTTCACTCCGGAATCGATTACATAGGTGGCGAAGGATTACCTATTACTGCACCCGCGGCAGGAAAGGTTATATTCACGGGCTTGAAAGATATCCGAGGATATTCTACAATCATCGACCATGGACAAGGTGTTTACAGCGGCTTCTGGCATCAATCAGAAATTCAGGTTCAGCCCGGCGATTTTGTTGAAGCCGGCCAACAAATTGGCCTGGTTGGCGGAACCGGTCGATCTACCGGTGCACATCAGCACTGGGAAATCTGGGTAAACGGCGTGCAGGTCAATCCCCTGGAATGGCTTGAAAAAACCTTCCCCTGATAACGATTATTTTGTTGTTGCCCAATAGTTTTTAATATGCTACACTCTTTTAATGTAGTTATCAACAGCCACTGTTTGCAGAACAACCGAGGGTCTTTTGAATGCATTAACCAGCTTCCTGAAACAAAGTGATATCTTCTACCAGTTAACGCCCACACAGTTGGATATGGTTGCAAATCTTTGCCAGGAAAAAGAATTTAATGAAGGTGATATCATCTTTGAGGAAAACAGCAGCAGTAAAGAACTGTATATTATTGCCAAAGGTGAAGTAGATATCCTCATCAATCCCACCTATCAAGGTGGGTCCTCTCCCGGAGATAAAACAAGGACGAGTATTGCAAAACTAGAACGCGGCCAATCCTTTGGCGAAATAGCGCTGGTTGATGAAGGGTTACGCTCCGCAACCGCCCGGGCTTCTCAAAAAGAAACCCAATTATTGATCATTCCGCGTGACAAGCTGATCATGCTGTGCGATACCTACCCCCAATTAGGTTACCGACTGATGCATAACCTGGCGGCAGACCTGGCTATGAAGATTCGCAATGCCGACCTGCGCATCCAGGACCAACTGCTGTACGCACCTCAAGGAAACTAGTCAGGCAATTGTATAAACATTTCATAAATAAATGTTTTATAAATACTCAGTCTATCACCTTGTAAACGTCTTTGGTTCCCAGTAATATTGGAGTTTAATCAACCTTTTACTGATAAAGGGTTGCAAAAATCATTTTTTGGAGGAGAAAGTAATGAAGAAACGCCTAGTTGTTCTGTTTTCCGTTCTGGTTATTGCCAGTATGGCACTCTCAGCCTGCGGACCTGGTGCTTCCAAAGCTCCCGAGGCCTGTACAGAAGACCCCCTTGGCTGCGCAGTAATCGAAAAAGGCCAGACCATCAAAATTGGTATGGGCGCCCCCATGACCGGTGAGTATGCCGCTTTTGGTATCGATATTTCCCAGGGTGCTTCCCTGGCAGTAAAAGATGCCGGGCAGTTCGAAGGCTTTTCCTTTGAATTGGTCTCCGAAGACGATGGTGGGTCGCCTGAGGGTGGCGCCTCAGTAGCCAACAAGCTGGTCTCTGATCCCAGCGTCGTTGCCATCGCCGGCCACATCTTCTCTGGCGCCACGCTCGCCGCCATCCCCATTTACGAAAAAGCTGGTCTCCCGATGCTCTCACCGTCCGCCACAAACCCGGACCTGACTGCCCAGGGCTCCAAGGTATTCAACCGCGTGGTCTTCACCGACGCCACACAGGGTAAATTCGCGGCTTCTTACCTTGTCGATACCCTTGGTATCAGCAAACTGGCCGTAATGCACGACGGACAGGCCTATGGACAGGGTCTTGCCGAAGTGGTGCGCGATGAATTCGGCGTCCTTGGTGGTGAAGTCGTGGCCTTCGAAGCCATCACCCCCGGTGAATCCGACTACAGCGCCGCCCTGGCCGATATTGCCGCCCAGGGTCCGGAAGCCATCTATTACGGTGGTTACGCTGCTGACGCAGTCGTCATCGTCAACCAAATGAGCCAGGCAGATCTCGGCGACGTGCTGTTTTTCGGCTGTGACGGAACCTTCGGTGAAGACTTCGTAGAGCGCACCGGAGATAACGGTGAAGGCGCCTATGGCACCTCCCTCATCCCGCCTGCCTCTGACGCCAAAACAACGTTCGATGCTGCTTATCTCGAAACCTACGGCGAAGAAGCCGGCAAGCTGTCTCCATACACCTGGAGCGCTTATGACTCAGCGGCTGCTTTGATCGTTGCGATCGAAAGCGTAGCCATTGTCGGCAAGGACGGCAACCTGTACGTACCTCGCACTGCGGCTGTTGAGGCTGTGCGCGGTATCGATGGGTACGTCGGCCTGACCGGCAACGTCACCTGTGACGCAATCGGCGAATGCGCTTCCTCCGGTCCTACTTTCTACATTGTTGAAGGTGGAGACTGGGTCGAAGCCAAGTAACTTCACAGAAATACCGTCCATCAGAAATCACTGATCGACACCCTCTGCGGGGCAGGCGAGGGGCTTGCCCCGCAGTTATGTATTTCCCCACGAATGTGCCAGTGTGAGTATCGCCCTGGCTCATTTAACGAGGAGAATTCATGGGTATTCATAACGCCGTTAAGAATATCAAATCCATCAGCGCCTACCAGGTGATCCAATTTGTGATCGGCGCCTTGTTTATCGGGTATATCCTCTGGCGATTGAATGAAATCTTGAGAGTAAACCCCATCTACGGCCCGGATACGTGGATGCGTTTTGCTATCGCAGGTCTCATTCTGGGAAGCGTATATGCCCTGATCGCGATCGGGTACACCCTGGTATATGGCATACTTTTCATGATCAATTTCGCCCATGGCGAGATCATGATGATCGGGGCCTTCGGAGGCTATTTTGTTTTTGAAGCCCTCAACGCCATTCCCACCCCAACCGCCGCCGACCCAGAGCTCACCTTCCTGAGCGCCCAACCGGTCATTTCAGTGCTCCTGGCCTTTATCGTCGGCATGAGCGTTTCGGCTCTCAGCGGTTATTTTCTCGAAAAGATCGCCTACCGGCCGCTCAGGAGCGCACCTCGTCTGGTACCGTTGATCTCGGCCATCGGGGCTTCGATTTTCCTGCAAAACGCCGGCCAGTTGTTGTTTGGGGCACAGCGGCGGGATTATCTCAATCCCGAAGTACTGACACGCGGCAACGGTTGGGAATTCCCGGTCGGCGAAGGTACTGTCATCCTGCCCTATACCGGCGCACTGACCTTTGTCCTTTCGTTTTTGATCCTGATTGGTTTATTCACCCTGGTACAGCGGACCCGGCTGGGTCGGGCGATGCGCGCTGTTGCTGAAAACAAACCCGTTGCGGCCTTGATGGGTGTTGACGTAGACGGCGTCATTAGCCGCACGTTTATCATCAGCGGGGCTATGGCTGGGGCAGCCGGTGTGATGTGGGGGATCCACCTGGGGCTGGTCTATTATTTTGTCGGGTTTATTCCCGGTATCAAAGCCTTTACTGCTGCAGTCCTGGGAGGCATCGGCAATATCCCGGGCGCCATGTTGGGCGGTTTCTTCCTGGGGATCGTTGAAGCCATAGGCCCGCCAATCCTAGGGCTGAGCTTCCAACTCAAAGATGTGATTGCCTTTGGTATCCTGGTACTTGTCCTGATCTTCCGACCAACCGGCATCATGGGCGAAGTCCTGACTGAGGAGAAGGTCTGATGAAAGCCTATCTTAAAAACGCTGCCACCGCCGGTATCATCTTCGGAATCATCACCACCTTCCTCTTCCTGATCAACTTCATCGGCACCGCCGCCGACCTGATCGGCGACATCACAAAAAGCAGGCCCGGGTCCAGCATACTCGGACTGTCCGCGGTCATGTTCAACCAGTTGATCTTCCTGGGACTGATCGGCATCTGGGCCGGCGCCCGGGGCAGCCGGAAGGACAGCCGCCTGGAAGATACCTGGAAACATGTGCTCATTGGAGGAGCCCTTGCCGGTGCGGTTCACGGCCTGATCGCAGGCTCTTTGGCCTTCCTGGTCGGGTCGCTTAACACCGCCGGGGTTAAAATCAACGAATATCTCTCGCAGATCCTCCCGGAAGTAATCCGTATCTTCCTGCTCAACAAAACCCCGCTCCAGGGCGCGCTTTTTTACCTGGTATTCATGACCCTCATGGGTATGCTCGGCGGCTTGTTCGGGCGTGGTGTGCTCAGATCAACCTGGCGCAAGAATATCGGCGCCCGCAGGAAAGAACTCTGGAACTCGTTAACTCATCACGAAAAAGTATTGAAGATCCGCGCCAACCCGCTAACCCGCTATGTGGTCTACGGGCTGCTGCTGCTGTTTGTTTTCCTGATGCCCCTGCAGATCGGCCAGTATTGGAACTACACGGTCGGCACGATCGGGATTTACGTTCTGCTTGGGCTCGGGTTGAATATCGTGGTCGGTATGGCCGGACTGCTAGACCTGGGATATGTCGCCTTCTTCGCGATTGGCGCCTACTCTGTTGCGCTATTGACCGCCCCCACGCCCCACAACTTGCAGTGGTCCTTCTGGCTGGTGCTCCCAATCGGCATCATCCTCGCTTCCCTGACGGGTATCCTGCTCGGTATCCCGGTACTCCGGATGCGCGGAGATTACCTGGCTATTGTAACCCTGGGGTTTGGCGAGATCATCCGTATCTTAAGCAAGAGCGTCCTGCTGACGCCCTTCTCTGGAGGCCCAAAAGGCGTCTTCAACGTCGGCGCACCGACACTTTTCGGGAAACCTTTCAACAGTGATGTCAATTTCGTCTGGTTGATCACCCTTGGGTGCCTGCTGGTCATCTTTGTCACTAACCGCCTGCAAAACTCGCGGGTTGGACGGGCCTGGGAAGCCATGCGCGAAGACGAGACTGTCGCGCAGGCCATGGGAATAAACACACTCACCCATAAGCTGATGGCTTTCGCCATCGGCGCTGCGTTCGCAGGCCTGGGCGGCATTCTGTTCGCATCCCGCAACCAGTTCACCGGTCCGGAAGATCACAGCCTGATGGTCTCCATCAATGTGCTCTCGCTGGTGATCGTCGGTGGGATGGGAAGTATCCCCGGGGTCATTGCCGGCGCCTTTGTACTCAAGGGGCTTCCGGAAATCCTGCGCCAGTTGGAAAACTACCGCGTCCTGTTCTTCGGCGTACTGCTGGTGGTCATGATGGTCATACGCCCTGAGGGCCTGATCCCCGGTTCGCGTCAAAAACTGGAACTGCAGCACACCGACAAATCTCAAGCGCCCCCGGATACAGCTGACGCCAGCGAAGGGAGCAGCCCCTCATGAGCATCGTACTCGAAACCCGCAAACTGACCAAACAATTTGGAGGCCTGACAGCCGTCAACAGCGTCGACCTGGCAGTCCCCGAGAAATCCATTTTCAGCGTCATCGGACCCAACGGGGCCGGGAAGACCACCTTCTACAACTGCATCACCGGTTTTTACTCACCGGATGCCGGTGAGATCATTTTCGACGGTAAATCGCTGCTCGGCCTTACCCCAGATAAAATCACCTACCGCGGCATTGCCCGAACCTACCAGAATATCCGCCTGTTCTCGAACATGACTGCCATCGAAAACATCATGGTCGGCTTTCATTCCCAGATGCACAGCAATCTGGCCGAAGCGATCCTGCACACCCCGAGGTTGAAACGGGAAGAAAAAGAAGCCCTCGAAGAAGGGCGGCGCCTGCTGCAGTTCGTAGGGCTGAGCGGACTGGGCGACCACCTGGCCCGCAACTTGCCGTATGGCGCCCAGAGACGGTTAGAAGTCGCCCGGGCGCTGGCCAGCAATCCAAAGCTGCTGCTGCTCGACGAACCGACTGCCGGCATGAATCCGCATGAATCAAGCGATATGATGCACTTCATCCGGCAGCTGCGCGACGAACTAGGGATCACGATCCTCATGATTGAACACGATATGCGCGTGGTGATGGGCGTCAGCGAACAGATTGCCGTACTGGATTACGGATCGAAGATCGCCGAAGGAACCCCTCTGGAAATCCAGGGCAACCCAATGGTTATTGAAGCCTACCTGGGACGCGGGGCGGCCTCCGGGCTCCAGAACATCGCAGAAAAATCAGTATGATGGGAAGAGTAAACGATTATGCCCATGCTTGAAGTACACAATATCCACACATATTATGACAACATCCATGCGCTCAAAGGCGTCTCGTTAAGTGTTGAGCAAGGTGAGATCGTGACACTGATCGGCGGGAACGGCGCCGGTAAAACAACCACCCTGCGGTCGATCTCCGGTTTGCGCAAGACAAGCCGGGGCAGCATCCGCCTGAACGGTGAAGAGCTTGGCGCCTACAAACCCCACGAGATCGTTTCCAAAAGTGTTTCGATGGTCCCTGAGGGACGAGGGGTTTTTGCCCGCCTGTCCGTTGCAGAAAATCTCGACATGGGCGCCTACATCCGCAGAGACCGTAAAGGTGTTGAAGCAGACCTGGAACGGGTCTTCGAGATCTTTCCCCGCCTGAAAGAGCGCCGCAAACAGGTGGCCGGGACCCTCTCGGGCGGCGAACAACAAATGCTTGCTATCGGCCGGGCGCTTATGGCCCACCCAACACTTCTCCTGTTGGACGAACCTTCGATGGGATTGGCGCCCATTCTCGTCGAGAGCATCTTCGAGACCATCCAACAGATCAATCAGGAAGGCACCACCATCCTGCTGGTCGAGCAGAATGCGCTCATGGCGCTTTCGGTAGCCAACCGCGGGTATGTGCTACAAACAGGTGAAATTGTCCTCAGCGACACCGCCGCGAACCTGAAACAAAACGAAATGGTGCAGAAGGCTTACCTGGGAATGGAATAGAATCAGATTGTCAGTCAAGCCGGCGCAGAGGTACAATTAGACACCTCTGCGCTTTTTTTGTTGGAAAGGATATCATGGAGACAAAAGAACAGATCGTTTCAAACTGGCTGCCGCGCTACACCGGCAGACACCTGGAACAGTTCTCGAAATATATCCTGCTGACGAACTTCGACAATTACGTCCGGCAGTTCGCCAAATGGCACGATGTCGAGACCTGCGGGAAAGAATACCCGATGCTCAACGCCACAGCCGGCGGGATCACGATCATCAATTTCGGGCTCGGCAGCCCGAATGCCGCACTGGTCATGGACCTGCTCAGCGCGATCACGCCCAAAGCCATTCTCTTCCTGGGAAAGTGCGGCGGGCTAAAGGAAATCACCCGGATCGGCGACCTGATCTTACCCATCGCCGCTATTCGCGGGGAAGGCACTTCCAACGACTATTTCCCACCGGAAGTTCCTGCCCTGCCAGCCTTCAACCTGCAAAAAGCAGTCTCGACCACCATCCGGGATTACGGGCGCGATTATTGGACCGGGACAGTCTACTCAACCAACCGGCGCGTCTGGGAACACGATGCCGCCTTCAAAGCGTACCTGGAAAAGATCCGCGCCACTGCCATTGATATGGAAACCGCCACCCTCTTTACCACCGGGTTTTACAACCGCATCCCCACCGGCGCCCTGCTGCTTGTTTCGGACCAGCCGATGATCTCAAGCGGTGTTAAAACAGAAGACAGCGACCGCAAGGTGACAGCGAATTTCGTTGAGAAGCACATCCACATCGGGATCGATTCGTTGAACCAGCTCATCAACAATGGGCTGACCGTCAAACACCTGCGGTTCTAAGAGACAGCATGCCAAGCGCAGAAATCATCTCGATTGGAACCGAACTCCTGCTGGGAGAGATCGTCGATACGAACACCCGCTTCATTGCACGCACAGTACGCGATCTGGGAATCGACCTCTACAGGACCCAGACCATCGGTGACAACGTCGAGCGGATCGCAGACGCTATCCGCGCCGCCCTGCAGCGCGCCGATATCATCATCACCACCGGCGGCCTGGGACCCACAGTGGATGACCCCACCCGCCAGGCCGTGGCGCTGGCCGCCGGCCTGGAATTGGAGTTCCGTGAAGACCTCTGGCAGCAGGTGATCGCACGCATGGCCCGCTACGGCCGCACAGCCGGGGAAAACCAGAAAAGACAGGCTTACGCGCCCACGGGCGCTATCGGGATCGAAAACCCGGTCGGGACTGCGCCCTGCTTCATTGTGGAGACGGAAGACAGCGCCATTATCGTGCTGCCAGGCGTACCCTGCGAAATGGAACAAATCCTCCAGCAGACCATCCTCCCCTACCTGAGGGAACGCTTCCAACTCGACCAGGTCATCAAGGTGCGCCTGCTGCACACCGCCGGAGGCGGCGAGAGCCTCATCGATGAGCTGATCGAGGATTACGAAACGCATACCAATCCGACCGTCGGCCTGGCCGCCCATGCCGGGACGGTTGATATCCGCATCTCGGCCAAGGCGAAGGACGAAGCTGAAGCCGACCGGATGATCGACAATGTCGACAGGGAAATGCGCAGCCTGCTGGGAGAGATGATCTTCGGCACTGATGAAGAAACCCTGGCCGGGGTGGTCCTGGGGATGCTGGAACGCCGCCAGTGGACGCTGTCTGCGGTGGAAGCCGGGACAGGCGGCGCATTCAAACTCATGCTTGGTGCCGCTGGAACACCGGCGTTCAAGGCAGGAGTAGAGATACCGGCTCCCTCCGGCAGCCTGCAGCCAGCCGCTGCAGACCATCACCTCCGGCTTGGCGCGGACATTACAGCCGGTATAATGGTAAAAAGAAAAGGTAAACAAATTACGGTTGAGATCATCTTGATAACAACAACAGGAACCCTGACCTACAACCGGCTTTACGGCGGGCCTCCAATAACCGCTCCGCTGTGGGCCGCCAACCTGGCGCTCAACCACCTGCGCCTGTACCTGTTGGAAGCAAATGGCAAAAAATAGAAAATCTCTGACACTCCTGATCGGCAGCATCTGGGCTGCAAACATGGTTTTGATCGTGGTGATAGCCTTTGGGTTCCTCTATTGGTCTAACTCAGCGCCAGCACAAGCCGCCCCAATCCAGGGCGCCCCCCTGGCAGTCGATCCACCCGCGGCCGACCCAAACCAACTCTCCCCGAAACCCCTGCCGACCACGCTCTACCTGCCCACACTGACGCCGCCGCCGCAGAGCACAAAGATCGTTTACCAGACACCCACCCCCTTTGTCCTGCTGAACGGCCAGCGGCCGGATGTGATCGGTTTCAGCCTCCAGGGACGCCCCCTGGAGGTGTACACCTTTGGGGACGGACCCAAAGAGAAGATGATCGTGGCCGGCATCCACGGCGGCAGTGAATGGAACACCATCGTATTGGCCGACCTGTTGATTGAACACCTGACCGGGCATCCCGAGATCATCCCCAACGATGTCAAACTCTATGTCCTGCGCAATCTCAACCCGGACGGAGAGGCCCGGGCGCACGGCATCCGGGGCCGGGCCAACGCCAACAATGTCGACCTGAACCATAACTGGCCTTACCGCTGGACCACCGACTGGGACCGGGACGGCTGCTGGAACTACCTGACCCTGACCGGCGGCGCCTCCCCCGGCTCAGAACCGGAGACCAGAGCACTGATCAACTTTATTTCCACCCATAACCTCCGGGCCCTGATCAGTTATCACAGCGCAGCCCTGGGGATCTTCGCCGGCGGCTACCCAACCCTGTACGAATCGGAACAGCTCGCCAGAGCGCTTGCCAATGTGAGCAGCTACGGGTACCCCCCCTATGATACCGGCTGCGATTACACCGGCAACCTGACAGATTGGGCCTCTTCCACCATGAACATCCCTTCTGTCGATATTGAACTGACCAACCACAACGACACGGATTTCGATCAGAATGTTCGCATCCTGGAAGTCTTCCTCAACTGGGAACCGAATAAGAAGAAGTAACCCGCTTTGATTGTCAACCAGAGTACGAATTACAGGCTAAGGAGCTACGAATGGAAACAGCTATAGATACCCTGTTCACAAACGCACTCGTCCTTTGCATGGATGATGACCTGAACCAATATGAGTCGGGTGCAGTCGCAGTAAAAGGAGACTCGATTGTCGCCGTTGGGCCTGAAGCAGAGCTGAACGGCGCATACCAGGCCAGGGAAACCATCGACTGTCAGGGGAAAGTGCTGATGCCCGGGCTGATCAACGCCCACACCCATGTGCCCATGACCCTGCTGCGCGGGTTGGCCGATGACCTCCGGCTGGATGTCTGGCTGATGGGTTATATGATGCCGGTAGAGCGCGAGTTCGTCTCCCCGGAATTCGTCCGCCTGGGGACGCAGCTGGCCTGCGCCGAGCTGATCAAGACCGGCGTCACCACCTTCGCCGATATGTACTATTTCGAAGAAGACGTGGCCAAAGCCACCGCCCAGGCCGGGCTGCGGGCCTTATGCGCCCAAACAGTGCTGAAGTTCCCTTCCCCAGACGCAGAGACCTACGAAGATTCGCTGGCGATGGCGCGTGACTTCATCCAGCGCTGGAAGGGCCACGAACTGATCGTACCCTCAGTCGCCCCGCATGCGCCCTACACCTGCACGGACGAGATCCTGCGCGCCGCGGCCGAATTGGCGGTAGAGTTCGACGTGCCGCTGCACACCCACCTGGCTGAGACCCTCCAGGAACGCGAGACCATGCGCAACGAGACCGGCATGCCGGTCATCCCCTACGTCAAGAAGCTTGGCCTGTTCGACGCCAAGGTGCTGGCCGCCCACTGTGTGCATGTCGACCTGGGAGAAATGCGGACCCTGCACAAAGCCGGGGTCGGCGTGGCCCACAACCCGACCTCCAACCTGAAACTGGCCTCGGGCTTTGCACCGGTATCCAAGATGCGGGAGCTGGGGATCAATGTCGGCATCGGTACCGACGGATCGGCTTCCAACAACGACCTGGATATGTTCGAGGAAGTGCGCCTGGCGGCCATCCTGGCCAAAGGCGTCAGTGAAGACCCGACGGTCGTCCCGGCGGTAGAAGCCCTCAGCATGGCCACCCGCCTGGGGGCCAGGGCCTTGCACATCGGGCGCCTGACCGGCTCCCTGGAAGTGGGCAAGCGGGCAGACATGATCCTGGTCGACACCTCCCCGCTGCACAACGCCCCGCGCTTCCAGCGCAATGTCGACAACGCCTACGCCCAGATCGTTTACGCCGCCAAATCAAGCGACGTTACCGATGTGATGGTCAACGGCAAATGGCTGATGCGCGAACGGGTCCTGCAGACGTTGGACGAAGTGAGCCTGTTGAAACAAGCGAATGAATACGCCCGCCGTATCGACGCATTCCTGATCGAGCGCGAGCAGTCCGTCCTGTCGAAGCTGATCGCCCTGGGTGGTTCTTCCGAACAGGAATCATTCGAAGTGCAGGTCAAGGTCAAGATCCAGGATCTGGAGACCGTCCGGGATGCGCTGGACAACCCCGCGATCGAGATCATCCGCTTCAAGAACTATCACCAGTACGATAACTATTTCTACTTCGAGGACCACAAGCAGGGGCGGCTGCGCTTTCGGGAAGACGACCTGATCGACAGCAAGGGGAACGTTGCCAGCGTGCGCTCACGCCTGACCCTGATCGGCCCCAGCCGGGAAGAACACTTCGACCAGGATGTACTTCTCTCCCGCAGCCGCTTCCTGGCGCCGGCCGCGCATACCCTGCGCTTCTACCGGGAATACTTTAAGCCGCAGTCTGAGATCGTGATCGAAAAGAAGCGCCTGCGCTGGCTGGTGAATTTCAAGAAGACCGAATTTTTCGTCAATCTCGACCACTTCGAAAAGCCCGACCTGGGCAGCTTCCTGGAAGTGAAGAGCACCACCTGGAGCCGCAAAGATGCCAAGAAAAAAGCCCTGCTGGCGGCTGAACTGATCACCCTGCTGGGCGCCAGCATCAAAGATACCGTCACCAAGGACTATACCGAGATCATCGAAGAGAAATAATACCAATCGCTCGCCGAAATCAGCCTTATAAATCAGCCTTATAAATTTAAAATGAGTCGCCCACTGACGAGGAATAAGTGGGCGACTTTTAATGGCTGAGTGGGCGGCTCATGGTGCGCGGATCGGCGACTTATGCTGCACAGGTGGGCGATAAATGGCGCGTTTTCTGCACTGGTTTTTCTACAATTCCCCATTCCCATGCTGCGGGGTCAGGTAAAGGATAGAGCACATGCTCTCACCCCTCTCCTCGCGAAGCATTCCCGAAGGGAGCCGGGAGAGGGAAAACCAAGAGCGAGGAACAACCATCGATACTTCTCCATTGCATCCAGCCAATAATCCTGTATACTTAGGGCGTTCACACCTTTTCTAAGGAGCTGCCAATGCGCCGCGGATTTGCCAAATTTCTTGCCGCCATCATCGCAATACTCTTTGTGGTTACAGCTGCCGCCGCCAATATCCTCTATAACATCGATCTGAGCCTGTTCGCTGCAGACACGTACAAAAGCGCCCTGACAGAACAGCAGGTCTATAAACGCCTGCCGCGGGTCCTGGCCGAACAGATCGTCTTCACCCTGGATACAAATCCCTGTGAGAACAACCCGCTGTTGTGCGAGGGTCTGCCGCCCGAGATCCAGCGCTGCTACCTGGATGCGCTCGGGGAAGAACGCCATGCCCAACTCGCTTCCGGCCTGGATCCCCTGACCGCGGAAGACTACGAAGCGCTCGACCCCTGCCTGGATGAGTATTACGACCTGGCGCCTCCCCACCTGGTAGAAAAATTCAACCAGACCAATGCCCTGGCGCAGGCGCCGGAGAACGTTCGGGTATGTGTCTCCGACTCAATCGGGCTGGATGCTTACGAACAACTCCGCAGCCGCCAAAGACGGGTGTCTGCCGTCGAAGCCTGGGAGCTGATCGATTGCTTTGAATTCAACGGCGAGGACCTGGAACACATCGGCAGGCCGCCGACGTTTGTAGACAGCCTCAAAGTCACCGATTGGGAGATGATCATTGGCGCCCTCCTGCCGCCAGAAGCCATGCAGGTGATTGCAAACAAAGTCGTCGACGACACCTTGGCGTTCCTTGGCGGGGAATCAAAAGAGATATCCATCTCGCTGGTTGAATTGAAAAGAAATATCTCCGGGGAACCCGGCCTGCGGGCGACCATCAACCTGCTGCGCTCCAAGCCTGCCTGCACTGAGGCCGAATCAGAAACGCTGCAGGCCAGCCTGCGCGGGGAAGCTGACGCAACCGTGATTTGCAAGCCGGGCGAAGATATCCTGATCAAAATGTCCCCAGACCTGCAGGCACAGCTGAACATGCTGGCGGAAGCCATTCCCGCCCAAACCCCGCTGATAACAACCCTGGACATCGAAGGCATGGAGGATGATCCGCAGACCGCAGACGCCGTTTCCGGGATCCACCAGCTGCGCTATGCCCTGCTGCTCAGCCCGCTGATCCCGCTCGGCCTGATGCTGCTCATCACCCTGCTGGCTATCCGCAGCCTGCGTGATTGGCTGCGGTGGTGGGGGGTCCCGGTTTTCTTCGCCGGGCTGACCAACCTGGTGCTGGCCATCCTCTTCTCTGTCTCAATCCCGGACTTCTGGCCGGTCATACTCAGCCAGGAGATCCCCGCCTCTCTGAGCACCGGGCTGCTGCAGCTGATGCTGGATATTCTCACCTCAATTTCAGGCAAGCTGGTCGGGAATATCCTGTTGGGGTCCATCCTGCTGCTGTCGACCGGGCTGGCGCTCTGGATCGTGTCCGGGTTCAGAAAAAAAGCCCAAACTGCTGAAAGCTAACCAGCGAATAACAACGAGCCACCCACTCAGGGTGGCTCGTTTTGCAACTTTTTCCAGACAGGCACAGTATTTAATAATAGAATGCAGACGAACAATGAGGTCGAACTGGTTAATCAGATCCTCCTGAAAGACCAGCAAGCATACACCGAATTCATTCACCGGTACCAGGCAGTAGTTTTCAATGTCGCCTGGCGAATGCTTGGCATCCGGGAAGATGCTGAAGATGCTGCCCAGGATACCTTCCTGCGCGCCTTCCGGTTCATCAAGAATTTCGACCGGACGCGCCCCATTGTCCCGTGGTTGAAACAAATCGCTGTGAACGTCTGCTTCGACCGCTTGAAACGGATACCCGAGGAACAGCCGCTGGAGGAAGACACACTGCCATATCCCGACCCTGCGCCCGGCCCCGAGACCCAGGCCAGCCAGCGGTTGCGCCGTGAGCGCATCCACCTGGAGATATTGAAGCTCCCGCCGCGCTACCGGGCTGTGATCGAACTGCGCCACTTCCAGGAACTGCGCTATCATGAAATCGCCCGGGTCCTCAACCGGCCGCTCAGCGATATCAAATCCGACCTGTTCCGGGCCCGCAAGCTGTTGGCCGCAGCCCTTCAAGAATTGAATACAGGGAAAAGCGTATGAACCATATCACAGAAGAACTGTTGAATGAATATCTCGACCAGGCGCTCGACCAGGCAGCCGCCGGGAGCATCGACCGGCACCTGCAGTCCTGCCGGGTGTGCACGGCGCGGATGCAGGGCCTGCAGAGGCTGTTTGAAGAACTGGCCGCGCTCCCGGAGGAGCCCCTGACCAGGGACCTGGCCCCGGGTATCCTGGCCAGACTCAGGCCGCAGCCAGCTTTCTCGTTTGGGAAACTGCTCCTGCTGGGGCAAGCCGGAACTGCCCTGACAATCCTGGTCTTGCTGGCACACAACATACCCGACAACCTGAACCTGGGTGGATTCTGGCACAACGCACCGGGCAAGCTCCCGGATATACAAACCTTCCTGCTGCAGGCCTGGCTGCTGGCCAGCAGAATCCAACTGCCGTCTGTTGAATTCCCGACCCTGCCGGCGCCCTGGCTGCAGACCGGATTGGACAGCAGTTCAATCTCCCTGATCCTAGCCAGCACCGCCGCACTGTGGGTTGTCGGGAATTTACTGCTGCTCAACAAAACCCCGCCTGCTTCAGGGAATACCCGTCACGAGAAATCATCATGAAATCGCTCCGTCTGAGGGCTGTACCCTCCCCGGTTGAAAAACTACTTACTTCTATTGAAAGGAGTTCCCTATGGAATTACTCGGCTTGATCTTACTGGTCATTTTCAGCGCCGTCACCCTGCTGGCAGCGTTGGAGGCCATCACCCTGTTGTTCCCGGATCAGATCACCCGGGTGCGCCAGACCCTGGAAGCTTCGCTCGCACGCTCATTCCTGTTGGGCCTGGTCAACCTGATCTTTTTTTCAGCCATCATCCTGGTATTGATCTGGCTGACAGAACAAACCGGCCCCGTGGTGAGCAGCCTGGCCGCGGCGGGCGCCCTGCTGATCCTGGTCGGCCTGGTCGGCCTGCTCTTTATTGGACTATGCGCACTAACCAGCCTGGTCGGACAGCGCATGGAAACCGGCAAACCTCCGCTCCAGGCTCAACGCAGGGGCGGGCTGCTGCTGATCCTGGTCGGGCTGGCGCCGTTCATTGGCTGGTTTCTGTTCACTCCGCTGATCCTTTCAGCCGGGCTTGGCGCCGCAATCCAAACCATGCTCCAGCGCAGACCTAAAGAACGGATCTCCCCGGATAACGCCTGACCCGACCCTGGCTTTTTACGACCTGAAAGACCAGACAGACCTTATTATGAAACGTATCCTGCTCGTTTTTGGCGTGATTGCAGCAACAGCCATTTCCTGCGGACAACCGCCTGAAGCGCTCTCTACACAGGCACAAGCGCTCCCTCCCGGAAAAGTCGAATTCAACGTAGGAGCCCTCTCTGTGCAGCTCCCCGCCTGGGAAACATCCCGCTCCTCAGACGAGCAGGTCATTTACTCGATCAGTGACGGGCGCGCCGCCATCTGGGTTAAACCCTGGCCAATGATCCCGCGCCTGGTCTCTGAAAACGTCCGGCTGTGGATCGAAGAGAATCCCGAAGCAACCCTGCTCTCAGAACAGCCCGGGACTGCACACACCGGCTTGCAGATGAGTGTGAATGAGAACCGGGCCAGTCTGCACTTCCAAAGCCTGTTCATTTACTGCAACGCGGTCACCTATGAGATAACAGCCATGGCCGCCGAAACTGAATTCAACGCCTACAATGCCCTTTTTGAAAAGACGCTTAACTCAGCCATCTGCACCAGAGCAGACTCAACCCCGTACCTCTCCAAAGGCGCCCTGGGAATGGTCGTCCTACCCAAGGCCAACCCGGCCAACCAGTTCGATCTTGGTGATTACCAGCAGGCTCTGGCGCTGGCCCGCAGCAGTGGGGTTCAGGTTTCACACTATTACGTTCAATGGGGAGAGATCGAAAAAGAACCTGACAGTTACGATTGGACCACCCCCGACTACATCTTCGAAGCGAACCTCCTGGAAGGACTGCAGATCTCAGTCGTTATCAATCTCATCCACACCACGGTGCGCGGCCGCGTTCCCCCCGACCTGGAAGAACGCGCCTTCGATGATCCGGTCCTGGCAGGACGCTTGGAGAAATTCCTGGTTGCTTTCTCCGACCGTTACGCCGACCGCATCCACTACCTGGCAGTCGGGAACGAAGTTAATGATTATTTTTACGCCCACCGGGATGAGATCGATGCCTACGCGGCAACCTTCGACCGGGTGCGGGCCGCCGTCCATGAAAACAATCCCCACCTCCCGGTAGGCATGGTCTTCGCCTTTCATGACGCCGAAACACTGGAAAGCCTGGACATCATCCCGCTGCTCAATCGGGGAGATTACATCGCCTACACACTGTACCTGTATGATCAGGGCTTCCACTTCACCCGCGAACCGGGACTGATTGGCGACTACCTGGACCGTATGATCACCATCTCTGACGGGACTCCCATTGCCATCGTCGAGACCGGATGGAGCACCGCGAAAGTTCTGGACGGGACGGAGGCAGACCAGGCTGAATACGTCCGCCAGGTATTCTCAGCCCTGACTGAACGCCGGGAACAGATCCTGTTCCTGAGCTGGTTTGACCTGCACGATTCGAACAGGGATTTTTGCGCCCAACAGGCGCTGACGTTCTTCGAGCCGGGCAGCGAGCCAGACCCCGCAGAAATGGAGGCTTTTGTGACCTTCCTGTGCTATTTCGGACTGCGCAATGCCGACGGTTCCCCGAAACCCGCCTGGGAGACCTGGACCCGCCAGGCACAGGATTACTACCAATGAGGAGGATCGCGTTCTTCCTCGTTGGCCTGCTGATTGCCGGTCTGGCCTGCAGCCTGGTGAATACCAGCCCGGGCACACCCGCACCGGTCCTGTCCCGGGCAGACAGCCTCCCAGACAATGTGGTCAAGATAACCCCGGATCGTGATCCCTACCCGCCGCAGTCATACACAGAAGAATATGAAGACCCGGTTCCGCTTCCCTATCCGATCAACACGGCCGGGGCTGAAGATTCGGCATTCATTACCCCGGATGGCAGCACACTTTACCTGTGGTTCACCCCCGACCCGCGTATCCCGCCAGAGGAACAGCTGACCGATGGCGTCACCGGGATTTATGCCGCCTATCGTACCAACGGCGCCTGGAGTGACCCGCAGAGAATATCCCTCCAGGATCCCGGTAAACTGGCCCTGGATGGTTGTGAATTCGTCCTCGGTAATAAAATGTGGTTCTGCTCGGCCCGCGAGGGGTACAGCGGCGTCCAATGGTTCACAGCCGAGCGCCAGGACGGAAACTGGAGCAACTGGCAGGAAGCCGGGTTCGATCCCGAATACGAAGTCGGTGAACTGCACATCACCCCGGATGGAAACGAACTCTACTTCCATTCTTCTCGACCCGGTGGGCAGGGCGGTTATGATATCTGGCGCTCGAAATGGAGAGCGGGCGCCTGGCAGGCGCCGGACAATCTTGAAATCGTCAACTCAGCCGGCGCCGACGGCTGGCCGTTCATCTCACCGGATGGGAATGAACTCTGGTTCACCAGGGCGGCGGGCGCCCCGGAGTTATGGCGTTCGACAATGGTTGACAGCCAGTGGGGCCAGCCAGAGAAGATGTTTGCTCCCTTTGCGGGTGAAGCCTCGATGGACAACCGGGGCAATCTCTATTTCACCCATCACTTCTATAAAGAGGATCGCATGCTGGAAGCCGATATCTATGTGGCCTATCGAAAGTTCCAATGAAACCTGCCGCAATTCTGGTCTACATCCTGGGGCCAGCGCTGCCGGTCCTCTCCACCGACTAAACAGACAACCCGGAAGCGCCGGTCAGGTCCCAAAGCGGTTGCAGATGGAAGCAGTCTGGCAGAATTATATGACTTCATCCCCATCTTTGCACTCACCATAACCAGGGACGACCCGGCTGAACAAGCTGCCTTGAAACTCATCCGCGAACACCAACCGACCTGCCCGGGGTTGGGAAGGATAAAAACGCAACTTTGCTATCACATCTGGTGTTTATAGGTGCAGACAAATTCCCCGGAAGACTGCATATCGCATGGTCACTGGATGATTTGTCTTCACCCCTCTTATACTGCAAGCAACAGCCTTCAAGCTGTTGCTTGCAGTATCGTAACCCCCCAAAAGAGAAACATCCATTACCGGCAGGCGTTTTGGATATGCTGCTCGAATGTCTCTGCAAAGGCGTGCAGGCCTGTCCCGTCACAACGGGCCCGGAAGTAATAATAAGTTGTCTCTTCGGGGAAAGCTACTGCCTGCAGCGCGCTCAAACCGGGGTTTGAAATCGGTCCGGGAGGCAGCCCGGCATAGAGGTAAGTATTGTAGGGAGACTCAAATTCAAGATCCTGGAGCGAGAGCGGGTTCGTCCACCAGGTTGACTGGTTTGCATTATAACCAAGGGCATATTGGACGGTAGGATCGGTTCCCAGTCGCATACCGGCCCGCATCCGGTTCAGGAAGACAGAAGCGATCCATGGTTGTTCTTCCGCTTCCACGGCCTCTCGCTGGATAATGGAGGCCAGGATCACCGCCTGGTAGACATTCAGGCCCTGGTTGGAAAAACCCTGCCGCATTTCTGCCGTAAGATTGAAGTTGAAGGTACGGACCAATTGGCTGATCAATTCATGGACAGTGATGGTGCGCGGGAGCAAATAAGCGCCGGGGAAAAGGAAACCTTCTGCACTGCTCACCCCGGGCCAATCCTGCAGTTCTACCGGACGGGACCTGGCTGCCGCCAGGAATTCATCCTGCGAAAAAGATAACCCTGAAGTCGGTAGGGAAGCAGCAATTTCCTCCATACGCCAGCCTGGCAGGATCACAAACGAGACATCGCCGGAAGAGGCGTCCTGCAGTTCAAAGGCGATCATAATGCTGGACATCGCCGGACTGAGGGTGAATTCTCCAGCCTGGACACTGGTATCCAGGCCCGAGTAGACCATAAAGGTAATGAAACCATCCGCGCTGCGGACCAACCCCGCCTGTTCCAGGCGTTCTGCAACCGAAACAACAGATTCCCCGGCAGCCACAACAAAGGTCTGCTGTGTCCCATTCGGGTCTAGTGGTTCGATCAACATTCCCTTATACAAGAGCAGCTTTGCCGATGTTTTGACAAGACCGACCGGTCCCACTGTCACGGCGGGAGGGCCAAAAATCACCCTGGCCCGGTAAGGAAGGTATACCGACGCCGCGCACAGTAAGCCAGCCATCAGAATCAATAAACCCAAAACAAGCGGGGAAGTACGGCTGCTTTTCCGGGCCATCTCAACACCCTGAGGGGTGCGCATCAAGGTAGGTCTGCAGGATCACTGCAGCGGCGAGGTCATCCTGGTGCCCGGCTCGTCTACGGCGGGCGCCACCCATGGCAATCCTGGCGCGACGTGCAACCCGGGTGCTGAAGCTTTCGTCCCACAGCATAACCGGCGTATCAGTCTGTGACTGCAGCGCTTCTGCAAAACGTCCGGCCCGGCGCCCCGAAAGGTTAGGCTTTCCGTCCTCTCCAAATGACTGGCCAACCACGATCAAACCAACCTGCTTCTCCTGTGCCAGACCGGCAACCTGGGCTGCATCCATCAGGCGCGCAGTATGAGTGATCACAGTCAAAGGATTGGCAATTGTACCGGTCTCATCACTGACAGCCAACCCAATCCTTCTTTCACCATGGTCAACAGCCATGATCCTCATTGAATTTCCACCTCAATCCGGTATGGAATAACCGGCAGCCAGGGCCAGAAGGAAGGCATCAAGGTTACTTCTGGGGGAGTTTGCAAAGCGAAGGCAGCCTCCAATTTCTGGGAGGCAACCGGCGGCCTGCGCCCCTGGACAAGAGAGATTGCAACCATGCGGTCGACCGGGGGGTATACATACTGCCTGGCGCCCATCTGCCAGGTCGAAAGACCATCATAGCTGGTCCTGGGTGGATCAAGCGTCTCATATGTAACGGTATCCGGTAAGGGTGCCATATCGTCCTGAGCAGCCGCTGCCAGTGCTAATTGGGCCAAAGTGTAAAGATCCTCCGCAGAGGCATATTGGACAGTAAACCGCACCTCGAGCGTTAAAGTCAGTGTTTCTCCCGCTTTCCCAATCGGAGGGTCATAGATCTCACTCAAGACTTCGACCTCTTGCAGCGATTCAGGAAAGACCAGATCACCTTTTTTCAACTTGCGAGCAGCCGCTTCTCCAGCCTGAGCCAACAGGTCTGCCATCACAGTATCGTATAACGTCTGGCGTTCCTCATCAGACGAGCCGCGCAACCCCATGCTGAGCCCCCCGATGAATGGTTCAGGATTGGTCACTGCAACCACAAGCCCAAGGTCACTGCCGATAACGACCAGCGTATTGGCTTCCAAATTCCCTTCCGCACCCATCTCGACCGCTTCCACAGGGACCCGGATAATCTCTCCAACCCCGCCGGGCAGGTTACCATCCTCCAGCGTGACAAACAGGAGGGGATCATCGCCGGCCGTGCTGATTTCAGTACCGGCCGGGATCACCCTGTCGTGGCCGGAATAATTGCTGAACTCAACGATCCCGGTGGCCTTTTTTTGCGGCACAGAAACCCCGCCTTTGGATACAACCGTATCCTGCCCTTTCACAACCACCTCAACCTGCCTGGACGGGACCACACCGGCCACATTTACCGACGCCGCGGAGGGGTCTGCCCGAACCCTTAACTCCACATACTGCCTCTGCAATTCCGGTTCGATCACAATCCTCGCCTCAGGAACAATCAGTGCTGCCAGTACCAGGACAGAAACGACGCCCAGGGTGAAAGAAAGAATACGCGTGACCAGTCGCGAGCGCCAACGTGCCTCCGGCTGGTGGACCTGTTCTCGCATCGCCCTGAGGTCTGGTTTGGAACGGATTCGCTTTGCCTTGTACCGTTGGACAGGCGGCCATTCCTCCCTCTGCGCCGCTCCAGCCGATTGGAAGACAGGCATGCCCTGTTCAATGGCCAGGCGGCGAATCCTCTCCCGCCGGGTAACCAGCCCGACCTGGGCGCCTAACTTGGACGCGTGCCGCTGGATAACCGCCAGGTCTACCGGGCGGAGATCCGCGTCCCCCTGCTGAGGCCAGATCAACAATATGCGCGGTGTTTTCGCCCATGACAGACGGTCACGGACAGAAACCAGGTTATCATATGTCTCCAACTGGATTATTTGAGTACGCATCAGGTGTAATTATAGCCGAAGGACAGGATTCCGCCTAAAAGTTACCACTCATCGGTACGCTAAAATGTTGTAGCGTTTATCGCAGCGATGCCATTCCCGGAGCAGCACCCCGAAGGCCGGTTTACCCGGTGGATGGTCTGATAGAAACCCTCCGGGATGTTCGGAGCTGGTGATTCTACAAATTTATAGCGCACCCCATTCATTCATCTTCAACCGGGAAACATTCCAGATCGATATCCGTGGAAGCGCTCATGCTGCGCCACACCTGGCATATCAGCGGGATATAATCCGGATTTTCCTGTTTCACTACTCCGGTCAGTTCCAGGGCTTTGCCTGACTGGCCGGATCCAAGATACCCTTCGATAAAGACAATCCATTCAATGGGGTCATAGGGTCTTTTCCCATGCGCTTGAACTGCGTCCCCCAACTGCGCGACTTCTTGCCAGTCTCCTGACTGCCGCGCCAGTTCGGCTTTTTGATAGTAATAACACCAGCCTTGTTCTGGTTCAGGACCAAATATCCCTGGCGGCATCATGACGTCGGGATCCACGGAGACCGCTCCTATTTGACCAAGCTCGGAGGCTGCAATTATTCCAGAGTACGTTTCTGGCAGCACCTGGTTCTCCACACGTCCCTCATCAAGAATTCTCAGGCAGCGAGTTCCATCATAGAAGACCGCCAGGCTTTGTTGGCTCTTCCCGCGGAAAGCCATCGATCGAAATGAGCCGCGTAAATCTTTGCCGGCCTGGAAGCGATCTAACTGGTGATCGAATTTTCGCTCCCGGGTAAAAAACCAATAGGGCATGCTCGCAGGCTCATTATCAGTCCCATACATGGTAACAATTCCAGAAGCAGTCGAATACAAACCCATATCCGGCAGTATCTCATGTTCCGACAAGACTGGCGTACCTTCCAAAATATGGGGAGCGCGCCAGTACAATTGCCAGAAGAAAGAAAGCTGTGTCTGCCAGGATTTTTGATATGCCCTTCCTGTCTGAAGGTGGAAAAGAAGCGCCAGGAAGAGCATCACGCTCACAGCCAGCACCTTTGGCCGCCAGCGATGGCTGAACCAATCCAGAAGAGCCACAAGTACCATACTGGCGCCTAACAACGCAGGCAGTGCAATACGGTCGCCATAGAGCCCAAACGTCATCTGCCGTCCAGTAATCCATCCCGGCAGGGCGCCAAAGAACAGGATTGCCATCCCAATTGTGAATGCCTGTCTGTGAAAACAAACCTCCTCCGGATCGTGATCGTGCTCTTTGATGCGCACCAGGTAATAATAGCCCGCAGCCGCGACCGCCAGAGAGATTCCAACCGAACCCCAGAAAAAGAGACTCTTCATCAAGATGAACTCTGCTGATAAAATCCTGCCCCAGGTTCCAACCAGCATGAAGGAAAGATCAAGAAAGACGATTTCCAAAAAGTCACGAGCAAAACCCAACGGTGTTTCCCAAAAACTGCCCAAAACCAGGGCATTGGGTTCTACTTCTCCCGGGAAATGCAAAAAATAAAACCGATACAACAAATATCCAGCCAGGACAAGCAGGTACGGCCATGAAACAAATAAGGATCTCCAAATCCTTTCCTTGAATTCTTGAAAACTGCGTCTTACCACCAGAAAGATAATCACCAGACGGGCAATTTCCAGGCCCAGGAAATATTCCATTGTCCATAAATGGGCAGCCTGTAAGAACACAGACAATACCAGCCAGGTTTGGCAGTGGTTTCGCGACTGACACTGTAAAGCCCGAAGCAGGAAATATAAAGATAAAAAGAACAGGAAATAGCTGACCCAATGAGGCACATACGTCAGCGCAATGGCTTGTTGGTCAAAAACAGGATAGACTGCAAACAGAACTGCCATGCAGGCCGCTTCCCGGACCCGTCCCGGCCAGATAGCAACCAATGTCTTCCAGGAGAAGAGGACCGTCAGCCAGCGCAGCAGCAAAGCCGCAATATGCCAACCGATTGGACTGTTCCCCAACAGCGGGTAAAACAGGTAATACACCCACGGAAGGAATGGCCGGTCATATTGGTAATACTGCCAGAGGCCGCTCAACCCCTGGGTATGCATAATCGTCAGGGTTGGCCAATCATCCCAGTAGAATCCCAACCCCGGGATCGCCAGCCCAAAAGCAACCAGACAGATACCCAGAAGAACCCAGGGAATACTGGTTTCAGCAGTAGATAAGTAACCTCGCATTCTGGACATTATTGTGTTCAAGGCGCGCTACTCGATCTTGTTTTCCAACCAGCCCCTGACACTTTCCAATGCCTGCGGTACTTTTGAGACATCCTTCCCGCCGCCGAAAGCCAGGTGAGGTGCGCCGCCGCCGCCTGCACCTAACTGCCGGGATATTTCGCCCACCAGATCACCAGCCTTGATACCCCGCTTGATCAAATCCTGTGTTACGGCAGCCATGACAAGAACATTGGATTCCGACGGGGCAACCGCAAGGCATACTCCCTTTTCAGAGAACTTTTCGCGAAACCTGTCAGCCATCTGGCTGAGAGACTCTTTATCGCCACCGGGAAGGTTCAACACCAGCAAGGACACATCCCCCAGCTTGTCCGCTTGATCGAACCGGGAATCCAGGGAAACCTGTGCCATCCCCGCCCGTAAGGCTGAGATCTCTTTACGGGCAGCAGATAGTTCATCCTGCAGCGCTGAAACCTTCTGGGGAACATCTTCCAGGGAGGCTTTCAATGTTACTGCGGCCTTTTTCAGCAGATCGAACCGCCGGGTGATCAATCCGTACGCAGCCCGGCCGGTTACCGCCTCAATCCGGCGCACACCAGCAGCAGCCGAACTTTCACTAACAATCAGGAAAATACCCACATCTGAAGTGCGCTCAAGGTGGGTGCCCCCGCATAATTCATAGGAATGCCGGCTGTCTGTTTCCCCGATCGCAACCGTGCGAACCGTTTCACCGTACTTTTCACCGAACAACGCCATGGCGCCCTCTGCAACCGCAGCTTCCCTGTTTTTTTCCTGGGGAACAACCTCAAGGTCAGCCGCAACTGCGTCATTTACCAGGAGTTCAATTTCAGCCAACTGATCTGCCGAAAGACTCTCCGGATGGTTGAAATCGAAGCGCAATCGATCCGGTGCAACCAGCGAACCCGCCTGGCGGGCGCCTTCACCCAACACCCGGTGCAAAGCGGCGTGCAGCAAATGGGTGGCGGTATGGTTACGCATGATATCGCGCCGCCGGACCAGATCAACATCAACCCTGATCGGATCGCCAACCCGAGGTGCCCCTGAAACCACCTCGCCAAGATGAACGACAATCCCCGCGGCGGGCTTACGCACATCAGTAACCCTGATTTTCCAATCCTGCCCGGAAATCATTCCGGTGTCGGCTACCTGCCCGCCGGATTCGATGTAAAAACCGGTCTGGGGAACAATCACTTCGACCATCTGGCCGGTTTGGGCTTGTCTCTCCTGACTCCCGTGAATGACCAGCGCTAAAATATTCCCATCTGCAGCAGTCTTCCCATAGGGATCATACAGAACGCCTTCCTCCCCCAGCTTCCCGGCAGCCTGCAGATCTTTTAGCAGGCCGGTGTAAAATTCGGCGTCCTCACCGCCCATCTGACCAATTGCCTTTCCGCCGCCCGATGCCAGCCGGTGTGTTTCCATCGCAGCCTTGAACCCGGCCTCGTCAACATTCAGGGATCGTTCTTGCGCAATATCGCGCGAGATTTCAAACGGTAAACCACAAGTAGCATACAGGTCGAAGGCTTTCCCGCCATCCAGCACCTTACCACCAGAACTTTGGACTTCATCCAGCAGTGAATCCAGTTGGGCCATTCCAGCTTCCACTGTGCGGGCAAAGCGTTGTTCCTCGCGGGTGAGTGAATCGAGAATAACCTCCCGGTTCTTGCTCAATTCGGGATAAAAATCCCCATAAGTACCAATCACTGCTTCAGCCGCCCCGGCCAGGAAAGGCTCGTTCAGATTAAGCTTCATCCCAAAGCGGGCCGCCCGCCTGATGATCATTCTGCAAATATAGTTCCGGCCTACATTGCCGGGTACCACACCATCGGCAATCAGAAATGCGGCTGCCCGGGCATGGTCAGCAATCACACGATATGGAGTAAAATTTTCATAAACAGCTTCCAGGCTCTCACCGGTCAGGTGTCGGACAGCCTCAATCACGGGTTTAAAGAGATCGGTCTTATAATTCGAATCGACTCCCTGCAGAACAGAAACAATGCGTTCGAATCCCATCCCGGTGTCGACATGGGTAGCCGGCAAGGGATCAAGCCCGTCCGGACCGGTGCGGTTGTATTGAATAAAGACCAGGTTCCAGAGTTCAACGAAGCGATCACTATCCAGGGTCTCCATGGTAACCGGACCAGCACCTGGCCGCAAATCAATATGGATCTCTGAACAGGGTCCGCAAGGACCGGTTTCTGCCATTTCCCAGAAATTATCTGCCCGGCCCATATAGTAAAGATGGTCTTTAAGAAAACCAGGCTGTTCGAGCCAATCTCCTGCAGCTTCATCATCAGTTGGTATTTCCCCTTCTTCATCCTTGAACACCGTTGCATACAAGCGATCCTTTGGCAGCCCGAACACCTCCGTCAGAATTTGCCAGGCCCAGGTAATGGCTTCTTTCTTGTAATAATCGCCAAAAGACCAGTTACCAAGCATTTCAAAGAAGGTATGGTGCGTATCATCACGGCCAACATCTTCCAGGTCATTATGCTTGCCTGCCACGCGCATGCACTTCTGAGAATTGGCCGCCCGTGAGTAAGGTCGTTTATCGGTACCAATAAAGACATCTTTAAATTGGACCATACCCGCATTGGTGAATAACAGGGTCGCGTCACCGCCCGGGACAAGTGAAGAGGAAGGCACAAAAGTATGCCCCTGTTCAACAAAAAAGTCGATAAACGTCTGGCGAATTTCGCCGCCGGTCATTTTCTTGGTGCTCATGCATTCTCCAAAGGATTTGATAATTTCAAGAGGCTATTATACCAATCTTATGGGATGAACACCGCAGAACCTACGAGCCTTTCTACCGGTACCACCAGTAAGGATCAGGATGTTGCCAAAAGGGGTAAACCCAGCTAGAATACATCGAAAGTTATCTATTTCCAGAAGAAACATAACGAACTCTTTCTTTTCGGATAGGAGAACCCCAATGGCGGAATACAATAACAGCATAGGAACGGACAAATTTTTTGAACCCGGAAAGCGCACCTGGGCAATTTTCTTTATCAGCGTTTCAGGTTTATTCCTCGAATTGCTATTGATCCGTTGGATTGGGACAGAAGTTCGGATATTCGCCTATCTTCAAAACACTGTTCTGGTAGCCTGCTTCCTTGGACTTGGGCTTGGCTGCTTCACGTCCCGGCAGCCAATCGTCTTGAAAAACAGTCTGGTTCCTTTAGGGCTTATCCTGATTATTCTGACAATCCCGGTCAGTCGACATCTGGTGGGATTAATCAGCAGTTTGCTGAGTGCAACGGGCGATTTTCTAATCTGGGAAGCCATGGAACCGGAAAATCTTTTTCTGAGTATCATCTTGGTATTTACAGGCCTGCTCTTAACCTATGTACTATTAATAATTATTGTTGATATTTTCGTCCCATTCGGCCGCCTGCTGGCCCGCCTGATGGATGAACATCCCAATACGATCTGGGCATATTCAGTGAACATTGCCGGAAGCCTGGTTGGCACCTGGTTATTTGTCTTGCTCAGCTATTTTTACCAACCACCGTTCACATGGTTCTGCCTTTTTGGGGCGTTGATGCTGATTTTCATCATCTGGCAGCAGCGTGACAAAAAGATGAATTTCGCCCTGCTCCTGATAATCATTGCGCTGTCTTGGTTCGCCGGTCAGGTGCCAAATGCACTAAGCGTCACCTGGTCCCCTTATCAGAAACTGGCAGTTGAAAAGAGTCGCGCCGATGATGAATTTAGATCAGTTGGAGAATATTTTGTAGCTGTCAACAATACCGGCTATCAAATGATAGGCGACCTGAGCCAGTCTTTTATGGAAGCAAACCCGGATAAGTTCCCCGAGGATATCCGCGGTTTGAGTCAATATGATATCCCCTTGCTTCTGCATCCCGATCCCCACTCCTTCTTGATTGTCGGCGCAGGTTGTGGAAATGACGCAGCAGGCGGGCTTAGACATGCTGTTCAAAATATCGTCGCGGTTGAAATCGACCCGGCTATCATTGAAATAGGACAAGAGCTGCACCCAGAAAAACCGTACTCTTCGCCAAATGTTGAAATCGTAAATGATGATGCCCGGTCCTATTTTGCGACCACAGACAAGAAATTTGATGTCATTGCATTTGGTTTACTGGATTCGCACACTACAACTGCCATGACAAATGCGCGTCTGGATCATTATGTATACACTAAAGAAAGTATTGCCCGGGCAAAAACCCTGCTCGCAGAAGGCGGCATTATGGTGCTTACTTTTGAAGCCCAGAAACCCTTTATAGCGGATCGAATGGACCGAGTGCTGGAAGAAACCTTTGGCGAAAAACCGATTTCATTTGTCATTCCTTTTTCCTATAACGGCTGGGGAGGCGCTATGTTCATCGCCGGTGACCTGGAAACCGCCAAGGCAGAAATAAAAAATAATCCCCGCCTTGCAGCGTATATCAATCAACTGCAAAAAGAAGAACCACTGGTGCTCTCGCACACCACCAAGGTAACCACTGATGACTGGCCATACACCTATCTTGAACAACCAAGCATCCCTGTACTTTACTACTTACTTACTGGATTGTTCATCCTGATCTTCATTCGCAGTAACATAAAATGGAAAGGCGCCAACATATTCACCCGGTGGAGCCGACCACATTGGCATTTTTTCTTTCTGGGGGCTGCGTTCCTGCTGCTGGAGGTACAAAACATCAGTAAAGCCTCTGTCGTATTGGGAAATACATGGGAAACGAATGCGATAATTATCTCTGGCGTCTTGGTCATGGCGCTTCTGGCCAACTGGCTGGCATACACATTCCCGAAACTCCCAATGGGATTCTCGTACGTCGGTGTTATTGGCATCTCACTGGCGCTGTATTTTATAGACTTAGCTGAATTTGCCTTCTTGCCCTTTACTCTTAAGGCGCTTGTTGTCGGCGGATTGACAACACTACCAATGCTTTTCAGCGGGATAATATTCATACGCTC
This sequence comes from Anaerolineales bacterium, assembly GCA_016927315.1. GTDB lineage: Bacteria > Chloroflexota > Anaerolineae > Anaerolineales > Villigracilaceae > JAFGMV01. The sequence goes on along the minus strand of JAFGMV010000095.1, from coordinate 60,210 downwards.
CTTTGCAAATTCTGATGCAAAGGATGAAGCCTTTGGAGCAAATTTTGCAGGCTCACTGACCGGGGCTTTGTTCCAATCTATAACGTTCATTCTGGGAATAAAGACCTTACTGCTTATCGTAGCTGGATTCTATTTCCTATCCCTGCTGTCCAGACCGAATAGATCACCATCTGCAGCTGTACAGGTAAATTAATGTGAGTAATCTGGCAAACCGCTTTCCGCAAAAAGAAGAACTCTACTACATTTACTCGGTGGCTTGTTTCCTTGTCTATACCTGGGCGATCTTTGTTTTTCTTTATTTCTTACCAGGGTTGATTTTGAACACTTCACAGGCGGATCTATTTGCTGTTTTTTGCTATGGGTCAACAATCGTTCAGCTGGATGTTTTACTTTTTACCCTCCTGGCGATCCTTGTCATTCTAATCCTGCCCCCCAAATATACCCAAAACAAGAAGGTCGCCATCGGGGCAATAGTCGTGTTTATTCTTTTTTTCGCAACCTTGATCCTGCAGGCATTATATAACATATATTCACCTGGTCTCACGATTGAAATTCTGGCATTTCTTTTTTTGATGGCGCTATCAGGTTTTACCGTGTTTGCTACCATCCAATCAGAATCAATCAACCATACGATCTCCAAAATCGCAAAGCGCCTCAGCCTTGTTACATTTATCTATGTCCCTTTGTGGTTGGTGAGTCTCGTGGTAGTTGTGATACGTAATCTGTAATTAAAGGGTATCTGATGCGGTCAAAACACATCTCGCGACGTGATTTCTTCAAACTTCTATCGATTTTACCGCTGGCTGCACTGCCTTTCCGGAAAAATCAATACCAACCATCAACCCCGGCAGCCAACCGGGAAAAAGCAGGCATTATCATACTGGTCTTCGATTCGTTTTCTGCAGCCAATTTCTCACTGAATGGATATCCACGCCAGACCACACCTAACATCGAACGCTTCGCACAGCGCGCCAATGTCTATCATGCCAATTATTCTCCCGCAACGTTTACAACCCCAGGGACCGCCTCGCTACTGAGCGGCAGTTACCCATGGAGCCATCGTGCTTTCCATTATTCAGGCCATATCGCGGCGCCGAAGGTCAGCAATAATATCTTTCGCTTATTTAACCAATCAACACGGCTTGTTTTTTCCCAGAATCCTTGGGTTGACCTTTTGTTTTACCAATTTACCCCCTGGATCGATAAGCACATCGATGCTGAAGTTTTCAATTTAACCGATACAACAACCTATAATGACCTGTTTTCCAGGGACCCCATTATATCCTTCCAAGGGGTCGAAAATTATGCATTTCGATCAGAGAAAACACTTTCGGGTTCTATCCTGACATCGTTATTCAGGAATTTATTTATCAAGGCACAAAATGAACATATCCGGAACAGGAATCAAACATTATATCCATTTGGAATTCCAGAAATCACATCAGAATCTCACAGCGTTTTCGACCTGAAAGAACTGTTCGATGGGCTGAAGGCGATATTTGATAATTTCCCTGCTCACGATCTGAAGTATCTGCATATCTTTCCTCCCCACTACCCTTATACACCTTACCAGGGCGCGGTTGAACTGTTCCAGGACGGCTGGACTCCCATTAGAAAAGAACAGCATCCCCTGGCAAGCAAAAAAAATGATAAAGAGATGGATCACGACCGGCTGCTCTATGATGCCTTTGTATATTCAGTGGATACTGAATTCGGACGGTTACTCGATTTCTTTGAAGCGAATAATATTCTGGAAAACAACTATATTGTGCTTACCTCGGACCACGGAGAAATATTTGAGCGCGGCGAAGTGGGTCACACAACTTCAATGCTGTATGAACCTCTCGTGCGGGTGCCATTGTTGATTTCATCCCCCGGACAAAAGCACAGGCAAGATTATCATACCCCGACCAGCAATATTGACATTCTCCCCACCCTGTTGTCTGCCTCTGGGCTTCCCATTCCTGAATTCTGCCAGGGACAGGTTCTGCCCGGCTGGCGGGAAGACGCGGCTGAAAACCGACCAGTTTTCTTTATTGACGCAAAAAGCGCAGCAGCCTTTGGCGCCCTGTCAACCACCTCGTTCGGAATGCGGAAAGGCAGCCATAAAATCATTAAATATTATGATTTCCCCAACAAAAACTTAACCATCGAGGTTTATGATCTTGCCAATGATCCGGAAGAGTTGGCCAACCTTGCACCCAGCTCGCTGGCAAAAGCTTTGGAAACCGAATTGGACGCTAAGTTTGAAGTGATCAACCAACCGTTCAGATCATAATCTCCGGCAAGTAAGGAAATAATTTTTATTCCCTCAGGATGTATGATAACATTACCAGACAAAGGCTTTCTCATTCAAATATTCCACTTATTATTCCAGGATTCACGATGATTACCACCGAGTTCCTTTTAACTTCTCTGATCGTGGTTGTAGTTCCAGGGGCCGGCGTTCTTTACACAGTCTCAACCGGGCTCTCACAACATTGGAAAGCCAGTCTGGCAGCCGCCCTGGGGTGTACCGCAGGCATCATCCCACACCTGACCGCCAGCATACTGGGATTATCTGCAATCCTTCATATGAGCGCAGTGGCTTTTCAGGCGCTGAAATTGGCCGGCAGCCTTTACCTCCTTTATCTGGCCTGGTCAATGTGGCGTAATACCGGTTCGTTCAAACTAGATCTGACAGCAAACAAGAATAACCATCTTCAGATTGCCCTGAAGGGTATCTTGATCAATTTATTGAACCCCAAGCTGACCCTGTTCTTCTTTGCATTCCTGCCTCTGTTCATATCACCCCAGGCGGCCTCCCCGGCCTGGGAGATGTTTTGGTTAAGTGCAATCTTCATGACAATGACCCTGGTCATCTTTGCCTGTTACGGATTATTAGCCAACAGCATCAGCGCCTACCTGGTCTATTCACCAACGGCCATCCGCCGCCTCCAGCGCTCATTCGCGGTATTGTTTGCAGTTCTGGCCGTGAAACTGGCCTTCAGCGATAAATAGTGTCCCAGATATTCCCAACCCAGGAAGATGAATTTTTTAAAAGGAATTGGAGCATGAAGCGAGCACTGCTGCTATGATGCCAGAAATCCCAGGCAATACGTACCATGAACAGCTCTCTGAAATTCTGGACGCCAGCGATAAGCTGATGTTGGACGCATTGACGGACGTCCATGACTATCACGAGAAAGGCGACCGGGATTACGCACTTGAAGTAGACCTTGATGTGGAAAAAGCGATAAAGTCGGCGCTGGCTGCCATAGACCCAGACATACCTGTTTTGGGAGAAGAGTTCGATTGGAGCAGCGGCAGCCAGGAACAGCCAGGCGTATTCTGGGTGGTCGACCCAATCGATGGAACTGTAAACTATGCCCGCCAACTGCCGCTGTACGGAACCAGTGTTGCCCTAATCCAGGGCGATATACCAATCCTGGCTGGAATCTCATTCCCTGCCCTGGGGGAACGCTACACAGCCGGCCTTGGAACAGGAGCGTACCTGAACGGAAAAAGGATTTCAATATCAGGTACACAAAAGCTGTCCGACGCAGTTGTCACCTACGGCGACTTTGCAGTTGGGAATAACGCACAGACCAGGAATAAATTTCGTTTCGATTTTATGGAATACTTCGCCAGCCGGGCTTTACGGGTTCGCATCCCCGGAACGGCAGCCCTTCAGCTTGCCTGGGTGGCTTGTGGACGCGCCGACATCAGTATCACCCCATCCAACAGCGCGTGGGATGTTCAGGGAGGCGTCTTGATCGTGCGGGAAGCTGGTGGAGAGGTCTATGATTTTAATGGCAGCCAGCATACCACAGCCTCCAGGTACACCCTGGCATCGAGTGCAGCCCTGAAGCCGTCCGTTCTGGCTTATTTCGAGAATAATTGATCTCAAAGCAACTAACAGGAACAGCATTGAAAACTCAACCAACCAAAACCGACGCTCTCTCCTTTATTGAGTTCGTCTCCTTGATGGCAATGATGATGGCATTGACAGCTCTGTCAACAGATGCCATGCTGCCAGCGCTATCGGAGATTGGTTTAGACCTGAATATCCAACGGGAAAACACCACCCAACTGGTGGTCACTTTTCTTTTCCTGGGCCTTTCCGTCGGTCAGATTTTCTATGGTCCGGTTTCAGACAGCACCGGACGCAAACCGACGATCTATGCCGGCTATGCTCTTTATATCTTTGGCTGCCTGCTGTCCATCTTCGCCATGAATTTCCCTGTTATGCTCGCCGGCAGATTTTTACAGGGCGTCGGAATTTCCGGACCTCGCAGTGTTATTGTTGCATTGATCCGTGACCAATACGAAGGCCGCAAGATGGCCAGGGTAATGTCGTTCATCATGTCCGTCTTCATCCTAGTCCCGGTGATTGCCCCATCCCTCGGTCAGGGAATTCTATTGATCGCCCACTGGCGGAGCATTTTCGCAGTCCTGCTTGCCCTGGCTCTGGGGACCGTAACCTGGTTTGCTGTCCGTCAACCTGAAACGCTGCCGGTAGAAAGGCGAATACCTTTCTCTGCCAGGAGGATCATACAGGGTTTCAAGGAAGTATTACTCAACCGGGTATCTCTAGGATATACATGCGCTGCGGGATTGATCTCGGGCGCCTTCCTCGGGTATCTCAATTCTGCCCGGCAAATTTTCCAGGGGATTTATGGTCTCGGCGCACTTTTTGCGATTTATTTTTCTCTGGTGGCGCTTGCTATTGGTGCAGCCTCGTTCATGAATGCCAGCCTGGTCATCCGGTACGGCATGAGGAAGCTGTCAGGGTGGGCAATTCGAAGTATCGTGGTCTTGGCTGTACTTTTTATTCCGATATCACTGTTGTACAATAGTAAACCGCCGCTTGGTCTTTTTCTGGCCTTTTTGCTGTTATCTTTTTTCTGTATCGGGATTCTGTTTGGCAACTTGAATTCACTGGCCATGCAGCCTGTCGGGCATATTGCCGGCATCGGCGCTGCCGTGGTTGGGTCCCTGACCACCTTTGCATCCACCCTTTTAGGTATGGCTATCGGCCAGAGTTACAATGGTACGATCCTGCCGCTGGTAAGTGGATTTGCGCTGCTCGGGTTATCATCCAACCTGGTCATGCACTGGTCTGACCGTGGGAAAGAACCACACAGGAGAGAAAACTATGTTCAGGAAAGAAAAGGAATGTAAATTATCCGCGCCCGAAATCGAACAACGTGCTGTCGAGTTGTTAGGTCAGATGACCTTGAAGGAAAAGGTGTGGCTCCTGAACGGCAACTGGGAGATGCTCACCAATGGCCTTCGCTTTAATGGGAACTTTTACAACCCGGAACCGATCAAGACCAACGGCCTGAAACGACTGGGAATCCCCCCCATCAAATTCACAGACGGACCCAGGGGAGTGGTTATGGGAAAAGCCACCTGCTTCCCGGTTTCAATGGCCCGCGGCGCCAGTTTTGACCGGGTGCTCGAAAAAAAGATTGGCGACGTAATCGGCAAGGAAGCACGCGCCCTGGGCGCCAATTATTTTGGCGGCGTTTGCATCAATATCCTGCGTCACCCGGCCTGGGGACGGGCGCAGGAAACCTACAGCGAGGATCCCTATCTCCTGGGAGAGATGGGCAGTGCACTGACCGAAAGCGTCCAGGCACACAATGTCATCGCCTGCGCCAAACACTATGCCCTGAATAACATCGAAAACAGCCGTTTCTTTGTAAATGTCAAAGTTGATGAACGCTCATTGCGTGAGGTGTACCTGCCTCACTTCAAGAAAGCGGTCGACGCCGGTGCAGCCTCCATAATGGGCGCTTACAATCTATATGAAGGGAACCAGGCCTGTGAAAGCAAACACCTCCTGACCGAAATTCTCAGGGATGATTGGGGGTTTGAAGGTTTCACAATCTCCGACTTCATCTTCGGGGTCCGGAATACAAAGAAAGCCATTGAAGCCGGACTGGATGTGGAAATGCCGCTGCCAATTCACTACCAAAAGAAACTGCTGAAAGCTGTTAAGTCGGGCATCGTCGATGAAACCCTGGTAGACCAGGCAGTCCTGCGGGTGGTCAAGACCCTGCTGGTCTTCGAGAACTGCCCAGACAAACTCGAGTATTCCAGAGAGCTGGTAACCCACCCGGACCACATCGCCCTGGCCAGGGAAGCCGCCGAAAAGTCCATGGTCCTGATCAAAAATGAAAACGCCGCCCTGCCGCTGGATAAACATACCAGGAAAATCCTGCTCCTGGGCAGGCTGGCAAATCAGGAAAATACAGGCGACCATGGTTCCAGCCAGGTTTATCCGCCTTATGTCGTTACCCCGTTGGATGGTCTGAAGCATTACCTTGGTGATGAGGCAGAAATCATCCATCTTGATGAGCACCAGATCGACCAGGCTAAAAAGCTGGCCCCGGAAGTCGACTGCATCATCATCGTGGCCGGGAACGATTTCAGCGATGAAGGTGAATATATTTCGCCCGGAAGCCAGGAAGAATTCTTCAAACCTGTTATTAAAGGCTACAAGAATATGGGGAAACCGTTCCAGACAGTGTTGATGAAGATCGCATCCAGACTGCGGAACAAAAAAATGCAGGCAGACGCCGGGGGCGACCGCCAGTGCTTGTCGCTAAAACCTGCAGAGATTGAATTGATCAAGGCTGTCAGCGGGCTTAACCCCAACACAATTGTTGTACTGGTTTGTGGAAGCATGATCATGATCGACGATTGGGCCGCACGGGTTCCGGCCATCTTGTACGGCTGGTATTCAGGGATGGAAGGAGGGAACGCCCTGGCAAGGATATTATTTGGAGACGCCAATCCATGCGGCAAGCTGCCCTTCTCTATCCCGCAGGAAACCGGCCATTTGCCGTATTTCAGCAGTTCCGATAAGGAAATTCAATACGATTTCTATCATGGATATACACTGCTTGACAAAAACGGCCATAAACCCGCCTATCCATTTGGATTCGGCCTCAGTTATACTCACTACACCTATCAAGAATTAAAGCTTGAGAAATCAGACGACCATATTATGGTCACAGTAACCGTCACAAACGACGGCGCCGTCGATGGGGAAGAGATCGTGCAGGTGTATGCTGGGATGGAAAAATCAAAAGTGGAACGCCACCATAAGCTACTTAAGGGTTTCGAAAAGGTCTTTATCCCCACCGGAAAGTCCGTAGAAGTTAAAATCCCGGTAAGGATCGATGAACTCAGGGTTTTCAACACTGACAGGAATAGATGGGAGCTGGAACCGGGATCCTATACAATAATGGCCGGAGCGAGTTCAAACGAAGGAACACTACTTAAGGGAAAAATCGAGTTGGAGTAAAGGAGATCATCCATGAAAGCAGCCCGTTTGCACGGAATTCGTGATATGCGAATTGATGAAGTCCCCGATCCGGAACCGGGTGCGGGCGAAGCCCTGGTAAAAGTGCGGGCAATGGGAGTCTGTGGTTCGGATGTGCATTTCTACCTTGACGGACGCATTGGGGAAGCGGTCGTAACACCTCCATTTATTCTGGGGCACGAATTTGCAGGCGAAATCGTCGCCCTTGGTCCAGATACCGACGGCCCGGCTGTCGGCGCCCGGGTGGCCATCGATCCTGCCATACCTTGCATGCGCTGCGAAGTCTGCCTGGACGGGAATATCAACTGCTGTCCAAACACCCGCTTCCCCGCCTCGCCACCCGTCCAGGGAGGAATGTGTGAATACTATGCACAACCGGCCCACCTGTGTGTACCGCTGCCAGACAGCCTTGATTTCTCCGATGGCGCCATGCTGGAACCCCTTGGGATCGGGATCCATGTCATGACGCTGGCCAGGATCAAACCAGGCGATTCTGTTGCCATCCTTGGCGCCGGCCCAATTGGGCAGGTCCTGCTGCAGTTAGCGCTGGCCTCATTCACCCGGGCGGTGTATGTAAGTGAACCGGTCGCCAAAAGAAGGGAAATGGCAAAACGGGCCGGGGCAGCAGCGGTATGCAACCCGGATGAGGGAGACCCGGCCGAGTGGCTCTTGGAACAGACCCACGGACGGGGTGTGGATGTCGCCATCGAAGCCGCGTGGGGAAAAGAAGCAGTGGGACAGGCCGTCCAGATGGCCCGCCCGGGCGGTAAAGTCGTGGTGGTTGGGATTCCGCGCAAAGATATCACCACGTATCCGAATGGACCGGCTCGCAGCAAAGGACTGACCATCCTGATGTCGCGCCGGATGAAATCTGTTCACGAACGGGGTATCGCCCTGATAAAGCGAGGCATCGTTGATCTGCAGTCCCTGATCACCCACCGCTTCCGTTTGGATCAATCCCCACAAGCTTTTGAACTGGCTGCTTCCCTGGAAGATGGGATTTGCAAAGCAATGATCGAATTTTAATGGAACCTGTTATGACCAGCCCTTCCCTTTCCCGGCAGAACCTGCATCCAGGCAGCCATCGAGCACCGGGATAAAGACAATCGCGGTGAGACTTCAGGATCATAAACAAGGATGCCATGCCAACGATACTTAAGAATCAACGAGCGATTGAAGAACTGAAAGCATCCTTGTATGCACTGGCGGATATTCCCGAAGGGGAATGGCTCCATCTGCTGCAGCAAATCTCGGAGCGCAGGTTCGAGAAATCCCAATATCTCCTCCAGGCCGGGGATGTGGCTGAAAATTTCTATTTCATTCACCAGGGCCTGGTGCGTTTTTTTTATTCCACAGTGGACGGTAAGGAATTCAATAAGCATTTCGCCATGGAAGGGCAGATGGCCGGTTCGTTCCAGTCACTCGTGCTGAACGCCCCCTGCGGGTTTTTTATCCAGGCGCTGGAGCCGACAAAGACAATTGTCCTTCCCAACCCTTCATTAAAAGAATACTATTCACGCCATCCCTGCTGGGAAAGGATCGGCCGCAAGCATGCGGAAATGATGTTCCTGGTGAAGGAGAACCGGGAGAAGGAATTGCTGCTCGATTCGCTGGAAACCCGCTACCACAGTTTTATGAACGAATATCCCGGGCTGGCAGATCGCATCCCGCAATACCATATTGCCTCGTTTTTGGGTGTTACGGACGTAGCCTTATCGCGCGTTCGCAGGAAAATTAGCGCTTCATCTGGTAAATTACAAGAAGAGTGACATATCTGGCATCTTTTACGCCAAAGCCAGCATGCGGGTCGTATTCCCTGACGCCGCCGCATCCCCAGGCAAGCCCATTAACCCGGGTTAATGAAATTATTTTTACTCGATGTTATCTTTGGTGAAATGAATTTATCAAAGGAGTACAACATGATCGCTATAATTCATACCCTTGGAAGTCTCAGTTTCATGAACCTGCTGTGGCTGTTCATCTTGTCCTTTATTATTCACGAACTGGAAGAATGGAATATCGCCGACTTTGAACATCGCAACTTCATCAACATGCCGGCGGCTTCGAACACACGGAACGCCCGTGGCTGGATCATCTTCATCAGCCTCGCGGCGATCCTTTGGGCTGCCGCAGGTACGCTGCCCGGGACGCCTGCTGCGGCGGCCTGGGTGTTCTTACCAGCAGTGATCCTGGCCTGCGGAAACGCCCTGCAGCATGTCTATTGGAGCGTTTATTTCAGGCAGTATGCCCCCGGGTTGGTAACCGCAGTCCTGCTGCTGCTCCCCCTGGGCAGCCTGCTGGTCTGGCGATACGTACAGCAAGAATACGCACCGCTGTGGTACCTGATGCTGTGGCTGGGTATCCTGGGATTGAACCTGGCGCAAACCGTCATCTACGGGAAACGCACCCTGCCCCTGATCCATGGCATCTACAAGATCGGCGATTGGTTCGCCGGCAAGGTCCTGAGGATCAACGCCTGAAACAACCAGGTCCCTGAACGGAATTGGGACACAGCGAAGAATGCGCTCAGACTAAGAGAAATCACCCATAATAATAGTACAATATGAGCGCCTGGCGAAAGATTTGCCAGGCGCTCAGTTCACATTCCAGAACAAGGACACTTACCAATGACATTACAGCAAAATTACCAGATGATTTTTGTCCCCGACTGTCACCCCTGCATCCTCGACCAGGTCAAAGCGACCATCAAGCTGGCCAAACTCACAACCCAGCAGTCCGCGCGTGTCCTGAAAGCCACCCAGGCGATCCTGGAAGAGTCGGAGAAAAAACCCTTGCTGGCACAGCACATCATCCGCCGCATCACCGATACGATCCTGGAAGAAATGGGGAAGGGGCCTGAATTCGATCTATATGCAGAGATCAAGCAAAAGTCTAACCAGGTCGCCCTCCAGTATGCTGAACAATTCAAGCAAACCATACAGGCCAGCCAGACACCCCTGGAAACCAGCCTGCATATTGCCGCCGCCGGGAATATTATCGACTTTGGCGCCAAGAACAGCCGCGGGTTGAACGTCGAAGCAGAACTTCAAGCCCTGCATAAACCTTCGTTCGACTGGTATGATATTAAAGAACTTCACGAGAAACTGCGCCGCGCCTCAACGCTCTTATATGTCTGTGATAATTGCGGGGAAATCATCTTCGATATGCTCTTCATCCGGGAGATCCGGCGAAAATACCCCCAGATAGAAGTTACCGCCGCCTTCAGGGATAGACCGATCATCAACGACGCGACCCTGCAGGACGCGCACGAAACAGGCTTCTCTCAAGTCGCAGCTTGCATCTCCAGCGGCAGCGTTTACCCGGGCACCATCCTGCCTGAAAGCAGCCGCATATTCAGGCAGCACTTCGCTGCAGCGGATGTGATCATTTCAAAAGGCCAGGGAAACTACGAGACCCTGCTCCCGGAAGCCAATGAAAGGCTTTTCTTCCTGCTGCGGATCAAATGTAAGCACATGGCTTCCCTTTCAGGGGTCCAGGAAGGCAGCCTGGTGCTGCTCAATGGATCGAAAGTGTCCAAAAAATTCCACGCCAACTGAGAACGCAAACATCAATTGTGTGTTATAAAACTATGTGGATCCAACTTTAATCACTTGAGGCGACTATGGGAAAATATTATCTGATCGTAAATCCGCACGGGGGCAACCAGCGAGGGCCGGCGATCCTGGAAAAGGTCCGCCCGGTTTTCGAAGCCGGCGGTGCACAACTGGATATCAAAGAAACTCGCTACGCCGGACATGCCCGGGTCATGGCCAACGACCTGGATTTCAAGGGCTACGATGGCCTGTGCGCTATCGGCGGTGATGGCACTATGCATGAGTTGTTGAACGGCATGCTGACCCGTGAAGATGGCCAAAGGCTGCCAATCGGGCTGGTGACCGGCGGAACAGGCAATTCCTTTATGCGCACGATCGACTGCCTGGATCCGGTCGAAGCTACAGCCCGTATCCTGAGCGGCAAACGGCGCAAGATCGATATCGCTGAAGTAGATGCCGCCGGGGAGATCATATACGGCTTCAACATCGTCGGCTGGGGACTGCCAACGGATATCAACATCACCGCTGAGAACCTGCGTTGGGCTGGTGGGCAGCGCTATAACCTGGCTTCGATCATCGAGGTTATGCGCAACAAAATGCGCCTGGCAAAGATCCGCATCGACGACCAGAAGATCGCCGGGGATTATGGCTTCATCCTGGGCTGCAACACTATCTACGCCGGGAACGGTATGAAGCTTGCCCCCCTGGCCGAGGTGGATGACGGTCTGATCGACCTGCTGATCGTCCGTAAAGCCGGGCGGTTGAAACTGCTCTCCCTGTTTACCCAGATCTTCGACGGCAAGCACATCGGCGATCCCGCGGTTCAGTACTTCCAGGCCAGGGAATTTTCCATTGTCCCGCAAGTTGACCATATCCTGAACATCGACGGGGAATTGGTCGGCAGCAGCCCGATCGACGTCAAGATGTTGAAACATGCGATTGAGGTGCTGGTGTAGCTCTCCAACCTGAAACAACCATTGTTTATCAAGCCGCATCTCGGTGCAAGAGATGCGGCTTTTAGTGTAGAGCCGGCCTTTCTTCAGTGCGGTGGTGCTGCCTTATGGATAACAGAACACTCGCAGCTTGGCGCCTACAGAGGCCACGTTGGTCATCGTAGCAAACAGCAGGTAAGCGCCCTGGAGAGCTTCCGCTCCCGGAGGCGACATCTTTAGTAATTCTTCAAACCTGCTCTTCGACAGGGTCTTCCCCATGAACAACCAGACTTCCCGGTCGGCCAGCGGGTGATGGATGATCTTCTGGATCTGCTCCCAGGTTTCTTTTCCCGTGGCCGCCCCAGCCCGAATCCGCTTGTTGACGCAGGTACCCTTGGGACCCATCCAGGGCTCATCCCAACGCCCCAGGTTCTTGGGCAGTGTCTCGTTGAACATCCCCAGAAAATTGATATTCTTGGTCGCCTGTCCGACCACATCCTGCAGTGCACTCGCTGATGCAGGCTTTAATTTTGGGTTTCCTTTGGCATGAATAAATACCACCCGCCGCTTCTGCGAATCGGCCAGGATGAAATCTGCCGCTTCCGTGCCCATATCATCACAGACAACAATATCCGGTTCGCCAAAGTACTCATGAAGAAAAGCTTTATTCCCCTGATTGTCAATTGTTTCGAATTTAAGCTGGTCTTCCTCTTTGAAAGGTTTGCCCAGGTTGTCGATCACGCCAAATAAAGTGTCCCTGGCCCATCCGGATGGATCAGGCGGTTCTCCTTTCTCACTGGCGACCTCAGCCAATATCGGCGCCGGAACCAGCACCTGACTGACTTCAAACAAGTGCGGGTCAAAACTTTTACCAACCTTGAACATCGGTTGGTAAAACTCACCCATTGTGTAAATTACTTCTTCGGTATTGGGAATGATCCGGAACGATTGTTCCTGATTGAGGTATGTGATCAACCCACGATCATCATTCTCCCGGATGTTTCGATACAGTTCATCAATATCCTTGGAATCCAGATGATATCGTCGGCGCTTTTTATCATAACCAACATGCACTTTACACTTTTTTCGATTTGCAATGACTTCAAACGATCCTTTGGTCACCTCACAGGACACGTCCTGGATCATCATTGGCTCTTTTTTCTTCCCAACGGTTTCGAAAAAATCCTGGACTTCTAACAAGTCCAATAAAATATGTCTGGGTGTACCATCGGCGACATCTGCCGCATCAATGGCATAACGGCGAAAGGCTGGGAGCAAATTCCTGGGAGCACGAATTGTGCCTGCAACAGTAGAAAGCCAGCTTTCATATCCAGATAACCCGCAGCGTTCACTGGCTTCAGAAATTCGGCCTCTTTGAAAACCCAGGTAACGACGTAATGACCTGCCGGTTTTTTCGAAATCCTCCTGCTCCCAGCTGTACCCGGTTACATTACTGCAAATCTGGGCATGATCATCAAAGGCAGAGACGGTATCGTAAATATCCGCCGCTGAGATCGTACGGGCGCGAATGGCAATTGTTCCCAGGTTTGAATTCCGCAGGGACACATTGGTTAAACAACTTCTATAATCATTGCTAAAAAGCCGTTTAAGCCTGATGGACTCGACTGCGCTGCCCAACCGGACTTCATCATATCGAATAGGGAGATGGCCAGAGCTGTCATAAAAGGCCAGGATTTGTTTTTCATTACCCGCAGCGGGTTTTTTCATCAGGCGCAGATAGGTAACCCCTAATTTTGGCTCCAGGAAATAATGCCTGGTCAATAAAGGCGAATTGTTGATGGTTACATAAACATAAATGATGGCTTCACCAACCTCATAACGGCTAAAGGTGCGATCGTTATCTTTGAACTCCTTTTCCAGATGAGCACACAAATTTGCGAGACGAAAACCACGCTCAACATACCGCAGGTTGACCATCCGCGGCAGGTCCAGGTCTGTTCCTGGATTTATTTTCTCGATATCCACCGGACGACGAAAACGATGTTCGATATAAGTAAGCAGCGGTTGGGCTTCAAACAATTCCGTTAACCACCCGGAGCCTGTCGCCATTTTAAAGGCTTTGATTCCGTATCTGGTCAAAGCTTTGTCATAGTTAACGAACCCGCGCCAGATATCCTGCTGTTGACCACCCGAAAAATCCAATACATACCCCTTCGCATCCGGGTCACGGGTGGGATTGCGGATAATACGTCCGATCTGCTGGATTAAAGCCCGCCCGTCCCGGATCGGGTCGAATGGCGCCAGCACCTGGAATCTGGAATCATCGATCCCCTCCTGGAGTTTGAATTGGTGAATCCAGAAAGTGGCCTCAATATCCTTTTCTTTTGATATTTCCGGAACCTGTCTGCGTTCATATCCATCATCGTCATCCGTAAATGTCTCATGGATGGCGATACAACTTCGCCTTCGCTCGACAAGGATGTGTTTAATTTGTCGAATTTCTTCGCGCGAATCACACCGAATGATCACGCGCACCTGGTTTTCTTCCTCTCCCCTGAATTTTCTGTCATAAAAATCAAGCAGCTGATCAATGAATTTTTCAGGATCTTTTGTCCTTTTCATCTCGATAAAATCTACCTCTCTCAAAATACGGTCTTCCAGGGCATGGTGAAAGGTATAACTATATAGGTAGTCAGTGTTTATATCAAAATATTTCAGGTCGTTCCTAAATGGAGTGGCTGTAAAAATTATCTTGGGTGTTTTAAAAGAACGAATACACGTACTCCAGAATGAAGCGGGTTCACAATGACCCTCATCAATGATCACCAGGGATACATGCGCAAGCAGTGTATCCCATTCCTTTCCATTGCGAGTATCTTTACTCATATTCGAAATCATCTGGATCGTAGAGATTAAAACGGTCGCATCGATATTTTCAAGATCCAGAACCCTTTCCCGGCTTTTAACCTGGACAACGTCCTTTGGCAATTTTTCAATATCCGGTGAAGGATCAAGGTGCTCATAAAACCTGTGATCGATATCCCGAAATAATTGCTCCCTTAGTGCCACGCGGGGAGTCAAGACCAGAACACAACCAACCTCTTCGAGAAAACGCGCCAGGGTTGCAATAACGCCTGTCTTACCGCTTCCGGTGGGCATATGAACCATTGCAGACTCTGTCACCTCGCCGCCCTGGTAAGCCCAAATGTAATTACGCATACACTCAACAGAGGCACGCTGCGGCTCCCATAATGGGAGTTGCTCCAGAAATTGCTCTAGATCAAAGGTTTCATCCGGTGTACGAACGGTCATGCGGCCCTCCTGGCCCGGCATAAGCAGGCACAATAATTTTCTGCCGGGTTTCAATATCATTATTGCATAAATTGCCTCCATATCAAACTGCTGTCTTCTCTCCTCGATCCCTTTTCCCCTGCCGGCCTAAATATCAAAAGCAGCCATCCCGATCCAACCTCATCATGAAAGAATATCGTATAATGAATGAAACAATATCCGATCTGGTGTGCAAAGGATACGATATGAAATCGTCTGACAATCAACCGAACTCAAAGAATCTGGCCTCTACCATTCTGAAGTATCTGGTCTTTGGTACATATGCCTTCACCCTGTACCAGGTCCTCATGGGCGGGGACAAGGATATCCCAACCAACCGCGTCTGGATCATCGGGATCGTGGCCATCGCCAGCCTGCTGCTGCTGGCCGTTGACCGCCTGTCGGAACTGCAGTTCTCCAAGGAAGGCATCACAGCCAAACTGGACCAGAAGAAGGCCGATACCATCTCAGAAGTGGGCGCACTGACCGACAATCCGAAGATCGCACAGGAGGTCAACCAGGAAGTACTGAACGCTAAAAACGAACAGGAGGTCCAGTCTGCGCTCGAAAAAGCCGTCCGGCTTAACGTGGACCGTAATGTCGAACTGGTAACCCAGGCCATCCAGAACAAGGAAAAGATATTCATTCGCTACCGCAGCGTCAAAGGCGACCAGGTTGAGAACTACTTCGCCATCCCGCTGGATATCAAACCCGGGGAATCAACGGACAGTAGTGTTTATGATTACCTGTGGTGCTATTCGGAGAAAGGCCGGCGCCCCATCTCTCTGCGCCTGGACAATGTCATCAGCGTCGGCAAGACCGCTGAGACCTTCGACCCCGCCCGGATCACGGACCTGAAAGGCTTTGACGCGTGGGTGATTCCCCGCAATTGGTAGTAAAGCCGGATTCATAAAGGCTCGCGAAAAAGCAAGACATAGGGGAGATAAACCCATTTTCCCACGTCCAAAATATGTGTTGGGACGCGGCATGCCTTGTCCCCGCATCCAAGAAGGTGACGGCCGCTTCAAAAGTGACTGTCACCTTCTTCCTTCATTCTCTCATCCTTGAACGGCCTCTGGACATATCCCCAATTTGCAGTATACTCCCCCACATACAGACAGCAAACAGGAAGGAAAAAAACATGGCTGTACAATATACGATTGTCCCCAAGAGGAACCCCCAAGATCTGGAAGCCCCACCAAAATACTATCCGATCCTCAAAAGCCGCGGCCGGGCGGATTTCCGCAGGCTGGCTGAACGGATCAGCTATATCTCGACCGTCAGCAGCGCTGATGCCCTGGCCACCCTGGAAGCGCTGTTGACCGTGATCCCGCAAGAACTGGCGCAAGGGTATATCGTCGAACTGGGGGAACTGGGCGCTCTCCGCCTGACGGCCAGCGTCAAAGGCGCACACGAGCAGGTAGAAGTCAACGCCTCCTTCATTCAACGGGTCAACGTAAAATTCAAACCCGGCCGGTTGTTCCGGGAAGCACTTAAGAAGCTGGAATTCACCCGAAATAAATCGTAACAATGGGGGTGTCAGGGAGGACATTTGATCCCAGCCTCTGGCCCAAAGTCTGCCGCGCTCACCTTTGTTCGCTGGCAGGGATACAAATTTGTTGTTATTGCAATAACATTTCCTGAGCAGCCGATTAAATCCACTTACCTGCCGGCATCAAAAAAGTCCGATATTTTAACCAAAAGATGCGCATCTTTTTTAAAACAGACCCCGATGGTTTGGGGAATACGATGTTTATTCTCCAGCGCCGCCCGCAGGCGGTTAACATCCCTGCCTACAACTGGAATTGGTAAATGCACCCGTAGTTATATTTCCCGCCATAGGCCGTCATCCCCACCAATTGGTCGCCGATCAACAGGGGCGTTCGCATGGGGGTATCCCCCCACAGCTTGCCCTTGAATTCATGCAGCATATCGAACTCGCTGCCGTCAATGTTCATTTGATATAGGCAGCCGTATTCCTTGCCGCCCCACACCTGGTCGCCGTGCGTGCTGCCATACAACCGCCGGCCATCCGCAGAGAGCACCACGCTCCCGTTGGGTTTGCCGCTGTCTCGGGATCCGCCCGCGAATTTGTGCAGGACCGTATAACGATTACCAGACAGGTCATAGGTGAAAATCGTCCCCAGGTCGGATGGATCGTCGCCGTAGGCGCCCAAGGTCGTACCGTAAAGCGTATGCTCCCCATCGAAAGCGAGCGTATCATAGGGGAATTTTCCCTGATCGCCGCCGGTAAAGTGATGCAGGAGTTCGAATTCCGAACCATCGGTCTTCAGCCGGAAGATGACTCCCAGGTCGTGCAGCCCACCGTGCCAGGCCAGGCCGTAGAGAAAGCTATCCCCGCCGGGCGTCAGGGCGCCCAGCGGTTCATACCCGTCGTCGGCCCCGAAGCAGTACAGCTGGCGATACACTCCCTGAAGCAGGTCATACCGGTAGATTGTCCCGGTGCTCCTGTCTCCCCAGCGGGTCAGGCCGTAAAGGCTATTCTCGTAAAGGATCGGGGAGGTGGAGGGCCCGTACCCGTCCCCGGGTCCGCCCAGAGCCCGCAGCACGCGAAAACCGCTGCCATCGGTCTTGACCTCATACAGGACGCCGCCCAACTCGCCGTGCGGCCCGCCGTAGAGGGTGCTGCCGTAAAGGCTGTCCCCGCTGATCGCCAGCCCGCTCCAGGGTTTCCAGCCGTCATTGATGCCGCCGAAGAATTCGTGCAGGACCCTGAAACCCTTGCCGTTGAGATTGACCTTGAAAAGGTTGCCTTTGTTGTCGGGGTTTTTCGGCTTGCTCTTGTACGGGGGCCCTCCATAGGTGGTCGTTCCGTACAAAACGCCATTGCTGTACGCCAGTACGCCGTAGGGAACCCGTCCGCTGCCCGGCTGCCCGACAAAGTGATGCAGGATCGAAAAACGGGAGATCGGCATGTCTGCTTCTTCCTAACCGGGTGTGTCGAAAGCCCGGCGATAACCTGATTATATATCGAATCTGGATCCGGCAATGCGAGCACTGCAGGAGCGAATCATTTTCCATAACCAGGATCACTTCCTGTCGAGATGAGAGTGCCGCACCGCCTCCGGCGGTCCGCAGCGATGCCGGCCGGAGATTGCTTCAGCCTGGCAATGACGTTTTTTATGTAATGTTTTTATTTTTTTTCGTCACAACTTGAGAATTGCTGGTATAATGCATGGCAATATAAGATAAAAACGTCGAAGAGGACGAGTATGCGCCGTACGACGGCCCAGAGAGCAGGCAGCATGTGGTGAAAGTCCTGCCCGAAACGACAGCGCAGAATGGACCTTGGAGTTGCAGGGCGAAAGAATCATCAAGTAGCCTGCGCCGGGAAGTCCCCGTTACAGGACGAGGGTATACGTCTGATACAGACCGTACCTGAAAAGAGTGAGGCTGGCTGACCCGTTGCATCATCAACGGGTTTTTTGATTAAAGGCTATCGCCGGCCTAAGTTGGGTGGCACCACGGACACAGCGTTCGTCCCATTTGTGGATGAATGCTGTGTTTTTGTATATTGACAATTTACCACAAAGCCCCCGAAGGTTTACGAAGATTTTCTCCTGGTGCTCCTTTGTGTACCTGGTGGTGCGAAAGCTTTCCTGATTGAGACCAGGAAAGCCGCACAAGAAAAGAGAATAATCATGACAATCCACCTCAAAAGTGTATCCCTGAAGAGCGACCGGTACCCCACCCGGGAGCATTACCCGTTCTGCCTGCCGGTCTTCCAGCAGACCGAGATGGTCAAATTCGAAACCCCGGTCACAATCTTCGTCGGCAGCAACGGCAGCGGCAAATCGACCCTGCTGGAAGCCCTGGCCCAGAAATGCGGCATCCATATCTGGCGAGTGCCCGAGGGGCGGCGCTTCCAGGTCAACCGCTATGAAGGCCAGCTGCCCTACTATCTCTCGATCGAATGGGCCGACCGCAGTGTCCCGGGTTCCTTCTTCGGCTCGGAAGTCTTCAAAGATTTTTCTTACTTCCTGGACGAGTGGGCCGCCAATGATCCCGGCCAGTTGAAATACTTTGGCGGGAAATCCCTGGTGACCCAATCTCACGGGCAGTCGCTGATGTCCTTCTTCCGCAGCCGCTACAAAATCGAAGGATTGTACCTGCTGGACGAACCCGAAACAGCCCTCTCGCCCGGCAGCCAGCTGGAATTGTTGAAGATCCTGAAAGAAAACAGCCAGGCCGGCCACGCACAATTCATTATGATCACCCATTCACCGATCCTGTTAGCCTGTCCCGGGGCGTGCATCTACAGCTTCGACAAAATCCCGGTTGAAGCGGTTGAATATCAAGAGACAGAACATTACCAGATCTACAAACAGTTTTTGAATGAACCGGAGAAATATTTGTAGCTGCTGTCACTGCGAAGACCTGCCAGGCAGGTCGAAGCAGACTCCTTGCAAAGGACACGTTCTTAAAGCAGGGAGAATGCCGCACCGGCTTTCAGCCGCGCTCGCGCTGAGATGAGGAAAATTTTATGATCACACAAACCCAAACCAGACCCAACCTGCTGCCGGTCGTGCTTGAACTCTCCGCAGACCTGGAGACCCCCGTGTCGGCTTACCTGAAACTGGCCGGGGAAGGTCCTTCCTTCCTGCTGGAAAGCGTCAGCGGCGGGGAGCACCTGGCCCGCTACTCGTTTATCGGTATCAACCCCAGTCAGTCCTATGTCCTGAAGGGTGAGCGGCTTGAGCAGCGCAGCCCCCGGGGTGTGACCGTTACGGACCTGGACGGCGCAAGTCCGCTTGAAGCCCTGCGGGAGGTCATGGAACACTACACCCCGCTGGATGTACCCGGGCTGCCGCGTTTCACCGGCGGCCTGGTCGGTTACTGCGCGTATGAGATGATCCACAGCTTCGAACCCACCGTCCCGGTCCACCCCCACCCAGACCTGCCGGAAGCGATCTTCCTGCTGGCAGATACCCTGATCGCCTTCGACCATGCTTACGGCCGCCTGCTGCTGATCGCCAATGTACCGGTCAACGGCGCGGGAGCGGAAGAGGAAGCCCGGGCCGAAGGCCAGAGGCGCCTGGACCTGATCCAGGCGCGGCTGGACAGACCCATCCCCGCTCAGAACAATCCCAACCGGCATACCCGCCCGGGTGAATTGAAATCCAATATGACCCGGGAACAATACATGCAGGCGGTCTCAACCGCCAAGGAACACATCGCCGCCGGGGATATCTTCCAGGTAGTGCCCTCCCAGCGTCTTGAACGCCAGACCAGCGCATCTGCGTTCAGCATCTACCGGGCCCTGCGGCGGATGAACCCGTCCCCGTACATGTTCTATTTCGACTTTGACGGCCTGGCCGGATACCCGGACCTGCACCTGATTGGCGCCTCGCCTGAAATCCATGTCCGGCTGGAAGATGGGGCTGCCACCCTGCGCCCAATTGCCGGGACGCGCCCCCGGGGCCAGACCGAAGCCGAAGACGCCCGGCTGGAAAAGGAACTGCTGGATGACCCCAAGGAACGCGCCGAGCATGTCATGCTGGTCGACCTGGCCCGCAATGACCTCGGCCGGGTGTGCGACTACGGCAGCGTGCATGTCTCTGAACAGATGGTCATCGAACGCTACTCGCATGTTATGCACATCGTATCGAATACCAGGGGTATCCTGAAGCCCGAATACGATGCCTTCGACCTGCTGGCGGCCACCTTCCCGGCCGGGACTGTCAGCGGGGCGCCCAAGATCCGCGCCATGCAGATCATCCACGACCTGGAAACCGATCCTCGCGGCCCGTATGCCGGTGCGGTCGGCTATTTTTCCTTCGACGGATCCATGGATACCTGCATTGCGATCCGCACCCTGGTCATGCGCGGTGAGACCGTCAGTGTCCAGGCCGGCGCCGGTGTGGTGGCCGACTCGGACCCTGAAAAGGAATACCAGGAGACGCTCAACAAAGCCAGGGCGCTGGCGGTGGCGATCGAGAAAGCGGAAAACCCGTAACTCCGCGAGCCCGAAGGGCGCAGCAGTCTCATCACTTTACCCGCCAACAGACTGCCATGCCGCCTCCAGCGGCTCGTGGCAACAGGATGAAAGGAAGGCAAAATTGTTATTAGTAATCGACAACTACGACTCATTTACCTACAATCTGGTGCAGTATTTCGGGGAACTGGGCCAGGATATCCGGGTGTTCCGCAATGATGAAATCACCCTCGCGCAGGTGAAAGAACTCGACCCGGACCACATTGTCATCTCGCCTGGGCCGGGCGATCCCTCCGATTCAGGCGTCTCGCTGGAGATCATTCGGGAACTGGGTAAGGACATCCCGCTGCTGGGGGTCTGCCTGGGGCACCAGTGCATCGGCGAGGTTTTCGGCGGCAAGGTCGTGCGGGCGCCGCGCCTGATGCACGGCAAGACTTCGGCCATCGAACATAACGGAGAAGGCCTGTTTTTCGGGCTGCCCAATCCACTGGCAGCCACCCGCTACCACTCCCTAATCGTTACGGACCTGCCGGAGGCGCTTGAAGCGACTGCCTTCACCGCCGAAAAGGAACTGATGGGACTGCGCCATAAAGACTACCCCATCTTTGGAGTACAGTTCCATCCAGAATCAATCCTGACCGAACACGGCAAAACGATATTGAAAAATTTTCTTTCTGTAAACCGAAAAAGTCCTGCCATGAAAAAGGAAACCCACACGATGGAAGATCCCGATACCATGAAACCCTTCATTGCCAAGGCAATGAACCGCCGTCACCTGAGCGCCGCCGAAGCCGAGCAGGCCATGACCGCCATTATGACCGGCCAGGCCACCCCGGCCCAGATCGGAAGCTACCTGACCGCCCTGCGTATGAAAGGTGAAACCGTCGATGAGATCGTTGGCTCCGCCCGGGCCATGCGCTCGGTATCCAACAAAGTAAACCTGAACAGTAACGGGGAACCTGTCCTGGACATTGTCGGCACCGGGGGGGATGGCGCCCATACGATCAACATCTCCACAGCCGCAGCCTTCATTATTGCCGGAGCCGGCAAACGCCTGGCCAAACACGGCAACCGGGCAGCATCCTCCCAATGCGGTGCAGCCGATGTGTTACTGGCCCTGGGCGTAAACCTCGAACTGCTCCCCGAACAGGTCGGGCAGGTTATCGAACAGGTCGGTATTGGCTTCATGTTCGCCCCCAAGTTCCACCCGGCCATGAAGTACGCCGCCGGACCGAGGCGCGAGATCGGGCAGCGCACGATCTTCAACATATTGGGACCGCTGACCAATCCCGCCGGGGCTTCCCATATGCTGGTCGGGGTCTACGATCCCGACCTGACCCAGATCATGGCCGAAGTGCTGGCCGGGCTGGAAGGGGAAGCCGCTTTTGTCGTCCACGGTCACGGCGGCCTGGATGAATTGACCACCAGCGGCCCTAACCTGGTCAGCCGGCTCAAGGACGGCGCCGTCTCCAGCTTCGAACTGGACGCCTCCGATTTCGGGCTGCGGCCTGCCAGCCGGGAAGACCTGCGCGGCGGCGACCCTGAGTTGAACGCACGGATGCTGCGCGCCCTGTTGTCCGGTCAGGATGAGAGTGTCCGCCGGGATGTTCTGCTGTTCAATGCCGCCGCAGCCATCTCGACCACCAACGGCTTCGACCTGCAGTCCGGGCTGAAACAGGCTGTTGAGTCCCTAGACAGCGGGGCGGCCCTGGCCAAACTGGACGCATTCGTCGCGGCGACGCAGGCAATGGCGTGAAAGTACCAATAAACTGAGCCTGCCATTTGCTGCTTCTTGCATAAATATCTAAACCTGAATCCAACAAAGCAACTTCAAAAACCAGAATTTCAGGTTAGATATTTTCGCAGCACTCTGTAGAAGGAGATTGCCAGGCCCCATGCGGGACTCGCAATAATATGCAACCATGAACATACTGGAAGAAATATTCGCTTACAAACGGGTAGAGATAGAACAGCGCAAACAAAGCCGCCCGCTGGAAAGTGTGCGCGCCGCCGCGATGAAAACACCCGTCCCGGC
This sequence comes from Anaerolineales bacterium, assembly GCA_016927315.1. Taxonomy (GTDB): domain Bacteria; phylum Chloroflexota; class Anaerolineae; order Anaerolineales; family Villigracilaceae; genus JAFGMV01. The sequence continues at coordinate 37,127 of JAFGMV010000095.1, read as the reverse complement.
CAACTTCGTCCAGGCGCTTCAAAAAGCCCGGGGCGCCAACCACTCTCCCGCGCTGATCGCAGAGATCAAGTTCGCATCTCCATCCAGAGGTACCCTGGTGGAAGCACCCAATCCGCTCAGGTTGGCCCGCATCTACCAGCAGAATGGCGCCGCGGCAATCAGCGTCCTGACCGATGAAAAGTACTTCCACGGACACCTGAATTACCTGCGGGACGTTTCTGGCCTGCAGACCGGACTCCCCACCCTGCGCAAAGACTTCATCTACGATGAATACCAGCTTCTAGAAGCCAGGGCGGCCGGCGCCAGCGCCGCCCTGCTGATCGCCGCCATGCTGCCTGCCAGAGATCTCAGACTGCTACACGAAACAGCCCGAAACCTCGGCCTGACGCCCCTGGTAGAGGTCCACAATGAACGGGAACTTGAAACCGCCATGGACTGCCGCCCGGTACTGGTCGGGGTCAACAACCGGGACCTGCGAGACTTCAGCACCAACCTGCAGACCAGCTTCAGACTGCGCAAACTGATCCCGGCTGAGATTGTCATGGTATCCGAATCCGGAATCAATTCCAAGGCCGATATCAATCTCCTGAAGGCAGCCAACGTAGATGCGATCCTGGTTGGCGAGGCGCTGGTCGCCGCCAGTGATACCGCCGATCAGGTTCGTTTATTCTCCGGAACAGCATAATGACCACCGTCAAGATTTGCGGCATCACTCGTTATGAAGATGGGCTGGCTGCCTGCCAGGCCGGGGCAGCCATGCTCGGGTTTAATTTTTACCGGCGGAGTAAACGCTTCGTAGAACCGGAGAACTGCCGTGAAATCACTTGCGGGCTTTCCCGCCTGTTTCCAAAGGTGGTTATGGTGGGCGTCTTCGTCAACGCCGGTTTCGAAGAGATCACAACAACCATGGAGCAGGCCAGACTCCATTTGGCGCAGCTGCACGGGGACGAATCACCAGGACTTCTGGCAAAGCTGGGAAAACGGGCTTTCAAGGCCATACGCCCCAAGAACGCCGCGGATCTGCTGCAGCTGCAGGAACGCTATCCTCCTGCAGAGACCCTACCGGCCTTCCTGGTTGATGCCTGCCATCCCCGCGAATTTGGCGGAACCGGCCTGGTTGGAGACTGGTCACTAGCCAAGAGCCTGGCAAAGAAATATGCCGTCCTGCTGGCCGGTGGACTAACCCCCGGTAATGCTGCGGAGGCTGTACGGCAGGTCTGCCCCTGGGGAGTGGACGTAGCCTCCGGAGTCGAAGCACAACCCGGGATCAAGGATCCCGGAAAAATACAGGCCTTCATCAAGGCCGTGGAGAAGATCGATGCTGAACTATAAAACCATCCCAATCGAAGCCGCCCTCCAGGAAGACCTGCCCGCGATCCTGGCGCTGCAAAAACTGGCCTACCAGAGTGAGGCCGCCCTGAATAACGATTATGGTATCCCACCGCTGACGCAGACTCTGGAAGAGATGCGGACTGAATTCGGGCAGAGGCTCTTCCTGAAAGCGGCTGTCGGAGACATGCTTATCGGGTCGATCCGGGCGCATTTGGACGAAGCGAATACCTGCCATATCGGGCGGATCATCGTGCACCCCGATCATCAGAACCGGGGTCTGGGGACCCGCCTGCTACAGGCCATCGAGGAACGATTTTCCCATGCCGGCCGGTACGAACTGTTTACCAGCACCAACAGCCATAGAAACCTGTACCTGTATCAAAAATTGGGATATAAACAGACCCGCCAAAAGAAACTGAACGAAACCACGACACTGATCTTTTTAACGAAAGAAGGAACTGTATGACCAGAAAAATATCACTCTCCGGCGTGAAACCCACCGGGACCCTGCACCTGGGAAACTACCTGGGCATGATCAGACCAGCCCTGGAGCTGGCCAGGGAATATACTTCCCTGTATTTCATTGCCGATTATCACGCCCTGACAACCGTCCATAACGGCGATGATATGCGCCGTATGAGTTATGAAATAACTGCTGCCTTCCTGGCGCTGGGCATGGATCCCGGTGAAACCATCTTCTTCCGCCAGTCTGATGTGCCTGAACTGTTCGAACTGACCTGGATATTGGAATGCTTCACCCCCAAGGGTTTGATGAACCGGGCGCATGCTTACAAATCCGCCATGGACGCCAACCTGGCAGAAGAGCGCGATCCTGATGCGGGCATCAATATGGGCTTGTATACTTATCCGGTCCTGATGTCTGCCGACATCCTGCTGTACGGCAGCCATGCTGTCCCCGTCGGGCAGGACCAGCGCCAGCACGTCGAGATCGCCCGTGATATCGCTCAGGCCTTCAACAACAACTATGGTGAAGTCTTTGTGCTGCCAGAAGCCGTCATTCAGAAAGAGGTCGCCACCATCCCCGGGATCGACGGGCGAAAAATGAGCAAAAGCTACGACAACCTGCTGCCGATCTTTGCCCCCGCCGGGAAGCTGCGCAAGCGGGTCATGCGCGTGGTGACCGACTCGCGTCCACCGGAAGAACCCAAGAATCCGGATGAATGTAATGTGTTCAATATCTTCAAGCACTTCGGAGCCCCCGAAGAAATCCAGGCGATGCGCGAGCTCTACCAGCGCGGCGGGTTCGGTTACGGAGAAGTAAAACAGCGGTTGTATGAAACACTAGAGCGGACCTTTGGCCAGGCCCGCGAGAAATACGAGGCCCTGATGAACGACCTGCCGGTGTTGGAAGAAATCCTGCTGGATGGTTCCAGGCGGGCGCGCAAGATGGGCGCCCCGATCATGGAAAAAGCCCGTAAGGCCATTGGCGTCCGCTACCAGCGGTAATCGAACAACTTGACCGCCCCTGAAGCAGCGTCTGGTACCCAGGCTGCAGTTGGAGAATTTTATGACCACGAAAACCCTACTACCTGCCAAGTTTGGTATCTATGGCGGGCAATTTGTCCCCGAGACACTGATGCCAGCCCTGGCAGAGCTTGAACAAGCCTATATCGCATCACAGAAAGATGCGTCTTTCCAGGCCGAACTGGCTCGACTGCAGAAAACCTATGTCGGCCGACCGACCGCATTGACCCACGCCAGGCGTCTTTCGGCCCATCTGGGCGGGGCGCAGATCTACCTCAAGCGCGAAGACCTGGCCCACTCGGGAGCGCACAAGATCAACAATGCGCTCGGGCAGGCCCTGCTGGCCCATAAAATGGGGAAACGCCGCCTGATCGCAGAGACCGGCGCCGGGCAGCACGGGGTGGCATCCGCCACGGCGGCGGCCCTGCTGGGGCTGAAGTGCGTGGTCTATATGGGCATGGTCGACATTGACCGCCAGCAGCCGAATGTGCTGCGCATGAAACTGCTGGGAGCGGAGGTTCGGCCGGTAGAAAGCGGTTCGCAAACCTTGAAGGACGCCATTAATGAAGCCATCCGGGATTGGGTCGCCAACGTCGAAACAACCTACTACCTGCTGGGTTCTGCCCTGGGACCGCACCCTTACCCGACCATGGTGCGTGACTTCCAGTCCATCATCGGGACGGAGGCCCGCCAGCAGATCCTGGAGCAGGCCGGCAAACTGCCGGATGCCTGCGTGGCCTGCGTGGGCGGTGGATCCAATTCCATTGGCATCTTCCATTCCTTCCTGGAAGACCCGTCAGTCAGGCTGGTCGGCGTCGAGGCCGGCGGCTCGGGGATCGCCAGTGGTAAGCATGCCGCCCGCTATGCGGATCCGAAAATCGGACGCCCCGGCGTGCTGCATGGCACGTACACCTACGTACTGCAGAATGAAGACGGGCAGATCGCAGAGACCCATTCCATATCCGCCGGGCTGGATTACGCTGCAGTCGGTCCCGAACACACCCACCTGCGGGAAACCGGGCGGGCAGAATATACCTATGCCACCGATGAAGAAGCCCTGGCCGCCTTCCAGATGCTGGCCCGCACCGAGGGTATCCTGTGTGCGCTGGAATCAGCCCATGCAGTGGCCGAGTCCATCCGACTGGCGCCCAAAATGAAAATGGACCAGGTCCTGCTGGTCAATCTCTCAGGCCGCGGCGACAAGGACCTGGATACAATCATGAAAGCCCTCGGATAATGAACAAGGAATAATCTTATGGGACTGAACAAGATCAAAGACACCTTTACAGCCACATTTGCAGACAGCCGGGCAGCTTTAATGCCTTATTTCACCCTGGGATACCCAACCATCCAGGCTTCAGTAGATATCATCGAAGGGATTGCCAACTCCGGCGCCGACCTGATCGAACTGGGACTGCCCTTCTCCGACCCCCTGGCCGACGGGCCGGTCATCCAGGCTTCGACCCAGATCGCACTCGACCAGGGGATCAACATCCGGAAATGCCTGGAACTGGTCGCCCAGATCCGGGCGCGCGGCGTCCAGCAGCCCCTGTTGCTGATGGGCTACATCAACCCGCTGCTGGCATATGGACTTGAACGCTTTGTGGAGGAAGCTGCCCGCAGCGGCGCAGACGGTTTTATCGTGCCAGACCTGCCCTACGATGAAGCGGAACAACTGGAAAAGATTTGCGCCCGGCACGAACTGGCCCTGGTAGCCATGCTGGCGCCAACCTCGACCGAAGAACGCATCATCGGCGCCTGCCGGCACACCAGCGGCTTTTTGTACCTGGTCTCACTCACAGGGGTCACCGGCGAACGCAACAGCCTGCCGCCCGACCTGACAGGATTTGTCAACCGGGTTCGCAAACACACCAGTCTCCCCCTGGCGGTCGGCTTTGGGATCGCCACCCCGGAACAGGCCGCCGCAGTCGGACAGGTAGCCGACGGTGTGATCATCGGCTCGGCAGTTGTCCGGGCCGGCAAGAGCGGTAAAGTTAATGAAGTAACCGGTTTGATCAGGGGGCTGAAAGAAGCACTAGAAAAATAATTCAGAGCTCCAAATAAGAACACAAAAAACGACCGGCCAGAGATACATGACCAGGCCGGTCATCATGCTTATCTGGTAGTGCTGGTTACCTTACATCAATCAACACAAACCGGACAATGCGGCGGGCGATCCATACCGCAGACCCTATGATATTAAAGCGAAGCAGGAATATTTATGATATTTATCTATAATATTGACAAGCCATAAAGGGACTGATATACTCCGAATATTCTCCTGATACCCACCCTGGCTAAGGAAATCCATACAGAAGTACTCAATGTGCAAACGAAAGCCGGAAAATGACCCGAACGCGTGACCGCATATTGCAAACACTGCTGCGGAAACCAAGAGCGACCATTAACGACCTGGCGGAAGCGGTAGAGATCAATCCCGTTTCCGTGCGGCATCACCTTTCCAGCCTGCAGGTGGAAGGCCTGATCAGTGTGGAAGAGGAACGCCGCGGCGTAGGACGCCCGCGCCAGGTGTTTACTTTGACCGAAAACGGGATGGAACGGTTCCCTACCCGCTATCTGCGCCTGACCTCGCGCCTGTTGGAACAATTGAAAGAAACCATGCCGGCTCTGGCGGTCACCAGGCTGTTCAACCAAATCGCGGAAGACCTGGCGAATGAATACGCGGCACAAATGCAGGGACTGAACATGGAAGAACGCCTGGATTTCGTCAAAACAATGCTGGCCGAGGAAGGCTTCACCGTTGAGTGGGAAAAGGATGGGAGCCAGTACCAGATCCACGAGATCAACTGCCCTTATTACCAGATCGGGCAGAACCATCCAGAAGTGTGTGCACTCGACCAGACCCTGATCTCGAAGATGCTGGCCGTCCCGGCCGAGAAAGTCCAGTGCATCCTGAGCGGCGATGCACACTGCACCTATGTTGTGCAGACTTCCAGCAGCAAGAAAACGGAGAAAGCCAAATGAGTGAAGAAGAGAAGGGCCCCAATGAAATCGTGTGGTCGATCCACGACACCAATCCGGAACTGGTACAGCCCCTGCGAGAAAGCCTGAGGCAGGTTATCGATCCTGAGATCGGGATGAGCATCATCCAGTTGGGCCTGGTACGCAATATCAGCGTCGAAGACGAGCTTTTGAAACTTAAGATGATTCTGACCACGCCTTTCTGCCCTTACGGTCCGGCTATGATCGAATCGACGCGCCAGAAAGCCCAGGCAGCCGTGGATCTTCCCGTCACGGTCGAGATGGGTATGGACCCCTGGGATTTTTCAATGATGGAAGATCCCAGCGCCCTGGACTGGGGAATGTATACCTGATCCGCTGGCAAACTGCGCCCCAACTACACAAGAGACCCAACTTCGGGTCTCTTTTTTATGTTGAAGACAGCCTCCTTAGTCCTAACAACGGGTCAGAAGGTTTCTGGAGGGATTCTTGCCGGAAGCTTATCGACAGAACGATGAAAAAGCCGGCTTTTCGAGCTATCTCCAGGGAAAAAGCAGTTGTTCGTCCCAATTTCAAGGGACATAACCAGCCTTCACCTCAATAAAAGCGCCGATACCTTCTGGCTTATTGGGTCGTTAACCTTATTTTCTTATTGGGTTATATGATACAATATCTATGTAAAAAATCCTTCAAATCCCCCGGGAAAGGAGGCGCCAGGCAAAAATATTGTGTCATTTCTTGATAAGCTATGCCCGATATTGAGGAGAATGTAAAGAATGGATAATAAGAAACGATTTGCCTTGTTAGGCGCACTTGCACTCGCAGCAATCGCCCTGGCCGCCTGTGCAGGACCCGCAGGCCCACCAGGCCCTCCCGGCCCCGCAGGTGAACAGGGGTCTCCTGGCCCACCGGCCGAATCCGTCGACCTGACCTGTTCGGACTGCCACAACAGCACCGCAACCATTACCTCCAAACAGACCTCCTGGGCAAAGTCCGGGCACGGCAGCGGTGATGCCTACGTTCGGGGTTCTATATCAAGCTGTGCGGGCTGCCATTCAGGAGGTGCATTTGCTTCCATGGTGGCCGACGGCAAGACCAGGGATCAGATCGAAACCGGCGACCCGGAGCCCACCCGCCAGGACTGTCGCACCTGTCACCAGATCCACACTACATACACCGGAGAGGATTGGGCCCTGAAAACAATCGACCCCGTGACAATTTTGACATCCGGCGATACCTTCGATGGCGGCAAAGGCAACCTGTGCGCCAACTGCCATCAACCGCTTTCGGGCTACCCCGAAGCCGTGGACGGCCTGGTTGAAGTTGTCGACCACTGGGGACCTCACCACGGCCCACAGGCCGCAATCATGGTGGGCGTTGGGGGCGCCAGCGAGGGAACCCTGGGCGGACACACTGCAATGGTAGAGGACACGTGTGTAACCTGCCACCTAGCTAACCATGCCTTTGAACCAAGCCTCAATGCTTGCCTGGAATGCCACGAGGGAGCCGAAAACTTTGATATCAACGGCGCACAGGCTGAAGTCCAGACCCAACTGGACGAACTCGAGGCCGCACTGATCGCCAAAGGGATGCTCGACGAAGAGGGTGAACCTGTTTTGGACAGCTATCCTGAAGCAGAGGCCGCGGCTTTGTGGAACTGGATTACGATCACTGAAGACCGGAGTTCAGGCGTTCATAATCCGAATTACACCAAAGCTCTGCTCGAAACTTCCCTGGAAGCTGTGAAATAGCCGCATACCCCGGGTACAGATGAACGCCAGGCCGGCAGTTGCTGCCGGCCTGGCTGCTTTTCCACGCCTGCTTCTCAAAAGGCATTGTTTTCCCTTTACCGGTCACGACTGCAGTTAACCTGGACATTCCACCGGGATTGAGCGGTGCCTGGAAGACAGTCGCTGATTGTTTGGCGCTGCTGAAGGCGAAACCCTGGTAATCAAGATGCTAACAACACGCAACTCGTGACCGGTTTTATTTGCTTTTACGAAATAACCTATATACAATAAAGAAGCCCAGCGGCAATGAAAGGTACAAAAAACAAACTTCATAATCGGAAGTAACACTGATCGATGCCAAAAGAAGGTTTACCAGCACCAGCGCACCTACCAGCAAATAATATTTCCCCTTCCCCCTGAATAATTCAGGTATATTCATACGGCGATCATCCTTCACAGACCAGGGATACGTAACGGGGATCAAATTGTAACATTATTTGTCTGACAGCATCAATCGAGAAGTTGGAGGAATGCACGGAGGCGCTCTCGGTCGGATGGAAAATGACTTACCCATCACCAGAGCGCCTTGCGGCGAGGTCCCGAAAGGACCGCATATCTCCTGGAATAATCTCCAATGAACAAATCTCCCTCGAAATTCTTCCGCAAACAAATCTTCCTGCCGCAGGATCATGGTTCGTGGGTGTTCCTGCTTAGTCCCCTGCTGATCGGCCTCTTTGCGGGCGGGCGCATCAACCAGGCTGCCTTTTTCCTGGTCATTGCCGCTTTATCTGTTTTCATGCTGCGACAACCTGCAAGCATAGCAGTAAAAGCCCTGACCGGACGCCGCCCGCGTACAGACCTCGCCCCTTCAATTCTATGGACCGCTCTGTATGGTATGGTTGCCCTGTTGGCGGTGATCGGGTTGGTATACAACGGGTATGCTTATCTATTGCTGCTGGCGATCCCCGGTGGACCAGTCTTCGCCTGGCACCTGTACCTGGTTAGCAAACACAAGGAGCGAAGACAGGCGGGGATCGAAATAATTGCCAGCGGCGTGTTGGCCCTGACCGCCCCGGCTGCCTGCTGGATCGGGCAGGGATACTACTCTCTTCCCGGATGGTACCTATGGCTGTTCGTCTGGCTGCAGTCAGCCGCCTCGATCGTGTATGCCTACCTGCGGTTGGAGCAGCGTGAATGGTCCGTTACAGCCCCCAAAGGGATTCGGGTGCTGTTCCAGCATGGGAAACGGGCATTCCTGTACACCTCATTCAACCTGGTTTTTGCCATAAGCGCGGGTTTATTCATTCCAGAAGCAAGGCTGATCTTCATTCCCTACCTGCTGCAATGGGGCGAAACCCTGTGGGGGATTACTCACCCCTCGATCAACTGGAAACCGACCGAGATTGGTGTACGGCAACTCGTCTTCAGTACACTGTTCACCATCCTGTTCATTATTTTCTGGAGAACCACATGAGCGAACTAAATTGGGAACACCTGACCACCATCGAAGGGCGCTTAAACGCCGACAGCCTGTCTGCCTGCCTGCAGGCCCGGGAAATCGAGACCAAGTTATTCCAGGAAGGTTATGGCTCTCTGGTGCCATTGTCATTTGGGCCATTGAGCGAGGTGCAAATCTTCGTTCCCAAAGAAAAGTACGCGGAAGCTGTCATGCTATTGAACGACTTTCAGGAGGGGATTGACGATAGAAGTTCCGAAAATGAAGGGGAAGGGGATCGGGCATAAAGAATACCACCAACCCGGTTCGCTGCAAGGTTCAGGACGGAAAGTCTTTCCTAATGGCAGGATATCTCTCTAATCGCCGGCATCAGGATTTCAGCCAGCAGCAGGTTTCCGTATTCCGAAAGATGGAGGGGGGAATCTGTAAACTCAGCCTGCGGGATACGGTCCCACAGGTTCACATACTGCCAGGCTGCTTCCCGGGCGTAGTCAAGCATAATCTCCTGGTACTGATCGTAAGCCCAACGCGGGACATAGGCATTGTAGCGCAGGTCGCTGTTTAAACCATCTGCAATAAAGATCGGTTCATTCACCACAATGACCGGAATATCCCCGGAGATCTGCATGATATGATCCAGATAATGGAAATCCAGCTCATCCCTCAAATCGACCGGATCGGTATACCTGCGAAAATGGGTGCTTGCGGGGAGATCGTTGGATAACGACCGGTTAGGCTCGTGAACGGCATCCTCCGCGCCGATACCGGTTCTTAAGAGGCCATAAAACTGCAATTCGACCAGGCGCTTGATATCCCGCCGCTGTCCGACAATCGAATACCCCCAAAAGCGCTGCACAGGCGCGGCCGTGCGAAACCCGCCAACAGGTTCCAACCCATAGCGCTGATAAAGGCTCTCAACCCTGACCTGGTTTGCACCCAGGAAGGGATCCTCTTCAGTGACAATAAACGAATCGATCGTTTCAAAGAGTATGACCATGTCTGGCTGGTACTGCATCGCACGATCCAGGACCAACAGATCCTTCAGGATCGATGACTGGGGATACGCCAGGTTATAGAAACGCAAATACTTCCCCTGACAGGATACGCCCAACGAATTGGCCTGCTCAGAAAATGCCTGGCGCGGAGAAAGCTCATCGCCCCAAACAGAAGAATCCCCGAGAATCAATATCCGGTATTCGTTTTCTGCTTTGGGTCGAGCAGTAATGACATGGGATGCAAAGTTTACGTCGAGGTCATCAACAGTAAGGTTGCTGTGTTCCAGCCCTCGACCATAAGGAAACCGCAGCTGGCCCGGGACAAGCAGGTTATAAATACTGACTGTCGCCAGGGATGGGCGCGCGACGCCAAACAGGAAGTTCAAAATCAAAAATAACAGACCTGCCTTGGACAACAAACGGGCAGGCTTTACCCGGTTCATTTTCTGACAATCACCCAGACCTGGAAATCTTCATAGACCCGCTCAACAGCAGAAGCCGCGGGATAAAACAAGGCGGCAATCTGTTCCCCACTTAAAAAGTGACTGCGCATGAGCGCCAGTTTCTCTGCCACAGCAATCAGCCTGACAGTGAAGTTCTCGATATCTGGCTCCTGGATCACGATACGACCTCCGGGAATCAGTACGCGCATCAGCTCGTTGGCGGTTTCCTGCTGATTGCAAACATGATGAAGTGCGTCTACCATGATAATCCGGTCAAATGAATTGCTGGGGAATGGGAGGTATTCCGAATGAGAAGCCGTCAGACCGAACCCCCCCTTGTTAGCGGCCTTTCCCAGCATCATCAAGGACGAATCTGCAATGACGATCTCTTGAGCCTGCCCGCGCAGGGTATCTGCCACCCGCCCGGTCCCGCCGCCAACATCCAGCAGGCGCCCGGCGGCAGGCAAATCGGCAAGTCTCATCATTGTCCCAATCCCATCGAAGGGATGAATAACACGGTCATAAATAGCTGCCAGAAAGTTGAAATGGTCAAATGGCATGGAAAGTTCGCTCCTGTTGGTTATTCTACCGTGATCAATGCTTTGATATCCTCGAAGGTCGCCGGACCGATGCCGGCGACTTCCATAATATCGTCAATTTTTTCGAATTCGCCATTCTCTTCACGGTAATCGATGATCTTCTGGGCAGTGGTCGGGCCGATCCCCGGCAAATTATCCAGTTCATCCAGCGTGGCCAGATTGATATTGATCAATTCCAGAGGCGCCTCCCCGGTTGGCGCCGGGCCGACATCGCTCTCAATATCTTCCAATACGGGAATATCCAGTCGCTGGCCATCCTCAATCCGTTCAGCCAGGTTGATGCTGTCTTCATCTGCCCCGGCGATAAATCCTCCGGCTGCTTCAATTGCATCCTGGATGCGGCTGCCTTCTGGCAGCGAGTACAACCCCGGACGCGGTACACCGCCGGTTACATAAACCACCAGTGGTATCTTTGTCGGGGGCGGCTCGAGAGTCACCGGCTCACCCCGGGGCTGGCCAACCACCAACCACAGGATGCCGGTGGAAGCCAGACCAATCAGGGCGCCAATCAGGATATCAAGGTATTTCTTCATAAGAGGTCTCCCACATACGGGAAAATTCCCTTCTCTATCAAATTCAGTCTTTGCAAGACCAGTTCGGCATGATCATACATCATAATTGCCCGGTAGTCTACTTGATCTTCACCACCAAGAGACATGTACAAGACCCGGTCAGCCCAGGCCGGCGGAAACCAGGATGATTGCGGTAGCCAGGAACCAGTGTATCAGGAATGGGTACAAGAAGGAACGCGTCCGCCAGGCGATCCACCCAAAAAAGAAGCCGCCGAATACGGTTGACAACGTTTCAATATCCGGTTTGCTGATATGCGCCATTGCAAACGGTACGGCCTGCAGCCACAGGGCTTCAGGGCCGAACTTGCGCGCATACCCAAACAGCACCCAGCCCCGGAAAAGGAACTCCCATCCGAACAAGTCCAGGAATGTCGTCCAGGGCAATCCGGCGGCGCCCCCCTGGTAATAGGAGCGCATACGATGGTTGCACCGCCCCACAACCAACGCCAGCAAGAAGAATACCAGCACAGACAGCGCCGTGAGCGCCATTCCAGCCCGCCAATCACCTAACACAAAACCGTATTCACGCGGTTGTTCGCGAAAGACCAACACAATGATCAACAAGGGGATGACCAGGTACAGGATCGTCCGATCGATATACTTCCACCAGGGAGTGGGCAGCCAGGCTTCAGTAATCGGGTAATAATAATCTACCATTAACAGCAGTGTGCTGACCACGGTAATTGTTACGACTTTCCAATCGAACTGCAGGTCGCTTTTCAACAGAGTACGCATTTTCTCCTCGGCACGGGTGCATTCCCGCTACATTATAGGTGAGCTCAGTTTTGAATACAAGAGTCCAGCGGGGAAATATACACCCAGAAAAAACTGGTGTAGAATAACCTGATGTGTATTGCTATCAAAATCCAGCGAGCTACAGCAGTTCACACTTACTGGAGTAGAGATAATGGCCCTTACAAATAATACAAACGGAAAGACGTCAGGCAACGAGAAGATAGCCCTGAGCCGTGACCTGAACTTATTTACCATTACAATGATCGGTGTTGGCGGCATGATCGGCGCGGGGATTTTCGTTTTGACCGGTATTGCCGCCGGCAAGGCCGGACCGGCTCTAGTGCTGGCGTTCCTGCTAAACGGTATCGTTACGACCTTCACCGCGCTATCTTACGCAGAACTTGGCTCGGCGTTCCCGGAGGCCGGAGGCGGTTATCTATGGGTAAAAGAAGGCCTGGGGGGTACAAATGGTTTCCTGGCCGGATGGATGTCCTGGTTCGCCCATGCTGCGGCTGGCAGTCTCTACGCCCTGGGTTTCGGACGCTTTGCAACAGAGCTGTGGCACATGGCAGGCGCCTCCATGTTCGGGTTATCGATCAATCAGATGACGCTGGTTTTCGTGACCCTGATCATTATCACATTCACCTACATTAATTACCGCGGCGCCTCCGAAACCGGAACAGTCGGAAACATCGTCACCATGGCAAAGATCGTCATCCTGGGATTGTTCGTTCTGTTTGGTATACTGGCAATGCTGCGGACAGACGTCTGGCACGTGAGATTCACTGAGGAATTCATGCCCAATGGTTTCTTTGGGATCGTGGTCGCCATGGGGCTGACCTTCATCGCCTTCGAAGGCTATGAAATTATTGCCCAATCCGGCGAAGAAGCCATTGACCCTAAGCGTAATATACCCAGGGCGATTATCTTTTCGATCCTTATTGCAGTGACCATCTATATCCTCGTGAGCATCGCGGCCATTGGGGCCACGGTTCCGCCTGCGGGTGTAAAAGTATGGGACTACCTTGGAGAACAAGGTGAAATTGCCATCGTTGAAGTAGCCCAACAGACCTTCCCATGGGGAGTCGGCGGGATCATCCTGCTGGTCAGCGCCCTGGTCTCGACCATGTCGGCTCTGAACGCGACCACTTATTCTTCATCCCGCGTCTCGTTTGCTATGGGCCGTGATTACAATCTTCCCCCTGTCTTTGCCCAAATCCATCCGGAGAAACTGACCCCCCATTGGGCTGTCATTATCTCGGGAGCCCTGATGCTGGCAATGTCCTGGGCGCTTCCAATCGAACATGTCGCCGCTGCCGCCGATATTATGTTCCTGATGCTGTTTTTACAAGTCAACGTTACGGTCATGGCCCTGCGGCGAAAAATGCCCGATTTGAACCGCGGCTTCAAAGTCCCTTTTATGCCCACAATTCCGATCATCGGAATTGTCTTTAACCTGATCCTGGCCGGGTTCCTGTTCGAGTTCAGCCCGCTTGCCTGGTACTTTGCTATCAGTTGGATCGTGGCTGGAATGCTGGCTTACTACGCTTATTTCTCAAAAATCGAAGTCCTGGAAAAACCCAAAGAAATCCTGCACGAAGAAATCCTGGCTACCCGCCAGTATTCTGTGGTCGTACCGGTTTCCGACCCCGAACAGGCTCGTATCCTGGGGCGCATCGGCGCCAACATCGCCCGGGATCACGATGGCGACATCCTGGCCCTGCACGTCATTAAAGTACCGCAGCAATTGGGACTCGGCGAAGGGCGGGTCATGCTCAAACAGGGACGTCCGTACCTGGAGGAAGTAATCAAACAAGGCAAACTTTTCCAGGTACCGGTGCACACAGTACTGAGGATTGGACGCAACGCCGCTGAAGCAGTTCGCAAGACGGTTATCGAAAATGCCGGCGACTTGATTTTGTTAGGCTGGCCTGGTTATACCAAGACATCCGGAAGACTGTTCGGATCGGTGATCGACCCGATTATGGACGACCCACCAACGGATATCGCCCTGGTGCGCTACCGCGAATACCGGCCGCTGAAGTCCATCCTGGTCCCTGTCGGCGGCGGTCCAAACAGCCGGCGGGCGTTGAACCTGGCAATCAGTATGGCCCGACAGAGCGAGGAGAACAACCAGCCGGTGCAGATCACACTGCTGCATGTCACCCCCGAAGGCTCGGGGCAGCATGGAGCCGCGCGCGCCCAGACGGTTTACCGGGACCTGCTGAATAGTGTCTCTTACGAACACCTGGCAACTGTGACGTTGGAAGGCTCTGAGGTTGCCAATACCATTCTGGATTTTGCCAATGGCAGCGCCGACCGTCCCGCCGATGACCTGATCGTAATCGGCGCCACCAACGAACCCTTATTCAAAAACCTGATGGTTGGCAATATGATCGAGAAGATCGCTTATGAGGCCAAGGTAACCGTGGTGGTGGTCAAACGACGCAGCAGTCCGCTGCACTCCTTCCTGCGCCAGACCGTCCTGGAGCCTTCCACAGACGGCAAAGAAAAAACGTAACGCCGAAATCAAAGCCTGTAAGCAAAAAGCGTGAAGCCGCAATGACAGGCTTCACGCTTTTTATCTCGAGAGCAAGGCTCTAATTACCGACCAGCCGACAGCCGTTTCCGGAGCTGCTTACCCAGAACAGGATAATTGTAATCCCGGCCCTGCAGAACCCGTACGGCGGCGACCTGGCCCATGATATGATACAGCGGCAGCAGCAGGGCAATCAAAAACATCACCAGCAGGAGCAAGAAAAAGAAAACCAGCAACGCCATTACCGAAGCGCCTGCCATACCCGAGAGACCCAAGACAAACATGATCCCCAATAACCCGACCCCATACAACAGCAGCATGAGAAGCAGGGCGAGATTCCCGATCAGCTGGTAGATGAATGTCTGGATCGATTGGAATTTCAAGAAGAAAGAACGTTCCTTTTCCATGAGCCAGACAACCAGCGGCGGCAGCATTCCCCAGAAGCTGATGATCACCCCGGCATGCCCCATGGAGACAACCCAGCGCGCTTCGTTAACATCGTTTAGTGTGGCCGCCTCGGGATGGTAATCCAGGTAGCGGGCCAGCCGGCTGCCCAAAAAGGGATAAAAAAAACCGCGACCCAACCCGACCAGTACGGCCCCAACCACACCCAGCAGGAGATACAATCCTGCAAAACCAAAGATCAGGAGGCTCTCGATCGAAATGGGCGGGCTGCGCATCCCCATGAGTTCTTCAACAGAGGTCGCGGCAGCCAGCGCCGGCAGCATGGCAGCCAGGGAGATGGTTGCCGTAACCAGCGAAAGCAGCATCCATAGCAGAAAACTGAGCACCTGGTACCCAAAAGCCTGCAGAGCGCGAAAGGCGACAAAAGAAGAAGCCTTCCTGCGCGCACTCCAGACAATGACCGGAATGAAAAATCCCGCGAACAGCAGCAGCGCCGAGCCATGTGCCAGCGCTGCCCAGAGACGTTCGTCGGAAGTTGGTTGATAAGTCTTTGCCGGGGCCATATCCAAACATCCAATAAATCAGGCGACAAGTCCAGTATAGTCTAATTAGAATAGCTGTCAAGCAGCGCGTAATGCTGGAATCCCCGGCATGCTATAATTAATATTGATCCTTGGTTCTTTTCGAAAACGGAGGACAACATGAGCGACCAGGAACTTTTCCCTCTATCGGACGAGCATAAAATGATCCGGCAGGCTGCCCGCGATTTCGCCAGGAAGGAAATTGCGCCAATCGCGGCTGAATTCGACGAGAGCGGGGAATTTCCAATGGAGACAGTGCGCAAGATGGGAGAACTGGGATTTATGGGAATCATCGTGCCCGAAGAATATAAGGGGGCGGGTATGGATGCCCTGTCCTATGTGCTGGCTGTCGAAGAGATTTCAAAAGCAGATGGCTCGCATGGTGTCATCGTTTCCGTAAACAATTCGCTGTTCTGTGACGGCATCCTGGTCTATGGGACAGAAGAACAAAAGCAAAAATATGTTGCCGGGGTTGCATCCGGTAAAAAGATCGGCGCCTATGCACTGACCGAGCCCATGTCTGGGTCCGATGCAGGCACAATGGGTTGTCAGGCCGTCAGGGAAGGGGACGAATATATCCTGAACGGGCTCAAATCCTGGGTCACCAGCGGCCCCGTAGCAGATTATGTTATGGTCTTTATGATGACCGCACCGGAGAAAAAACATAAAGGCATCACAGCCTTTATCGTCGAATCTGGAACACCTGGCTTCAGTCCCGGGAAAAAAGAGCCCAAACTGGGCATCCGGGCATCAGCAACCAGCGAGTTGATGTTCAAAAACTGCCGGATCCCTGCGGATAACCGGGTAGGCAAAGAAGGGGAAGGCTTCAAAATTGCCATGTCCATACTGGACTCGGGGCGCATTGGAATCGCCGCCCAGTCTCTCGGACTGGCAGAGGCAGCCTATGAAGCCAGTCTGGCTTACGCCAGTGAACGCGAGGCCTTTGGGCAAAAGATAGGTGATTTTCAAGGTGTTTCCTTCAAGCTGGCCGATATGAAAACCCAGATCGAAGGATCCCGACTGCTGACCTACAACGCGGCGCTTGTAAAAGACAGGTCCAAAGAAAGCGGGGAACGTTACACCCTGCCGGCTGCAATCGCCAAATTACATGCCTCCGAAACCGCCATGTTCTGCACCCACTCCGCCGTACAGATACACGGCGGAGTCGGATACAGCAAGGAACTGCCGGTCGAACGTTACTTCAGGGATGCAAAAATCACAGAAATTTACGAAGGAACCAGTGAAATTCAACGCCTGGTGATCGCACGCACAGAATTCGACCGCCTACGATGAAAGCCACCCTTTTTCACCGGCACGGCGCAACGGAAGTACTTGAATACACCGATTTCCCCACCCCGGATCCCGGACCAGGGGAAGTGCTCGTCAGACTGCGCGCTGCGGCTCTCAACCGCGTCGACATCCTGGTCCGCCAGGGCTGGCCTGGGCTGAAGCTTGACATGCCCCATATCAACGGTGCAGATGGAGCCGGGGAAGTTGCGGCCACCAGCCGGGAGATCGAGGCTTTCTCTACGGGCGACAGGGTGGTGATCAATGCCAACCTCGGCTGTGGAGATTGCCCTAACTGCCGGAACGGTCAGGACAATCTCTGCCAGGACTGGCGCTTGCTGGGTGAAACGAGACGGGGAACCTATGCAGAATATGTCTGCCTGCCAGCCAGACAGCTTTATCATCTGCCAAATGACTTCAGTTATCACCTGGCTGCCGCAGCAGCGCTGGTGTACCAGACTGCCTGGCATTCTCTGATCAAAAGAGGCCGGCTCTCAGCCGGGGAAAGCGTGCTGATCGTCGGGGCTTCCGGAGGGGTAAACACAGCCAGCATCCAGATCGCGAAATACACCGGCGCAACCGTCTATGTTGTTGGGTCCAGTAAAGAGAAACTCTCGCTGGCAGACTCACTTGGCGCAGATGTTTTGATCGACCGTTCACTCGAAGAGAACTGGGCAAAAACCGTTTACCGGCTAACCGACAAAAGAGGTGTGGATGTTGTTGTCGATAACGTCGGTACAACCTACCCACTCAGCTTCAGGGCGGTACGCAAGGGCGGCCGCATCCTGAATGTTGGCAGCACCGGCGGCCCCAGGTTTGAAATCGACAACCGTTACCTGTTTGGCAAACATATCTCCCTGCTCGGCTCAACCATGAGTACAACTTCCGATTTTAAAGAAGTGATGAATTTGATAACTACTGGTAAACTTAAGCCTATTGTTGACAGGACATACCCGCTCAAAGATGCGCATATCGCCCAGGAACGCCTGGAACATAACGAGCAAATGGGAAAAATCACATTGGATATACCCTAGGACAACCCACTGCGAATGAAACGAATCCCCTGGTTTGAAATAATACTCATCATCGTTATCCTCTCGGTGCACACATACGCGGCGTTCTCGGATGCCCATAACTTCCCTAATCGCTGGTACACACGCGATGATGCCTATTACTACTATAAAGTGGCGCAAAACATCAGCGAAGGAAATGGCAGCACCTTTGACGGGATAAATCCGGCCAATGGCTACCACCCACTCTGGATGCTGCTATGTATCCCAATCTTTGCCCTGGCGCGCAGCGACCTGATCCTGCCGCTGCGCATCCTGCTGATCGTTATGGCGCTGCTGAATGCCGGAACAGCCATTTTGATCTACAGGATGACAGCCAGGATTTTCCATAAACCCATCGCGATGCTGGCGGCCTCTTACTGGGCTTTCAGTTCGTTTGTCTTTGTCTCGGTCACGCAATTCGGCCTGGAAACCGGGCTGGCCACCTTTTCCGTAGCGCTGCTGCTTGAGCGCATGCAGGTTTTCGAACTGAACTGGCGGAAACAATCCCCCACGCTGAAACAGATCGCCTTGCTGGCTGTGTTTGCCTTGCTGGCCCAGTTCAGCCGGCTCGACCTGGTTTTTCTGGCAATGTTAACCGGCGCCTGGATCGTTTTCCGTAAAACACCGCTGCGGTATTTCCTGCCGGCAGACATTCTGATCTTGACTGCAGTGGTCTTTACCAGTTTTGCCGCCCGCCTGGGCTTACCCGAATACTATCAGTACACTCGTTCGGGAATTATCATGGCTGCGCTGAGCCTGGCAGCCACCCTATTAGCCCTGTATTTCTTCGGCGCCTACCAAAACAGCAGCACACAATCGCTTCAAAAAACAGCCGTTTCGGTTGGCCTGGCAGTTACGGCCGGATATTCCATCTCAGGAGTGACAATGATACTGCTAACCGCTGCCGGTATCCTGCCAGGGTTTCCACGCAGCGCGCTGCTCCTGGGTTGGTTTGCCAGCCTGCTGCTGGTGTATGCGGTTCGCCTGGCGGCAAAGGTCATTCACACATCGAAGAACCAAACCGATGATATTCATCCACTGGCGCTCTTAAAAGACAACTGGAAAATCTGGCTGTCTGAAGGTGCAGTTTATTATGGAGTTACCGGAGGCGCACTGGGCCTCTATATGCTGTGGAGCAAATTGACCTTCGGCATCTGGTCTCCCGTCAGCGGGCAGATCAAGCGCTGGTGGGGTTCTCTGCCAGGAAAGGTTTATGGCGGTTCCCCGCGGTCGATTGCGGCCATGCTTGGTCTTGAAGCCGGCACAGACTTCAACGCCTGGGAACCGCTCACCAGTGTGATCAAAGCGTGGAGCCAGGATATTAAAATCTGGCCTGGCCGCGTCGGCAACGACGAACGCTTCATAATTGTGTTCATCCTGGTAGTGATTCTCTTTGGGGCAATCCTTTTTATCAACCGCAAAAAGACTGTGCGCGCTATGGCAAGCCTTGGGTTGGCGCCGCTGCTGGCCGGAAGCGGTCTGCAAGTTCTCACTTATACCGGCCTGGGGTATTCAGCTGTCAAGGAATGGTACTGGGCCAGCCAGATGATCTTTATTGTCCTGCTGGCCGGCCTCCTGCTGGATCAACTTTTACTCCCCTTCTGGAGCCGGTTTGCCGCCCTCCGGCCGGTATTGGTTATATCAGCCGGCGTGATCAGTATCAGCATGGCCTGGAATTTCTTTGGGACCATCCAGAACCTCATGCCCTACGGTAAATCATCCCCAGACCAACCTTATATGGATGTGCTGGCCCTCTTGGAAGAAAATACAGAGCCGGGCGCTCTCATCGGGATGACTGGCGGCGGCAATGTGGGGTACTACATTACAGACCGCACGATTGTAAATATGGACGGGCTGATCAACAGCGCATCCTATTTCGAAGCACTTAAATCCGGTCAGGCTGGGGCGTATCTGGCCGAGATGGGCATGGATTATATCTTTGCAAACCCCGAACTGCTGGAAGGATTGCCCTATAAAGGTCAATTTACCGATTACTACCAACAAACAGAATCTGCCTTCGGTAAAAAGCAGATCATGCCCTTTAACCCTGTCCCTGAAAACTGATCGTGTCCTCAAAATCCACAATACGAAACCGGCCATTTAGTGTAACCATATTGATATGGATGGTGTTAAGCCTTGCAGGCTGGAGTTCCGTTCGCCTGGGTGCATCCATAACCCACTGGAAGATCCTGGAAGAAGTTGCTCCAACCCCGGGTCCCGGCTATATTGCTGCCAGCGGTGTTTTTTGGCTGCTGGCAGCTGTTCCCACCGCCTGGGCCCTCTGGCAGAATAACCCGCGGGCAAGAACTGCCGTGATGCTGGTCTCCCTCGGATTTGCAGGTTGGTACTGGATCGACCGCCTGGCCCTGCAAACATCCAGGCCGGACTGGCCTTTCGCCTTGAGTATTACCATCCTGGTGCTGGTAATCATCTTCTTCATTGTTTTCAACAGGCGAACCATACTTTTCTTTACCCAAAGAGAGGCTCATGAGCGACAATCCTAAAATTCAACATCTTCGAGAACGCAAGGCGCAAACACGTCAGGGTGGTGGTCCGCAGCGTATCGAAACCCAACATAAAAAAGGTAAACTCACAGCCCGGGAACGGATCGACCTGCTGCTCGATAAAGGGTCTTTTCGGGAAATCGATGCCTTTGTTGTACACCGTACTTCTGATTTCGGTCTCGAGCAGCAAAAGACTCCCAGCGACAGCGTGATCACCGGCTGGGGAACCATCGATGGCCGCCTGACTTATGTTTTTTCTCAGGATTTTACGGTGTTGGGCGGCAGCCTGGGGGAAGTCCACGCTGAGAAAATCTGCAAGATCATGGATATGGCGATGAAGAATGGGGCGCCGGTTATCGGGCTGAATGACTCCGGTGGAGCACGCATCCAGGAAGGCGTGGTTGCCCTGGGAGGCTATGCAGATATCTTCCTGCGCAACACCATGGCCTCCGGCGTGGTGCCCCAGATCAGCGCCATCATGGGGCCATGCGCCGGCGGAGCCGTTTATTCGCCCGCGCTGACTGATTTCATTTTCATGGTCAGAAACTCATCGTACATGTTCGTGACCGGACCAGATGTCGTCAAGGCCGTAACCCATGAAGAAGTTTCTTTTGAGGACTTGGGCGGCGCCAGCGTCCATGGCGAAAAATCCGGAGTGTGCCATGTCGCCGCCGAAAGCGAAGCAGACACCCTGTTCCTGATCCGGAAGCTCCTGTCGTATTTGCCCCAAAACAATATGGAAGACCCTCCATATATTGCGACAGCCGACGATCCCCTGCGCATGGATGAAACCCTGGACAGCATTATCCCTGACGATCCCGGAAAGCCCTATGACGTCAAAGAACTTTTGAAATTCATTGTGGACGATGGCCAGTTGTTTGAAATCCATGCCAACTATGCCGAAAATATATTCGTCGGATTCGCCCGCCTGGGAGGGCATTCGGTCGGGATTGTTGCCAACCAGCCTTCCGTCCTGGCGGGCGTCCTCGACATCAACGCTTCAGAAAAAGCCGCCCGCTTTGTCCGCTTCTGCGACTCGTTCAATGTACCAATCATAACGTTTGAAGATGTGCCCGGTTTCCTGCCAGGAACCGCCCAGGAACACGGAGGCATCATCCGCTCAGGAGCCAAGCTGCTGTATGCTTACTGCGAAGCTACCGTTCCAAAGCTGACAGTGATCACCCGCAAAGCCTATGGCGGCGCCTACTGTGTGATGAACAGCAAACATATCCGCAGTGACCTGAACCTGGCCTGGCCCAGTGCTGAGATTGCAGTCATGGGACCAGACGGGGCAGTAAATATCATTTTCCGCAAGGAATTGGGAGAAGCCAAAGACCCGCAAAAACGCAAAGCAGAACTGGTAGCCGATTATCGGGAAAAATTTGCCAACCCTTACGTTGCAGCGGAACGCGGTTTTGTGGATGACATTATCGAACCCCGCGAGACCCGGCCGCGTCTGATCAACACACTCGAAATGCTGACCAACAAACGGGATAAGAACCCGGCCAAAAAGCATGGAAACATACCACTGTAGGCAGGAGTTCCAAGATGTTTAAAAAAGTATTGGTAGCCAATCGTGGTGAGATTGCTGTGCGCATCATTCGCGCCTGCCGTGAGCTCGGCGTCCAAACCGTCGCCGTGTACTCCGAAGCCGATCGACAGGCCCTGCACGTACGCTACGCCGATGAAGCCTACCTGCTGGGAGCGGCCCCTTCCAGGGAATCTTACCTGCGAGACGATAAAATCATTGATATTGCCCGAAAGTGCGGAGCCGATGCCATCCATCCCGGATATGGCTTTTTGGCAGAACGAGACGACTTCGCCCAAACCTGTGAAGAAGCGCATATCTCCTTTATTGGCCCCAAGCCATCTGCCATTGCCGCCATGGGAGACAAAGGCGTCGCCCGCGCGACTGTTACCAAGGCTGGCGTCTCGGTTGTGCCTGGTACAGAAGATGTCGGCAACCTGAGTGATGAAGACCTGCTGGCTGTTGCACCGGGGATAGGATTCCCCCTGCTGATTAAAGCAACTGCCGGCGGCGGCGGCAAGGGTATGCGGGAAGTCCGCAGCCTGGGAGAAATGCCAGACCTGATCAAAGCCGCCCGGCGGGAGGCAGAAGCCTCCTTTGGCAACGGCAATGTCTACCTTGAAAAATTGGTGGAAGGCGCCCGGCATATTGAGATTCAGATCCTGGCGGACCAGTACGGTAACGTAATCCATATGGGCGAACGTGAGTGCTCCCTGCAGCGTCGTCATCAGAAGCTGTTGGAAGAGGCGCCCTCTCCTTTCATTAACGATAATGAAACGCTGCGCCAGAAGATGGGCCAGGTAGCCGTCAAGGCTGCCCAGGCTGTAGAATACGTAAATGCCGGGACGATCGAATTCCTGGTAGATAAAGACAGCAATTTTTACTTCCTGGAAATGAATACCCGCCTGCAGGTCGAACATCCAATTACCGAAATGGTCACCGGGATCGACATCGTCAAAGAACAGATCCGCATCGCTCGGGGTCGGCAGTTGGGTTATACCCAGGAAGATATCAAACTGAACGGATCCGCAATCGAATGCCGCATCAATGCCGAAAACCCCTATAACGGTTTCCTGCCCTCGACCGGTCGAATTGAGCACAGCCTGCTGCCAACCGGGCCGGGTGTGCGGGTTGACACCGGCGTGTATCCAGGGTTTGAGATCACGCCTTATTACGACCCGATGATCGCCAAACTGGTTGTCTGGGGAGAAACACGCGCACAGGCGATCCTGCGCATGCGCCGCGCCCTGGCAGAGTATCACATAATCGGTGTGCATACCAATATTCCTTTCCATCAAACCATGATGGACTCCCATCGCTTTATGGGCGGACAGTATGACACCCGCTTTGTTGAAGAACGATTTGATATGCATGAGCTTGACGCCAACAAAGCCGTCAATATTGATGTGGCCGCCATCATGGGAGTGCTGGCCGCCCACGCAGAAGCCCAACGCTCCGCCCAGATTGTTCGCCGCAATGTACGCGATACCAGCAATTGGAAATGGGTTGGGCGCTGGGAGCGTATCCACCGCTGAACTGATGGGAACAAGTGAACGATGAAATACATAGCCACCATTGAAGACAAAGAATTCACTGTCGAGATTATCGACGAAAACCATATCACCATTGACGGCCAGGTGTTGGATGTAGATTTTGAATCCGTCAGCGGCCAACCCGTCTATTCCCTTATCTTGGACGGAAAATCCTACGAGGCGCACATTAATCAAGGCGAGAACGGTTTACAGGTCCTGCTGCATGGACAACTGTATGACGTCAACGTCGAAGATGAACGCGAAAAACGCCTGCGGGCTGCAGCCGGGGAGACCGTTGCTGCCAGCGGAGAATTTCACCTTAAGGCGCCGATGCCTGGCCTGGTGGTAGCCATCCCCGTCAACGAAGGCGATCAGGTTGAAAAAGGCGACGTGCTGCTTGTGCTTGAATCTATGAAGATGCAAAATGAGTTAAAAGCCCCGCGCGCAGGGACAATTGAACGCATTCGCGTCCATGCAGGCGACAGCGTCGAACAGAAACAGACCATGCTGAGTATCAGTTGATGGCAGAAAACGGACTGGAAACTGAAGCCAAATTTTATGTCACAGACTTGGCAGGAATTAACACGCGCCTGCTGGAACTGGGGGCGCGTTTGCTTCAACCCAGGATATTCGAGCAAAACCTGCGCTTCGACACACCTGATGCGACCCTGTCGCACTCCCACCAGGCACTGCGCCTCAGGCAGGATACGACTGCCCGCCTTACGTTTAAGGGTCCGCGGCTTAACAGCCAGACCGGCATCAGCCGCCGCCAGGAATTTGAATTTTCTGTCGGTGATTTCGATCAGGCGCAGTCTTTCCTGCAGGCGCTCGGCTACCAGGTTATCTTCATTTATGAAAAATACCGCACTGTCTTCAGTTTGAAAGATACCGAAGTCATGCTGGATGAAATGCCTTACGGAAATTTCATTGAGATTGAAAGCAGTGACCCGCGGTCCATTCGCAGGGCAGCCGGCCTGCTGAAGATACGCTGGGAAACTTCCGTTCCGTTCAGTTACGCGGCGCTTTTCTCGAACCTCAAAGAAAAAAACAACCTGTCCTTCCGGGATTTGAGCTTCGCCAATTTCGCCTCCCAAACAGTCTCAGCTGAAGACCTGGGCGTGCGGGCTTCCGACCAACCCTGACTTGCCATTCAATTCAAGACATGCTATAAATTAAGAAACCAAAGCAGGCGGCCGCCTGCATGAGCCTGGCTGCAAAATTCAGCCCTCTACCGATCTCGACCAGCCTGCATCCTCCGATAGGAAATTTCATGACAACCCCTGTAAATAAAATCATCCTCGGCCCCGTGATTGGCGGCCTGTCCTACGACCGGGTCAACCTGTGGGCGCGGGCCAGCGGACCGGCGGTTTTGCATGCCTGGCTGTCCCGGCAGGATGACCTTTCAGACGCCAGGTTGGTTGGGAATTCCGCATTGAAGGAGGCCACCGGCTACGCAGGTGTAGTACCAATTCGTGAGTTGACACCAGATACAACTTATTATTACGCCATGACCCTTGAACCAGACAGCCGTCCAGAAGTTGTTGATTTCCAGCCTTTCACTACCTTCCCACCGCCTCACGAGAAGCGTTCTTTTAATTTCGTCTTTGGGTCCTGTTTTCTGCCGCGCAATGAAGACGCCGGCGAGACATTTACTGCAATCAATGGATTGCGTGAAAGCGATGACCTGCGGTTTCTATTGATGATCGGAGACCAGATTTATGCCGATAAATGGAAACATAATGGGATTGGAAAGATCGCGGTCTCGAAAAATGATTATCGCCAGGTTTATGAATACACCTGGTCACAGGCCTCACTGCGGCAGCTGCTGACCAGGCTCCCAGCGTTTATGATCCTCGATGACCATGAAATCGACAACGACTGGCACTGGGACGATTTTGACCGCCGCTGGGCATCCATCCCCTTCTTTGACCGCATTGGCCGCTGGTTCGAAGGACGCCCGCCCCAGGAGCGCTACCTACCCCTGCACCGGGTGCGGGACGGGCTGCAGGTCTATTGGGAACACCAGGGCATGCATGCACCGGCAATGCGCCTGCCGCCAAAGCTGAACCTTGCAAACCAATATGAGCTTCGCCCCCATGATCCCGGCTCGCTGGCGTACACCTTTTACTTTGGCGGCGCAGCCTTCTTTGTGCTAGACGCCCGCACCATGCGGGTGCGCGGCAAAGCCGGTAACACCGTGCTTGGCGAAGGCCAATGGAGAACGCTAGAGACATGGCTCGAAGGGGTCAAAGATACCTATGCAGTGAAATTCATCGTCACTTCATCCGCTTTCCTGTTTAACATGCTGGGGGACTATACCGGTGATCGTTGGTCCGGGTTCAAGGACGAACGAGATCGTTTACTGCACCTGCTGGCACACGAAGGCGTGGAAGGCGTTTACTTCCTGGCTGGGGACATTCATTCCGGACACGCGGTTTCAGCAGAACTTTATGGACCGCTGGGAAAGCGCATCCCAATCTGGGAATTCTGCTCATCACCTTTCGAGCAGGACCCTAACTGGTTCTCAAAGTTTACTTTCTTCCCGGTGCTGTCGGGCGCACTCCAAAAACACAAACTGCATTTTGACATTGGCGCCAATAATTTTGGGATTGTACGGGTAAATTTCGACAACCCGAAACGTCCCCTGGTTCAATTCGAACTGCACTATGAAAAAAAAGGGGAATGGAAAACCAGAACCGTCCCTGAGGGATAATCACTCGTAGAATCCACAGCAATAAGCGTCCACTTGAAAATGAGAATGGGGCTTTCGCTGGTCAAGCCGGCGCGGTCCGGATTCCTTCGCAATGGCAAAGGCCTGCTGGTATTCCACCTTAAATAATGGCCGGTTAAGTTCCGGATCCTGTAAAGCCTGGTACGCCGCTCAGCAGAGCCTTTTCTCCCCGATGGGCCCCATTTCTGCTGACCCGTGCAAACACACCCGTCCTGCAGGTCCTCAATTCGCCATCCAACCGATTGACCCACAATCCCAGACGCAGAGAACACAAGCCGACAGATGTTCGGCAGCCCGCTCCGCTCGCCTGGTGAGTTCTCCCCGGAGGCGCCTAAGAGAAACCGGTAATACACTAGACACCGCGTTCCTCTTTCTTTGAACCTGCACGTTTTCTGCACAATTTCTCGATAAATCCCGGTTATCCTGAGCTTATACGGATAATAACCCTAAGAGAGTTGCCTTTCCAGCAATTATGACTGATAATTTACATCGTTTCCTGTTGCCTATGATCTCGTCTGGAGGACTAATGAAAAAAACGCAAATCACAACCATCCTGTTGATCATGATCATCCTCTCTTTGCTGGCTGCCTGCGGACCACAAACTGCGCCAACGCCGGATATGGAAACCGTTGTTCAAACGGCTATCGCAGCGACGGCCACGGCAGAAGCGAATTTCCGGCAAGCCGTTGACCAGGCGGTCCAGGCCACAGTGACGTCAATGCCTCCAACGCCCACGCCCGGGACTGCGATTGATTACATTACCCTGACAGAAGAAGAGATGAACGCCCTGATCGACCAGGCAGTAGCAGAAGCTCAAACCGCGACCACCACTTCGACGACTGCCGCGACTGAAGCAGTCTCAGATGGCACACTGACCGATGAAGAGGTCTATGAGTTGTTATCTTATCTGTATGCAGCTGAAGCCGCGGCTGCCTACGCAGATGAACTGATCTATGCCTATTACGACCTGTATGCCGAGATCGCTTATGAAACCATCGACCTGTTGATGGCCATCGAAGAAGACTTAAGCGAGATACTGTTCTACATTGAAGAAGCGTCTTCTATCCTCGAAATGGGAGCCGACGCAGCCCTGGCCGCACTCGACCAGATCAATAACGCCCTGGCCCAGGCCCAAACCAGGGCTTCCGAGCTGCCAACCCGGGCCCAGGCCTGGAACGAGCAGGTCAAAACAAAAATCAATGAACGCGAGGACTTCTATGCCAACATCCAGGCAACCGAAGTGTATAACAATCGCGTTGACGCTTTCGTCCAGGCCCATGATTTCCTGGATGCCTATAAAGGGGCGCTGCAAGACGGGAAGTTCACCCCAGATGAACTGGCCAACATCAGCCTGCTGGGAGCAAATGCGGAAGCCAGCCTCAGCAATACAGGCGACCCGCTGTTACTCGATTTTGCAAACCGGATCGACGGTCTGACGCGTAATGCCTCCCGCGGGGAATGGCCGCAAGCCCGCAGCGGTATCGGCGAACTTGAAACAACCCTCCCCCGCCGGCCCTCCGGACCCACCAGGCGATAGCCCTGCCTGACGATTTCGAAAACGGACTGCAGTTCTAATAAGCCGCGGTCCGTTTTTACTCACCCAGGATCCAGTCCTTCCTGTTTGAGAGGCGGCAGCGTCGATATGGACGCCGGGTTTCCACATTTGACGACAACCCATTCACCGCCCCCGAGGGATCTATCACTTATATCGCTTCTCAGAGCAGAAAGGTCCTACGCGCCAATCGACAGGCGGTTTTCCCTGTCCCACTTCACCAGATCGACTTCGCCGCCTTCCCCCAGTAACCTGGGCAGCAAAAGGGATAATTCATCTGTTGAGCCGCTGGTATAAAAGTGCACATCCCCGACAAAGACATTTGAGGCTTGCAGACTATGCATTTCGAGCAGCCGTTTAACCTGTTTGGCAATTGCCAGGGCCGGGTCGATCACCCGGACACTCCCGCCAACAATCTCCTGGATATGTGGGATTACAAACGGGTAATGCGTACAACCCAACACGATCGTATCGACATTTTTTTCAAGCATTGGGCGCAGGGCCTGCCTGAGGATCGCTCGCGTCTCAAGGGAGTCCATGGCGCCACGCTCTATCTGCTGTACCAGGCCTGGACAGGTATCCTGCAAGACCTCAACGCCATTTGCAAAGCGCTCGACCGCCAAGGTATACAGCTCTCCCTGAAAAGTTGCCGGGGTCGCCAGGACGCCGACGACACCGGTACTGGTGGTTTCGGCCGCCGGCTTCACAGCCGGCTCCATGCCCACAAAAGGCGCCTGCGGGTATCTATCCCGCAGCCAATGAAGCGCAGCTGCAGAAGCTGCGTTGCAGGCGACCACGATCAACTTGGCCCCCTGCCCCAGCAGAAACCTTGTAATCTCTTCCGAAAAGCTCCGAACCTCTTCCAATGGACGCTGACCATATGGTACATGCAGCTGGTCAGCCAGGTAAACCACGGCCTCGTTTGGCAGTAAGCTTCGAATGGCGCGCAGAACCGACAGACCTCCAACGCCAGAATCAAAAATACCAACCGGCGATTTAGAATGATCGTTTATCACATCCACAATTTTACCGCACACAACCGGTTACTGTTTGAAGAGAAATTCGGCCCGCAACTGCTGTGGAACTTTCGTTTGAAACCCGCTAAAGCATGCCTTAAGGAGACAGTCTCTTCAGGCGTGACTGTCTCCAAAGTTAAACACAAAAGGTGCAGCCGATTTCTTGGGCTGCACCTTTTGTTGATTCCCAAAATACATTAATCAAACTTCTGTTTGAGCCGGGCGCTCTTGCCAGTACGCTCACGCATAAAGTACAACTGCGCGCGGCGGACATGTGAGTGTCGTTCAACAACGACTTTGTCGATACGGGGTGAACGCATCAGGAAAGTCCGCTCTACACCGATACCGTTGCTGGCCGTGCGGCGAACTGTGAAGTTGGCATTGTTCCCGCTGTTTCGCTTCCGGATCACAACACCTTTAAATTCCTGGATTCGCTCACGATCCCCTTCTTTAATGCGCACATGCACACTGACGGTGTCGCCGGGGCGGAGTTCGGGAATATTGGGATTGACTTCGGCCTCAACGGCCTTTAACAGGTCTGTCATTGTCTTACTTCCTTACAAATCAAATTGTCTATTCTTGACGCGACGTGAGATTATATCACGCACTTTTCCAGGCTACAAGTCCAAATCTTGATCGAAACATGAGTCCACACCTGATATCCAGGATTAAATCAATCATACCTGCGCATCACCATGGCGGCATTATGCCCGCCAAATCCAAAGGCATTGCTGACAACAACAGTCACATCCAGATCACGCGCCTGGTTGGGAACATAATCCAGGTCGCAGTCAGGATCCGGTGTCTCGTAGTGGATGGTTGGAGGAACAATCCCTTCCCGGATTGTCTTTACGCACAAGATCGCTTCCAGGGCTCCGGTAGCGCCCATCATGTGACCGGTCATTGACTTGGTCGATGATACCGGCACTTTATAAGCATACTCCCCAAAGGCCTTTTTAATCGCCTGTGTTTCTGATTTGTCATTCAACTGGGTGGCGGTACCATGCGCATTGATGTAACTCACCTGTTCCGGATTCGCACCGGCCAGTTCAAGCGCCTGGAGAATGGCCCGCGCCCCGCCAGAACCGTCCTCCGAAGGCGCAGTGATATGGAAGGCGTCCGCGGTAGCACTGTAACCGGCGAATTCTGCCAGGATATCTGCGCCGCGAGCCCGGGCATGGCCATCACGCTCCAGAACCAGCACGGCGCCCCCTTCCCCCATGACCAATCCATCCCGGTTTTTATCAAAGGGTTGAGGAGTCATCGAAAAATCATCATTACGCCGCGAAAGCGCCCCCACCCGGTCAAAAGCAGCCACTCCCACTTTACAAATGGTTGACTCAGCCGCACCAGCCAGGATCACATCGGCGGCGCCTGAACGCAGGAGCATCCAGGCGACCCCCATTCCGTCCAATCCGGATGCACAGGCAGAGGCGACTGAAAGGCTGGGTCCCTGTAAGCCATTTTCAATCGAAATCAACCCGGCGCACCCATTCGGCATCAGCATCGGGATCAGGAATGGGCTTACACGCCTGGCCTGTCCGTGGTCAGTCATGATCGCGGCGCCCTCCAGCGAATTCAACCCGCCAATAGCAGAAGAGACAACCACGCCGATTCTCCCGGCATTGGCTTCAGTGACTTCCAGACCTGCGCTTTTCAATGCCTGCCTGGCAGCCGCACTGCCAAGCTGCTCAAAACGATCCCGCCGGCGGGCCTCCTTGGGATCCATGAAGTCTGCCGGGTCAAAGCCTTTCACTTCACAGGCAATCTGAACACCCAGTTCAGCAGGATCAAACTGGGTAATCCGGCCAACACCCGATACACCCTCAATGGCGTTCTTCCAGGTTTCTTCGACGTTCAGTCCTAACGGATTGACCGTCCCCATACCGGTCACTACGATGCGTTCTTCCATGCATCCTCCTCCTTACTAACAACAATATTTTTGTTTTTTCGCTTTATGCTTTGAGTCCCGAACCGGTCAGGACCACCGCCACCGGATCAGAAAGACCGGGCAAACAATCTTCCAAGGCTTTCCAGATGATTCCAGATGTTGGCTCTACATATAACCCCCGGCGGGCAAGTTCGTCACGCCCCGGCAGAATAAAAGCTTCCTCCACCGCTATAAACCGCCCCCCGCTCCTCCTCACCGCTGCAACGACAGCCTCTATTCTCAGCGGTCTGGAAATTGCAATCCCCTCAGCCAGGGTTGGCCGGGGTTCTTCCCGGGGGAACCCGCGCGCACTGGCCGCCAGGGGGGCACAAGCCGCCGCCTGGACACCAATCAGGACCGGACAACGTTCAATCGATCCGGCTTTTTGCAGCACCTGGAAACCGCGCGCGATGCCCAACAACAGACCTCCCTGTCCAGCCGGGACGACCACAGCCCCGAGCGCCTGCCCCAGCGCCTCAAACAATTCATATGCAAGCGTTGCATAGCCGGGTAGATTAAACGGCAGGTATACATGGCTGGCATACACGCTTCCCTCCTTGGCAGCTTTCAGGACTGCTTCGGCTGCCTTGATGCGCGGTCCCGGAACCGGAACAATACGGGCGCCATAAGCTTCGATCTGCCTGCGCTTGGGTCCGGAAGCCGATTCGGGAACGAAGATACTGGCCCGAATGCCAGCCGCAGCCGCATATGCGGCAAAAGAGGCGCCCGCATTGCCAGACGAATCTTCTACCGCTTCGGTCACCCCTCGCCGGATCAGAAAATCGACCAGGGCGGCTGTGCCCCTGTCCTTGAACGATCCACTCGGGTTGAGCATTTCACACTTGAAGGCGACCTGCCTGCCATGCACTTCCGCCATTACCAGCGGCGTCTGCCCCTCACCCAGGCTGACCCGATAGCCGGGGTTCCCGGTATGCTCCGGGAATTCCCTAAGGTCAAATACCCCCCCACATTCCGGACAGGCATAGGGTGCGCCGCTCTCGGGATAAGCGCTTCCACACGCAAGGCAGGCAGCCCCAACCATCACTCACCTGCTTTGGGAATGTAATCGCCTTCAATCCACTCCTCCCCATCCGGGCTGATCTCTTTCTTCCAGACGGGAACAATCTCTTTCAGGCGGTCGATGCCATACCGCGCGGCTTCAAAAACACCGGTATCGCGGTGGGCGGCAGTACAGGCAATCAAAACTGTCGGTGTGCGGGGATACAGCCGGCCTACGCGCTGGAGGATGGCAATCCCTTCGACTACCGGCCAGCGTCTGCGGATTTCATCCGCCACTTGTTTCATCTTGGCTTCGGCCATGGGCTGGTAGGCTTCATATTCCAGGTAAACCGTCTCGTGCGGTTCCCCGCGGGTGGTAACCCCCCGCACCATGCCCGTAAAAATGGCTGCTGCACCGCTGCTGGGCAGGGTTATTTGCGCCAGCAGGGCATCCAGGTCGATTTCTGTGTGTGTAATGGAACAGATCGTTGGGAAAGTCATTTCAGGATCGCCGTTTCTTTAAACGCAGGGCTTCATTCAAATGGACCAGATTATGCCGGGTCGGCGGCATGAGCAGAAAACCGGCCAGGAAACACCCGGCCATGGAATACTCAAGGCAGTGCGAGATCCGTAGCCGCTGCTCCTCACTGGCATCCTCAAAGATCCGGCCTTCATAAAAGAACGGTTCCACCTACTGTTCAACCTCCCGATACGGGTGGAAAAAGGGCGACCTCTGCGCCATCAGACAATACGGTATCATCGAAAGCGTATTCGCGATCGACCGCGACCAGCACTGTCGGGAGATAGTCCTTCAAGGCGGGGAATTTCTCCAGCAGGATCTTCTTTAATCCTGCCACCGTCACGTCTGGCGCCAGATCAAGCTCCACCTGACGACTCCCGGCCCGCTCCCGCAGGTTCGCAAAGAACAACACCTTTACATTCATCATTCGCATCTACCATTCACTTTTCAAGCACCACATCACCACCCTGTCCGCCGCGCTTTTCAACCAGGCGAATATTCCCGATAACCATCGTCTTTTCGACAGCCTTGGCCATGTCGTAAACAGTCAGGGCGGCAGTTGATACAGCCATCAGGGCTTCCATTTCGACGCCAGTCTTGCCAGTGGTTTTGACGGTAGCCGTAATAACCACTCCGGGCAGGGACTCATCTAACTCGAAGTCAAGCTCGATCTTCGAAAGCGGCAGCGGATGGCAGAGTGGGATCAATTCGGAGGTACGCTTGGCGGCGCTGATACCAGCCACCTGAGAAACGGTCAGCACATCCCCTTTCTTCATCTGTCCCGCCCGGATCAATTCCAGCGTTTCCTGCCGCATCCGGACCTGCCCGCGGGCAACCGCCAGGCGCTCGGTGTCCGGCTTGTCACCGATATCAACCATCCGGGCGCGCCCCTGGTCATCAAGGTGGGTTAGTTTTGGGCCATTCATGTCCGAATTATACCTGTTTCCGCCGGATTGGTTCCAACCTGGGTAAGAAGCAGTGAAAAGAAACTTGCCCACCTGAAGCAAAAGACGGGGGTTCTTCAGACAAAATTCCAGGAATTTACCCCACTTCATACCGGTTTCGACGAGCGGCCAGAGGATGAAATCCACCCGTCAGCGGATTTTCTTAGCTGAATTCCATGATGACATTTTGCCTCCTTTTACAAATTACCCATGTTTGTATTGCATTCAATGCTGCTCTTTTATATGTTTTTCCAAAGCAACCCTGCGCAGGGTGTTATGGATAAATAAATTTTTCGCTTTCAGTAAAGCTACCTGTGTACACTTCAAACTTACTCAAATGAAACTAAACGCAGCCCTTGCCAACATATATACATCTCTATCGATGCAATTTGTTATACCAACAACCGCAGCTATTACGGTAATTACAACTTGCTTTCTTGAAAGTAGACTGCTCTATAACAATTAAACGACCCAACTACTGTTTTGGTACCATTGAGGTTTAAGTACCTATAACGGGAATGCTTAGCCGTGCGTGTCGCACGCAGCCTCACTCACAAGGATGTATTGGAAGTCTTGACCCAGTTGTTTTGTGAACGCGGCGTCCCGGTACACCTGCGATCGGATAATGGCTCGGAGTTCACGGCCAGGAAGGTGCGCACCTGGTTGAGCAGACTTGAAGTCAAACCGTTGTTCATCGAACCGGGCAGTCCCTGGGAGAACGGGTACATCGAGTCATTCAACGGGAAGATGAGAGATGAATTGTTGGCGCGGGAGATCTTCTATTCGCTGAAGGAGGCACAAGTCATGATCGAGATGTGGCGCAGGGAGTACAATACGATCAGGCCTCACAGTTCATTGGGCTATCGACCGCCTGCGCCTGAGGCAATCCTGTTCCAGCCTTCCCAAATTTCGCAGGTTGGACTAACATAAGAAGTGGTACATATTTCGGGGGCAGGTCATACCCACACCTTAAAAATATCCCTATCCGGTCTAATAGGTATCCGCTCCCAAGGTAATAAACATCTACATCCCAACTTCGGGTCCATAGAAGCACCGCATTTTTTTCAATACCAGAATCCATCCATAACAACCTCCCCATACGAGAAGAGATCAAGATTCGAACCCTGGAGCAAAGACGCCTGCATCATTCACGGGCGCTGGTGAGTGTATAATCTCAATAACAACAAAATAAGGTCTCTTAGCAAACAGATCTTTTTGTCCCATTTGTTCTGAGGACGTACAGTTAAAGGTCTTTGGATCAATTATCTAAATAATTGATGTTCCAAATAATTACTTCTCCAGGATCATAGCTCACGGCAAGAAGTCTTCCGTCAGGTGAAAATTTAGCATCATCAGCAGTACCCTCGTCAAGCGTGGCTATCAATAAACCATCCTCCACCCGCCATAAATACAATTTCCCGCGTTCTTCCCAGGTTGCTATTATTTGGCCATTTGGTGAAAATTCAGCTCCAATAACACGATTTTCGTGCTGCAAGGTGTTCAATAATGTACCATCGATTAACTGCGTCAGATAAACTGTATCAAATGATAAACCGGAAGCAATTATTTCACCTTTTGGAGATACTGCTAAATATTTTTTACATTGCTCGGAATCATCCCTTATCATATTATAAACAAGAGATCCATCCGTAACATGCCACACACTCACGCTGTTTTTTAATTCTGAGTGAAGCCAAGGTTCATGTGATGAAGAAATTATTAAGAATTCATTATCAGGAGAAAAAGCCATATTTCCAGAAATATTCGGAATTTGATTTATTAATTTTCCATCTCTTATATTCCATAAGAGAACATTATCATCAAGATCAGCAGACGCAAGGTACGTTCCATCTAAAGAAATGGCTGGGACCATTATATAGTTAGTATAACCATCCAGAGATTGGATCAGACTTCCATCCGAGGTTTGCCAAAGTTTCAGACTAAATACATCTTGTGAGTTTTCAGGTGATTGGGAAACAAGTACCAAACCATTTGGAGATAATGCCAGGATCTCCTCTGGGTTTGCGAGTATCTCTTGATTGGTTGGATCAGTGATTTTGATACGTATCACCCCGTTATCGACATTAGTGTAAAGAAATTGACTATCTGGTGAAAAGAAATATTCAGACATTTTGAAACGACCAATATTTATCTCGAAAAAACGATTGTAATTTTCTATATTCCATAGACTCAACCAAGAGTTCTGTTCCCCATCCATACAAGTTATAGCTAAGGTTTTCCCGTCGGGAGAGAAGTCTAAATCGGAGGTAATAATACAGTTGTCAATCGCCCGTAGTTTAAAAAATTCCGGCTCGTCCGGCTCGCATGGACCATAACCTTTTTCACACATCCAGGCTAGAAGTGTTTCAAATACAACATGCTCACCAAATAATTTTGTTGTGTATTCTACTTGACTAAATTGTCGGGGCTCTCCTCCTGAAAAGATTGTTGCATCGATCATTTTTCCACTACGCGCTTCAAAAATATTCACTTTCAAATCATAACGAATACGAGAGACCAAGAAATCTTTTCCACCAGAAAAATATTTTTGTGAACCGAGATTTATTGTTTGTTCTTCGACCAGAATTACTAATTCGATTTCATTTACATCTTTTGCGAGCCAGGAAGAAGGAATCTGATTGTTCCAAAATGATATTGGGTCGTAGCCTGCATCTGATATTGATACTATAAGTATTTTGTGAGGGATTTCAGCATCTTTAATAAATTCGGCAGCTTCTGGAATGCCTTGCCCATTAGTGACTGGCTTTACCTTTTCTATCAAAATAGGAAGATAATAGGCTGTGGCTGTTGGGGCGATTAATATGGTTGGCGTAGGGTGCTTTATAGTGGTTGTAACCCCGCAGGAAGCTAGTAAAAGAACTACAATTGACAAACTAAAATTCATGAGAAAAGAAAAGTGTTTCTTGGGCAGAAATTGACGGAAAAATCTGTATGTATGAATCATTTTTCCTCCAAAGTCTAATTCCGAAATTCCACGTCTGATATATTTTGCCAACATTTTCACCCTGGAAGGGTGATGGTTGTGGCTGAACTCATTTAATTTTAGCATCATTTCCTCCATTTCGGTTCATTTTTATCGATCTATTTCATAAAATCAGACGTTAGGATTGGCTTTTCCAAGCCCGCCTTAAATACAAATAACGGGGCGAGACGGATTTTGGGCCCTTTTAGGTGTAGCTTTGTTCATACATCTCTCGATACGGATATTTTTCAGAAAGTTTCATGATCACGCTTCTGGCTGTCCGGATGATCTTCCCAGCCAGGAAAATGTACTTCAATCTAAACGTCTTGATCTGCTGCCTGTATTCTGTTCCATTTGCGAAGTCCATCTTGAAAAACAAAAACAAATTGTAAGCCAGCATCATCAATTGAAAGATGGCTTCGTTGGCCCAAAAGGATTGGAGCAAAAGATGTCCAACAGCCAAGTCATACTTCGCTTCTTTGATGTAACTTTCAGCATTGCCGCGTTTTTCGTAAGCAATAACCATTTTTTCTGAAGGCAGTTCGGTATTGGTCACAAAGTAGAAGTATTCGAATTC
Source organism: Anaerolineales bacterium (assembly GCA_016927315.1). Lineage (GTDB taxonomy): Bacteria > Chloroflexota > Anaerolineae > Anaerolineales > Villigracilaceae > JAFGMV01. Next base: position 139 of record JAFGMV010000095.1, on the reverse strand, counting down.
GTCATCCAGAAAAGATAATTGCAAGCTGTCTTTTTTCGGTTTCAATACGCGGGATACGACAAATCTTCTGTCCATGTTCCAGGTGTCCAGTTTCGTAACAAGCTCCGTTGTTTCTCTGCCTTCTTCACCTTTAGTGAAT
>JAFGMV010000094.1 GCA_016927315.1 Anaerolineales bacterium | reverse complement strand
GCATTTGGCCGCCCGGTGATTTCCGGGCGGTTTTTTGTCCGTAATCGTATGGGAAAAAATCCTAGCAAAGAGGGGTGACATCAAAAAACTGAATATGTATGATGGTACTGAAATGAATGATTTATGTGGCTGTACGAATGAACCCTGCTCACTCAAATGAAAGGAGGGACAGATCTTGAAATTTACAACTTCCATAGAAAAGTCGTGAAAATCATAACTATTAAACAGGAGAAACCTTATGAATGGAAAATATTTTTTCAACCGAATTCTGGTTTTGAGTCTGCTGCTGACCCTGCTGGTTTCCATGCTCACACCTGGTCTGGTCCAGGCGGGGGGGCTCCGGGACCAACCTGCACCGGTGGGGATGGTCTCCTACTGGCAGTTCGAGGAGGGCAGTGGGAATACGGCCGGGGATTCAATCGGTGGGAATGCGGGAACTATCCAGGGCGGGACCTGGGCGCCCGGCCCGGTGGGGGGCGCGCTCGGTTTGGATGGGGTGGATGATTATATGGCCATCCCGAATGCCCCCAGCCTGAACCCGGCTAATATCACGCTTGAAACCTGGGTCAACCTGACGGCTGATGCGCCTTACTGGGGCACGGCCCTGATGGAGAAGGACGGTTGGGTGGCCGGCCAGACAGGCTTTGCCCTGCTGGTAGGCGGCTGGGACAGGAACAACGTCATTTGCTTTGAAATCTTCAATCCGTGGACGACGCTTTTTTCGACGGTCGAACTGGAGTTGAACCAGTGGTACCACATCGTGGCCACCTACGATCAAAATACGATGAAGCTCTATATCAACGGTGTGCTGGACAACTCGCTGGCAGCTTCGCAGCCGATCAACAGCGGCAGCGATGGACACCTGGGGACTGGCGCCAGATTCACCGACAACGGCTTGGAGGAGGGTGCGGGACACCTGGCGGGCATGATCGATGAAATGGCGCTCTGGGAGCGCGCCCTGCTGCCGGAGGAGATCTCAACACACTACCTGAACGGGCTGGCCGGGTTTGGATATGATGTGCCCCTTGGCTGGCTGGTTGCAAATCCCGTTATGGGGGATATCTATCCCGGCGACCCGCTCTCAGTGATAACGCATATCCGGGATGCTGAAAACCTGTACGCCGCCCAGGCACTGTGCACTGTCGACCCGTCCGTCCTGGAACTGCAGGAGGCAGCCTTCGGCGATTATTTCGACCCAACCTTGCGCCTGATTGCCGCCAACCAGGTGGATGCCGCGGCTGGTGAATGGCTGGGCGCCATCAGCCAATCGAACCCGGCTGGCCCACTGGCGGGGGACGGTTGGTTCGCTACCCTGGCATACAGCGCAGCCGCGCCCGGGACCACCAACCTGACCTGTGAGCCGCTCTTTGCGAACCGGGATGGCTTTGCTCATCCAGCGGCCTTCAGTGGGATCGAGATCACGGTCATCCCCTTCGGGGTGGTGGATGGAGCCGCCCTTTATCAGGGCCGTCTGGACCACCTCGGCATCCAGGTTACAGCGGTCGGGACTGTCACGCAGACAGTCTACACGGACGAAAACGGCGCATTCGCCCTCGACCGGCTCAAGACCGGGGATTACGATATCACCGCCGACGCCCCCAGTTACCTGCCGGCCTGTGCAACCAGCACAGTTGAAAGCGGGCAGCAGGTCTCCCTTCCGGAAGTCAGTTTAAAGGGCGGTGATGTCAACGATTACATCATTGTAGATCCGGTGATCAACATCGGCGACCTTTCCCTGCTGGCGGCCAACTTCAACATGGAAGTTCCTGAAACAAATCCCCCCATCGAGTTAACGCAATCTGACATCAATGAGGATGGTGTGGTCAACGCACAGGACCTGGCCATCCTGGCTGGCAACTATGAAATCTCGGGCTGCCAGAACTGGTAACATGCTGGATTAGAAAAAGGGGGCTGGATACCGTGCGGTATCCAGCCCCGGGACTGAAAAGGAGCAAAAATGTTAACTCGTATAAAAGTAAGCTTGAGTTTATTCCTGACACTGGCATTGGCAACCACAGCTTGCGCGGCTGCTTCGCTTGAAGCCGATGGCGGCAGCCCTGAAGGAAGCCAGGCCCGATTGAGGATCTCTTCTGACCAGAACAAGCCGAAAGTTGGCGAGGTGGTCATCGTAAAAATTGAGATCAGGAATACACCCCTGATCTCCGGATCAGATGTTCGGCTGGTTTATGATCCGCAAATGCTGGAAGTCATAGATGCTGATGAGAGCCAGGCCGGGGTTCAGTTTGTGCCGGGTGATTTTATCGATCCGGAGAAATCTTTTGTCGTACAGAGCAACGTGAATACCCAGGCGGGGGTCATTGACTATGCATTGGCGCTGGTCAACCCGGCGCCGCCGGTGAGGGGCAAAGGATTGCTTATGCAGGTTACATTTCGAACCAGAACGGCAGGCCGGACCACGATCCTCATTTCTGAAGGGATGTTTGGCGCCCAGTCCGGAGAAACGATCAATCCGGAACTGGATAGTGTTGAAATCCAGATTTCTTCTGAAATCTGATGATCTGAATTGATCGAGTCAAATGAAAGGAGTGTTTGCAATGAAGAGTAGAAGAATTTGGCTGTTCTTGTTTGTACTTCCCCTGGCCTTTTCGTTCGCCGGGTGTGGCGGGTCGACTGTTAAGCCAATCACCACCCTGCCCAGAAGCGGCTTTTGGCAGGGGGAAAATGTGTTTTTTCAGGTCACACAGGATGGGCAGGTCGAACTGTTCAACTGGGAGATTCAGCCGGCCACATCCTCGGGAGAAAAGCGCGACAAATGTCCCATCCGTATATCCCAGCCTTTGCCAATCGATAGGGGCGTCTTTGAACTGAAGGCGGAGAAGAAAACCGGCGGCGTGGCATATGACATCCTGGTTATTTTCGATTCGGAGACCACTGCTGTGCTTTCTTATCAGTATGAAATGTGTCCGAGCACCCTGCGTTTCAATTTCGATAAAAAGGGCGTCATCACCTTTACGGGGGAGACAACCGCCCGGTGGTTAAATCCATAACAGTCTGGTCGTTGCTGGTGGAATGCAGAAGTGTCTTAATAATTGCAACCCGCACATGCAGCTGCCGGGAGCGCTCGCCAATCACAGAATCATCCTGGTGATGATTCTGTTTCCTCTTCTGAATCGGAACTTCATCGTTGTCCGAAGTGCGGCGGAGTAATGCAACCGGCTTCCATGATCTTGCCAGCTGCTCATGGGTTTTCCCCGCCACAGAGATCACAGACAATTACCTGTTAATGAGAGCGCGAGCAACCGCGGCGTTCTGCTTTGCATTGTGCCTATGATGAGTAATTATTCCTGGTCTGCTTTGATCTTTCCCGAATAAGGATGCATTAAATGAAGAGAAAAAGAAAAACGCCCAGAAATTATATACTCATTGAAATATCCATCCTATACCTTAATTGCATTAAACCCAATATTTTCTAAATGTGAATTTAAAACCTCAATGAGTGGTTCTTCGTCTTCAGGAAGTTCGACATCCGGGACCAACCACCACCTCTCAAGATGCTCGCTGGCGCTATCAGGATCAATTTTCTTAAGTGGTCCCAGCGTTTCCATTTCTAAGAACCCTGGCATGGTAAAAAACTCACAATTACAGCCCAGGTCTGTATATGTTTCACCAGGAATGTAACGAATACTTTTTATGAACAGATCACGCCCCAACTCATACGCCGCCCACCCCTGAGTGTTCAGCATCCCGATTTTTTGTTTACTGTCGATTTGATTATCTTCCCGCAGTTGTATCAAACGATCCCCCCAGGTAAAGCGCGGGTCATTCATCCGAGTGAAATGCCATAACACGAGTGGACGGGCCGGTGATAATACTTCGGGGTGTGGTTTAAATTCCTCCTGCGGAATGATTGCTCGCCCACCAGGCGCCATGACACTCAGACACCAGGGAGCAATTTCAACCGCCCACACATTGCGATTAATCAACCGGTGTGTCAATAAGACTGAATCGCCTTCAAATCTGATTTCAATTTCTTTATGGATACCTGTTTCAGGTTCAGTCTTTTGTACCAGTTTTAGAATATCCTTTTGCCAGACATATTCCACCGGGTTAAAATCAGGGGCATAGGTTCTGGGATAGACTTCAGGGGCATGCCAGAGACGATGCCCTCCGAAACTCATCCATTCATTACCAGAAGTAACACCCATTTGATCTTCAAACTCTTTAAATAAGTTTTGGCCGCCAGGAATCCCAAAGCGAATTACTCGCGGACCAACATCAAGCGTAACAATCAATTCAAAATTATCTGATCCCAGTTTCAGGCAGTTATCCCAACCTCCATAAGAAACCTTTTCTGGTTTAATCATAATATTATTATTTAACCTCTTCATCAAAAACAACCGCTACTTTTCCACACTTGCCGCTCGCCATCAGTTCATAGGCTTCTGCTGCCTTTTCCAGGGGGAAGCGATGTGTAATCAGTTTTTCTGGGTGAATTCCCCAACGAACAATGCGCTCAACCAATTCTTCCATGAGCCAAATGCTTGTAACCCACGAACCATAGATGGTTTTTTGATCGTGGATAATATCAGGGGACGGTTGGAAGTTGACAGTGCCTCCTTCACCAAGAAAGCATATTTTGCCCCATTTACGAGTCGACTGAATACAGGTCAGGCGAGCCTTATCGTTAGCAGAGCAATCAATGGCTCGCTCAACACCATGTCCACCCGTGATGGCACGGATCTGGTCCACATTATCATCGCCGGATACAAAAATTTCATCACAAAGTTCGAGCTTCTTAGCTAATTCGAGACGTTCAGGAATAATATCGGTTCCGATAATTTTCTGAGCCCCCAGAGCTCTGACCAACATAGCCGTTGCCAACCCGACAGGGCCAAGTCCGGTCACAAGGACAACGTCATTTCCACTGATACCAATTTTTTCAAGCCCTTCATAGACAGTGCCAAAACCACATGCGACCTGAGCACCATCCGCGTAACTGAGCGAATCGGGGAGCGGTACCAGGTCTTTTTCTTCAGCCAGAATATATTCGGCCATGCCCCCATCGCGCTGCCAGCCATAAGCACGCCGATACTCACTTGTGCACGAAATCATGTACCCGCGGCGGCAGTCGTTGCAAACACCACACCCCGAGATATGGTATACGATCACCCGATCTCCAACATTAAAACGACGGCAGCCCGGACCAACCTCAACGATTTGTCCACTGGGTTCATGTCCTGCGATCATCCCCGGTTGATACCCCTCCGGTCCCTTTCCCAGGTGCTCGCGATAGATCGCTCGAATGTCAGAACCACAAATCGTCGATGCCTTGGTACGGAGAAGGACCTCTCCATGGCCAGGTTTTGGTATTTCAAATTGCTTCAATTCCACCGTGCTGTTTCCCGGTAGGATCGCCCCTGTCATTGTTTTGGGTAGCGCTGTCATTTTTACTCCTTTCAATACTTTTTCACAATGTGCCCATCCAGGTCCCAAAGGTCTTCCCAACTCTGGGCCCCTTCCCACAAAAATACCTGTCCCTTGATCAGGCGGCAATTTTTATCAAACTTTGCAATTTCTTTCATTTCGGTTTCTGTCAAAGGATCTTTCACGATTGCCTCAAGATTACTTTGATATTTCTCCCGCTTCACTGAGAAGGGAATTGGGATCTGCCCTCGCTGTACGGCCCATTTGATACATACCAATGCCGGGTGAACACCCAATCGTTCTGCGATCCTCACGATCACCGGGTCCTCTGTATCTACTGTGTCTTCAGCTGTCTTATCCCGTTCTGGACGGCCTGGTGATCCAATTGGGGAGTACCCTATCGGTACGATATCGTTATCCAAGCAAAACTGGAATAATCCGGGTTGCTGAAAATGCGGGTGGAGTTCCATTTGATTAGCAACTGGTTTGATCCGGGCATCTCGCAGTAACAACTCCATCTTTGGGATGGTCATATTTGAGGTTCCAACATGACGTACAAGACCCAGCACGACAAGTTCCTCTAATTGGCGCCAGGTTTTCATATAGTTCTCGTGGATGTACGGTACGGCATGAGGATCGCGGGAAGATCCATCCACGCCCGGCGAGTGGTGATTTGGAAACGGCCAATGGATCAAGTACAGGTCGAGATACTCTAGCCGCAAATCCTGTAAAGTTTTCTTGCAAGCCGGGATCACATCTTCCTCTGCGTGTTTATCATTCCACAGTTTTGATGTTACCCATAATTCATCTCGAGAAATATTGCCCGATAAAATTTCCTGAAACGCTTCTCCAATCTCTTTCTCATTACCGTACACAGCTGCACAATCAAAGTGGCGATATCCAATTTCGGCTGCTCCCTTAACCGCACCCGCGATTTGGTCCGCTGTATAGTGATCCGATCCAAAGGTTCCCAGCCCGATTGCGGGAATTTCTGCACCGGTATATAGCTTTCGTTTAGGGATCGAATTCGGATCTACCTTATCAACAGCATTATTCATAAACTCGCTCCTTTATCTGCATGCCTGTTTGACAGCTTTACAAACCGACAACTGTTCCCAGAATGGAATTTTTCAAACCCTCGTAGTGGTCATCAAAGATTATGCTTTTGGCCCTGGATAAATCCATTTCATCAGTACACTGGACGCTATGTGGATAAACTGGCACTTGGGCTCCAAACCGGACATAGACGGGCATACGCTCCAACGGCATCCTGTGTTTCTTTAACCAGCGGCTGCCATTCAATTTCTCCCCTGTCCAAAAATCGACCCACTTTCCAGCCGGCAGGTATAGATCTCTGATACCGTCGTCGTTCATAATCGGGGCAACCAAAAAAGCATTCCCAAAGTAATATTGATCATCAATGTACCAGCACATCGGGTCATCTTCATGATGGAAAATAAGCGCTTGCAGCATAGGCAAACCGGTATTTGTGACCTGCTTACCTTGCTCTACCAGATATGGAATCAGTGCATAGCGCAGGTTTAACCATTGCCTTACAAAATCCGCGATGGCAGGGTATTCATACGGTTCACGGGGAGAAGTACCATGATATCGAAAGTGAGAAGAAAAAACACCGAATTGGGTCCAACGCATATAAAGTTCAGCAGTTGGCCAGTTGTTCATAAAATCAGGCAAGCCATGAAAGCCTCCAATATCATGCCCCCAAAATGCATACCCAGACAAACCTAAATGCAAACCACCACGTAACGAACCTGCCATACCATCCCAGGTACAAGCTGCGTCTCCCCCCCAATGCACCGGATAGCGCTGATTGCCAACCCACCCTGACCTGGCCCAGATTAATCCTTTTCCGGTGACTTTTTCTGTTATTTCAAACGCTGCCTTTTGATATAGCAGGGTATACAGATTATGCAGTAGTTTTGCATCCATTCCCTCATACGTAGCCTGAAGGTCAATGGTCTCGCCAAAATCCGTTTTTATTGCTGCCACCCCCATTCTTAATAGTTTTTCCAATAGTCCCTGGTACCATTCGATCGCTCGTGGATTCGTAAAATCAATCGTTGCGGCACGCCCTCTATCGCCAAAATTAGAAAAATTGCTTACTGTATTGTTGTTACTGGCAATGAATTTTTTCTCCATGGCAGGTGCGTATAACTCTGTCTCTTCGCTAACAGATGGAAGCTGCCACAGCGTGACGCGAAAACCATTTGAACGCATCTCCTCTAAATAACTCTGAGGGTCAGGAAATGTGCGCGGGCTGAATTCCCAGTTGCATATCCAGTCCTTATCGAACCACCCGGTATCAATATGGATTACATCACAGGGAAACGATTCCTTTCTCAAACGTTCGGCAACCTGGCGAGTTTCATCAGCGGTGAAATAGGTCATTCTTCCCATCCAGACACCATAGGACCACATGGGTACTTCATGCGGGAAACCGGTCAATAAACGGTAGTTATTAAGAATGCGCTCAATATTTTTCCCGCCAATCACAAACAGATCAACCACACCATCTTCAACCATCGCCTGGTTGACCCGGGTGGAAATATCGGCCAAAGACAGTCGCGTATGGGCTGAGGTTAGAATCAAAAGACCGTATAAACGACTGGAAATATAAAATGGCACATTCTTGTAACAACGTCGATTATTGACCCCAAGAGCATCCGCGTTTTCCAAAACCAACGTTCGCCCGGACAGATTCATGGGCGCGAAACGCTCCCCTGTTCCGACAATTTTTTCATTCGCACAAGCATGGAAGGCGAACGCTGCCCGGTGTGGGCGTTGGTTACGTTCGATATAAGCGAAAGGAAAAGACTCGTGCTGTTCTGGTTTAAAAATATCATATGGCTCAAGGAGAATGGGGGTTGAGCCGTCCGGGTATATGGTTGCATTTAAAGTCTCTGGCGGGGCAGGAATCAAGTCACTCCAATGTTTGATCGCTGGAGAGTGAGTGTTGATTTCCATTCGCTTCTTCCCCGTGGAATCAATAATTTTCCAACCCTGAGGGTCTTCATTTACCGACAAAGGCAATCGTTCAACCTTGTTATTGATATCCAGCATCACATTATTGTCGATGGAAGGCAGCTCATTGCTGCTAAAATTTATCGTTAATCGGATAATTTCATCGCCATAGGCGCTGACCCATAAAGTGTGTCTTTTGGATATGATATTTTTATCTTGCTTTATCCCCTCTTCGTATAACACTTGAGCAAAAAATTCCAAATCAATTCCAATATGTCCATCTCGTACACTAACATTTTGGGGTGTGCCTGCAGTCCATAAAACATCTTGCGATGCTTCGGGTGCATCAAGATCAAGTAGATCAGCCAACGGGTTATTTTGTGGTCGCATAGTGATTACCTTTTCAAGTTGTTAGTTTTTCTCTATCAACACGCCGCCTGCCAGCCGGCGTGCTTCCACCAGCATATTGGCCCGCACTGCATATTCGGAAGGATATAAAAGTCTGGAGTCACTGGCGCGCATGGCGGAAGTATTTTGAGACTTAAGGATAAGCTGCCGGGCTCGGGCTGCTTTTTCTCGTTCTGCCTCTGTACCGGAGGAAAATAATGTTTCCGCCTTACGCAAGATCAGGCGTTGTTGAGGGCCCAGGATTTCCTCCAGCACAACCGACGGTTCTGTGTGCAGTGTAGAATGATCAACCCCTCCAACCAGAAGGTCAGCTTTCAAGAGATTGTCAAAACAATACGTGTAATTGAACGGATGCACGATGTGCGGTGCATCCGGAAGGGTGGGAGGCCACTGCCCATCGGAATTATATGAATTGGTCAAGTGAAACCAGGCAAGTTTACTGATCTCCTTATCCAACTCACGACCCGTGGTTAACAATTTGGCGCGCACTAAATCCTGCCACGGGCGCAATAACCGGGCCATGGGTGTATTGGCCCAGGTGGAAGCGCGCGCCCCATGCCAGGCTGAATCGTCATCGAAAGCGACTGCTTCCGGCAGTGCGGGCAATTTCTGGCAGGCGTCATCAAAGGTGATAAACTTGCCCAGCGACTGGGTGGCCGTGATCAGGTCAATCAGTTTTTGTTGCGATGCAGGGGTGGCTTCGAAGGTGTTATCGGGCTGATTGTGGAACTTCAGACGGAACCAACCATTGGTGCCAATGTATTCGGCATCGTCGGCGAAGATAATCAAAGCCCCTTCTGGCTCGTCCTTTGGTTGTTTAGAGTATTGACGGATTAGCCGCATGTATTCTTCCAGTGAATAACCTTCCATATCCATGAAGAAACGCACACCGAATTGCGCAATCCGGTCGGTTCGCAGGAAAACGCGCAGGTCGTTCCCGGCATAACCGTGGATGCGTGCAAAAGGAAAATGGATGGCTTTTTCCGTTCCGGGCAGGTCATACTTGAAACCGAAGTTGTAGAAAGCCGGTTCTTTGCTGTATTCTTTGGTGTAGATTTCCGGGCGTTGTGGCTGTCCATTGGGAAGGCAGGAGCGGCTATAGGCTTCGAAGTCGCCCAGCAGGTTGGTATAGCCCGTGGCCTGTATCTGTGCCGGAACAAACGTGCGCCAGCCGCATTCCGGATTCCAAAAACTGTGTGGCTGTACACCTAAGCAGCGTTGGTAGATTTCATTGGAAAACCGTATCGACCATACCCCGTCTTCTTCAGGGAAATTGGGCAGCATGGGATGTGCGTAGGGTGAACCCATGAACTCACATTCGCCGCGCGTTATCGCTGCCTTCAGTTTTTCAAGCACATCCGGGGTCTTTTGGGCAATGTGTTCTACTGTATACCCGGACGCTTCAAAGACAAAACGAGTACCCGGAAACCGTTCGTGCATGGTATCCAGCGTCATCTCATAAGCGTTGCGGATTACATACTCGTAGCGGTCTTCAGTCAGATATGCATAATTCAAATTAGCGTGAAAAATGATGATGTATTTCAAGGTTAAGTTCCAGGCTGTTTAGATGAGACATCCATTATTGGGCAGCGGCAGAGAATTTGGGCAGGAAATCGACAAGGTAGCTGCGCCAGACGATCCAGGTATGGTCTTCTCCGGGAGTAAGTGTAAATTCGTGGTCGATATCCTGTTCTGAAAGAAACTTGTCGATCGTGAAGCTGCAGCCGATCAGTGAGTCCTTTTGCCCCACACCAACATGAATATAATGAAATGAATGTTTGAGATCATCCGGCGCAGCGGCAATTCTTGCCAGGAGTAGGGAGGGATCATCGAAGAAGACGGGACTCCACATACCGACAGTTGAAAACCTCTCAGGGTGATTCACACCGATGATGGCCGCCTGGAAGCCCCCCATAGATAAACCAGCGATGGCCCTGTGTTTGGGGTCCGGAGACGCGCGGAATGTGTTTTCTATGTAGGGAATGATCTCCATGAGGATTTGTTTCTCGTATTTCTCCTGGAAACCGGGATCGAGCGCCTGGTCTACAACGACATGGCTGTCGAACTGGCCGTAAGGCATGACGATCAGCATGGGCTTGATTTTGCCATCAGCCAACAGGTTGTCAGTGATGAGATTGGCTTTCCCAACCGTAGTCCATGCAGAATCGTCATCGGAATAACCATGCAGCAGGAAAAGCACGGGCAGGCTATCGGTGTTTTCATGGTAGCCCGGGGGGGTGTAGACAAAATAACGGCGCTGTGTGCCGAACGCTTGAGAGTAGTAGAGAACCTGCGTGACCTGGCCATGAGGCACATTTCGCAGTTCCCATGGCATGGGTGGTTCGCACGGGACCGTGACAAGGGATTCGGAGATACCCTTGTTGTCTGGATTGTTTGGATCAGCCATTTGCACACCATCAACATTAAAGGTGTAGAGGTAAATGGCGGGTTCCAGAGGTCCTGTTGTAGCGGACCAGATATTTTGCGCATCTTTCGTTAAGCTGGTGAGATTACCGAAGTCTCCTGAGACGGTTACGCTGGTTGCATCGTCGGCGCGCAGCCGAAAGGTAACAGTTCCGTCGGCATTGACCTCCGGTGAATACAACATGGTGGGAGCTGCCGGAGAGGTTGGCATAGATGATTGTTGTATAAGGGTAGCCGTTCGATCAAAGTCTGCAACCGGAGAGAGCTGCACTGCAGAATTCGTCGAAGATGGTGGAATCGTTAAGAGGTTGGTCTGAGAACAAGACAGCAGAAGTACTACCAGGCAAAACCCGGCAAAAACTGATAAAAGCTGTCTCATGATCGACCCTCCAGATTTGAATTGAAACCTGGATGATTCCTGGATAGTAGAAGATGAAATTTTGCAATCACTTTTTTCTTTTCCAATTTAGATGTTGACGAACCTTCAGGAGGATCGAATCAATTCATAGACCGCTGGCGCCAACAGGCGTCTCACCAGTTGGTAGATTGAGATCGGCTATCGTTAGGGGAGGTCTGGCCCCATATCTGCTTATCGATGGCATTCTCCAAAATCTATTCGACCCATTAAAGAAGCCATTGCCAATCCTGATCAGGATGTGTAAAAAAATCATTTTTGAGGTTCATCCAACACCTGTTATGCGTTGGTATAAACCTCGTCTGGGAAATGGCGCATCAGGAATTTCTGATCCCACAGGAGAAGCGTTTGGTATCAGGGCTGAAGGAAGCTTAACCTTTAACAGAACCGGTAAATGCGCCTCCAATGACATAGCGTTGAGCGATCAGAAATACAATTGCCACAGGTACAACCATGATTAATCCAAACAAGGCGGCTTCAGCTTGTTGATAGCCGACCATGATGCCGGGGCTGGGATTGAATCCGGGTCGGAGGGCGGAAGTAGCTGTGACAAATTGCTGGATTCCGACAGGCAGGTTAAAAAGCTTATTGTTATTCAACAAGACATAAGGCCCGAAGAAATTGTTCCAATTCGTGGTGAAATTGATGAATGCCAGTAGACCCAGCAGTGGACTGGCGAGCGGCAAGGCAATATACCAGAATAATTCTGCTTCAGAACAACCGTCCACGCGCGCCGCGTCGAGCAGTTCTGGCGGCAGACTGGATGCGTAATAAATGTAAGTCAGGTATGTACCAAAGGGGAAAAAGGCTGATGGTAAAATAACGGCCCATTGGGTGTTGACCAAATGGAACAGGTTGAGTTCCATAAACATGGGCAATACCAGAGCCGAGGGCGGCAACAACATGGTAATTAATGTCAACCAAAGTACCAGGTGACGCCCTGGAAAGCGCGCAACGGCCAGAATGTAGCCCGCGGGAATGGAAGCGGCCAGGGATAGAACCAGTGCCCAGATCGCGTATTTAACAGAATTGGAAAACCACAGCAGTACTTCGCCATTCTGATAGGCAATAATTCTATGCCAGGCTTCCCAAATGCGCTCGAATGAGCCAAAGGCGAGAGGTTTCAGTTCAAGAAGTTGCGGTGCATTTTTAGACGTGGCCAACACGAGCCACAGGATGGGGACAAGGAAATATAATGCGAACAGCAGCAGCACCCCCCAGCGCAGGATAAAACCCAAAACTCCTGTATCGCCGACATTTTTCATCCAAAAATATCTCCATCTTTGCAGGAAAGTCGAGTGAAAATCTGGGCGTCGATTATCAGATTTAGACATGCGCTATTCTCCTTAAGTTTTAATATTGAAAAAACCGGTCCAGCGAATGATCAGGTAGGCGGCTCCCAACCCAACCACCAGCAGCATCAGCGAGAGCGCAGATGCGGCGCCAAAGTTACCCATCTCAAACGCGAAGTTGTAGGCCAACTGGTTCGGCGACCAGACCATGGGCACATTGCCGCCAACACCAAGGTTGTTGCCACCGCCCAAAATCTGAGGTTCCACGAATAATTGCACATTCCCGGCAAAAATCAGAATAAATTGATAAATGATATAGGGACGGATGAGCGGAATTTTGATATGCAGCACTTTTTGCCAGGCATTGCAGCCGTCAATGGTGGCCGCCTCCAGCAATTCCTTTGGAATAGCTTCCAAGGCGCCATATTGGATAGCTATCCACAAGCCTGCGCCGGAAAAAAAGCCAAGCAGGGTGAAGAGCACGGGCAAGGTATCAGAATAGATCACATCATTGAGCAATTCGAAGCCCATACCCTTCAGAAGAGCCTGAAAGGGGCTGATGCTGGGATCCAGCATGAAAATGGCAACCAACACCAACACGGGTCCCGTCACTGCGCCAGATATGAAATAGAGGGTGCGTAAAGCGGTTGTCAACCGCCCGGGGCGCATTTGCAGCAATATTGCCAAAACGACTACCATGGCGATCCCAAGCGGCACCGAGATCACCAGGAACTCCGTGATGTTGCCCAAAGTGAAGCTGAAGCGAAAATCATTGAAAACGGCCAGATAGTTTTTAAACCCCGCCGCAAAATAGATCGGCACACCGGTGCTGAAATCAGCGAAGCTGATCAATAGGGCGTAGAGACCCGGGCCGAGGCCGAAAGCCAACATCACCAGAACATATGGAAACACGAACAGATAGGCAGGCAAATGGCGCCGCCAGCGTGAAAAACCCTTTGTAAGCGGCTTGTTTTCCCAAGGCAAAAGAGGGGGGGATACTGTTTGATTAGTCAAGGAAAACTCCTTTGGATTGCTTTTTCCAGAAAGAAGCTGGAGGCAGGGCGCATATTTGTAAACATTAACTTTCTAGATGCGCCCCGCCTTCACCTTTGTATGAGAGAGTCCTCAGACTCTCTCATTGTTGCTGACATACAACTACTTGGTTACGTCGACCTGATACCCCTGCACTTCCGCTAATGGGGCCAGTTTGTCCGCCACATCAGGTAGAATCGATTCGACCGACCGGTCCTCTTGCAATCCCGTCTTGACAGCCTCGCTTAATGGCGCAATGAGGTCAAAGCGCGGCCATTTGTCCAGCGGCGTCATCAATGTGGCAGCTTCCTGGTAGACTGGGAAAGGATCATTGGCGAAGAGCGGGTTGCTCGACACTGCATCCTGCCACAGACTCTGGATGGGTTGGTAGGCCGGGAAATTGGTGGTTCCTTCCCAGAAACCCGGGTCGGTAGTAACCCATTGGATGAAGTCCACGGCCAGCTTGGGATTCTTGGTATGGTTGGAAACGGTCCAGGCCGCGCCGCCCATGGCTGGCGTCATGGCCTTATCATCATCTGCCCACTTCAGTGGCGTGGCAACTCCGAGTTGCTGGTCAGAGGTCTTGTACCAGGAGCTGTCCTCGTTGCCGCCGAAGACGCCAAACATCCAGGCTGGGCCAGGCATCGCCAACAGATGGTCACTTGAGACGACCGAAGCAAATTCAGCGCTAAAATAATCGGTGTTGAACATCGTCCCGTTGTCCAGCATGTGGTCGACCAACTTGGCGGCGCGCACGCAGCGCGGGTCTGTCATATCAATCTTAAGTGTGTTGTCATCGACCAACTCGTGCGAGGGACAGCCGCTGGCGTCAAAATAGCTGATGAACGTCCAGCCATCGCCCCAGGTTCCCAAATAATAGCCGGGATGCTCCGCGGCTACCTTGTCGCTGAGTTCCTGATATTCTTCCCACGTGGTGGGCACGGTGTAGCCGAACTCATCCATGAGTGGTTTGTTGTAGTACAGCACAAACATGGCCAGGTCATAACGCAGGCAGTAGATCTCGTCGCCAAATGTACAGCCATCCATCCCGGTGTAACCACTGAGAACATCTTCAGATACCCATGGTTTCAGATCCAGCGGGAAATGGTGCGCGTCATCGGCCACCCGACCGACAAGCCGGGGTTCTGCAAAGACCACATCCGGCCAGCCCTGGTTGGTATTGTTGAACAGCAGGACTTTCGCCGGGAATTGCTCACGATCTACAGTCACCGCCTCGAGAAGATCGGCTTTCTCTGGATGCGCGGCAACATAAGCATCAAAGGCGGGCTGACGATCCGCGTCAATCCAGACTGTAATAGGAGCATTTTCGTCATAAGGGTTCTCCGTGGGCTCAGGTGTAACAGTAACGACCACTGTTTTTCCTTCAACCACTTGAGTCACTACTTCCGGTTGTTGGCCGCAGGCTGCCAGAACCATTGATAACACTGCCACTAACCAAACGTACTTCAAGGTCTGCTTGAACATACTTCCTCCTTACAAAGTCAAATTAATAGTTGTTTTCATCGAACGACCCAGGGAATGTTAGAATTTTTATTTGTCGGTATTCTCTTTTCAGATTGTTCATTGAAAAATACAGTAGAAATGAAAATTTACCCTGTATTTTCCGATGAGCCAAAATCTAAAATGGAGAATTTTTTATTCCTTTTTTTTATCATTTTCGTTTATACTTAAACGCCGACTGTACTAGCCTGTCTAGTATGTCGACATACGTGAGGAGTGTTTCTTTCTCTGGAAGGACAAGGAACACTTCTCATTTTTTTTCATAAATCACCAAATTCACCACCTCCTTCGAGGCCCAATTGGTTGTTCTAATTCACCATGTTATGCCTTTTTTCTGGCGAAATCCGTGCTAGAGCGGATAACCAGCTTAGGCCCAACCAATATTTGCTTACTGGCCTTTGTATTTCTCTCTAATTTATTGATCATTATCTTCGCTGCATCGTATCCCATAGACAAAGCAGGGAAAAGTAAAGCAGTCAGTGAAGGGGAGGTTAGTTCAGCCCCTTTCTCATCTGCTAAGCCCAAAACCGAAATATCTTCCGGAATATGCAATCCTAAGGAATTGATAGCCGAAAAAATTCCTGCAACAGCCGTGTCAAAAACACTGACAATGGCTGTGATTTCTGGATGGTTCTCCAGCAGGTTTTTCGTGGCATTCTTTACATTTTCTAATTCATTCTCAGACTCGCAATAAAAGTTGGGGATTTTATATTGAGCACGTACTTTTTCATATCCATCCAAAACATAGATATTTGGGCTATAGTGATTTCGCTTCGGGTCAGGAGTAACTGAAATAAATCCAATGTTCTGATGACCTAAGTCTATTAAATTACTAACCGCAACTTCCACAGCCGATTCAAAATCGAAATCGACAAAATCCAAGCCATCATTATCTTCGCAGCGTCCAATCATCACAAATGGCAAATTATGCTGGCGTAGTAATTTCACACGCCAATCGTCCATTCGAATTTCCATCAAAACCATACCATCGCACTGCTTTGCACGGTAAAAATCTAACAGGCTGTTTTCTTCGAGAGTCTGAGTTACTAAATGTAGGGAATAATTGTGTTCTTCACAAGCTGTTGTTGCCCCGGTAATAAAATCGAGAGAAACCTGGTTGGATACAGCCAGTTTATAAGGATAATGCAAGGAAATCACTCTGGTTTTACCGGATGTTATCTGCTGCCACTGCATGCTGCGTGCATATCCTAAATTTTCAATTACCTCTAACACCTTCTGGCGTGTTTCTTCAGAAACATCAGGCTTATCATTCAATATCCGAGATACCGTTGCTACTGATACATTCGCTTTTTTGGCAACATCTCTGATCGTTGCATATTTTTTCATTGACATTCAACCACGCTTTAATTCACTGGATTTTGTAACAAGTACCGTAACTAGTACCGTAACCAGTTACATTATTGCATAAATAACAGTTGAAGTCAATACCTTGTTTCAGGTTTTATCGAATAATGATCTCAGTTTGTTGTATGTATGGGATAGAATCGGACAACCTTACCGTATTTGGAAAGAGCCGCTTCTAAAAGCGGCTCTTGATGGGCGCGGAGCCCCCTCCAGGGATGCTGCGCGAGGACTCGAACCCACGACCTTATCATCCCCCCTGCGGGGGCGCGGATGTGAACCGTGGTAACCTAATCGCGATAATTTATTCTCTATGCTGGCAGTCGATAGGGGGGAATTTTTCGTACCAACGCTCGACCCCAAAGTAGATTGAAATATAAAATCTGGCAAAGAAGAGAATAATTTGAAAATCTACCCTGGAGACTCATTTCCAATGTATCTTGGGCGCCTGTCCGTTTAGGGGCAGGATGAGTGAGAAAATGACGCGTTCGTGCCTCACCAGGGAGACAGCTGAAATGCAGAGCAACGCAGAAAACGAGCCGGCTTGCCGGCAAAAACAGTCCAGGTGACTTTCGTCCGCCCGAAAAAGGATATGTTTTCCAATAAATAGGCTCTTTTCCACAATCAGTACGGACTCCTTCCAATCCGCTCTCGAGCGGATACCCAATAAATGCGCATCTATT
>JAFGMV010000093.1 GCA_016927315.1 Anaerolineales bacterium | reverse complement strand
TGGTTTCATTCCGGAAGAATGGAGGCATAGGATAATCGCATTTGGATTATTTACAGTCAAAAACAAGAATGAACTGTCATTGCGAAGTCGTCAGCCCGAAGCAATCTTGCGGTAAATGGGCAAAATCCTGAAATCAGGAGATTGCTTCGTTCGCTGAAGAACGCTCACTCGCAATGACATCGTTATGATGGGTATTATTTTCTAATGCGATTGCCCTAATGGGGGTATGAGACTCATTTGCTTCTCATTGTTTTCGGGTAAAATTACCCAACTATGAACAAGCTAACCCGACGTGATTTTCTGAAACTCAGCTCAATGGCGCTTGGCGGACTGGCGATGACCCCTTTTTTGCCGGACAAAGTTGACTTTGATGACAGCAGTTTGCTGCGCATTGCCACCGCTTCGATGAGCGTCTACAGCAGGCCCAGCGATAAATCACGGATCGTCAGCCAGTGGTACCGGGATGAACTGGTCCATTACTACGACCTGGTTAAGGCAGACGAACCGGAACACAATCCTTACTGGTATCGTGTTTGGGGAGGCTATTTACACCGCAGCCGCCTGCACCGAGTTAAGGTTTTATACAATAAGCCGCTGGAGTATATCCCTGAGGGGGAGCGGCAGTTGGCGGAGATCACAGTTCCCTATTCACAGGCGATGCGGTATTCAAAGGCTTATGGCTGGCAGCCAAACCTGCGGCTGTACTACAGCACCGTCCACTGGATCACTGCTGTGGAGGAGGGCCCAGACGGTGAACCCTGGTACCGAATATTCGATGAATTGGTCGGGTTCCCGTACCATGTACCGGCGATGCACATGCGCCCAATCCTGGCTGAAGAACTGGCGCCGATCAGTCCGGACGTGCCCTGGGAAAACAAACGGATTGAAGTAAACCTGACCACCCAGAAGGCCTATGCCTTCGAATACGAGAAGAAGGTCTTTGAAGCCACGATCTCTTCAGGCATCCTGACCAGGGACAGCAATACACCGCGGGGCGCCTTTTATATTGACCCCAAGACGCCCTCCAAGCACATGGGGGAGGGAAGTTTGTTTGCGGACATCGAAGATTATGACCTGCCGGGTGTGCCCTGGACCAGTTTCTTTACCGAGGCCGGACATGCTTTCCATGGTACTTACTGGCACGAGAATTTTGGAACGCCCATGAGCCACGGCTGTATTAATATGCGCAATGAAGACGCCAAATGGCTGTACCGCTGGGTGCGTCCGGTCACTGACCTGACACAGGTCTACAACAAGGGCTTCGGTACGAAGGTTGAGATTCATTACTGATCATGCCTGCTCTGAACTGGCCTGGCAAGGAATTACCGACCGTTGATGCGGCTGACCTGACCATAGAGGCCATTGTCTTCCCGCATGGACAGGGGTATCCGGATACCAGCCCTGAAAACCGCCTGATATTGGGGGATAACCTGGCGGTGATGACAGCCCTGCTGCCCAGGTATCAAAATAAGATTGACCTGATCTATGTGGATCCACCCTTTTTCACCAATCGTAAATATCCGGCCCGCGTTGGCCGTGGAGAAGACTCTCGTAAGCCGGATGATTGGCAACTGGCAGATGGTTACCTCGATCACTGGCCAGACCTGGACAGCTACTTACAGTTCCTTTATGAGCGCCTGGAGGTGATGTATCGCCTGTTGGCGCCCACTGGAACGCTGTACCTGCACCTGGACTGGCACGCAGATGCTTATGCTCGTATCCTGCTGGATGAGTTGTTTGGTCCAGAGAATCTGATCAACCAGATTGCCTGGGTTTATCATGGGCCTTCACCCATCAGGAGAGCGTTTAACCGCAAGCACGATACCATCCTGTCGTATGCGAAGGGGAAGGACTATACTTTCAATGTTGACGATGTGCGCGAGCCGTACAACCCCAACACGGTCAAGACCTTCAAGTCTTCTCCTAAAGCCGGGTTTGGTAAAATACCTGACCTGAACCGCGGCAAGGTTCCGGAGGATTGGTGGTACTTCCCAGTCGTGGCCCGCTTGCATAGTGAACGCACAGGTTACCCGACCCAAAAACCGGGAGCACTGTTGGAGCGCATACTCCTGGCTTCTTCCAATCCCGGCGATCTGGTGGCTGACTTTTTTTGCGGGTCTGGGACAACACTACAGGCGGCTGCAAGGCATGGACGGCGATTTCTGGGTGTAGATACCACCTGGCGGGCAGTACATACCACCCGCTGCCGTTTGAGCAGGCTTGAGGTCCCGTTTACCCTGGAGAGGGATGACAAAGCCTCTATACCACTGGCGTCTGCTGGTACAGGAATTCAGGTTGTTGTCAGTGGGCAAAAGATTATCCTGGAGAGTGAACTGGACCTGGATTTCTGGGAAGTTGACCCGAACTGGGATGGAAAACTTTTCAGGAGTGCGGCACAGGCCTGCCGTCCTGTCCGAAACGGTGAATTACCCAGGGAGTTGAAAATCGAAGCCGGTAAGGAGATTTGTGCCAGGGTGGTGACTGTCACAGGAGAAGTGAGTCAACACCCCCTTAAATAAGAAAGCGACCGGGAAGGGTCGCTTTCTACACATCCAGCCGGTAGCCGACGCCCCGGATGGTTTTCAGGAAGCGGGGGTGATCAGGGTCCACTTCGATAGCCCTGCGCAGCCAGGAGACATGCACATCCAGGGTGCGGGTATCTCCGGTGTAGTCGGTATCCCAGACTTTTTTGAAGAGCGCTTTCCGTTCGACGACTTCACCGTGTTTTTCCATCAACTGCTGCAGCAGGATCACCAAACGCGGGGTCAGGCGCTCACTCTTCCCCAGGCAGCGCACCCGCTTGCGTTCTATGTCCAGCCGGATGGGGCCAACTTTGAGGAGGTTCTTCCCGTCACCGGGCAGCAGGGGTTTGATGCGGTTGGATAGTTTTTGAACCGTAAAGGGCAGGTTGAGGATCACATCTGCTGTGGATTTATCGACTTCCTTGCCCTCCGGCAGGATCAGAATGATGGGGAGTTTTTCCTTATTGTCACGGAGTGATTGGCAGATGCGCACCCCTGTACTGCGCAGGGAAGCTGCATTTATCACCACCAGGTGCGGGTCGGTCTTTTTCAGATGTGACAGGGCGCTGCTGCCATTCGGCGCAGAGATAACCTCATATCCCTTCTTCTGTAGGGCTGCAGCAAAAGAAGGGATTTCTGAATGGGCGCTTTCAATGACCAGGATGGTCTCGTTTGTCATAAGGGAGTTTAGATTTTATTATGATGACGCAGGTTGGTGTTGGTCTGGCCTCATTGTTTCCAAAGCTCGGTGCAGTGTATGGGCTATTGTTAAAAAATAATATTTCAGGTCAATGTTATGAAATCATTATACACTAAATCTTAACAAATGTTGTCAACCGATAGTACTGGGCGGAGCAATCGCATTTGGATTTTTTCCTAATCAATGAGGCCAGCTTTTAAACGTTCTGTCAGGGCATAAACATCCTGATCCAGAAGAAATTTCATGCAGCTACCGATGAAATATGAATATCTTCCGCTGAAACAAGCGCGATCGCATATTGAAGACAGGCGCGGATATCATCCTTGCTCAGATCCGGATAGTAATCAGCGATGATCTGATCGAAGCTGAGACCATCATTGAGTACTTGCAAAACATGCTGGACAGTAATTCGGGTTCCTGTGATACAGGGTTTTCCAAAATGCACCTGTGGATTAACAGTAATTCGTTCCATTAGTAATCTCTTGATGAATTATACACTGATCGGTTACTGAATGCTGGCTGCAGGGTGCCCCCGTCCGCCCCTATTGGGGGAGGGCGGGTGGGGGTGGGCACAAAGAGCTGCGAACCACAATGATCTATGCTCACGCGCATGATCAGACCGAGGCGGAGGATTATTTTGCGGCGATGGAGAAGGCGGAAAAGATGTTGGAAATTGCGCCGGAGGAACAGCAAGATAATTATTATGATGTTAATGTGCTGGAAAAAATAGGCTTGGTAGAAATCACTGAGCAACTATTCCAGCCTGAACTATGTTTTAATGAGCGACTAAATTTGGTGAACCAGCTTCTAGATGCCTTTGGAGTTGTGTAAGTGTAAGCAAGGACGAAGGGGCCTGACCAGGAAATGGTAGCGTGATGAGATTGCTGACAGATTGCTGACAGATTGCTTGTCAAAACAACCCCGGCAAGTTATAATGCATTTCCCGCGGGGTGTAGCTCAGTCCGGCTAGAGCGCACGGTTCGGGTCCGTGAGGTCCGCGGTTCAAATCCGCGCACCCCGACCAGGAAAGGCTCCTGATGAAGGAGTCTTTTTGATTCCAGGTCCCGGTTCCCCCCAGGGGGGATGATAC
>JAFGMV010000012.1 GCA_016927315.1 Anaerolineales bacterium | reverse complement strand
AGGAACGAGAAATGCCGGCGGAGTGAATAAAAAGAAGTCCCGGCTGAATAAAAACCACACGGTACCTTTTACCAAAAAGATGCGCATTTATTGGGTATCCGCTCGAGAGCGGATTGGAAGGAGTCCGTATTTGTTGTGGATAAGATCCGATTTATTGGAAAGCATATCCAATTTTCGGGCGTCTGAGCGCCTGGTCGTTAATAACCCGGGTCTGGAAACGGGACGAAAGTCACCTGGACTGTTTTTACCGGCAAGCGGGTTCGTTTATCTGCTTTGCTCTCCATTTCAGCTGTCACCCTAGAACCTTTTCTTTTGAGGAATTACGCTGCGCCGTGAAGCGGTGCAGCGTAAATGCATCTGCACCTTCCCCTACCCAGGCGGGCTGCCCCCGAAATGAGCATACATTGCAATAGACCCATGATTTTGTAAACCGGTTGAAAAGTATTTCTGTCTGTTAATCAAGCATAATTGAGCAGGGAGATTACCCATGCCAATAACGATTCTTACAATCGACGATGACATCGCAATGACTGAGTTGCTCACACTGTTGCTGAAAACATACAACTTCGAAGTGATTGCAGCAAATAGTGGAGAAGATGGTTTGAGACTTATCAAAGAAAAACAGCCTGACCTTATCATCCTGGACCTGATGATGCCCGGGATGGACGGGTGGCGTGTCTGCAAAGCTGTACGCGAGTTCAACAGTGCGCCGATCCTGATTTTATCCGCCCTGGATAACCCAGGCATGGTTGCCAGCGCCCTCGATGCCGGCGCGGATGACTATCTGATCAAACCTGTACCCAGCGGGGTCCTGGTCGCGCACCTTAACCGGTTGGTGCATCGATCCGGAAAATTAACTCCCCTCCCCGAACCAGTCAATAAAACAACTGCATTGATACCGGAAAGCAAACCGCTGTTATCATAAAAAAATAAAACTGGAATTGTCAGTCAAAAAGATCCATCCCTACTTGGATGGATCTTTTTCTGTCAGCGCTATCAGACCAGCCGCAGTTGTTTCCGGATCTTCCATCATTGGCATATGCCCGGCCTCCTTCACCACACTCAGCCTGGCTCGTGAATTCAGGCCTGCCATCTTTTCGACTGCAGCGACAGGAACAATGCTATCTTCACTTCCTGCAATCACCACAACCGGAATACGAATGGAAGAAAACATTTTCGAGAAATCTGGCCGTTCAGCCATGGCTGTTTGGGCGCAAATCAAGCCCTGTGAAGACTGATCCCGGATCAGGGAGGCAATCTTTATTCTTAGTGCTGTATCTTGTGTTAGCCTGGCGGGCATTGAACGGGCAACGATTTCCACTCCACTGTTTTTTATTTGCTCAATTACCGCATAACGATTTTTACGCGTAACCAGATCGTCGGACATTACTTTTGAAGCAACCAAAGCCAATCCGGAAACTCGCTCGGGCCAGTGGTCTATCAACGCCAGAGATATATAGCCGCCCATGGAATGCCCTGCAATATACACCGATCCCAACTCAAGGCGATCCAATAAATGAACAATGTCAGAAGCCATTTCGTAAACGGTACAAGAATCTTCAATGGCCCTGGTTCTTCCAAATCCCCGCAGGTCTGGCGCAATTAAGTCATACTGTGCTGATAGCAGCGGAACCACTGGTTCCCAAACCGAGTGGTCAAGTGGATACCCATGCAGCAGCACCATAGGCGTTCCGCTTCCATAACGTGCATAATACAGGTTGGTTTCTTGCAGGTTTTCCACGCGCATCACTTCTTTAGGCAGCGACATCCGCTCAGCCCAGACGGGCTGCTTTCCCCTTACGACGCATGCCGCAACTGTCAATGAGGACCTTCCAGACCCTCCAGGCAGCTTCAAACGAGATCATGATCGACATTTTTGACTTACCCAATTTTCGATCGGCAAAATAGATCGGAACTTCCACAATACGGTAGTCAAGACAATATGCCAGATAAGCAATTTCCACCATAAAAACATAGCCTTTGGCTTTCACTTTTCCCAGCGGCATCCCACGGATTGCATCCGCCCGCCACATCCGATACCCGGTCGTCATGTCCCGGATGGGAACATTCAGGATTGTACGAGCATAATTGTTGCCAAACGCCGACAAGCCTTTCCGCCAATTTGGCCAGGCATCGTCAACTGCGCCGCCGCTGATGTAACGTGACCCAATAACCAGATCACAGGACTTGAGAGTTTCTGCCATCTCAACCAGGACAGCAGGATCGTGGGAAAAGTCTGCGTCCATTTGAACCAATGCTTCGGCATCCATCTGCAACGCAGTCTTAAATCCTGTCAGGTAAGCGGAACGCAAACCATCTTTCTTTTCTCTATGGATCACATGTATCCGGTCAGGATGGATATTCGCCAGTTCTTCGGCAATTTGACCGGTACCGTCAGGACTGTTATCGTCCACCACCAGGACAGATAAATCCAATGGAAGCGCAAATAAAGCGGAGACCAGTTCAGGAAGGTTCTCCGCTTCATTATAAGTCGGAATAATTACAATCGTACGCAAAAGGACTCCTACTTTTTCTGGCGCAACAATTCCAGTTTGAGTTGATCTACACTTTCATATTGCCCGGATGCGCTTTCCAATTTCCCAATCTTAATCGCCAGACGTCTATCCGGTTTAATTTCTTTCTCACGATCTTCCAGGGGATAAAAATAATCCAATGACTGCACAATACGTTCACGCAGGCTCCCCAAAAGATTTGCAACTTTCGAAGGGACGCCAATAATGACAAAATCCGCTGGACCAATGTGCCCGATGAAATCATCCGACGGACCCATTTCGCTCATTGTGTTTTGGATCATCAGGCTGACTGCCCGCAAAACATCATCTGACGCGACAAAGCCGTATTCTTCACGAAAAGCATCGATATTTTCAAGAGAGATTATCAGCAATGTCCAGCTATTCGCATTTTTCAGCAGTACTTCATTGAGACGCTCATCAACAAGGGCGCCTTCGGGCAATCCGCTTACAGGGTTCGTCAGTGATCCCTGGTTGGCTCTTTTCAGTGCGTTTCGGACACGCAGGCGCAATTCCTGGACATCGAATGGCTTGGTGATATAATCGTCGGCGCCTAATTCCAATCCCTGCAACCGATCAACCCGTTCGCGCTTTTCTGTCAGAAAAATTATAGGTACTTCTTGTGTGCGGCGATCGCCCCGTAAGCGCCTGGCAACTTCATACCCATCAATATCAGGAAGACGAATATCCAGAATGACAAGATCAGGCCGAACAGTCTGGCAGGCACGAACACCATCCTCCCCCCAATTGACAGTAAAAACTTCATACCCTTGAACACGAAAGTATGCATTCAGCATTTCGGCGACATCAAGGTCGTCTTCAACAACAAGAATCTTTGGTTTTTCGTCCGCCACAATGAACCTCGCTAACTAATGGGCTCTTTTTGTATCACAAACTCACATACATCATCACCAGTCGCAATACACTTCGATTCATTTACGCGGAACTCATTCCCCCCGGAGACCCATTTAAGACTTTCCTGCAAGAGGCCTACAGCAATAAAACACATGGGTTTGTCCACACCTGTACGGCCATAACATTCGGAACACTTATGAATGGTGTAGATCAGTTCATTCTCTGTTTCTTCTACTGTACTGTGCTGGTCACTGATCTGTGAAAATATCTTGGCCTCTGCAGGGATACCAATGCGCAATTTTGCCTGTAAAGGCAGAACTACAAAAGCAAGGTCGGCAACCCCGGCCAGCGCCCCAAAATTTTTCAACCCATCGGTGAACATTGCCCTACCGACACGCAAAGACAACCCACGGCCGCCACGCGGACCATACATTTCTTCAAGCGCTTTATTGATCGCGGCAACGTCAGCAAAGTCCATTCCCTTTTCCAGGTTATCTGGAAAAGGATTCTCAATATACTCGCTCAAACCAGCAAGGTTGAGAATCGCATTCATCCCATTCCTGCCCATCACGTCTTCCAGGGCATTCATAATGATCAGGCCAAATTTGTTTGGGTAATAAAGACCGCTCTTTTCAGGGCTCATAAGTACTCCACCTAAATCAGTTTCGTCAGGTCTTCTGCGGCCCGACGCATATCAAGGAAGATCAAACCCAGCTTGGCTTGCTCACGGGCCAGGGCCGTCAATACGGCTTCTTCACCAATCGACATGAGCACGACAAACCCTTTTTCACCTTTGATATAAACCTGTTCAAGAGAGCCACGCCCCAATTCAGTCGCAATCCTTTCACCCAGCGATAACATCGCAGCCGACATGGCTGAAACACGATCTTCTTCAACATCTTGCGGTAAGGCCGAAGCAATGCTCAGACCATCAACACTGACAACCGCAGATGCTTCAATGTCTGGCGAGGATGCCTGGAGCTCGCGCAGACGCTCCACCATCAGTTGTGTGCGGTTCTTTGACAAGGCTTTCCTCCTTGAAAATAAGCCCGAGCAACAAAAAAAAGACCCCGAGCACAGAAAATATCGTTGCTGCTAATTTAGCACAGGCATCACGTTGTGTCAAGTTACCTACAACCCGCGCTTCTATGATAGCTTTACAAATTCGCAAGTAATTATAAATCATGTTTGGTTTGCGAAATTAACCTGATTGGACGATCAAACATCTGTCAACATCTGTCAACATCT
>JAFGMV010000092.1 GCA_016927315.1 Anaerolineales bacterium | reverse complement strand
TATTCTTTTGAAAACCGCTGCAGGGTATCCAGATATGCTTCGGGCAAGCCAATATCAAAGCGCATGCCGTTCATGACGACCCCCAGGAATCCGTCTTCCTGTCGCAGGCGGTCCAGCGTAGAGGTCAGTTGAAATTCGCCCCGTTCCCGGATATTGTGCTGGATATGTTCTTCAAGATAGTCAAATAACTTGGGCTTGATCACATACTGTCCAAAAACGGTCAGGTATTCATTTTCTGTGAAGCCCGGTACCCGTAAATTGCTACGGGCATAATCCAGGGTCGGTTTTTCTGTGAATTCGGTGACATTGAGTGTGCTGCCATCTTCCATCCAGACACCGGTGGCCGTGCCGTAATGAGAAATGTCTTCTTCGGGGGTTTTCCGCAGGCCCAGGACGCTAATACCGTAACGGTTATAGGTTTCAATTAACTGGCGGGTACAGGAGGCTTCTCCGCTTGAACGATAAATATGGTCTCCCAGCATCAACAGGAATGGCTCATCCCCTACAACCTCTTTGGCGCAGTACACAGCGTGTCCGAACCCCTCCTGGTTTTGCTGTGTCACCAGGGTAACGCGCTTGCCGATGTCCAGGATGCGGTGGGCATATTCCCGGGAATTTGCTGAAAGTTTGTTGAAATTTTCGATTGAAACCTGTTCGTTGAACAGTCCATAGAAATCATCCAGATCGCCGTCCTGAACGATGATAATGACTTCTTCGATCCCGGCTTCCAATGCTTCTTCGACGATAAGCAGGATTGCCGGTTTGGCAATCCCATCCGTATCAATGATAGGGAACAGTTCTTTTTTTACGGCTTTGGTTGCAGGGAACAGCCGGGTCCCAAAGCCAGCTGCCGGGATAACCGCTTTGCGGACCTGCGCCCCGGGTTTCATGGATAGGGTCAGGCAGGAAAGGCCCAGATCGCGTTCAATGATCTCCACCACGGCTTGCTGGTCGTCTTTGCTGCGTGCAATAAATTGAGCTGTGCCATCACCCTGTGAACCAACACCCTTGCCTCCCCAGACGTGAGGTTTGAGCGGTTCGTAGCTTAAGAGTTTGTGTAATTCCGGGGCGGTGAGTTCTTCAGGACAGGCCGGTGTTGCATAGCGGTCGAAGAATTCCTGGGCCTCAACCATCAGGCCTCCCAGGACTTCTGCTTCACCAGATTGCAGTCGCTCGACCGCCTGGTGTACGATACGTTTATTGATCGGGCCGAGCAGTTCCTGGACCCCGCGCTCGATATCATTTTCGGCAATTGGATAGCAGCGGTTCAGGTGGTTCAGGATTTCCAAGGTGTCTTTACGGGCGTGCAGGTCTACCAGGACAAAGTACATTTCCTTTTCTACGCGCAGCTCGTCTGTGTCCAGCCGGTCGCCATCGAAGGTCATCAGGACGGGGCGGGTGCCGAATGCACAGCCCTGGTCCATGCGGCCGCAGCGGGACGGCGTGGTGATTTCTCCCAGGTAGGCCAGTTCCATTTCTCCGCGGGTTGTCATTTTCAAGTCATAAACACGATTGAATGCACGCGTGGTCAACACACTGATCGCTGCGCTGGAGGAGAGCCCTTTTTTAATGGGCAGGTCGGTCTTGTAATTGTCGATCTCAAGTCCCCGCACGCGGTAATGGGTCATGATCTGGTAAGCGACTCCCGCCATATAGCTCCAGTAGCTGCCGCTCTCTGCTTCTTCCAGGAGAGACTTTGGCTGCATAGGGATTTCATAGGGGCCCAGCTGTTTGCCTTCTGGCGTGGAAGAGGTCAGCACCAGGGCTGTAGGGTGGGGTTTTACTTCTGCATATATCCCCTGATCTGTACCACTGATCAGGGTGTAACCCTTCTCGATTTCAGCGTTGATGCGGCGATATCCGCCTGCCCAGTCTGAATGTTCGCCAAACAAACAGACTCGTCCGGGGACAAATATTTTCATAATTTCTCCAAAAGTTTTGAGATGCGTCAAGTATAGAACATGCCGACTGGCTGTCAAGGGGGAATATTAAACCCTTGAAGGTTTCAGGTAAACGCCCAGGTTGATCTGTTTTTTATTCACTGCGAAGTATCACGCGACCGGTTATTTTCATATTATCTTTCCATCACTTTGAATATTTGGACAGGCTGGACGATAAGGAAGCCCTGGATGTGTTTACTCCTCAATGCCTCCACTGCCGAATTTCCATAAGATGGCAGTAAGGCATTGACGAAGGAACAAATTGTACATATAATATGAACGAGAGGTTCATATTATATGTTTTCTAATTGGGCAGAAACGCTTTCGTATGTCATGAAGCTTGAGGAACAGGGTGTTGTCACCCGTACGTTCAGGCGGCTTGATCCGGAACGCCAGCAATCGGTGATCGATGCAATCCTGGGTGAAGCTGCAGAGAAGGGGCCGGCGTCTATTAATATTAAGCAGGTCGCGGCGCGCGCGGGTGTATCGATAGGGTCCCTTTACCAGTATTTTGGCAGCCGCGAAAATCTGATTGCTTTTACTACTTCGTTGTGTACCTGTGTACTGACAGATTCCTTCGAAAAGTTCAAACCCATGTTGGCTGCAATGCCGCTTAGGGATGGTTTGGAGGCGTACCTGACTGGAGGGATTGAATGGA
The DNA here is from genome assembly GCA_016927315.1 of Anaerolineales bacterium. Lineage (GTDB taxonomy): Bacteria > Chloroflexota > Anaerolineae > Anaerolineales > Villigracilaceae > JAFGMV01. The sequence goes on along the minus strand of JAFGMV010000092.1, from coordinate 6,636 downwards.
GCCAGACGATGATGGGGTTGATACAGTATTTTGGGAGGGCGGCGTATCAGGGAGATCCACTGTTACAAAGCGAAGTGGTTCGGCCTATTGCGGAAAAGATGCTGGGAGTTGTTATTGCAATGATGGAAGCTGCTCGCGAGCGCGGAGAAATAAATCCACAGGTAGACCTGGCAGCGGCTGCCCGGGTCATTAACGTTGCTATGATCGCGTTGGGCGACAGTCAGATTTACCCGTTTTTGAATGTATATTTTCAGGTTAGCGATGAAAATGTTTCATATGATAGGACCTTGAATTCTTTCCTGGAACTTTTGATAAAGGGATTGTCATAATCGCATTTTGTAAAACGAAGAGGTAAAAATGTCTCCAGCACTGCGTAAGTTTTTCCGTTTTTTGAATAAATATTTTATGGCGCCTTTGTTTCGCCTGGGTTTTGGGTCATTCTTTGGCAATCCATTAAGTGGTTATATTATGGTGCTAAAGGTTATCGGGCGGAAGAGTGGCCTGGCGCGATATGCTCCGGTCAATTATTTTATTCACCGGGGGAATATCCATTGCATTTCAGGCGGCCGAAAATCATCGGACTGGTATCGCAACCTGATGGCAGCGCCGGAGGTCGAGGTGATCCTGCCGGGCGGGGCGGTTTTTGGACGCGCTGAAGAAGTTGTTGATCCGAATGAGCGGGTTGTAATTACTCGCGGCGTTTTCCAAAATGCGGGTTTTGCGGCTTTTTTTGAGGGATACAATCCCTGGAAGATCAGCAATGAGGATCTGGCAAAAAGGATCGAAGATCTACCTGTACTGCGAATCCGTCCGTTGGGAGTTGGAAACGGCGCTTTTGATCCAGCCGGGTGGGCCTGGGTTTGGGCGTTCATTATCTCAATCATAGCTATTTTATGGATTGTTTTTTAATATGGCCGAGATTGTCTTACAGACCTTGGGTTTATCTAAATATTACGGCGGTTTGATCGCAGTGGATCATCTGTCTTTGGAAATTTATCGGGGAGAGATTTTTGGTTTTCTTGGGCCCAATGGAGCTGGCAAGACGACCTCAATTTCAATGATGTGTGGTCTGATCAAGCCAGATACAGGCCGGGTTTTGATCGATGGTCTTCCCGTCGAAAATGGTTCCGAAGAAGTTCGCCTGCGAGTAGGTGTGTGCCCACAAGAGGCGATCTTTTGGAATAAACTGACCTGCATTGAGCAGTTGGAGTTTATGGGTGAGATGTATGGAACGCCGGGGAGAGTCGCCCGCCAGCGGGGCATGGAACTGCTGGTAACGCTTGGACTGGAGACCAAAGCGGGTGTGTTGGCCGGCCGGTTATCGGGGGGGATGAAGCGACGCCTCAATCTTGCTTTAGCTCTGATCCACGATCCGGAGATTATCGTTCTCGATGAGCCGGAGGCGGGTCTTGATCCGCAGAGCAGGGTTATGGTGAGGGAGTTTATTCGCTCTTTGGCACACATCAAGACTGTTATCTTGACCACCCACAATATGGACGAAGCTGAACGCCTGGCTGATCGTGTGGCAATTATTGATCAGGGTAAGTTGTTGGTAGCAGATACGCCCGATGTCTTAAAGCGCAGGCTTGGCGAAGGCGATGTACTTGAAATGGAAATTATTGGAGATACCAGCCGCGCTGTCGAGATTGTTGGTGCGGCTGCCGGTAAAGTAGTCACTTCTAATGGCGTGTTGGTTGTACGGAGCCACGATCTGCTTGGACGCTTGTCAGAGATAATTGAGGGCTTGCGCTCGGCTGGAATTGGATATCAGAACTTGAAGGTTCGCACAAACACACTTGAAGATGTATTTATTGATCTGACTGGCAGGAGCCTGCGCGAATGAGATTCCTGAGTATTTTTCGAAAAAGTTTTCTTGAACAAAAACGAGATTTATGGCTGCTCGGTCTGAGTCTGGCTTTTGCCCCGCTGTTTGTGTTCATTTACTGGGTGATGTTTGGTGGCGCGGCTGGTGGTTCAACGTCCTATGGCGTCCTGGTGCTGAACCAGGATGCGCCTGTAGTAACTGAGGACGGCGCGTTATTTTCCGGCGGCGAAGATGTGATCCTGGGATTAAGAGGAATCACGTATGAGAATGGGGATTCTTTTTTAAGGGTAAATGAAGTAGGCAGCCTGGAGGAGGCCGAACAACGTTTGCGGAATCGCAATGCGGCCGTGCTGGTCATTGTACCTGAAGATTTTTCGTCTACGCTGTATGCCTGGACGCAGGGGTTGGTTGATGAAGCGTCAGATTTGACTTTTGTGGGAGATCTTTCAAACCCATATTATACAGTTGCGGCTATTGTGTCGATGTCGGTTGTTGACGGCTATGTTCAGTCTATCACCGCAGCGCCGCGACCAATCAATCTGGTTGAAATTCCGCTAGGCGCTTCGAAAGCTCGAACGGAGTTTGAAAACTATATTCCGGGCTTGTTTGTGCTGGCAGTAATTCTGATGCTTTTTCAGGTCGCCATGACGCCGGCGAGGGATATCGAATCTGGCGCCCTGCGTCGGCTGCGACTGACAAGAATGACATCTTTCGAATACCTCGGCGGACTATCATTATGGCTTGCATTGGTTGCGATTGTTTCGGTGTTGCTGACATACGGTACGGCACTGGCCTTTGGGTTTCGCAGCCAGGGGCCGCTCTGGTTGGCTGTTTTGATTACAACCATTACAAGTTTTTCGATCATTGGCGTTGGATTGATTGTGGCCTGTTTTACAAAAACAGTTACACAAGCTTTTGTTGTTGCCAACTTTCCATTTGGATTTTTTATGTTTTTAAGCGGTGCGGCTTTTCCGATGCCGCGCCATACTTTGTTTACTTTCCTGAATCAGGAAATAGCGCTTTACGATTTTTTGCCGCCAACTCATGCTGTGATCGCAATGAATAAAATTTTTACTCTTGGGGCAGGTTTTGGTGATGTGCTATATGAGGTAGTTGCCTTACTTGTGCTGACCCTTGTTTACTTTGGATTGGGGGTGATATTATTCCAGTGTACTCAAATGAAGGCTGAATAAAAAGGTGGTCGATCGCTTGGATCCGGTGAAATCTCGATTTCGCAGGCGTGGTTCCTCAAAATAAATGGTTACTTTGGTTGTTTTTAATTGGGAACTGTATCATAATCCGTGAAATGTATATCAAATACCTCCTGCCAGCGAGTCTGATTTTCTTGTTATCAATGCCATCTTGTGGGAATGGAATGGCTACCGCGGCGCCCACATTGCCGCCCCCACTGGTAATTATTGAAACAATGACCCCCGTACCAACTCCGGCCGCAACCTATACGCCTTCGGCGACGCCACCGCCTTTCACAATTTGGCCATATACCGTCGAGGGGTTGCGGCAGCACCATTATGAGGGTGGAAAGATCACCATTCTTGACGAGTTAGAAGCAAATGAAATCTTCACACGATACCTGATTGAGTATCCAAGTGATGGGCTGCGGATCACAGGAATTTTGCAGGCGCCTGTCGCCGGTAAGGCGCCATTTCCTGTGATTGTAATGAACCATGGTTTTTTCAGCCGGAGCGTATATCTTTCTGGGGATGGAACAGACCGGGCGGCTGAATTTCTTAACCGGCGCGGGTACTTAACCATATCGTCTGATTACAGGAGCTGGGGGGATTCTGATTTAGGATACAGTCTGTTCTATTCAGGATTGGTGATTGATGTGGTTAATTTACTCAATGCTATTCCTTCGATTCCGCAGGCAGATCCAGACCGGATCGGAATGTGGGGTCATAGTATGGGTGGGGGAGTTACCATGCGTGCATTGGTTGTAGATCCTGCTCAAAATCCTGGGCGAATCAAGGCCGCGGTTCTGTATTCAACGGTTAGTGCTGATGATGCTGACGTGATCGAACGCTGGGGAATGGGGTGTTTTGGAAATGTTTATGAGGGCGAGAGGCTGTTTGGCTGCAATTCGTCGGATGTTATCCCGGATACTTTATCCGCTGATTTGGTACGGGCATACAGAGAGACCGCTGCTGATAAAGAAATGCTGGAAAAAATCGCTGCATATTACAATCTGAATTATATCGAAGTTCCAATTCAAATACATTATGGCGCCAGCGACGGCGATTTTATTGGCGGAACACCGCCTGAATGGTCCCGCAAACTTCAAGTGGCTTTGCAAGAAGCCGGAAAAGATGTCGAAATTTATTCCTATGAAGGCGAGCGCCATTCTTTTGTTGGAGATGAATGGTTTGCGTTTATGGAGCGCACCTCCTGGTTTTTTGATAAGTTTGTTAAATAGGAACGCATACTACCATAAAAAGATTTTGTGATGTATTTCATTGACAGGTAGGAAGAGGCGGGCTAAAATATGTCAGATTTAGATAGGTCAAAATAATATTTTAGACGCCCGGAGGACCGGTTTTTCTCGTCAGAAGGTTCGTAAAAAAGTCTGATAAATTGATTTTGCTTGTAAGCAAGCAAAATACAAAATATTTGAGTCAATTGGGGTTTTCCAGATAGAATTGGTGCTTTTATTTGATTTAGCAGCAGGTAGAGCCCTGGATGGGTCGGGCTGTGTGGGACGCCGGGAGTTTGTCTGACTGCTAATTGATGGGGCTTGTTAAATCGAGTGGAGTAAGTTTATCAATGTGATGAGTTCCTGCATCGCAAATGATTTAGTGGATCGACTTGTAGTGTGGATGTGGTGTGCTCTCGAGAAAAGTATTTTAGAAAAGGCGCTGGTATCAGTGTCTTCGTGTTCAGCCTTCAGACCGGACGAAAAATAATTTAAAGGGTTGATGGAGTTGCTGGCGCTGCAAGACAGACCCAGAAAGGATTTTTACAGTCGAACGATGGTTTTTCTTTCGGTGTCGATACATCCGCTTCGTTGGAATAAACCCACTGCGATAAAGTGCAAGGTGAGAAGGCATTGTTCAAGAATTGTTTTGGGACCGTCGCGCAATATGCGTAATTCAGACGTACCAGGACAGAAAAGCGGTTATGATGTTAGAAATAATGACACAGCAGATCCGTAAAGGATTGAAATTTCCTGATTTCTTGGATTTTTGTCAAGAAAGAACATCGGATCTTGCTTGTGAGTGTGTGCTACTAGGGTCGTCTGGATCGATTTCTGATGAACAATCAGAAATATTGATCTGAAAAGTTATAATTTTGTTGTTGGGTGATTGAAATCTGTTGTTCGAGGTAATTATTTTACCAGTGATCTTGAAAGCAAATACAGTTGGGAGTGGTTGAGATGCAGGAAACCCTTACGCAGGCGATAGAAGATTACTTGAAAATTATTTATGAAATCACTTCAAAAGGCGGGCGAGCCAGTACAAATGAAATCGCAGATGCGATGCGGGTGAAACCGGCTTCTGTAACAAAAATGATCCAAAGATTAGCGGCGGCCGATCCCCCATTGATTACATACCAAAAACATCGAGGGGTGGCATTAACCCCCAGAGGGGAAAGAACTGCATTGCAGAAAATTCGCCATCATCGCTTGCTGGAGCGGTTCCTTTACGATGTGATGGGATTCCCTTGGGATGAACTCTATGTAGAGGCTCACCGTATTGAGCATGTTGTTTCAGTGCGATTTGAGGAAAGAATGTGCGACTTGCTCAAGGATCCAAGGTATGATCCTCATGGAGCTCCCATTCCAACCAGGGATCATAAGATCCCAACTCAGGTGAGCCAGCCATTGAGCGAGCTGAGCACGGGGCAGCGTGTGATCGTCAAGCGCGTACCTTGCGATGATCCCGAATTGTTGCGATACCTGGGTCAGTATGGAGTTGCTCCAGAGGCAAGGATTGTCATTTTGGAGCGTTCTTCATTGGATGGAAATCTTAAAATACAGGTTGAGGTCCTTGAGACTTCTCCATTGGATGGAAAGCTCAGGCTAAGACCTGAACGAGGCGGGGAAGCTGTGGTTTTAGGCCCAAATATCACGCGGCAGATTTTTGTCGAGTTTGCTGGTTAGGTTTGGGACTTCTGACAATAAGACCTGTGCTTCAGGTTTTCAAATAGGTTGGCCGCAGGAAGCACACACGCAGCGGCAGATTCCTTCAAGTCGATGCCCACTCCCGGCAGTGGAGGTGGGTCTGGTAATCTGGTCAATCGTCCCTAATGGCAAGGGTAGGGATGTAACGGCGTGTTCGACCACAGTAAGACCGGAATAAAGAGTCCTCTAAAAATCGCATAGAATGTCACTTCGGAAAAGATTTGAAGGAGACAGCTATGCTGAAGAAGGAGGATTACATGGTGATCAAGACCTTGAAATAACGGGGTGTTTATCAAAAAGATATCGCCCAGGAATTTGGGGGACACCCCCGAACAGTCGGCCGGGCATTGAGGAGAGAAGGTGCTTCAGAAGGAGAGCGAAAGACGCGTGGCAGCAAGCTGGATCCTTATAAAACCAAAGTGGATTACCTGCTGTCGCAGGGGGTATGGAATACACTGGTGATCCTGCGAAAGATCCAGGCAGATGGAAACCCGGGAGGCAACTGAAATGGAGAGCAAGGCAGGAAAACGAACCCGCTTGCCGGCAAAAGCAGTCCAGGTGACTTTCGTCCGCCCGAAAAAGGATATGCTTTCCAATAAATAGGCTCTTTTCCACAATCAGTACGGACTCCTTCCAATCCGCTCTCGAGCGGATACCCAATAAATGCGCATCTATT
>JAFGMV010000091.1 GCA_016927315.1 Anaerolineales bacterium | reverse complement strand
CTGCCCGTTCTGTCATCTACTGCTGCTTGCATGAATATCTAAACTTGGATCCAATAAAGCACCTTCAAAAACCAGAATTTCAGTTCAGATATTTTCGCAGCACTCTGTAATTCTACCTTGGAGAGAAAGAATACGCTGCACCCTACTACCCTTTCAGTGAACCCGCCATCAAGCCTCGCAGGAAGTACTGGCCAAGTACGATGTAGATAAAGAGTGTTGGTAACGCAGTGATAAAAGAACCGGCCATCTGGACATTCCAGGCGATGATCTGGCTGCCGGCCATATTGTTCAAGGCTACGGTGATGGGCCAGTTTTGTGAGCCGGTCAGCACAACCGCGAACAGGAAGTCATTCCAGGCCGAAGTGAACTGCCAGATCAATACCACCACAAAGGCCGGGATCGAGATGGGCAGGATGATGTACCAGTACGTTTTAAGCAAGTTTGCCCCATCGATACGTGCCGCTTCAACCAGGCCGGTAGGGATAGCCGCATAGTAGTTGCGGAAGGTCAGCGTGGTGATGGGGATGCCATAAATCACATGCACCAGCACAAGTCCAGACAGACCGCCGTACATGTGGATGGTCTTCATAAATTCGACCAATGGAATCAGGATGCTCTGGTATGGAATAAACATCCCGAACAGCAGCAGCGGGAAGATGATATCGGCGCCGGGGAATTTCCATTTTGAGAGTACATATCCATTAATTGAGCCCACAAACGAGGAAATAACGGCTGCCGGTATCACCATATTGAGGCTGTTCAGCAGGTAAGGGGAAAGCTTGTCTAATGCTTCGGCGAAGTTATCGAAACGTATCCCAGATGGCAGGTTCCACATGGTCTGCAGGCTGACTTCTTCGAAGCCTTTAAAGCCGGTTGCCAGCATGACATACATGGGCAGCAGGTAAAAAATCGCCAGGAACACCAGCGGAATATAAAGCAGGTATTTCCATTTCAGGCGCGGTCTAAATCTAATTTTGAGGGAGCTGGTCGTCGTTGTCATAATTCTGTCTCGGTTCGCAGGGTATAAATCAGGTAGGGGATGATCAAGACGGATACACTTAGCAAGAGCAGGGTACCGATGGCAGCGCCCCGCCAGTAGAACAGCCCGTCAAAGGTGGTCTGCCACATGTAGATGGCCGGCACATCCAGGGCAAGCTGTTTACCGGCAACAGCGATGATCAGGTCGAATACCTTCAGGGAGATGTGACCCAGGATGATCATCGCACTGAGCGTGACCGGCTGCAGGTATGGCAGCATGATGCGGGAGTAGATTTGTAGTTCGGTCGCGCCATCTACACGGGCCGCTTCGCGGATCTCTTCAGGAACGCTGCGCAGGCCGGCCAGGTACAGAGCCATCATATAGCCAGACATCTGCCAGATGGCTGTCAGGGCAATGGCGGCCATGCCCCATTTCGGGGTGGTGTACCATTGGTTGATCAGGAAATCGAGACCAATTTTGTCAAACAGAAGGTTAAGACCGCTCATGCGGCTGCCTTCAGCCGGGTTCATCAGCCAGCGCCAGACCACTCCGGTAACAATGAAGGAAATGGCCATTGGGAAGAGGAACAGATTGCGGAAAAAGTTTTCTCCCGGTAATCCCTGGTCCAGCAGTATGGCCATGAATAGTCCCAGGATCAGTGATCCGAATACGAAAATGATAGTAAAAACGAGGGTGTTACGGATATCAATATGAAAACGCGGATCAGCGAATAAGTTCAGGTAGTTTTGAAAACCTGCCCAGGTATAGTCAGGGAGCAGTCCTTTCCAAGCGGAAAGGGAAACCCGGACTGACCAGGCGATAAAGCCGTAGACGAAAATCCCCACAGCGATAATCGAAGGCGTTACCAGGGCAATTGCGACGTACTTGTCTTTGTTTTTAATCATCAGCGACCTCTATCCGAAGTTTCTGCGGGAGGGAGATTCCCTCCCGCAGAATTTGTGTAGCTGTTATGTACGCTTACTTGCAGGGGCCAGATTCGACGCAGGCGGCAACCAGTGCGGACTGGAAGTTCTCAATGTTGGGGTCAGCCAGGAACAGACCCAGGGCGGTATCAATGCTGGATTTCCAGGAGTCGTTGGCGACTACGCCGTGGGTCAGGCTTCCGACCACAACGTTGCTGGACCAATCGTCCATAGCAGACTGCAGGTAGACACCGAAGAGTGCGGGATCGCAGTCGGTGCGGGCGCAGATCGAACCCTTGACGGGGTTGAAGGCTTCCTGGCCTTCTTTGGAACCGGCAACGGTCAGCCAGGCAACGGCGGAATCGGGGTGCGGAGCGCCAGCAGCCAGGACAAAGCTGTCGGACAGGAACTGGAAGGTTCCCTCGGTTCCAGGAACAGCAGCCCAACCGTAATCAACTTCGGGTTCCTTGCCTAGTTCGCGGAAAAAACCTTCTGCCCAGTCACCCATAACGTTGAAGGCTGCATCGCCGTCAACCACGAGTTGGGCGGCATCCTGCCAACTCAGCGAAGCGGCATCGGCATTGGTGTAAGTAAGGACTTTCTGGAAGTCTTCCAGGGCGGCGGTAACTTCAGGGCTGCTCCAATCTGTGCTGCCATCCCACAAACCGTTATAGGCATCGTTGCCCAATGACGACAGCAGGACAGTCTCCAGCAGGTGCATTTGGGTCCATTGTTCACCCAAGGCCAACGGGATTACATCGGCAGCCTGCAGGGTGTCCATCGCGGCGAACCATGAATCCAAATCGGTGGGAACTTCGACGCCGTTCGCTTCCAAGATAGCAGGATTGTACCAGAGCACGTTGGCGCGGTGGATATTGACCGGGACGGAGTAAATGTTGCTATTGTCTGAGATCAACGGGATCAGGGTCTCGGGCATTACATCCAGCCAACCGTTGGCTTCGTAAAGGTCATTCAATGGTTCAAGCTGATTACCGGCTACGTAAGTACCGATCAGTTCCTGACCAGCATGACCCTGCCAACTGTCGGGCGGATCGCCAGCCTGCAGACGTGTGGCAAGTACGGCACGGGCGTTGGTGCCAGCGCCGCCGGCGACAGCCGAGTTGATGAAGTCAATGTCAGGATACATTCCATTGAAGACAACAATCATAGCATCCAGGCCGGCAGCTTCTCCACCGCCTGTCCACCAGGAGAATACTTCGACTTCCTGAGCTGCTGCAGGAGCTTCCGTGGCTTCGGGCGCCTCTGTTGCTTCGGGAGCTTCTGTTTTCTCGGGCACGACCGGGGCTTGTGTTGCAGTGGGGCCACAGGCGCTGAGCGCCATCGAGAGCATGAGCAGGCTCGTGAACAGGGCAAATAATGCTTTTTTACTAAACATCTTTCTCTTACTCCTTGTTTTATTTTGAAAGGTTTGGTTTACGAACGTGTACGGATTGGTTTAAACAAATCTTGTGATAATCACCTCCGGATATAGTCGATTAATTTGTACGGGGATTATTGAATGTCTCATGACCGATATTTACTTTGTCGTGTGATCGGTTAAAATAAATTATAGGAATTCACGTCAAAGAACTCAATACATAAACGGACGCCTGGCGGCCATCTGGCGGACAGGAAGAAAATGGATCATAATACTTTTAATGACCTCTTCAAAGACATGATGACACACATATTCGATTATGTGTCCCTGGAAACGCACCCATTGGCTGAAATGGTTGAGCCGTTACCGGGAGGGTTTGACAGCCGGGCAGAGTATATCCAGCAGGTTATCAAACAGGGTATCGAGCGCTTACGACCTCCAGGTGATGAGCCCATGCCAGATGCACCTGAGTGGCGCCCTTACATGATCCTGCTGGGGCGCTATGTTGAAGGCGTTTCTCCAAAAGTATTGGCGAACCAATTGCATATCAGCGGCCGGCAACTGCGGCGCGATCACAGCCGGGCACTGCAGGCGCTGTCTGTAAATATCTGGAATAATGTTTTCCATAAACTATCACAGGATGATACGGATGGCAATTCAAAGGGGTACGAATTACAATCAGAATCGCTGGATCTAAACCAGGTCACTCAGGGGGTGATCGATACACTGCGGTCATATGCCCAGTCGGACGGCGTGGAATTCCAGTTCGTTCATCCGCCCACTAGCATGACTGTCCTGACTGACAGGATCATCTTACGCCAGATCCTGTTTACTTTGGGTAATTATGCTTTTTCACTGGAAGCCGGCCAGAAGATTGAGATCAGAGCAAACCAGATCTCAGGAAAAGCGGAAGTGTGTATTCGGGTCTGGGTAGACAATACCTGGGAAGAGGCCTCGGATGACGAACGAGAAGATGCTTTTCGATCGCTGCGTTATTGGGTAGAGCAAATTGGAGCTGAATTAGTAGAAGAGTATCCCAGTTCGGGCCGCAGCGGACAGGTTGTATTTAAACTTTCTGTACTGGTGAAAGAACGTCCAGTGATCCTGGTTGTTGATGACCAGCAGCCAGCCTTGAGAATGTACCAGCGCTATCTGGCACAGATTGATTTCGATGTTATCGGTGTTTCTGATTCCACACGCGTAATGCAGTCAGTGGAACAATTAAAGCCGGTATTGATTTTGTTGGATGTGATGATGCCCAATGTTGATGGCTGGGAAGTACTTCAGGAACTGCGTCTGAATGCCGAGACCAAGGAGATACCGGTGATTATCTGTTCTGCCTGGGAGGCGACAGAGTTAGCGAAATCACTGGGGGCGGCGGATTTTCTGAAAAAACCGGTTACGCAGAAGGGGCTTCTGGCTTCCCTGATGAAATTAGATCCCCCGATTTTGGATAAACTGGGCGAATAGAGGTTGTCAGTGCGTTAAGGATCTCAGGCAGTTCCGTTTGTGAGAGGGGGCGATTGAGTGTGATATCAAGTACATTTTGACCTTGTGTGAACAATACTTGCGGTAGATCTTCGGCAGATATGATCACAACCTTTGGGCGGCGATCAGATGGAATGGTAAGAACATAATCCATGATGATCCACCCATGCATATCCGGTAAGCGCAGGTCAAGCAAGATGGCATCAATCTGCTGTTCGCTGATGATCCTGATGGTTTCTTCCCCACTCTGGGCACTCAGGATTTGATAATCCTGGATGCGGGTTTCTGAATCTGATGACTTAAGCGCCTGTTTAATGAAGCGTACCATTGCCGGGTCGTCTTCAGTGACAAGCAGTGTTTTTACTTCTTCTCCGAGGTTCGAAACGGTCTCGATCAGTACCTGACGCTGGATTGGTTTGACCAAGTAGTCAGAGATACCTTCAGGAAGTTGACGGGTTCGTCCCAGAAAACCGGGTGTATGAAAGCTGATAATGGGAATTGGATAAGGCAATTCATTGGAACTAATGGTTTGACCACTATCCAGCAAGACCTTGTCGATGAAAATTGCCTGCGGCAGATGCCGTTTGACCCTGATCTGGATGTCGTCCAGGTTTTCATAAGAAGCTACCTGGTAAGATTCAAGCCAGTTGCGTGCCATACGGTGCATGAGTGGGTTAGGGGAGAATAAGAGTATCAATTTCTGGATCTTTTCAGGCTGCTCTTTTTGTGTCTCCGGATTGTCTTCTTGATTGTCTGGTGAGGCAAGTTTTTCCGGATCTTGGGGAGGCTGCAGGATAGGGATTGTGAAGAAGAAACGGGTGCCTTTTCCTAAGGTACTATCCAGCCACATTTTGCCTCCGTGCAGTTCCACAAACCGGCGGCTGATAGGCAAACCAAGGCCGGTCCCTTCACGGCGTCGCCAGTTGTCTGCATCAGCCTGACGGAAATCCTCAAATATTTTTGGAATATCTCTGGAAGCAATCCCTGCTCCTGTGTCTTCCACGCTCACCTGGATACAGTCATCCATTCTTTTGGCGCAGATGGTGACCCCACCCTGGTCTGTAAATCGCAGGCTGTTATTGATCAGGTTGATCAACACCTGCCGAATCCGGGTGCGGTCGACAAAGATCATGGGCAGGTCTGGCTCAATCTCTATGGTGAGATAGAGACCCTTTTGCTGGAAGGCTCGTTCGACCATGACCTGCACTTCGGAAACGATCTCTTCCAAATAGATATCATCCCGGAAGATGGACATTCCCTGGGCATCGATTTGCCCCATATCCAAAATATCATTGATCAGGCCGAGAAGGTGTGTGCTGCTCTGGTAAATTTCTTGGATGTCTGTGTACAGTCCCGAAGGCCATTTCTCTGTGTCAGCATAGGTCTCTGGAGAATTGACCATCAGATCGCTAAAGCCAATGATGAAGTTAAGTGGGTTCCGCAGTTCATGACTGATCGCAAGAATAAAGCGATCGCGCTGTGCCCGGGCTTCCTCAGCCCTGATGGTCGCTGCCTGCAGCATTTTATTCAGCCGTTCAAGCTGATAGTTGATCTTGGTACGCTCTTTAAGCATCTTGCTAATCTCGGCCCGGTGAATGCGGGTTTCATCCAGCAGGTCGCGAGCCCGGTAATAGTGATAAGAGGAAGCTTCAATAGCAGAAAGCATGTTACTGGAGATACTCCATCCTAGAAAGGCTATAAAGAAGCTGCCCAGAATAACACCTGCGCCATAGCCAGTGGGGAGGACGGGCAGGAGTTCAATTCTTGGCAGTGAGGCAATCAGGATGATGATAAATATCTCTACCAGGGTTGTTCCAAAATAGCCTGTGGTGACGATGGCCATCATTGGGATGAAGGCCAGGAAAAGCATGATCTCGGGAAGCTGGAAACGGGCATACATCTCTAGGATGGTAATGACCAATCCAAGAATCCAGATCGTGTGTGCAATGTGGTAATAATGATTTATAAGTCTCAATGCCAGCAGGGTAGTTACCAGCATGGTCATGGTACTGATCCAGATATAGGGGCTGAAAATCTGAGGAAAACCCAAGGTGGCCACAAAATGCCAGCCCAGGTAAAGGACCCCAACGGTGATGATCAGCTTGTTTGAAATGGATATGCCCAGCTCATTTTCTTTTATATCGGACCGGAGCATATCAAGCAGTTTTTTCACCCGTGCTTTCATAAAGCAGCCAGGAATGATCTAAATTTTCTCATAAGTCTATTTTGCCACAGTTTAAAATTAAAGCAAACGGCGCGTTTTGCACGCGCCGTTCCAAATCCTGGTACGGTTGGTGGTTAATTCTTGCTGGTACTGAAATTGAATAATCGATACAATGGACAAAAGCCAATAATTCCGGTCACCAACAGGATTGTCCCGAATCCATAGGCAACCCAGCTCAAAGCACCACTGACGACGCTTGTCAGACCAATGACAAACAACAACACCCCAACCACGATCCGGGAAATACGATCCCAGCCAGCTTCGTTTACTTTGATATTCATTGCAATTCTCCTTATATGGATACTTTCCAGTCAGATGTAATTTAGATGATTGTTGTCCAAAAAAGTTGCATTCCCCAACGATTCCTTTTTCCAGGGTTTGCGGTTCCATGATTGTGAAGGCATTCGTGAAATTCTTGTATGCTATACTAGCAATATAAATCAATCCACTAAAAAATAGTAAAGTTAGATATCACCGGGTCGTAAATTAACATAGTACATGCTCTTTGGGTTTCTCATCAATTGGTGCCTGGAAATATGCACCTATGCCGTTGAATGACATGAAGGATCATACATGACCCCTCAAATTGCGCTCACATTGGCGATCATCGTCGGTGCTTTGATCGTTTTTGGTACTGAAAAGCTGCGTGTGGATGTGGTAGCCTTGCTGGTCCTGCTCACGGTTGGATTAACGGGGCTGGTTGGCCCCAAGGAAGTATTTGCTGGATTTTCTAATTCAGCAGTGATTACCGTCTGGGCGGTATATATTGTTTCCGGGGGACTATTCAAAACCGGTGTTGCCGATATCCTGGGGAAATTTATCCTGCGTATCTCGGGGAAAAGTGAGGCGCGCCTTATCGCAGTAATCATGTTGACCTGTGGGGTGATGTCTGCATTTATGAATAATGTGGGTGCAACCGCAATGTTGTTACCAGCGGTGATTAGTGTGTCCAAACATACCAGGGTCCCTGTTTCAAAACTGCTCATCCCACTATCCTTTTCATCCTTGTTGGGAGGCAAACTGACATTGATTGGTACCCCTGCCAATATTCTGGCCACCAGCATTGTCGCTGAAAATGGGCTTCCTACCTTCGGCTTCTTCGATTTCACGCCAATTGGGATTGTCGTCTTTGTTACAGGGATCCTGTATATGGTGTTCATCGGTAGGCACTTGCTGCCTGTCAGAAAGGCGCCCAGTGACGAGCAGGCTTCGCAGCAGCTGCGCGCTTATATGTCTGAAGTACGTGTGCTGCCTGATGGAAAGCTGGCCGGGCAAACCTTGATCGAATCAAAGTTGGGTGAATACTACGACCTGACAGTGATAGCCATTGTGCGCGCCTTCAAAACCCTAAAAACGCTTGAACGGAGTACAGTTATCTTACCGGATGATATTTTATTGATTGAAGGTTCTGCAGAAAATCTTATGCGTGCCAGAAAGGAACTAGGCCTGGTGACAGCCAATGAAAGCAAGCGCCTGGTTGATATGGATGCGCTCGGTACGGATGATATCGGTTTTGTAGAGGCGACACTGGCGCCACGGTCTTCGATGGTTAACCGGAGTTTGAGGTCCTTACAGTTTCGAGAGCGTTATGGCTTCACTGTGCTGGCGATCCGGCGTTATGGGGAAGTAATTACCAAGCGTTTGCGCAGCGTACGCCTGCAGTTCGGGGATAACCTGCTGCTGCAAGGACCGCGCCATCGCCTGCCTTCACTGCAGGAGAATGATGATTTCCTTGTCCTGGAACCGCTCAAATTTCCTGAAAGCCGCAAACGCAAGATGCCGATTGCTATCGGACTGATGGTGCTGGTTGTTGGACTGGTGTTGTTCTTGGGGCTGGATATTTCCATAGCCATGGTAGTTGGCGCGGTTGGGATGGTCCTGACACGCTGCCTGACCATGGATGAAGCCTATGATAGTATCGATTGGCGTACAGTTTTCCTGGTCGCAGGGATGCTGCCGTTGGGCACTGCCATGGAAACGAGCGGAACAGCCCGGTATATTGCTGATCTGCTGCTCGGCGTTATTGGTGGTTTGGGGCCTATGGCGGCATTGGCGGGTGTTTATTTGCTGGCAGCCTTGATTACCCAGCCTATGTCCAACGCTGCGGCCATGGTGCTGGTAGTCCCAATTGCACTCGATACTGCTTTCAGCCTTGGCGCCAACCACCTGACGTTTACCCTGGCTGTAGTCATCGGCGCCGCCACCAGTTTCCTGACACCGGTGGGGCATAAAGCGAATGTGCTGGTTTTTGGGCCCGGGGGTTATAAGTTTTTTGATTATGCGCGTGTAGGCATCCTGCTGACATTCTTCCTGTTTATTAATACGATGATTGCCCTGCCGATATTCTTCCCATTGTTTCCATAGTATATTCATCCCCATTTGACTGTTGTCCTTATCTGTCTGAAGCCGGTAAGGACAGCGGCTGGTCAATAGCTGCTCCGGTATGAATTCAAGGGGTTAGCACGGTCCAGGTGGCGCCTCCATCCGTGGTTCTGTAGAGGGAGCGATTCCCATCTGCATCACCCGTAACCACCCAGCCGGTTGTACGGCTGACATAATCCATCAGGGCGAAGTTCTCGCCAAAACCAATATTTGGGGTAACTGTGATCCAGCTCTGGGCGCTGTCGGTCGTCAGGTGAAATTTCATTCCATCCCAAACAATCCCTTCTGATGCTGAGAAGAAATCTGACTGCCTGCCATCGGGAACCGGGGACAGGCTGGGTGTCCAGGTGTAGCCGCCATCCTGTGAGGTATAGATATTCAGCATGCTGGGTTCCCCGTATACGCGCACCGGCAGGATCGCCCGCTCGAGGGACATGAAGATCGGTGCAGAGTAAACTGCGAACATGGTCTCCTGGTTTGCACCCGGCGGCAGCGGGACCTCTACCGAGGCCCAGGTCTGGCCGCCATCATCACTGCGAAAGAAGTAGATCTGGCCGGGAGCATAGGTAGTGCCGCTGATCCAGGCCGTCTGCATGCTGCCTGCGGCCAGGCCGGCTTTCAGGCCGCCTAAGGGCAGACTGTCGGATGAATTCGCCAGGGTGGGATCGTTGGTATATACCTGCTTCCAGGTGCTGCCGCCATCCACGGTCTGGAAGATAGCCACTGCATTCGAACCGGCGCCGACGCCCAATCCGGCCATTGCCCAGGCATGCTGGGGATCGATAAAGGACAGGGACCCGCTGTTGAACGGGACCGGGTTGGAGGTCCAGTTCTGGCCATTGTCTCTGGTCTGGTACAGGATACCGTTGGCGTTGGGGTCTGTAGATTCTTTAAAAGTCAGCAGCCAGCCCCAGCCGGTTTTCGAGAAATCCATGTTGGCGCTGTACCCCAGGATGGGGTCCCCGGGCAGGCGGATGGCATACCAGCGGGCGCCGCCGTCCCAGGTACGCAGCAGTTGGTCGGCTGTCAGCGCCCAACCGTTTTGTTCATCCAGCATCTGGATGTTAATTATTTGTGGCGCCAGCACAAACTCACCCTGTGGGGTGGCGGCAGCTTGTGCGACAGGTTCAGGTGCAGCTTGACGGACATCTTCGGTCGCTTCAGCCTGGGGGAAAAGCTGTGACGGTAGGGAACAAGCCAGGCTCAGCAGGATGGTCAAACCAAGGATAAGTTTCGTTTTCATTTTTGCCTCCATATTTCCCGGGAATTACCCGATCCATTCCACAATGGTCGCCTCGCCCTGTCCAACGCCCACACACAGCGTTGCCAGTCCATAATATGGGTGGTCGGCATCCGCTGCACGGCGTTTCATCTCATGTAGTAGTGTGGTCAAGATGCGGGCGCCTGAACAGCCCAGCGGATGCCCGAGGGCAATCGCCCCGCCGTTGACGTTTACGATTTCTTGCTCCAGTCCCAGGTCTTCGATAACCGCCAGGGTCTGGATGGCAAAGGCTTCGTTGATCTCTACCAGCCCCAGGTCTTCGATTTTCAGCCCGGCGCGCTGCAGGGCTTTCTTTGTGGCCGGGACAGGACCCATTCCCATAATACGCGGGGGAACCCCGGCTGCAGCGGAGGCCAGGATACGCACCATGGGTTTAAGACCCAGTTGATCTGCTTTTTCTTCGTCCATCAAGAGCAGCGCTGCGGCGCCGTCATTCAGGCCAGAGGCATTGCCGGCCGTGACGGTGCCCTCAGCCCGGAAAGCGGGTTTGAGCCTGCCCAGGGCTTCTATGGAGGTTTTACGCCGGGGGCGTTCGTCGGTATCTACGGAGATAGGGGTTCCTTTGCCCTGCGGGATGCTAACCGGGGCAATCTCCTCGGCGAACTTCCCACTGTCGATGGCAGCGATGGCGTTCTGGTGAGAGCGCAGGGCAAAGGTGTCTTGCTGTTCACGGGTGATGTGGGGTTTCATGGCAGCGATATTCTCAGCAGTAACTCCCATGGCATCGGTGCCGTGAGAGGCTTCCATTACAGGATTGGGATAGCGCCAGCCCAGGGCGGTATCGTATGCGGTCAGGTTCCCCCAGGGGTAGCCCTGCTCTGCCTTGGGCAGGGAGTAAGGCGCCCGGGACATCGACTCGACCCCACCGGCGATGAAAATGTCCCCTTCACCGGCCCTGATAGCCCTGGCAGCCTGGTTGACCGCATTCAAACCAGAGGCGCATAGGCGGTTGAAGGTTACCCCGGCTGCTTCAACCGGCATACCTGCCAGTAAAGCCGCCATGCGGGCCACGTTGCGGTTGTCTTCACCGGCCTGGTTTGCGCATCCAAAGTAGACTTCCTCCACCAGGGCGGGGTCAAGCGCATTCCGTTCCAAGATGGCCTTGATGACGTGCGCAGCCAGGTCATCTGTCCGGACTGGGGCGAGTGCGCCGCCCAGGCTGCCGACCGGGGTGCGGACAGCATCAATAATGACAGGAACAGGCATAGGGACCTCCGGTTTGTATGAGTAACGAGAGATTGGCAAAAGTGATACTACTGGTCTGATTTTACCATTTTGGGAGAAAAGGAAATGGGTTTTCGGCCGCGAGGCAGCCGGAACTGAAGAGAGTACCAGGAAGGTTTGGTACAGGATGAGTACAGCAGGTGAAGCTCTCAGACTGCCTGTTCTTTTCCAGGGTCATGCATTTTATTGATAGACGGTATAGACATATTCGCTTAGAATGTTAGCAGGTAAGTGCGCTGATAGGCGATTTCGATTGTGGCTGAGTATCAAAAAAACAGAGGAGCAGTGGTATGTCAATGATTAACCGCTACCTTGATGTTGCCTTCCTTAAACCGGAGCTGTCGGAAGGCGAAGTCCGGGTGGAGTTCGAAAAAATATTGGGTTACGATGTCAGGAGCTTCTGTGTCAGGCCGTGTGACATCGAACTGGCTTCAAGATACTGCCAGGGTATCCAGACGGTAGTGGGATGTGTGTTGAACTTTCCACATGGCGCAGCTACACCGCAGGTAAAGAAAGCAGAAGCGGAGTGTTATCTCCAGCTCGGGGTGTCGGAGATCGATATGGTCGTCAACTACGGCTGCATCCGGTCGGGGTATTGGGAGAAGGTTGAAGAAGACATTGCCGCAGTACATGCGGTCACCAGCCTGTCCGGGGTCTTGTTGAAAGTTATCCTTGAAACGGCTGTGCTTACAGTGGATGAGATCAGGCAGGCTACCAGGGTTGCAGCAGTTGTCGGTGCAGACTATGTCAAGACATCAACCGGTTTCAATGGTGAAGGGGCAACTGTTGAGGCTGTGACTGCCATGCTGCAGGCTTCCGATGGGAAAATCAAGGTCAAGGCTTCAGGCGGTATACGGGATTACGACCGGGCACAGATGTTCCTGGAAATTGGCTGCCAGCGGTTGGGTGTGAATTACCCCTCTGTCCCCAAGATATGCAGCCAGCAGTCCTCCGGCGAGGGCCGATCATCAGGGTATTGATCTGGAGGTTCGCAATGATGAATGAAACCTATTCGATCGGTGTTGACATCGGGGGAACCAAGATCAATACGGGTTTGATCGACGCCAGGGGGCAGATTAAAGCAATGACGACCATCCTAACCGGGTCCGAAACCGGATATGAGGTGATCGCAGACCGCGTTGTCCGGCAGGTCAGGACAGTACTTGACCAGGCTGGCATGGAAATAACTGACCTCAAAAGTATGGGGTTTGGTGTTCCGGGTACTGTGAATTCACAGGCCGGGCTGGTGCTCTATGCCCCCAATCTCGACTGGCGGGAAGCGCCCTTTACGGAAATTATTCGCAGGGAGTTCGCAATCCCGATCGCGCTTGGGCAGGATACCCATGCAGCCGTGTGGGCCGAGTTCTTGTTCGGGGCCGGGGTCGGCTGCCGGAATATCGCCTGCCTGACAATTGGCACGGGTATTGGTTGTGGTCTGGTCATTGATCAACAGTTGTACCTGGGCGGTTTGAAATATGTCGGTGAAGTGGGACACTCCCTGGTCGAGCTCGATGGCCGTCCCTGCAGCTGCGGTAACAGAGGCTGCCTGGAGGCCTATGCCTCCGGTACTGCCATCCAGAAACGCGGTCGCGAATTGATTGAAGATATTGACGGGGTGGTCCAGGATCCCCGGAAAGGACTTACCACCCAGGATATCCTGAAAGCCGCCGGTGAAGGGCGTCAAGGGGCGCAGCAAGTCCTCGATGAGGCGGTTTCTTATCTGGGGATGGGGATCGTTAACCTGATCCACTTGTTTGGCCCGGAAAAAGTGATCCTGAGCGGCGGGTTGGGCAGTGTCGAGGATCTGATCGCGGATCCCGTCAGGGCGTTTGTCAAAGAACGCAGTTATTCCAATGTGGCTGACCTGGTCGAGATCACGACTGCCGAATTAGGTGAAGTTGCACCCATGATCGGGGCTGCTTTTCTTTACCGGGACCATCGCTATCAGTTCCGTTCCTGAGGAGAGAATGCCAATGAAGACCCGCTTTCTGATAGCCATAGTGATCATTTTAATCTTGTCCGGCTGTGCGCTGTCTGCATCCGAACCAACACCTACACCCACTCGAATACCACCTGCTGCGCCAACCAGGATTCCCACACTTACCACAACGGTTACACCTGCGCCCCGCTTTGGCTGCGCGCCCAACTGCACTTATGCAGATATGGTCGTTGGCTTGATCCAGACTGGTTCAGAAGGCGGCTGGCGGGCGGCGAACAAAGCCTCTTTTAGGGAAACAGCCGAAGATTTCGGTCTCACCCTGAAGCTCTACGATTCAGCATTGCCAGATACTGTTCGCATCCAGCACGATAGTATCCGTCAATTCATTGCTGATGAGGAAGTAAACGTGATTGTTCTCGCTGCGCTGACGTCATCCGGATGGGATGAAGAACTGCGAGAAGCAAAAACTGCCGGGAAAATCGTCATACTTACGGAGCACCGCATTGATGTATCGGAAGACCTGTATGTCACCTACGTCGGTTCGAACTTTGTCGAGGAAGGGCGTCAGGCCGGGCGCCTGATGGTTGCATTGCTGGAGAGCAGCAAGAATAGATACATTGTCGAACTGGTTGGGGATACAACCTCATCTGCAGCCAGGGACAGAGGCAATGGCTTTCGTGAAGCCATCCAGGGCAGCGGCATTGAAATATTGCAGTCAGAGGTGGCGAATTGGACCTTTGCTGGGGGGAAACAGGTTATGGAGACTATGCTGGAAGGAAATCTTGAAATCCAGGGTCTCTACGCCCAAAATGACGATATGGCCCTGGGCGCGATCGAAGCTATAAAAAGCGCAGGATTGCAGCCGGGGGTGGATATCAAAATTGTATCGATTGATGCTACAGATCAAGCATTGGAAGTCATGCTGGCGAGTGAACTGAACGCCACGGTGGAGTATACCCCGCTGATTGCTCCGCAAGTATATGAAACGGCCTTGATGGTTCTCAATGGCGAGGTGCTTCCCAAATGGATTCCGGTACACGAGGGGGCCTTCGATTGGGACCACATGCCAAACTGTGATGCACTTTCACGAAAATCAGACTATGGAGATTTTTATCATTGCAAGCGCCCTGCCCCCTCCTATGAATGGGCTTCTACTCCAACCTCAGTTCCCTGATGGGGGACGCGGCAGTTTGTTTTTCCAGCCATGGTAGGCCACACACAAATGGCGCTCCCCATGCAGGATGCACACTTTTCGGTACTGGGACTTTCGGACTAACCCCGCTCCTGCGGTGTGGCCGGATCTGTAGGGCTCACCAGGCGTAGGGATTTCGCTGCAATGGTTCTTCTCTTGCTTTCTTTCATACGTATCCATTATTTTTGCATACATTCCAGGTAAATCCGGTATGTACCTGTCAGGGAAAACCTGGCCGCTTCCTGTTTTCGTTTGTTTGGACAGGCAGCCAGGTACTCAAAACGATCCGCTAGTAGTGCAGTTGGAGCTGTGTGCTGTCTGTATGGGGAAGAAATTAAATAGTCGGGAAGTTGTAAGGCAAATTTAAGCTTCCTGTTATGGATTCGACTTGATCATCGTGCTACAATCAATATAGAAAGGCCTATTCACCAAGTCGGGCATATGATGAGATTTTTTTACCGGTTGTTGTTTCCCTGGCTCCATATTGGCGAAGTTGTCTTGTACGGCGCACCTCCGCAGGTGCGCCGTATGTTTTTTAATTGAAATTGTCTGGATATTTGTCAGACAAATTATCTTTGTCAGTATCCCAATGATGACACCTGGTACTTGGATTGGCCTGACAAAGGCGCAACAATGTAGTTACAATGCCGCAAATTAATAATTCAATGTCACCCTGAGCAGTTTGTGCTCTTGACGATGTCGATACAGCGTTGGGTAGCGCAGAGGCTGCCTGCCCTACTGGCGGAGACTCTCACCAGCAGGTTCACCCAGGCGGCTGCTCGGAAGGACGATCACTCATAAGGAGGTTGAATGCCGGCAAAAGGCTGGATTGAAGTAAACGACCTGTATTGTAAAGGTTGTGAACTTTGCCTCAGCGTCTGTCCTCCCCAGGTGCTGGAGTTGGATATGGAACGCCTGACCCCGCGCGGGTATCATCCGGCCCATATCTACGAAGAAGGCTGTACAGGCTGCGGGATTTGTGCCCTGGTGTGCCCGGATGCCGCCATCACGGTCTATCGTGAAGTAACCAAAGCCCTGGTGTCAGGAGGTTGAGATGACACGCGAACTATGGAAAGGAAACAACGCTATTGCCGAAGCGGCTGTCCGGGCCGGGTTGGAAGCCTATTTCGGTTACCCGATCACCCCGCAGACAGAAGTCCTGGAGTATCTCTCACGCCGAATGCCGGAGCTGGGGCGTGTTTTTGTCCAGGCGGAGAGTGAACTGGGCGCCATCAATATGGTCTATGGCGCCGCCTGCACGGGTGTGCGGGTCATGTCGACCTCTTCCAGCCCGGGCGTCAGCCTGATGCTCGAAGGGCTGTCGTATATTGCTGGTACGGAAGTGCCGGCGGTGCTGGTCAATGTCATGCGCGGCGGACCCGGTCTGGGGAATATCGCCCCTGCCCAGGGGGACTACAAACAGGCAGTCCACGGCGGCGGCCATGGGGATTATCGCCAGATCGTACTGGCACCAGCCTCGATCCAGGAGGCGGTCGACCTGATGGTGCTGTCATTCGACCTGGCCGAAAAGTATCGTACGATTGTCATGCTGATCCTGGATGGCTCCATCGGGCAGATGATGGAACCGGTCGAGATGCCGCCCATGCAGAAGGTCAGGCGCAGGGATTGGGATTGGGCCACGCGTGGGCGTGACCAGCACCCGAACGGCGAAAGACGCTTCCTGACCTCCATCTATCTCGATCCCATTGAAGAAGAAAAGACCAATCTTAGATTGTTGAAACGCTGGAATATCATCCAGGCCAATGAAGTCCGTTATAAGGATTATTTCCTGGAGGATGCAGAATTTGTTGTCATCGGTTTCGGCACAGCAGGGCGAGTAGCCCTGTCTGCCGTCCGGGCTGCACGGGCGAAAGGTATCAAAGTGGGGTTGTTTCGACCGGTTACCGTCAGCCCCTTCCCTTTTGACGCTGTCAGAGAACTGGTTCCCAGGACCAGAGGTTTCCTGGTGGTTGAGATGAATACCGGGCAGATGCTCGATGATGTGCAGGTTGCCATCCGCGGGCGTGTCCCGATTGAATTTTACGGCCGTCCCGGAGGGGTTGTACCGCTGCCTGAGGATATCTTGGCTGAGATCGAACGCTTATCCAGTGACATCCTGAGTGTGGACAGGGATCCACGGCAGGAGTGGTTCAAGCGCATGTCAGCGCTTACCCCGGCAGGGTAAGTAAGAGAGGTAAGGTATGGTAATGACGACGAGTACTGACAAACTGATTTACACACGCCCGACCGCTTTTACCGAGACGCCCACGCATTATTGTCCCGGTTGTACCCACGGAATCGCACACCGCCTGGTGGCGGAAGTACTGGAGGAAATGGGGGTGATCGAGAAGACCATCGGGGTTGCACCGGTGGGGTGCTCGGTGTTCGCCTATAACTACTTCAATACGGATTTTGTGGAGGCCCCCCATGGGCGGGCGCCGGCCATGGCCACCGGCATCAAACGTGTTTTGCCTGACAGGGTGGTGTTCACCTACCAGGGTGACGGCGACCTGGCTTCGATCGGCATGGGCGAGATCGTTGCCGCGGCGGCGCGGGGCGAGCAACTGACTGTGATCTTTATCAATAATGCCAATTTCGGCATGACAGGCGGCCAGATGGCCCCGACGACACTACCAGGCCAGAAGACCAGCTCCTCCCCGGCCGGCCGGGAAGTGAGTACACAGGGGTACCCGATTAAAGTGGCTGAGTTATTGGCCACCCTGGATGGCGCCAGTTACGTCGTCCGGCGCTCGATGCATGATCCTGCCAATATCCGCAAAGCCAAGAAGGCTGTCCGGATTGCCTTTGAGACGCAGGTGCAGGGCCTGGGTTTCTCCCTGGTAGAACTGCTCTCGACCTGCCCCACCAATTGGGGTATGACCCCGGTTAAGGCCCTCGACTTTGTCGCGGAACAGATGATACCAGTTTATCCTCTGGGTGATTACAAGGTCTCCCCGGCGGTCGCGGTGTTGAAGATTTAGAGAAGAATAGAAAGTATTGAGTAGGGAATGGTTATGGGTAAACTGGCTATGGACAACGCACAACATACAAATCCCTAATCCCTGGTCTCTATTTTTCTATTCCCTGGAGGTAAAATGCAAAAAGAAGTCATTGTGGCAGGTTTTGGCGGACAAGGCGTCTTGTTTGCCGGACAGGTGCTGACATATGCAGCCTTGCACCAGGGTTTGGAAGTCACCTGGATCCCTTCCTACGGTCCTGAGATGCGCGGCGGTACGGCGAACTGCACAGTCGTCATTGCAGATGAAGAGATCGGTTCCCCATTGGTTAAGAAACCAACTGCTGTAATCGCATTGAACCTGCCTTCACTGAATAAATATGAGAAATTGGTACAGCCAGGCGGTGTGCTGATCGTTAACCAGTCGATGGTGGATCGCATTCCTGAGCGCAGTGATGTTACTCTGGTTTTGATTCCGGCCAACGACATTGCTGATGAGCTTGGCAGCAGCAAGATGCTGAACATGGTTGTGGTGGGGGCACTGCTTGCACATTTCCCGGTCGTGACGCTGGACTCTGTCGAGAAAGCCCTGTCAGAACACCTGCCGGCCAAGCACCAGCATTTGCTATCCCTCAACGGAGAAGCCCTGCGCAGGGGTTATGACTTTGCAAGCCAGCATGCCGCAGTTCCGGCATGAAGTGCACTTTATAAGCCATCTGCTGACAAGCGGGTGCACATAAAGATTGTAGGGTTTGTTCTATTCCCGGTCGTAGCGGCTTTATGGGGATGTTTGATTTGTGGTTCTATTGCTGTAGCTGGCTTTTCGGACGCGCAAGACTGCATCCCTGGCAGCCCCGGTGACCTGACCAGAGTGTCTGGCAGCATTGCAGTTTGCTACAGGGGAAGCAGCGGCAGGACCAAAAACGTGCGGTGAGCGGGTATTTTGTCGCAGCGGGGGCTGAATTAAGCTATAGTAGTCTCTATGGATCGTCAAGTTTCTTCTGGGTCATGGATTTTGGCGCTCATTTTTCTTTATTCGAATACCGGTCAGTTACTGGGTAAGCAAAAATCCGCTGCCTTCGCTTGTCAATTAATATGCTTTGCTGCTGCCGGTGATCCTATTGGAAGAGGCCTTTACAATACAGGTCCTTAATTTTTGGAGATCTTCGTGATGACAGCGGCCTTTACCAGCATGGTTTTTCCGGTATACTCGCTCCAGCGTTTTTGCGGTATCCCTTTCCCATGTCCTTCAACCCGGGTCTCCAGGCACAGAACCTGGCCGCGGCCGACCTGGAATTACCAGCAGAGGACATGACCTAATTGGAGAGATCAGAATGAGAACACAAGTGGAAGTAGACAAATTCCCGATACGTCTTGCCCGCCCAGATGAAGTGGAACACCTGAATGAGGTCGAACGCGGATCAGCTCAACTGTATCGTACGGTTGGATATGACGATGTCGCCGAATCGGATCCCCTGGAGCTGTCCCGCCTGAGTGCGATGCAGTCCAGGGATCATCTGTGGGTGATAACAGATACGGGTGATGTGCCGGTGGGCTTCCTGGCGGTCGAGATCATTGATGATTTGGTCCACATTGAAGAGATCAGTGTCAGGGCCGAGTACACCGGGAAGGGATTGGGTTCGAAACTGATCGAGATGGTTAGTAGGTGGGCACATGCGCAGGGGTATCCGGCGCTTACCCTTTCCACATTTCGCAGCGTTCCCTGGAATGCTCCGTTTTATTCCAGGCGTGGTTTTTGCATCCTGTCTGAAGGTGACCTGACGCCCGGGCTGCGGGCTGTGCTGGCACATGAGGCTGCGGATGGGTTGGACATTACCGAACGGGTTTGCATGCGCCGGGAGCTGCATTGAATTTACCGGCAGACCTGATCACTATCGAAAACGCTTGTACTGCGGGGTGTAGCGAGATACTTTGATCTGATGATGGGGAGATGTGGTTCGGACGCCGGTCAGGGTTTCCGGTGTAGCGCCTGCCGGATCTTGTTCCAGTAACGTTTGACCAGGCTTACGTCTTCTGAGCCGATCTCCCGGCGGCTGTAGCGGGCATCAATGAAGGCCTCTGTCAGGGAATCGATATCCTCACCGACCACCGGAAAGGCCTTGTCGAGCGTCGCGGCATACTCATAGGGTGTTTGAGATGACCTGCGTTCAAGGCCGGTTTCCTCGCTGCGTCGTATCAGGGCCAGGTAGAAAAAAAATACTTTCCGGCGAGGAGTCAGTTCCCTGAAGTTCAGCAGCCTGCTGCGCAGAGTGTACTGGGCATTGCTCAGTTGGGCCCGGAGGCGTTTACGGCTGTCCTGGACTGTCTTGGAAAGCCCGTCCCTGACCCTGGCAGACGTATTTCGAAGCCAGGCCCAAAATTTCAATGCGGCCTGCCATACGGGGAGTTTTCGTAGGGCTTCCAGGATTTCCTGGTGTTGTTTTATATACCAGGCCACGGCGAAAATCACCAGGACTGTAAAAGAAAACCAAAAGAAAACCGATTTGACCAGTGGCCACCAGGGAGGGAATACAAATTCGGTTGGATTGGTAATTACCGGTGGAGTAACCGTTTGGGGCATTGATTCTTGTTGAGCTTGCCCGGAGGTGAGCAGCTGCAGGGTCAGTCCAATGATCATGACCATCACCAGCATAATGCCCTGTGCGATATAGAAAATAATCTTGAATATTGCATCCAGGATTGCTCCCAGCACACCCAAAAGACCCAGGCTGTAGTTGGTAGGCAGCAGGGAGACGATGAGAATCAAACCCAGGAGAAAAGCAATGCTGTAAATTGCCCAATCCCTGGATAGATTTCCACTGACGGGGATATTTTCCAGGCTCCAGTGCGTGTGCAGGTTGACAAAGTGAGTCTGGCTGAGAAGCGTCAGTCCGAACATAAAATAAAATAGCGTGCTGGTTCCCCCACCTGCCAGGGGGGGTAAATTCAAGATGATCAATTTGCTTTCTGTCAGCATCGCCCGCAGGTCTATACGCGTTAAGGAGGTAACGAATACGAGAAAAGCACAGCTAATCAGGATCAAATCCAGTAATTGTATTCGAATGGGTTTTATTTGACCGTCTGGTGATGCTTCAAGCATTGGCTGCCTGATGCTCATCTCATTAAGCAGTGCAGCAAACGAACCGCTCAACATCCAGGAAGCTGCCACAATGAACATACCGATCACTAGTTCGGCATCGATAAAGGCGCCTAAAAATTCTTTTTGCCAGAGAGGGATTTGTTCCAGGAAGTATGCCAATCCGTGAGACAACCCGACCACAAGCTTGACCAGGATCAGAACTATGGTCCAGCGAGTTAAAAAGCTGAGAAATCGTTCGAGGTTCAAGAAAGGGTAATAACGGAATTGTTTATGAGTATAAAGGCGCTCAAGTGATATAAAAAACGACAAAATGGCAATACCCCAGCTTTGCCAGGTGGGTATCAGGCGGATTACCAGGCTGCCCATCGTTAAAGCCAGGCAAACCATCATCAGAGCCGCCAGGCCGTAACTGACCAGGCGGAATACTTTTTCATTGATCTGGCTTTCTTCTGAAATGTTTTGTGGTGACATCATGCAAATGCCCTGTTACAGCCGCCAGGTATCCATGGCGCGTTCATTTTGGATCGCAACTGTCGAAATCCCGAAATGTTCAGCCCGGTTGCGAATATCATCTACATTGGCTACCGGTCCTGCCAGGATCATGACAACATTTTGTCCGCTGCGGCGCGCCTGGTAGAGTTCATCGATCAATTCATCTGTAACCTGTCCGGTTATCACCAGCAGGGTTGTTCCCCAACCCAGGTGATAGCGTTGTTCCTGGATTAACTTGTTCAGGGAGCTTTTTTCGGTTTTTTGGATCCTGGCCAGGGTTTCGAGTATCCGGATGAGGTGAGCCTGACCTTTACGAGGCGGAATGGTCTGGCTGGTTTCATTGGCTGTAAATGGATCAGTACCATTAATACGGATACCGAAAGTTTGTTTCTTCCCGATGACCCAGTTGGCCAGGGAAGCAGCAATAACAATTGCCAGTTCGATCGAGTCGATTTGATGTCGGGATGGGTAATCATCGGAATTCAAATTCAGGAAAGCCATTGTTTCCAGGGCAATTGAGGGTTCAAACAATTTTACTTGCAGGTTTCCTGTAACTGCGGTGGCTTTCCAGTCGACCGATCTCAGTGAATCTCCGGCAACGTACTCACGTTTGCCCAAAATCCGGGTGGGGTCTTCAAATATTGGTTGGGTGTGTCGCAGTGTTCCCTGTGGTGAGCGCGAAGGGATTTCCAAAGAAGAGAAAGGGATGATCTTAGGATAAACTGTCAGGTTTTGTTCCTGGCCATGCACCTCAATTGGCTCGTTGAATCCGAGAATGTCGCTGGTGGATAGTGAGAGTGGTCCAATTGTATAATAGCCGCGCTTGCGGGCGTATAGGGTGTAATGAAAGTCCTTTTTTTCATATGAACCCAGGCTGATAATATATTTAAAGGTTGAAGGAACGCCGAGTTCTACTGGCAGTTTGTCACGGATACTCATCCAGACGACCGGTAACCAGCCTGTGTTCCTGAACCGCTGCCTGACCTGTATGGCCTCTCCATAAAAAGCGCGTTGGTTCATTTCACGCGTGTGTTCAATTTGGTGCAGCGATTTCCTGCTCCACCAGGTACCCAACAAGAATGCCCCAAGGAAGAGATAGATCAGAGTCAGGGCAAAATCATCACGCAGCAGGGCTGCAATAACCAGGATAATAATCAGGAACGGCAAATAAAAGCCCGACATCTGATCTGTTTAGCGCTCCACGTCGCTGAGATTCAGGGGTGTTTCTTCAAGTATCGTATCAAGAACTACCTGGGCTGTTTTCCCCCTCAATTCCGCTTCTGGTTTGACAATGATGCGGTGTGAAAGCGTTACTGGAACCAGGTATTTAATGTCATCCGGAAGGACATGTTCCCGGCCGCGGATCGCAGCGAATGCCTGGGCGGCTTTAAAAAGGGCCAGGCTGCCGCGCGGGCTTATTCCCAGCGCCAGATCAGGATGTTCCCGGGTGTTGGATGCCAACCTGACAATATATTCCTGCAGGGTCTCATCTACGTGGATATCCCATATTTGTTCCTGGAATTTCAACAAGTCATTCCCATCCACTACTTTTTCAAGGTTTGTTATGGGATGCTCTCGCCTCAGGTTGATCAGGATTTGACGTTCATCTTTTTGGTTTGGGTAGCCCAGAGAGATACGCATCAAGAAACGATCCAGTTGGGCCTCGGGCAGGGGAAAAGTCCCTTCGTATTCGATCGGGTTTTGGGTTGCCAGGACAAGAAACGGACGAGGTAGTTTGCGTGTGACGCCATCCACCGTAACCTGTTGTTCCTGCATTGCTTCCAACAAAGAAGATTGTGTTCTCGGTGTGGCGCGATTGATCTCATCTGCCAGCAGGAAATTGACAAAGATGGGTCCCTGGCGGAATTCGAATTCGGTGCTCTTTTGATTGAAGATCGATACCCCGGTAATGTCATTGGGAAGCAGGTCGGGCGTGCATTGGATGCGTTTGAAACTACTTCCCAGGCTGGTCGCTACAGAGCGGGCGAGCATGGTCTTGCCTGATCCGGGTACATCTTCCAATAGGACGTGACCTTCACAGAAAAGCGCCACCATAATTAACTCAATGGCAGATCGCTTGCCAATAATTACTTTTTCTACATTATCGATTACCTGTTTTGCGAATTCTTGTACCTCGCCCATAAAACATCCTTTCATGGCAAGAAGTGGATAGAGCCCAAAGAAAAGACCAGCCTCCGAGAATATCATATACTATTTTTGGATTTTGTACATAATATTCGTGTATTGGTGTACTTTGCAGATTGACAGAGGGGAAGTGAAAATTACCGGACCCTGTAACCGGGCCATGTAACGAAAACACCACGGGATGTCCCGGCAGAAGCAGATGAACTTGTTTCTTTTTTTGCTTGATAGCAGCGTGCCGGTAAGAAAAAACCGTCTCCAGTAGAGACGGTTTTTTGACTGCCCCAGGTTAATTTGCCGGTGAAGTTCGCAGTCTTCGAGTAATGAGAATAACTGCAACCAACACAACCAATATTCCCACGATACCCGGAATGCCAATATCATCTGCCAGTCCGGTATTCGGCAGAGCAGTGGTTGTAAATACAATTGTTTGAGTTGACTGAGCTACCTGGGTTTGGAGTGCTGCAACAGTAGCTGTTGCCGGGTCATCAGTGGGGGGGATGGGAGTGTCTGTCGGTTGGGCAACAACAGGGGTCTGGCTGGGGGTAATCGTCACTGTGGCGCTTGCCAGGGGTTGAGCCTGGGCGGTGGCGGTTAGCGCTTGATTTATTTGAAGATTTTGGGCATCAAGCGTTGCCTGCTGAT
Organism: Anaerolineales bacterium; assembly: GCA_016927315.1. GTDB lineage: Bacteria > Chloroflexota > Anaerolineae > Anaerolineales > Villigracilaceae > JAFGMV01. Next base: position 21,642 of record JAFGMV010000091.1, on the reverse strand, counting down.
CCTGCTGGCTTAGTTGTGTTGCTGTCTGGCCTGGTTTGATTACAAACATGTAAATGACGATACAAGCCAAGACTAGCAGCATGAGTGCGCCCATCCCTCCGGCGACCATAATGAAGGTCCGGTTGCTGGATTCTTCGGGGAGTGGTTCCTCATCATAATTCATTTCATCGTTGCCATCGAACATGTTGACTCTCCTCACAAGATAAGTGGAAACCGATTATCCTATAATCTCTAAGTTTACCAGAGGAACAAGAATTTGTTCATTGTTCTCCAGTTTTACTTCAGCCGCTGGAACTCGCAAGCCGCTTGGTAATGTTGATAAACCCGGGCGAATGTTTTCCAGTATCCCGACCACACCGGAATGAGGCGCCCGTCGCATACGAACTTGCTGACCAGGTGCCAGGGTATCAATACTGCGGGGTTCAGGCGGCTGCTGGGAAACAGGAAGGGGAATAACGATCTCGGGTCGTTTTCCAGTGCGCCTGTCCATTCGTTCAGCGTTTATGCTCACTTCACGTTTGGTATTTGTACTTAAAATTTTATAGGCAGTTTGGTTCATTGGCAAGCGGCTGAACCCATCAATAACGATGATTGGGTACCGCATTTGGATGGCGAGAGGCAGCAAACTGGGCGGCAAGCTGGAGAGGATCAGGCCTCGTGCCGGTAATTCAGCCGCTGCCTGTAACACCTGCCCATCATAGCACTGACCGGCCAGGATGATCGAACCTCGCAGGCTTACATCCAATCTATCTGGGGTAATGACAGCATCAGGCTCTTCAATCAGGCTTAACATCAAACCCGTATCGATACGGCCATTTCCCCAAATACCCTGGATCAGGGCGCCGGTAGCCTGGATCACGGCGCCCCTTTCAGGAATTACCTGCGTGATCTTTCCGGGTAAGCTGGCTTTTAACTCAATTGTGCTTTCACCTAGTTCAAGCAGTACTTGCCCGCCGCCTGCCGCAACCACCCGACCTGGCTGTGGCGCTGTGATGCGTTTAGGAATCAGCCCCTTCTTTTCAGCTACCAGGGCATCTTTTTGCAGGCGCTCGCCGACTTTGCAGCGAATCAATCGATCCGCGGCCTGGTTGCTCACTTCCAGTTTCCGGGCTACTTCCAGCAGTATATGTTCACGGGCAAAGTGGGCTTCGGCAATTACATCACCGGGGGAAACAGTCTGGTTCAATTTCACGTGAACCTCTCCCGGAATGGGCAGTAATCGTTCTCTGACAATAGAAGTCAGGGGCAGCATGTGAGTAACAGGTGCTCGCATATCAGCCTCCTACCGTCCAGGTCCACTTCTTGATCAATTCCCGGCGGCGTCCCGGATCCTCTGGGAGCTGAATCGGGCGACCGCGGGCGTCAATGATCACACCCAAAGCGCCTCCGCCGACAGGGATGATGCCCCCTCGCCCTGGGCCCAGACCTACATCTGCCCGGCGCAGTGGTTGTAATTTCAGTTTAGCAGTCAGACCCTGTTTCAGCGGCATGATTTCCAGATTCCCGAATTTAATTTCTGTGTTGACTTCGTTTCCATCATTGTAGATCAGTGTTGCCCGCAAGACCGGTGTTCCAAATGATGTTGAACTGATGACAGAAATCACTGTGCCTGTGTTGAGGAAAGCGCCTGATTCCAGTACCTGAATAGGTAAGAGTGTATTTTTCTCGCCGGCAACTCCCAAGATCGGTAAGAGCCGGTTTTGGTCAAGGGTAATGGTAGTGACGCCAACCGGCTGTAAAGCATCCAGAAGCATCAACAGGCTCTGTCCCGGGCGTGCATCGCTGAGTATTCCACCGCCGGCAATGATCGGTTCAAACAGGGGCAGCAGATCTTCCCTGAGTATTTTTGCTTCGGGTGGGAAGTACTGTTTGGCTGCCTGAATGGCCAGGCGTAGTGCCTGACGGGCAATCGCCTGAGTGACTGCCTGGTCTTCTTTTGTCGTTGGGACGGTAGTGGGGTAGAGGGATCGTTCGTAGATTGAATCATGCACCAGCCTGGCCGGGATTTCAATCGGAAGCCATTGGGTTATTTCTTCTATGGTTGTGTATTTCAATATCTCAGGTAAATATTCTCCCAGGCCAAATTGGGGATAAACATTCAAAGAGAGGTCGCCATTGAAACCGGCCGCAATCGTTGTTGCGGAAGCGCCAATGTCGACCCCCAGGAGTCCTTTGGCGGCTCCGAAGGCGCGGCTCAAGAATCGAATCATACGTCCCTGTGCATAGGCGCTTGGCAGGATGTGGCCGCCAGCCCACACTTCCAATTCTTCGGTACCCCTGAGCTGGTTTTTGAGAATGCCAATTTGAAGTTGGGCCAGTTGGCGGGAGGCCGGTCCCAGGTCTTCATTTTCCAGGGATGGGCGGATATTGGGGCCAAATTGCAGGAGTGAAGAGAGATTTCCCAGCAATTCGGAGACTTCTTTTTTCATTTCCTGGTTGCCAGCAAAGAGGATCGCTGGACGATTATCGTTCGTCAATAAATAGCATGACAGCCCGACAATTTCTAGTAATTTTTGAACAGATCGTGTCGCTCCGCCATCCGTTCCTCCGGCGATCACTACCAGGTCAGGTTTTATGCGGATCAGGTTATCGATAATTTCTTCTGGCAGACGCGGATCGTTGAGACCGATGGTCTCTACAACCCGTGTATAGGTTGTACTTGCCAGGCGCAGGGCGCTGTATAGGGAAACGTCCGAAAGCAGGCCTACTACGGCTGTTTTCAGCACCGGACCTGCAGAAATTATCGCGGCAACGGTATCAATTCCCGATCCATCTGGCTGGGTCGGGATAATGACATTCCCGCCATCCAGCAGGGTGTGCCCGGTAACTTCTTCCAGATTTTTGATGGCGTCCTTTACACCGCTGCCAATATCCTGGAATGGGGCCTCGGCAGTGGAAGGGGCCTGGCCGGAGGCCACAAAACGGTAAGACCCTTCCACAATATCGAACAACACGGCTCGTGTGGATGCGGTTCCGACATCAATTGCTAAAAGTGAGGCGCCTTCTACTAATGATGCTGGCATAGTGATTTAGAAGAAAAGTCCAAAAATTATCTGGTTTATCAGGAAAGCCAGGATTGAATCCAGGCGTTCGCTCAGCGCAGCCAGTGCAGTGGCATAAACACCGGCAAATAACATACCAAAGGTAACGGCGATGAAAAATTGTCCTATCCGGGCTAGTATCTCGACGATCTGGCTGCGTTGTGTGCTTCCATCCGGTAGTTTTTTTGCGCCGAATTGAAAATAGACCAGGGTGCAGATTGTACCCGCCAGGGTTACCATGCCCCTGAAAAGGTTGCTGCCGGGTAGTTGGAGATCGAAGGGGCGGATGGCCGCTCCGATCTGGGGAAACAGAGTCCCGCTCAATGCACCACCGATTGCAATCGCGGCTCCAATCCCTGCCAGCCCGGCCATAACTGGTGTGCCCAACCCTGAAAGCTGCTGTGACATTTTCATCAACACGAGAACCGCAAGCAGCAGGATTATGATATTAATGCCTATGTTCTGTCCATTGAGAAGCGGGGTGATCAGGCGGGGGAGGATTACCTGCTGGATAGAAATGGTGGTGACATATCCGGCTGAAGCACCCACAAAGAGATAGATCCCAATCCTGAAGAGCACATTGTCCCCAAGCAGGTAGCTGAGGATCATCATTGTAAACAGGAAACTGACCATCCCGGAGAGAAGGAAGTTTAGATCCATTATTCCTCAACCCCAATATATTTACGACGATCCTGAACCGCTTGGATCAGATTCCATATCGATCCGATCACAATCAACAGTGTGGCTGTCAGCAGTCCGAAACAGTAGGCATCCCAGAATTTTGAGCGATATCTCTGTGAACTTCCCTGTAATCCGTTAATCATGCCTGAGACCTGCCCCGAGTTGACATAGGGCAGCAGGACCGGTTCAGATTGAGCGCTGCCGATGATCAGCAGGGGGGTGGTAGAACGCACTGGTGTAATTTGCTCGATCCAGAGTTGGGCGCTGTCTGAACTGCTTGTGAGAACGATGATCGCGGTGAAATCAGAGATACCATGTACTGCTTGTAATGGAATTGTTTCCCTGGCAGTCAGTCCATCTGATGTAACTGGAAACGCTTCGGTCATATTAGTGGTACTGGTAAAGCTGTGAATACCGGATAATCCACCGGGGATATACCCTAGGTTTACATATTGGTTGCCGCTTGTATAATCCAGGTCTACTGTTTCGTCACGAAGATCAATGATTTCGGCTTTTTCAATCAACTTTTCTCCCAACGCAGGACCGGTGGGGTAGGTTGATATCAGGGTGATCCGGATATTTTTAAGAAACATAGCCGCTTCCAGCACCTGTTCGGCAATCGCTTCTAATTCGCCTGCATAGGCAGCCTCATAGTCGGTAACCAACAATACCGAACCTTGATTCGGGAGCGAATCGATTATTTCGAAGAAGGTATCTTCTTTGGAACGATCAATTATCGCTGGCAGAGGGGTGGATTTTCCGTTGGAGAACAACCCAATTGTCAAAACGAAAATCATCACCCCGGCAATGACCCAGCGTAGAACCCTTTGTGTATAGCGGATTGAATCAGATGATATCGGTTCCGGTCTGGTTTCTGTTTCCAGGATCTTATCCAGCAGCGCCGCATGGGACCGCTGGCCTTCATCGGCCTGTATTTTTATCGAATGGACTTTGGGTTTACCGGATGGGGAAAATCCGGTTGGGGCAGCTGGCAAGACGCCGCTCAATCCGGCCAAGGGTCCTTCCTTTTCCAGGAATTGGTCAGCAGTGGCTGCCTGTTCCGCTTTAGCATCCGGAATGGCAGATTCCACCGGGCGCATGGCCTGCACCCAACTGGGTAGATTGACCGGGGAGAGGTCCTCAGCCGCCGGCTGCCCACCTGCTTCCTGTTTATTTTCCGGGGAGGCCTGTTTATCTGTATCAATGCCAGTCAACCAGTCCGGGACGTCGACTGAGAAGATATCGTCGAGGCTGCCTCCCTCACTGCTGGGAGGCTCTGCTTCAGCAAAAGCAGGGGGAACCGGTTCGGACTGCTCGCTTCCAGGAAGTGGAGTTGTGCCTGACTCAGGTTCTGGCTCAACCGGCAGGTCCGACATCCAGTCTGGTATTTCTTCCCCTGGCGGTCCTGGGGGAGGTTCCATTTCCTGGAGAGTTTTTGTTGCCGGAGGGGCTGGTGTGTTTTCATTTTCATCCTGAGTGAAAGAGAGCCAATCCGGGAGTTCTTCCCCGGGTGAGCCGGCCGCGTCTGTATCCATTTCCTGGAAAGGTGCAGCACTCGTTGAAGGCATTTCCCCTGCAGGCTCTTCCTTCATGGCTGCTAGCCAATCAGGCAGCTCTGCTGAAACAGCCGGAGAGTCGCCCTCAACCCCAGGGACGGGCGATTCTCCTTCCAGGTTTGTTTCAGGTGATGATATCCAATCTGGCAGTTCATCAATCGAACCAAAGTCTTCCAGGTTTTGTGCCCCGGTCGAAAATGGCGCCGCAGGGGTATCCTGTGTTTCGCCTGATCCCTGGATCCAATCGGGTACACTGCTTTCCCCTTCAGATGCAACCGGTTGGTCTTCAGTGAATTGAAAAGTGCTGCCTTCCGGACCCGTTTCTTCAAGTTCCAATTCTTCTTTTTGCCCACCAAGCCAGTCTGGCAATTCTGTTGCCACAGGTATTTCATCCGAGTCTGTTTCTTCCGTAAAAGCCTCTTCTGAATATGCCGAAAGAAAGTCCTGGTCGCTGTCCTGAGGAGGTGTATCTTCTGCCTGGTTTAGCCAGTCCAGGGAGCCCTCTGTTTTGATGGTATTTCCCTGGTCTTCTTCTCCCTGATCTGCCAGACTTGACAGCCAGCCGGGAAGTTTACCATCGATCACTGGCGTTTCTGTGGGGAATTGACTTTCGTCTTCGGAAATATTTGCGGAGGCTGCATCTTCAAAAGTTTCTTCAATCTGTTCATCCCTTGAAATTTCAGGGCGCAGATCACTCAACCAGTCAGGAATATCTTCCTGGTTGTCTTTCCTGGTTCCCTCGAGTTTTAACCTTGCCAGCCGGTCGGTTTGTTTAGGTTTGCTGGGCTTTTCCTCGGCTTGCAGTTCTTCAAACTCTTCAGCCGAATCCTTGCCTTCCTGCCTGGCTTGTCGCAGCCACTCGGGCAGAATGGGTTCGAGTTCTGAAGTGCTTTTTGGGGTGGGTTCGTCTCCCGGTTGGTACCCGGCTGGAGAGGAGCTTTCTAATGGTGTCAGGCGTGCCTGGCAGAACTGGCAGGTATCCTGTCCTTCCGGGTTTGGTTTACTGCACATTGGGCAGCGGATCTCTGCCATTATTTACCACCAAAAGGCCGGTCTGCGCCCAGGAGCACCCGCAGACCGGTAGTGAGAACACCGAGAGATATACCAATCAGGATACCGCGCGCTCCGGCAGTGACAAAATAATCCATCAGGAAGCTGCGCAATCCATTCAGGATGCGAATTTCCCCGATGAATGGCAGCGGTACCATTGTGAACAGCCCTATCACTGCGCTGGCAAGAAAGACAATCGACATCCAGTCAGTCCTGGTGCGCAGCAGGCGCACACTGGCATACAATAATGTGACTGCCAGTAGCGCCAGCAGGCTGGTTTCTACCGGGAAGATGACTGATTTGAAGAGGCCTTGCATGAAATCCGGGTTTGAACCGGATGGATCCATACTGAAGGCAAGTCCAAAGCCGAGGGATACAATCATTGCCGTAAGCAGCAGAAAGCTGTAAATATTCCCTTCTTGCCTGGTCCTGATTTTTGTCAGGTGAACCATAAAAAGATTCGCGATACCAACCAGGATGGCAAATGCCGCCAGGATGACTGCTCCGTGGACGATGAAATCTTTCAGGGCTTTCAGGTTGCGAATAAAATACCCTAACAGGGTCAGAAAGCCGGCGATTGCAGCAATAGAGGTATTGATAACAGGCCAAAAACGTTTCACAGGAGGTTAATGACTTTCAAAGCAGCGCCTGCCAGCAGACTGATAACGATCAACCATCTCAAAACGTCCTGTATGGTCAGGCTGGCGCTGTGGGACGGATCAGGTTTGATATAAGCACCGGCTGCGTATAATTCTTCGCCGACTACAGGTTTTTCCATGCTGGCGAACAGGATTGCCTGCGAAACCAGGTTGTCGGTGGTAGCCAGTGAATGGGCGTTCTTCCGTTCCGCCGTGTCGGTGAACAGGGCGATCTCGTTGCCAAAATTCCCTATCAGCACATTGGTGGATACTTTCTCATCCAGCATGATCGGAATGGCCCCGGCTGCATACGAGTAAGGCGTCAGACCAGTCAAACGCCTGGTGGTGGGGTCATAACGATCATCAGCCCCGGCATTTGCATAAGCATTTTTAAGTGTGTCTTGGGATAGGATTGAGATCATACCATCCCCTGAAGATGCGATTGGTGGTTGGTCGCTGGCTGAAGTGTGTTCAGCCAACCGGTATACCATTCCGAGCCCCGCAAAAGCCGTGGCGCTCCTTTCGCTGATCATGTTACTGCTGCCAAGGGAAATGTGGATACGGGTACCATCTTCTACTGCCAGACCGATGGAATGATTTAACTGGCTGTATGCAGGGATTTCACGAAAGGAGGCATTGGTTTTGCGCCTTAGAATGGCCAGACTGGCCAGTGCTCCCGCGGAAATCAACGCAAGTACCAGACTCGCAACTTCAATGACGCTCAAGAGTCGTATTCCTCCCGTAAAAAGTCAGAAAAGGCCTGTATTTCAGCGCCATTTTCCAGCATGTGCGCCAGTGCTCTGGTCTGGCGATTGCCCCAAAAAGGCTCACTCAAATAAATCGCCTGTGCTCCCAGCAGGATGAATGGCCCTCCTGCTTCGAGAAACCAGGCGGTGAAGTAATCCAGCTTCCATGCATGCAGAAGCTTGGCCCAATGAGACCAGTACGCTCTCGGCGCTTGCATAGTAAGAGTATAGCATATTTTATGAGTCTCAGATTTATCACGAATATAACAGTACCGTAGTAAGACTTGCTGCCTTTGGGAAGGTGAAAAGGGTGTTCGTAAAATGGAAAACAGTGGAAATTTGATGGTCTCAGGAAGGATCAACCGGTTTCCATCCACAAGTGCGTCTGACCGGACGAGAAATCTCGCCATGCTCTTTTCCGAATTCTTCTTGGATCCTGTACTAATCCTGTACTGAACTTACCTGTCACTATCCCGGAACCTGGCTGCTTTATTCGTAAACCTGGTGAATCCTTCTTTTGATGCTCTGTTGATGGGAGCCAATATAATAGATGGTAAAATCAGCAGTAAGCTTCTAACAATCCTCTGAGAGAGAGTGGTTATTTACGATAAAGATGAATTGCTCTGTGGTTATCCCGGTATACTATGGCGAAGCGACCCTGGAACCGCTGGTTGAGCGTTTGGGGAAGGTTCTGTCAGAACAGTTTAAAGAATATGAAGTTATCCTGGTGAATGATGGCAGCCCTGATCAGAGCTGGGAGAAAATTGAGACGCTGAAGCAGCGATTTCCTTTCATTGTGGGGATCAATCTGATACGGAATTATGGACAGCACAATGCCACCCTGTGTGGTATTCGGGCTGCAAAATATGACCTGACCATCACCATGGACGACGATCTCCAGCAGACACCGGAAGAGATCCCATTACTGGTCGCCAAACTCTCAGAAGGCTATGATGTTGTTTATGGCACGCCCAAAAAAGCCAGCCAGAGTCTGTGGCGCAGGTTGGGCTCACAGATTACCCGCCTGGCATTGCGCAGCGTGATGGGGAATCGTATCGCTCAAGTGGTCAGCCCTTACCGTGCCTTTCGCACTTCCATACGTGATGCCTTTGCGAATTACGCCAGCCCATCTGTTTCCATTGATGTCTTGCTGACCTGGGGTGCGAATCGTTATGCCGATGTTACCGTCCATCACAATCCCCGCCATTCGGGCGCCTCAACTTACACTTTCAGGAAACTGGTCCGGCATGCCCTGGACATGATGACCGGTTTCAGCACGTTGCCTTTGCGATTGGCCAGTGGGGTAGGCTTTTTCTTTACACTATTTGGTGTGGGGATATTAATCTACGTTGTTGGTCGTTACTTACTGTTAGGATACAGTGTGCCGGGCTTTCCATTTCTGGCTTCAGTTATTTCGATCTTTGCAGGCGCGACATTGTTTGCTTTGGGCATTATGGGTGAGTATCTGGCGCGTATCTATGAGCGCTCAATGGAAAAACCCGCTTATGTCGTACAGACTGTACTGGAACACAAAACCGAATTGAATAGTAATGCGACATAACCGGTTGTCATCTCGTATAATATTTGCTCCCATCTCCAGTATAGTAAATGAATTTTCAAATCCGTAGACTCCCACTGGAACAGATTGCTGATCTCAGGCCGCTGTTGTTGGAAAGCCGGTACCAACGCTATCGCTTACTGGGGCAGAAACTAAAGGCTGAATTGGCCGGTTTCTGGCTTAAGGCAGTAGCTGACCAGTTGGAAAAGGGACAGGCGATTTTATTTGTTGCCCTTGATGGAGGTAAATTGGTTGGTGCATTGACTCTGGCAGATAACCCGTGGGAGACACAGGTCCTGGAAATCAAGGCTGGAATGTTCGATACCTTTGTTGTGGATCAACTGCACCCTGGTAGTATGGAAATTGCACTGCAATTGGTGGAAGCGGGTCTCAAGGAAGCCTTTGGCAGGGAGCACCAATACCTTTTTAGTAAAGTTAATACGGACGATATAATAGGTATCCATGCCCTGGAGACGCTGGGTTTTCATTTGATGGATACCCTTGTGGACAATATCTTTGATTTCAGAAGGTGTTCTTTTCAAGAGGTACCTGAACCTGTTCCGCCTGCCGGTGTCCGGATACGCCTGGCGACCGGGGCGGATATGGAAGCGTTAGTGGATGTGACCAAAACGGCCTTTCGAAATCACTTTGGCCGTTTCCATGTTGACAGGCGATTTGGTAGCACAATTGGCACCAACGTTTACGTGGAGTGGATACGTTCAGCAGTCAATGGCTTTTCGGATTGGATCTGCGTGGCTGAAATGAATGCACACATTATCGGGTATTCTACCTGGAGTAGTCCGACGGAAATGGAAAAGACCCTTGATGTACGGGTCGGGCATTCAAGACTGGTTGCAGTTCACCCGGATTATTCTGGGCGGGGAATTTTCACTGCCCTGGCTTATGAAGGGATGAAACGCTCACAAGGTGTGTCGGATGTCATCATTTGCCCAACCCATATCAATAATTATGGTGTTCAGATGGGTTTATCGAAGGTCGGGTGGCGCATCATGGAAGCACGCCATTCGTTTCATAAATGGCTGGATTCTGCTCAATGATTGATAAAAACAACATTCCATTTAACCGGCCGGTGGCTCTTGGCAATGAGTTGGAGTATATGGCTCAGGCGATTGCCAACGGACATATTTCTGGCGATGGCTATTACACCAAAGAATGTCAGCACTTTCTGGAGCAGAAGTTCGGCCTGTCCAAGGCCTTACTGACCACCGCCTGTACACATGCCCTCGAAATGATGGCCTTGTTGCTCGATATCCAGCCCGGAGACGAAGTCATTATCCCGGATTTCACCTTTGTCTCGACAATCAATGCCTTTGTTCTCAGGGGCGCAAAGCCGGTCTTTATTGATATCCGCCCAGACACGCTCAATCTTGATGAAACCCGGCTGGAATCTCTGATCACAAACAGGACCAGGGCTATTGTTCCGGTGCATTACGCCGGTGTCGGATGTGAAATGGATGCCATCATGGAAGTTGCCAACCGGCATGGCATCCCGGTGTTGGAAGATAATGCACACGGTCTTTTCGGCAAATACCGGGATAAATGGCTGGGGACTTTTGGCGTCATGGCCTCCCAATCATTTCACGAGACCAAGAACTTCACCTGTGGGGAAGGCGGCGCCCTGCTGATCAATGACCAGCAGTATGTTGAGAGGGCTGAGATCATCCGCGAAAAAGGTACCAACCGTTCCCGCTTCTACCGCGGCCAGGTCGACAAATACACCTGGGTGGATATTGGCTCCAGTTTTCTGCCTTCTGATATTCTGGCGGCATTCTTGTTTGCCCAACTGGAGAACTACAAGAAAATCCAGGAGCACCGCGAAAGCGTTTGGCGCTTTTATCACGATCAATTGCGCGATTGGGCTGAGAAGCATGGGGTTCGAATGCCGTTTGTCCCTGACCATTGCCAGCAAGCCTATCATATGTTTTACCTGCTGCTGCCTACACTCGAGCTTCGCCAGGGTTTAATCGATCATCTGGCCCAGTCGGGGATCAAGGGTGTTTTTCATTACCTGCCTCTGCATCTATCAGACATGGGAACCCGGTTTGGGGGCAAACCTGGTGATTGTCCGGTAACTGAACGTGTCAGCGACCAGTTGATCCGGTTGCCATACTACAATGCCATGAGCAGTGAAGAGTTGGAGCGCGTGCTGGACTCAATCCTGGAGTACAGGTTCTGATGCAAAATGTTCTGGTAACAGGTGGCGCCGGGTTCATTGGCTCGAATTTCATTCGGTACTTGCTAAATCAAGATCCCGATGTATCCATTGTTAATCTGGATGCCCTGACCTATGCCGGCAGTATGGAAAACCTGGGTGATCTGCCCGGTGATGGACGCCATACCTTTGTTCAGGGGAACATTTGTAACCGGGAACTGGTATCTGAATTGCTGGAAAAATATCAGGTGGATACCATCGTCCATTTTGCAGCCGAAACACACGTAGACCGGTCTATCCTTGGCCCCGATGTTTTTGTTCAAACCAACGTCATGGGTACCTTTACTTTGTTGGACGTTGCCCGCCAGTTTTGGTTGGAGATGGATGCGTTTTCAGGACAGCGGGTGCATTTCCATCATGTGTCCACAGATGAGGTATATGGTTCTCTATCGCCTGATGATGATGATTTCTCTGAAACGACTCCTTACGATCCACGCTCGCCGTATTCGGCTTCCAAAGCGGCTTCGGACCATTTTGTGCGTGCTTATTACCATACTTATGGGTTGCCGGTAACGCTCACAAACTGTTCCAATAATTATGGACCTTACCAGTTTCCGGAGAAACTCATTCCATTAATGATCCTGAACGCACTCAACAGCAAGCCTTTGCCCATTTATGGTGATGGAAAACAGATCCGGGATTGGTTGTATGTAATTGATCACTGTGAAGGGATCTATCGGGTCCTTCAGAATGGTCGACTGGGCGAAACCTATAATATCGGTGGTGAGAACCAGCCCTTCAATATTGACCTTGTTCAGGAGATCTGTGATTATCTGGATGAAATTCGACCTGCATCCGATTCTTATTCTTCCTTGATCACCCACGTTCCTGACCGCCCCGGGCATGATCGCCGGTACGCGATGGATATTTCCAAGATTAATACGGAGTTGGGTTGGGCGCCCAGGTATGACCTCAGCGCTGGGATCCGTAAGACCGTGGATTGGTACCTGGATAATCTGGATTGGGTGGTTGCCGTGATGGAGCGGGGCGGGTTAGACGATTGGATTAACGAGAATTATGCAAAGCGAGGTGTCAAGTGAAGGGAATAATCCTGGCAGGAGGGCGCGGTTCCCGACTGTTCCCATTGACCCTGGGAGTCAGCAAACAACTTTTGCCGGTTTATGACAAACCCATGATTTATTACCCTCTGTCGATGCTGATGCTGACAGGTATTCGAGATATCCTGGTCATCAGTTCGCCGGAAGACTTGCCCCAGTTTAAGCGCTTGCTGGACAATGGTTCCAGGTGGGGATTGTCCTTTTCTTATCTCGAACAGGCTGAACCCCGTGGATTGGCTGATGCGTTTATAGTCGGGAAGGATTTTATCGGCCGGGAACCAGTTTCCTTGATCCTGGGGGATAATATTTTCTTCGGAACCGGTTTGTGGAACCACCTGCAAGATGCTTCTACTTTAAAAGAAGGGGCCCTGATCTTTACCTATCCGGTCAAATTTCCGGAAAATTATGGGGTCGTAGAACTGGATGAAGCCGGTCAGGTGCTCAGTATTGAAGAGAAACCTGATAAACCACGCTCAAACCTGGCCGTACCGGGATTGTACTTCTTCGACCAGAATGTTGTCGATTATGCCTCTGAACTGCAGCCTTCTCCAAGGGGAGAATTGGAAATAACCGATATTATCCAACGGTACCTGCTGGAAGGCCGCCTGCGCGCCAAACAACTGGGGCGCGGCGTTGCCTGGCTGGATGCTGGCACCCATGAAACCCTGATCCAGGCAGCCAATTTTGTGCAGACGGTAGAAGAACGCCAGGGGTTGATGATCAGTTGCCCGGAGGAAATTGCTTATCGAATGAACTTTATTAACAAGGAACAACTGGAAAGCCTGGCCAGGCAGATGAAATCCAACAGTTATGGGGAATATCTTTTCCATTTAATAGGTGAAACAGTACAAGATGATTGAGAAAATCAAAGCACAGTTCTCCAGGGAAATTCCCTTGTGGCTGTATCCACTGTTCTTTGGTTTCCTGACAGCGATCACCTTCGGGTGGTTTGTGAAGGATGTCGGATATTATTGGGATGATTGGGCCTTCGCCTGGTCTCGTTCCCATCTGGGGTATGAAGGAATGCTGGGAGCTTTTGGGCCCACGCGCCCGATTCGGGCCTCGATTGATACTTTCCTGACCTGGGTGCTGGGTCTCCAACCATTGACCTGGCAGGTATATTCCCTCTTGCTGCGCTGGCTGGCGGCCGTAGCCATGTGGCGGTTGCTGGTGAATCTGTGGCCGTCAAGAAAACACCTGGCAGTAACAGCTGTACTGCTCTTTATTATTTATCCCGGTTTCTTGCAGCAATCCCTGGCGATGACCTATAACTATGCCTGGCTCTTTGAAGGGCTGCTTTTCCTGTCTTTCATATTGATGGTGGTTTCAATTCGGAACCCTCACCATTTCTGGATCAGTATGATCGCTGCGGTGCTTATTTCCGGGTTCCATATGGTTGGCCTGGAATATTTCTTTGGATTAGAGCTGCTGCGCCCCCTGTTGATCTGGATCGTATTAAGCGAAATGATCCCAGAGTTGAAGAAAAGGTTTATCCGTACGCTTGTCCATTACCTTCCATACCTGGTTGTGCTGGGTTTCTATTTGTATTGGCGTTTCTTTGTGTTTGAAAACTCCAGGTATGCACCGGTACTGATCTCTGAAGAACAAAATATATTCATGACGATCCTGGCTTTCCTGGAAGCCAATGTCAGCGCCATGCTGGAAGCCGGTATGCTTACCTGGGGGAAGATACTTAGGCAGCCAGATCCCGCTTCACACAGTCTGGTTTACAATCTGATATATGGATTTTCGATCCTGGCCGGTTTCCTGCTGGCAGCCGGGCTGGTATACCGGCTATCACGGGATGACAATGCAGGCCAAAAATATGCCTGGAACTGGATCGGATTGGGAATCCTGTCCCTTTTCCTGGCCGGCTTGCCCTGGATCGTGGCTGGTTTCAATATTTCTTCCACATCTGTACATGCAGACCGCTTGATGCTGCCTTTTATATTTGGGACCAGTCTCCTGGTGGCAGGCCTGTCTGCATTGATTGCAGACCGCGGCCAGCGTGCCCTGGTCATTGGAATCCTGGTATCGCTGTCGATCGGTTTCCATTTTCTGAATACGGACCAATATCGCTCAAACTGGAATGCCCAAAAGATGCTGCTCTGGGAACTCACTTGGAGGGCGCCTGCGGTACAACCGCATACGGCTTTTTTGTCGGATGATGCCCTGTCACTGGGTTTCAACGATGATGAAGCCCTGACCTACCTGGTTAACTGGGTTTATGAGCCGGATAATTATTCGAAAGATATCTCATATGCCCTGATCGATATCTCTGATCGGATCAAGTACAATTTTGAAGCCTTGGATCCCGGATTACCGATAGTAAAAGATTACCATCCGGCTTTGTTCGTTGGAACTACTGATCGTGTACTGGTGATCCTTTACGCTCCCCCCTCCTGCTTGCGTATCCTGGATCCTGTTTACGATCAGGATTTGGTATTTGTACGTACCATTGAAGACTCTTCAGGCCGGCGGGAGATGCTGGACGTGCGTCTCATGCCTGGATACACCCGGGAAGCCCTGCCGTTGTCGAATCCAGATCTGATCTTATCCGATTCTGACGATCCTGCCCAACCGCCGGTTATGTTCTTCGGTGAGGAACCACAACATCGCTGGTGTTATTACTTCCAAAAGTCCGACCTTGCCCGCCAGGTCGGGGACTGGGAGAAATCCGCAGAATTAGGGGATACTGCTTTTGAGGCCGGATTTGTTCCGGATGATATTTCGGAATACCTGCTCTTTATCGAAGCGTATGCCCGGGTTGGACGCTGGAAGGATGCCCGCTTGTTGACGCGCAAGGTGATGGAAGTCGACCCGGTTCTGGCTCCGGCCTTGTGCAGCCTGTGGCAACGCGTGGAAAGCGATCCGTCGCTGGGTGAAACTGAAAGTGTGCTTGCCGCAGCCGGGCGGGAAGAAGTAAAAAGCTGCCCGTCGCCCTGACATCTCAATCATGATAAAATGACTCGCTGAGCTTACAAACGAGGACCCTGTGCCTTCTTCCAAGAAACTTACCCTGGATATTATTATTCCCGTTTATAACGAAGCCGGTGTGGTGGAGCAAACGCATGTCCGGCTGCTGGCATTGTTGGAAAACATCCCGCATGATTACAATATTTACTATATCGACGACGGATCGACCGACGGTACCCCTGAATGCCTGGCTGCCCTGGCAGCGCATGATTCACGTGTGGAAGTCCTGACGCTGAGCCGGAATTTCGGTCACCAGGCAGCGTTGACAGCCGGTCTTGACCACGCCCGCGGGGACCTGGTGATCACCATGGATGGAGACGGACAGCATCCTGCCGAGATGATCCCGCAAATGATCAAACTGGCAATGTCGGGCTATGATATTGTACAAACTCAACGCCTGGATGAAACACAGCGATTTTCATTCAAACACTGGACCTCCAGCCTGTTCTACAAGTTGATCAACCGCATCAGTGGTACCCGCGTCGAACCCGGGACGGCTGATTTCAGACTGCTGACACGCCAGGCAGTCGATGCGCTCAAGGGGATGCCCGAATATCACCGCTTCTTGAGAGGGATGGTTTCCTGGATTGGCTTTCCATTGGTTATTCTGCCGTACAAAGTTGGGGAGCGGATGGGGGGGAAGTCGAAATATTCGCTGCAGAAAATGGTCAAACTGGCGTTGGATGCCATCTTCTCTTTTTCCCTGGTACCGCTTTATATCGGCGTCAGCCTGGGAGGGGTGATGCTGCTCCTGGCGCTGGCCGAGATGGTTTATGTCCTCAGCTTCTGGCTGACTGGTCGTGAATCTTCCCTTGAACCGGGGTGGAGTTCCCTGATGTTTGTCCTGCTCATTGTGGGCGGTATGTTGATGACGGTCCTGGGGTTCATCGGTGTTTATATCGGTTATATCTTCCAGGAGGTCAAGCGCCGGCCGGTTTACCTGCTCAAGAAGTCAGATTCACAGACTGGCACAAAGGAACAATGACCAAAACCCGCCTGCACCGGATCATCCTGCTGCGGCATGGTGAATCAGTTGGAAATCTTGAAGGCCGTTTTCAAGGGCAGTCGGATTACCCCCTCAGTGAAACGGGGTTGGCACAGGCCCATGCACTGGCAGAACGCTGGAAGAGGGAGCAGCGTACCTTCAACCTGATTGTTACCAGCTCGCTGGCACGCGCTTCCCAAACAGCAGAGATCATTGCCGGGGCGCTCGGTTGCCCGGTTGAAAACGATCCCCTGTGGATGGAATGGAATAATGGCCGCTATGCCGGGCGGACACTGGAAGAAATCGAAGAGATCGGCCGCCCGGAGTTTTCAACGCCATACACACCCATGGGTGAAAATGGTGAAAGCCGCTGGGAATTGTATCTGCGGGCCGGACATGCAGTTCAAAATATATTAACCCGTGAACCGGGAGAATACCTGGTTGTGGCGCACGGCGGTGTTTTGGGTATGGCCCTGTATGGGATTCTGGGTATGAGCGTTCATGCCAACAGCCAGGGGCCGCGCTTCTATTTTAAAAATACTGCCTTTGCTTCCCTGGCTTACAACGCAGACCTCCATCGTTGGGAGATATGGGGGTTTAATGATCAGGCTCACTGGGATGCAGGAAAGGAATAGGATATGGCTACTCCGATCGGTGCTGCAAAATTAAGGATTCTATCCTTTGGGGCTGGGGCAATCGGAACCTACATTGGCGGCAGCCTGGCGATAGCAGGTCACGAGATTGTCTTTGTAGAACGGTCAGAAGTGGCCACTGAGTTACGCAAGCGCGGCTTACGCCTTGATTTGAGTGCAGATAAACGACAGTCGATACAGGAAGCCCTTGTTGTAAAACCATCTGCCTTTGTGTGTGCGGCTTCCTTGGATGAGGCCTTGAACTACGGCCCCTTTGATGTCGCCCTTTTCGCCTTGAAATCGTTCGATACCGCCTCCGCCCTGGAAGAGATCAAGCCGCTGGTTGGAAGGATGCCGCCCATCCTGTGCTTACAGAATGGCGTCGATAACGAGGCTGCCATTCTTTCAGTTTTGGGACCCGGGAAGGTCATACCTGCTACGGTCACCAGTGCAGTCGGCCGCCGGGCGGCCGGGGATATCGTACTCGAGAAGCTGCGCGGTATGGGGGTTGCCGCCGGGCACCCGCTTTCTGCGCGCCTGGTCGAGTTCTTCAGCGAGGCGGGTTTGAATGCCAAGTCCTTCCCCGAAGCCCGGGACATGAAATGGTCCAAGATGCTTACCAACCTGGTTTCCAACGCTACCTCTGCCATTCTTGATATGACTGCCCGACAGGTCTTTTCGGACCGCAACCTGTATACGCTGGAGATGCGGCAGCTGCGGGAAGCCCTGGCTGTGATGAAAGCGCAGAATATCCGGGTGGTAAATCTTCCCGGAACCCCGGTGAAACAGCTGGCGGTTGTGACTGTCTGGCCCGGGTTCATACGACCTTTGGTTGCCCGGATATTGGGCAGCGGGCGTGGCGGCAAGATGCCGTCTTTTCACATCGACCTGCATCATGGACGCGGCAAGAGCGAGGTAGACTGGCTCAACGGGGCAGTGGTGCGGGCCGGGGAGGCTTGTGGAATCCCTACCCCGGTAAATCAGCTGCTGAGGGATACCCTGTCTGCCCTGACGAATGGAGAAATGATGGTCGATGAATATGCCCACCAGCCCGAGAAACTGCTGCACAGGCTGTCGCAATACGAGCAATAAGTGCACAGGTTGTTATAAGATTGTAAATCCGGTGGCTTCGGCGCCGGATTTTTTTACGTAAATGATGATAAAATTCCTATCCGTTGTTGATTGAGGAAGTAGTTATGAAAGATCAAGTTAAATTCAAGGAAGTGACTCCGCGTCCGGAAGTTGAAGTCCATCTCTCAGATGGGCGTGTTTTATCAGGCCCCCGCGGGGCCAGCCTCGGCGATTTCCTGAAGGCTGTTGACGGCAGTTTCACGGCGCCTTTCGTCGCGGCAGTCGTCAACGGCAACCTGCGGGAACTGACTTACCCGATCCATCTGGACGCAGAAGTACGGCCGGTGCTGATGTCCGAAGCAGATGGCAGCCGGATTTACCGGCGTTCCCTGACCTTTCTATTGGAGATGGCCTTCAGTGATCTGTTCCCCCGGGGTACCCTGACGATTGACCACTCGATATCTTCAGGTGGGTATTTTTGCCAGGTCAGCGGCCGTGAACCGCTTTCAACCGGGGAGCTGGAAGTGCTTAACAGGCGCATGGAAGAACTGGTGGCTGCCGACTTGCCTTTTGAACGCCAGCAGACGCCTCTGGAAGAAGCCGTAGCGTATTTCAAGGAAAAAGGGTTTGATGACAAAGTTTGTTTGCTGGCCCATCGTACGAAAGATTACCTGACGCTGTACAGGTTAGGGGAGAATATGGATTATCACCACGGGTACATGGTTCCATCTACAGGATACCTTAGATGGTTTGGGTTGGTGGGAACAGACGGGGGTTTTACCCTGCGTTTCCCGCGCCGGCATCGTCCCACTGAACTGCTGCCGCTGCCTGAATATCCCAAGCTCTTGCAGACATTCCGGGTTTATGGGAACTGGCTGACCAGGCTGGGGATTGACAATGTCGGTTCGCTCAATGATGCCATATGTGAGGGACGTGAACACGAAGTCATCCTGGTATCGGAAGCCCTGCACGAGCAGTATATTGCCGGTCTGGCGGCACAGATCGCTGAGAAACGTGATCAGGTACGCCTGGTATTGATCTCCGGTCCGTCTTCTTCGGGCAAGACCACTTTCTCGCGCCGCCTGACCGTCCAACTGCTGGCCTTGGGTATCTCCCCCTTCCCATTAGAGCTGGATAATTTTTTTGTAGATCGCGAGAAGACGCCCGTAGACGAGAATGGGGAATTCGATTTCGAAGCTCTCGAAGCCATCGACCTGCCGCTGCTAGCAGCCTGCCTGGAGCAGCTGGTCGCCGGGAATCCAGTCCGCCTGCCTCACTATAATTTTAAGACCGGGCTGCGCGAAGAGGGCGATGTCATCCAACTCCAGCCTGGCCAGATGCTGATCTTGGAAGGGATCCACGGGTTGAATCCCAGATTGATCCCGGAGGCGCTTACAGGCAAGGCTTTCCGGGTATACATTTCTGCCCTGACCCAACTCAACCTCGACCGGCATAACCGTGTCTCGACCACCGATACTCGCCTGATCCGGCGTATCGTGCGGGATGCACGTGAGCGCGGCTATTCTGCTGCCGAGACCATCTCTCGTTGGGAATCCGTTCGCCGCGGGGAGAAGCGCCATATCTTTCCTTTCCAGGAGAACGCCGATGTGATGTTCAACTCAGCTCTGGCATATGAGTTGTCGGCGCTGAAGCTAATGGTTGAACCACTACTGCGCCAGGTACCGCATGGCACCCCGGAGTATATTGAAGCCAAACGGATCCTGGCTTTCCTGGCTTGGTTCAAGCCCATCAACCCCGAACTGGTGCCAGAAAATTCGATAGCCAAAGAGTTCCTGGGCGGTTCGATCCTGAAAAATTTCCGGCTGTGGAAAGAGCAGGACCGATAAGTTCAGTTCTAATCCCCAGCCACCAGACACTTCACTCCAGTAAGTGATGGCAGCCCCTGAGCACAGTGATGAACGCAGTCGCATTGTTCCCGAATGGGGCGGGTGATGCCGGCAATCGACCTTTCGGTAAGCTTACTTTGGCAGCTGCTTGACCATTGGCTTCGTTCAACGCCTTTTAGCATGTTAATATCAAACTGTCTTGTGGCTGGTGCTAAATCCAAGATCCGGGAAACAGATTGACAGCATTCCCGAAATAACAGGAACGATCGATCAATGACCTTCTTCGAAGTCTTCTTAGTTGCACTTAGCATGGCGATGGACGCCTTTGCTGTTTGCCTGTGTGCCGGGACTCAGCTGCTCACCAGGGGGCGCCGGCCTGCGTTTCGGCTTTCCTTCCACTTCGGTCTTTTCCAGGCTGGCATGCCGGTTTTGGGCTGGCTGCTCGGGTCAACCATTGCTCCCCTGATCCGGGTTTATTCCCACTGGGCTGCTTTGGGCCTGCTGGCCTTCATTGGCATCCGGATGATCCGTTCGGGATTGAACGGCAGCCAGGTTGAGCAGGAAAGTGTGGATCCTTCACGCGGTCTGAACCTGGTCATGCTGGCTTTTGCCACAAGTATTGATGCCCTGGCGGTCGGCCTGACCCTGGCTTTTATCCGGATAGAGGTCTGGTATCCGGCGGTGGTGATCGGCGTGGTGACGGTGGCGCTTTCCCTCCTGGGGCTGCAGCTTGGCAACCGGCTTGGGGCTTGCTTTGGAAAACCTATCGAAGTGGCTGGCGGGCTTGCACTGGTCTTCATTGGGATGCGGATCGTTATGTCATCTGTGCTGCCTTGAAGCGGCATTTCTCAGGCCGATGTTCGCTGTCATTATTGCTTTGTCCATCGGGCGCACAGAGTCATGCGGGCTGGGGGGAATGTAAGGCATTAACAACAGCATTACTGCGTTTGAAAATGGACAATATCTGTCTCAGTTTGTAATAATATGATTGGCTGAGTCAGGCCAACCTGATGACAGACATGGTCACAAGATGACCCGTTCCTACAGCAGAAACCTGCCTGCTATCCTTCCTGGATAGGACAGACCGCCTGCCTGCCTGGTGCAGTTATGCCTCTCCGGCAGCGCATCTACGCAGTGGGGTGAATGCATACCAGGGACGATCCGAGTGCTGTCGTTTGGACGGAGACCACAAAAACATGAAAACAAAACAGTAAACCGAAACACCCGCGCTAACTCCGCTAACGGGCGCCTGTCAGTTGAGGGGGAAGATGTGTGAGAAAATGACGCGTTCGTACATCACCAGGGAGACAGCTGAAATGGAGAGCAAAGCAGAAAAACGAGCCCGATGCCGGCTAAAGCAGTCCAGGTAACTTTCGTCCCGTTTCCAGACCCGGGTTCGTAACGACCAGGCGCTCAGACGCCCGAAAAAAGGATATGCTTTCCAATAAATAGGCTCTTATCCACAACAAATACGGACTCCTTCCAATCCGCTCTCGAGCGGATACCCAATAAATGCGCATCTATTGATCAAAAGATACCGTGTGGTTTTTATTCAGCCGGGACTTCTTTT
>JAFGMV010000090.1 GCA_016927315.1 Anaerolineales bacterium | reverse complement strand
TGTGGGTGGCTTGCAGCCTGTACAAGGAATGGCCGAACAGGCTGTTATCCAGGCTGACCAGTACATCCGCACCGGCAGCACTGGCAAACCTGAGAAACAGTCCATTGACATGGTATTGTTAACCCCCGAAAATGCCTGTATGTATACCGAGTTTGCCCCCAACGGCAAGACCAGCTGCCCGTAATCGAATATCAATGAAGACAGGTTGATGTTGTTATCGTTTTAGCATAACAACAAGGGAGGTGGCGGACGGTAGCTACTCTCGCCGTCCTGCCACCTCCGGAAGGGACGCTTCCCATTTGGAGCCCGGTTTGAGGCCAGCGCCATATCTGGGAAGGTGTCCAAATAATTTTACACTATCCTATGAATTAGGACGTTATGAAGATTGTAGAAGTCGGCAGTCTTAATATGGACCTGGTTGTCCGAGTACCTAAAATACCTTCTCCGGGAGAGACTATTTTGGGAGGATCGTTCATGACTTTTCCAGGCGGTAAAGGAGCAAATCAGGCTGTTGCAGCAGCACGCTTAGGGGCGCAGGTTACGATGGTAGGTTGTGTCGGCGATGATGCCTTTGGCAGTGAAATGGTTAAAACATTAACCAACGAAGAGATCAATTCTGATTACATCTTTGTTCATCCGGACGAGGCGACTGGCGTGGCGCTTATCCAGGTTAATGAAAATGGACAAAATAGCATTGCAGTCGCCCCAGGAGCAAATCTGCAATTGACCAGTTCAGATGTTGAAAAAGCCTTACAAAGCATATCAGAGATTGATGTTTTGGCAATGCCGCTTGAAATTCCGCTTGAGACCGTTTATGCTGCTGCCAAACTTGCTTCACAAAGAGGGGTAAAAGTACTCATGAATCCAGCGCCCGCCCAGGTCTTGGAAAAGGATGTGCTCCAATTTGTAGATATATTGCTGCCAAATGAACACGAAGCTGCTTTGATGTCTGGAATGCGGTATTTGGAAACTATTAACGATACCCGTCGCGCTGCTGAAAAATTACTGGCTCTCGGACCCAAATACGTAGTTGTAACGCTTGGCAGTCAGGGGGCAGGTATTTTTTCAGAAACCGGCCAGGAGACTTTCATACCGGCTTATCCGGTAGATGTGATTGATACGACTGCTGCTGGAGATTGCTTTGTCGGAGCGTTGGCTGTTTGTCTCTGTGAAGGAAAATCAATTGAGGCGTCTGCTGAATTTGCCAATGCTGCCGCGGCTGTTTCTGTCACTGTTGCTGGAGCACAACCCTCGCTTCCGCGCCGTGATGAGGTTGAACGGTTTATTCGTGAATGGAGAAAACAACTGTGAAAAAAATCGGAATTATTAATGCTCCAATTTCTTCTATCGTTGCCCATCTTGAACATTCTGACATGTTGACTGTTGCTGATGCCGGGCTGCCCATTCCGTCTACAACCCAACGCATAGACTTGGCACTTAAACCGGGAGTGCCTGGTTTTTTAGAGACCCTCGAAGTCGTTCTGATTGAAATGTATGTTGAAAAAGCGTATCTTTCAGAAGATGTTTTAACCAAAAGTCCACAAATATATGCTGGAATAGAGAAGTTGCTGGGGAATGTTCCTGTTGAAACCTTGTCTCACACGGAATTCAAAAAGAGATCCGGTACATCAAAAGCTATTATTCGTACAGCAGAATTCACCCCTTTTGCAAATATTATTCTTGTTTCAGGCGCCTGGGGCTTTGATAGATAGAAATGCTTATTGAATATAAAAGGAGAAAAGCATGAAAATTACTTTGGGAGTTATTTTTGGAAACCGGGATTTTTTCCCGGATCATCTGGTCACTGAAGCGCGTAAAGATATTCAGGACCTGTTCCAAGAGCTTGATATTGAACCTATTATGGTTGGTGAGAAAGAGACCAAGCTAGGTTCTGTTGAAACGTATGAGCATGCCAAGATTTGTGCGGCTTTGTTTAAAAAACATAGAGATGAAATTAATGGAATTCTCGTTGTGCTGCCAAATTTTGGCGACGAAAAAGGGGTGGCTGATACGATCAAGCTCTCTGGTCTGCAGGTTCCGATTTTAGTGCAGGGATACCCGGATGCGTTGGAAGCCTTCAGTGTAGAGCTCCGTCGAGATTCATTTTGCGGGAAGATATCGGTTTGCAACAATCTTCGGCAGTATGGGTACCCGTATTCCCTGACCGGGCAACATACCGTCCATCCTGCAGCAGATAGCTTCAAGAACGATTTGAGAAAGTTTGTCAGTACCTGTCATGTTGTAAATGGTTTACGCAGTGCACGCCTGGGAGCGATTGGCGCCCGACCAAGCGCATTCAATACCGTTCGATATAGTGAAAAACTGCTGCAGGCGTCCGGGATCAGTGTTTCGACCATAGATTTGTCAGAGATACTTGGGATGGCGGGCAAGCTGGCCGACGATGATGCCAGGGTTAAGGAAAAACTTGCTGCGATCAAAGGCTACGCTAAACACGAGAGTGTGCCGCCTCCAAATCTTCTCCGCATGGCAAAATTGGGGATCGTGATATCTGATTGGATGGAAGCCAATGACCTGGTCGCCAGCGCATTACAGTGCTGGAACTCGATACAGAAAAATTATGGTATCAATGCCTGTACACTAATGAGCATGATGAGTGAACGGTTGATGCCTTCTGCCTGTGAGGTCGATATTACCGGAGTGGTTTCTATGTATGCTTTACAACTTGCCTCTGGATTCCCCGGGGCGCTGGTTGATTGGAATAATAACTATGCGGATGATCCTGACAAGTGTGTGCTGTTCCATTGTGGGAATTGGGCCAAAAGCTTTGTACCGGATACCGAGATCAAGACTGCACCTATCCTTGGTACTACATTGGGTGAAGAAAATACCTATGGCGCAATGGCAGGCAGGGCCATTACGGGTCCTATGACCTACGCGAGGGTTAGCACTGATGATCAGAGCGGTGTAATCCGTGCATATACCGGCGAAGGAATGCTAACGAACGATCCACTGGATACATTTGGTCATCGAGCAGTCGTAAAGATCGATAATCTACAAGCCTTACTGCAGTATATTTGTAAGAACGGTTTTGAACACCATGTGGCAATGACGATGGGTAATGTTGCGGAAGCTCTTGATGAGGCTTTTTCAACATATATGGGATGGGATAATTACAACCATTTATGATATATGAGTATTTCATTGCCATAAGAAAGTTGAAGTAATTTGGTCTCGTAAAATTCTTCTATCCTTTTTCTTCCCTATTTGCTCCGCATCATTCTCTGGATGGGGCGGAGCAAAAAATATACTTTTTGTTTGGTGATCAGGATGGAGAATTAAATTCGGGATGGCGCATATTCTTATTGTTATTCGGTCACTTCGAATGACATCTGTTGGGATTCGATAATATCTTTCAATTACAAGAGTTTCATTGAGAGATGAGTTAGCTTGGTTAAAAAGCAATTTTTTTCGCAAGACGATGAGAACTTCCAGCGATTATGCAAGAACTCTCGCACAGTGGCGGAGTGAAACAAATCTCACGATGAATGCTGTCCTGGTTTTATGGGAAAGTATCTTTTGAGTTTCGAGTCTATGGGGTAATGGCTGTTAAATAAAGACCCATCTTTGGGTAAGCGCTAATATGATAACCATGAATGTAAAAACATGATCTGGTAAAATAGTCAGTATAGAATTGCAATAACTTCTGGACAGAATAACGTCTTAGGGTTATTTTTAACACGATTCCCCATTTTTCGAAAAGCGGCCTTTTGAGTTGAATCTTGCCCGAAAATCCTGAAGGCCTGGGCTGGTGATTTGCTTCGTACAGTAAAGGAGGAAACATGGTAGTACTGCACAAACGTTTGGGAAGACACGGGGTATTGGTCAGCAATCTGTGCCTGGGGACGATGAATTTTGGCTGGCATACTACAGAGGCAGACAGCTTCAAAATCATGGACCGTGCCCTGGAATTGGGGATCAACTTCTTTGATACGGCCGATGTGTATGGCTGGGCGGTCGAACACGGCCTGACCGAGGAGATCATTGGGCGCTGGTTTGCCCAGGGCGGCGGCCGCCGGGATGCGGTGGTGCTGGCCACCAAGGTCTTTAACCCGGTAGACCGCAAGGACAACCTGCCGGAAGTCAACAGCGATGGCCGCAGCCTCTCGGCTTATAAAATCCGCAAGCATTGTGAAGGCAGCTTGAAGCGCCTGCAGACAGATTGGATCGACCTGTACCAGATGCATCATATCGATATGAACTGTCCCTGGGATGAAACCTGGCAGGCTTTTGATGCCCTGGTCAAACAGGGCAAGGTCGTGTATATCGGTTCGAGCAACTTCGCCGGCTGGCAGATCGCTACTGCCTGCCAGGAAGCCGGCAAGCGCGGCCTGATGGGCCTGGTCAGCGAGCAGAGTATTTACCACCTCAATAACCGTATGCTGGAACTGGAGGTCATCCCGGCCTGTCGTGAGTATGGGATGGGCGTGATCCCCTGGAGCCCATTGGGCGGCGGTTTATTGGGCGGGGCGTTGGAAAAGGTCAAATCGGGCCGACGCAAGGGCGAAGATTTCGAAAAAGAGGTTGAAGAGAACCGGGATAAGCTCGAAAAGTATGAAGCGCTTTGTAAGGAACTGGGATATCCCCCGGGTGAGGTGGCCCTGGCCTGGTTACTGCACAATCCGGTTGTAACGGCCCCCATCATTGGTCCGCGCACCATCGAACAACTGGAAAGCGCAGTCCGGGCTGCTGAAATCGAACTGGATGAAAGTACTTTGAAGAAGCTGGATGAGATCTTCCCTGGCCCGGGTGGGGAGGCTCCCATGGCATATGCCTGGTAGGGGGAACAGGTTCCTCAAAACAAAACCGGGACGGGCGGCTGCTCATCCCGGTTATTTTTATCGATGAAGCCTTCTTATTCCATATCCGGTTTCCAAACCTCCCAGACTTTACCAACCAGGTCGGGCCCCGGTTTGAGGGTTAATTTACCCGGTTCCCATCCGGCTGGGGTTGCTTCGGCGCCTTTGGTTTTGCGAACATGCTGGAAAGCCTGCACCTGGCGTACGCTCTCTGCAAATTTACGCCCTACCGGCGGGGTGAGCACTTCCATGGCCTGGATCACGCCGTCAGGGTCGATAATGAAGCGGCCGCGCAGTTCGATCCCCTGGTTCTCATCATAGACTCCGAACGCGCGTCCGACATTCCCGGATTGATCTGAAGCCATATGGAAGGGAACGCCTCCCTCCACCATCTTGTTCAACTCATTGTCATTCCACATCTTGTGGACAAAGTGGCTGTCAACACTGACAGAGATTACTTCAACCCCCAGGTCTTGCAGGACACCATATTTATCAGCGACCGCTGAGACTTCGGTTGCTCAGACAAAGGTGAAATCTCCCGGGTAGAAGCAAAGCAGGACCCATTTGCCGATAAAATCAGAAAGTTTCACATTGGTGAACTTCCCCCGGTAATAGGCCGGAGCCTCGAAGTCCGGGGCCTTTTGACCGACACGAGCAGCCATAGCAGTTGCCTTCCTTTCTGGTAGTTCAGTTGGTTGGTTGGTTTTCCCATCCGGTTTTTCACCGACGATCGAGCCGGTCGGACGGGCGCACCCAGCGGGTAGATCTGACATGTAGCCTCCTTTTTGCAGGGATAACTGCCTTTATTATACAATTGAAAGATGTTTTCGATGCCATATTTCTGCTTTTTGTGACAGCGCCTGGTATTGATAAACCTGGCGGTGGTTGGTATACAGTGATCTTTTCGATATATGGCAGCGGATTATTGGAAGACCAGATAGAAATATTAACAAACCTGGAAGTTCGATTGCTGAAAAAAGCATATTGTTTGAGCAGTCTCACTGTATAATAACTTGGTATGAAACAAATATAATTTCAGGCATCTCTGCTTTGGGGAGGGATTGCCGGTAAGAGGAGAAAACGATGTATCAAAACCGTTCAGTAAAATTGTTCCTGGTGATTGCAGCTGTCATGCTGAGCATCTCTTGTGGGATGCCTGCCTTCATGCAAGGTACTCCGACGCCAACGCCGGAACCGACCAATACACCCAAGCCAACAAAAACGCCGGTTCCAACCAGGACGCCGCGGCCCACGGCTACGCCGGATGTGGCCGCCACCCAGCAGATGGAGAATATTCAGAGCGATCTTCAAATGTTCTACGATGAAGAAAAAATTCCAAACATGGATGGAGAACTTTTCTTTCTGGAAGACTTTTATAAAGAACTGGCAATGATGAATTATCTCGATTTTGGCTGGGCCGGGTATGAGGATACCGTTAAAAACTTCGTTATCTGGGGAGATGTGGCCTGGGAAAGCGCTATTCCCGTTCGTGCGCCGGAAATCTCCGGTTGTGGGTATGCCTTCCGGGTGACGGAAGATGGCGATTGGTATACGGCTCTCTTGACCAATGACCTGGTTTATATGGGTTACTGTGATGCTACCTTCAGCCGCTGTGGTTATCTCGGTACCACCCGGGGGTCGGGCCGTTTGAATTTTGGTACCGGAGCGGCCAAAGCCAGTATGACCATGGTGGTGATTGATTCTTATGCCTATGTCTACGTTGATAACGAACTCATCGGTGAATATTCCCTGTTCACGGATAAACTGCTTGAACCTGGCGCCGTCTTTTACGGCATGCTTTCAGGCACCAACAAGGACTATGGTACCCGGTGTGAGGTAAGCAATACCCGCATGTGGGTGATTGAATAGGATTTTCCTGCTTATTTTGTTTGAAAACCGTTATAAGGCAGCGATAAGTATTTCGGGTTGGCGGTGGCAGGCCGCCGACCCGGGCTGTACGCGTTTGGATTAACAATGGAATGGTGCCTGATGAAAAAGTTCTTGTTGAATGGAAAGGTTGTCATTTTGATATGCCTGGTGGTCCTGGCCCTGAGCTGTCAGGCGCCGGCATTTATGGAAGGAATTATGGCAGGAGCAACAGTAACCTCCACCGCGACCGCCCGCCCGACCAGGACACCGGTCCCAACCAGGACGCCAAAACCGACTTCTACGCCAGTCCAGTTGGTTGATATTTCAGGGGTGGTGCTCGACCTGGAAGATCTGCATTCAAGTTTCCGGGTTTGTAGTGACCGGGAATTGGGCATCGAAGGCGACACTGAGGACCTGGTTTCATATAATTTCAAATATGATGCCGGTCACAATTTTATTTATGCCTGGACTGAGCGCCTGCCGAAGGAAGTGGACCGTAACTATGTTGACATCGTGATCGAAGATGCTGAAAGATTGCCAGGATATATCAATTTGGACGAGGATCCCCTCAAAATGACGCCCATCAAAGAATTGTCAGATTTGGGTGATGCATCAGTCGGCGTCAGGATGATTATTGGTGACAGCGATTATAAAGAGAACCTGGATTTCTTCCTCATGCGCAGGGATATGATCGTTGTGCAGGTTCTCGTTGTTTACCCGGATGGAACCAGACCCATGGTCAATATCCAGGAGTTGGCTCAAATCCTCGAACGGCGGGCAGAAGAAGCTGTTGAGAACAGTCCTTAGGGTGTCGAACTCCAACTGAACCTGTTGTGAGGAGGCCAGTCAGAAAAGTGCACTGGCCTCCTTATTTGTCTATTCTCCCCGGACCAACAAAAGGGTAAAATGTATTCTATACCATACATTTGTCATTGCTTCGTAAAACGCTTGCAATAACATGCTTTGCGGATTTGTACGGTAGAAAAAAGGATCTATTTATCTTTGCTGGTTTCCTGAAGTTTACACTGGCTGTGAGTGAATCTCCGTAGAAAGAACAAAAGCGCCGATGAAGCCATCTTTTGATTCGCAATCCATTCAAAATCAGATGAGAGAGATCTCAGACCTGCTGGCGCGCATGATGCCTGGTCTTGAGTTGACAGATAAGGAAAAGGTTCCGGTAAACCTGAAGGATCTGGCCCGGCTCTCCAATTCCATCGATGTACTGCAGATGAACGTGGAAAACCACCTGCAGACCCAGGCAAGGCAGATCGGTGCACTGCTGGGTCTGGGAACCGTGATCAATTCATCTCGCGGCCTGAAACGAGTGCTGGATGAGGTCATAGACCAATTGATCGCCCTGTTAGGCGCTGAACGCGGCTTCTTGATGTTGGTCGACGAACAAGGAGAGTTGGGCGTCCAGATTGCACGCGGGATGGACAAAGAAGATGTGGATAAAGAGGCATTCGCGATCAGCCATACCATTGCCCGGCGGGTAGCTGAAACTGGTGAAGTGATCCTGACCACAAATGCCGAGAATGATCCCCGCTTTGACAAGCAGTACAGTGTCAATGCCTACCATCTGTTATCCATTCTTTGTGCTCCCCTGAAGATCAAAGAGGATCTTATCGGTGTCCTCTATGTTGATAACCGCGCCCATTCCGGTATCTTCCGGCAGGGCGACCTGGAATGGATAACGGCGTTCTCCAACCAGGCAGCGGTTGCCATCGAGAATGCCCGGCTGTTCGAAGAACTGCAGACCTCTTACCAGGCCACGCTTGAAGGCTGGGTGCGTGCCCTGGACCTGCGGGATAAGGAAACTGAAGGGCATACCCAGCGAGTGACAGAGACGACGGCGCAATTGGCCAGGTGGATGGGGATTGATGAAGCCGAGATTGAGCACATCCGGCGTGGGGCCCTGCTGCATGACATCGGTAAAATAGCGATCCCGGATGCAGTCCTCCTGAAGCCCGGTAAACTGACTTCGGAAGAGCGAGCATTGATTGAGCAGCATCCGGTATATGCTTATGAAATGCTCAGCCCGATCAAGTTTCTGCAGCCAGCCATAGACATTCCCTACTGCCATCATGAAAAGTGGGACGGTACTGGATACCCGCGCAGGTTGAAGGGCGATGAGATTCCCTTCGCAGCCCGTATTTTCTCCGTAGTGGATGT
Organism: Anaerolineales bacterium; assembly: GCA_016927315.1. Classification (GTDB taxonomy): domain Bacteria; phylum Chloroflexota; class Anaerolineae; order Anaerolineales; family Villigracilaceae; genus JAFGMV01. Next base: position 25,416 of record JAFGMV010000090.1, on the reverse strand, counting down.
CTGGGATGCACTCGTTTCAGACCGGCCTTACCGCCAGGCGCTTGACCCGGCGGAGGTGCGTAAATATATCGAAATCAATGCTGGCAAACACTTCGATCCGGATGTGGCGTCGGCTTTTATCGGCTTGAGTCATTTACTGGTACATCCAGGGGAAAGCGGCCAGTGAAGATCAAACCCAGGCGTCCACAAATACCAAACCCCGGAGCATGGCAAAGCTTCCGGGTTTTTTGTTACGGTTGGCCGGGGGGACTGGTTGTACTATGTTTGGAGACCTTAGAATTCCCTTGCCCAGTCTTTTCGCCAGCGTTCAATTACTACTTTTGTTTGCGTGAAGAATTCAACCGCATGCCTGGCCTGCCCGTGGAGGGCGCCGAAGAAACTGTCCTTCCAGCCGTTGAATGGGAAGAATGCCATCAGTGCGGCCACACCGACATTGATGCCGATATTTCCGGCCTGCACTTCTGAGCGGAACTGTCTTAATTGCAATGAGAAGCTGGGGGGGCTTCCAACCATATCAGCCAGTAACCTAGTCCACTTCAACCAGTGAGTCGGTCTGAGTTAGCCAGTAACCTGGTCCGAAGGTAAGCATGTCCCCTCACCTGGTTGCCTTTGCATCTTCATCATATACCAATGAGAAGAACCAGGGCCAGGATGAGCTTGGTTGAGGAGTTCATGATCGTGTATTTTTCCTTTTGGACCCTCAAGATAGAATGGCTTTTCCGAATGAAGATCAAATCCGTCTTGGGCTTATTCTAATCTACTGTCAGGGTCTTGCTTAAATTACGGGGAAAATCGGGATCGTAGCCGCGGGCGACGCTCATATGGTATGACAGCAGCTGCAGCGGCAGGACGGCCAGCAGCGGGAAGATGTGCGGGTCCGATTTGGGGACGGGGATCACCTGACTGGCATTAGCCTCCAGGCGCGGGTCCGGTTCGGCGATCACTATCGCCCGGGCGCCGCGCACCCGCACTTCGTTGATCCCGCTGATGATCAGGGGGATGTCTGCAGGCCCGGCCACGAAAATCACCGGGTAATCTTGCCTGACGGCCGAGAGCGGACCGTGTTTGAATTCGGTCGAGAGCATACCCTCACAGTGGGCATAGGTGATCTCTTTTAACTTCAGCGCCCCTTCCAGGGCGATCGACAGGGTAGCGCCGTAGCCCAGGCAGTACATATCGTCCCAGTCGTTCAGGACTGGGGTGAGCGCCTGGATCTGGGGGGCGGTCATTTCCAGGGTTTCGTCCAGCAGGTCGGGGATGGCCTGCAGGGAGCGGGTATCCAGACCGGCCAGGCGGGTTGCCAGGTACAGGAAGGTCAGCACCTGGTTGGTGAAGGTCTTGGTGGCCGGGACGCTGATCTCGTAGCCGCAGCACAGCGGCAGCCAGCAGGAAGCGGCCTTGGTCAGGGTTGAGCCGATCACGTTGGCGATCCCGTAGGCGGCCATGCCGCGGCTTTCAGCGGTCTCCAGGGCATTGAGCACATCCTTGGTCTCGCCGGACTGGCTGACGAAAAGCCCGACATCCTCGTGTCCAACGGCCGGTCCATACTGGGGGGTGAACTGCGGCGCCAGGATCGGGATGGCCGGGCGGCCGGCCAGTTGGGCCAGGTAGACGGACCCTGACAGGCAGGCATGGTAGCTGGTCCCACAGCCGATCAGGTACAGGTGCCGGGCGGTGCGTATCTTCTCCAGGATGGTTTCGACCTCATGCGAGCCATCCAGCAGGTGGAGCAATTCGCGTGCCACCCGGGACTGCTCGTGGATCTCTTTGAGCATGAAGTGCGGGTAGCCGCCTTTCTGGACGGCGTCCATGCTCTCGGTGACGGTTTCGGGTTCCCGTTCGATCAGGCTGCCGTCCCGGACGGAGCGCAGTTCGACCCGGTCGGCCCACAGGGTGATGATCTCTCCATCCTGGGGGCGGATGATTTGGCGGGTCAGCGGCAGGATCGAAGGCAGGTCTGAGGACAGGCAGGTAAAGTCCTCCCCGATGCCGGCCACCAGGCCGGAACCCTTCTTCATGGCATACAATTTGTCATCGTTTGCCTGTCCGATCACGAAAGCATAATCGCCTTCCAGGTCGCCGTAGGCCAGCCGGATGGCATCCAGGAACTCGTAGCCCTTGTTGATATAGCGTTCCACGGCGTGCACACAGGTCTCACCGTCGTTTTCCGAGCGGACGATCATGCCCTCGGCGATGAACTGTTGGCGCAGTTCGAAGTTATTGACCACATTGCCGTTATGCGCCCCGACCATATCGCCGTCTGAATCCAGGTGGGGTTGGGAATTGACCCGGGAAGGTTCACCAAAGGTAGCCCACCGCAGCTGGGTGATGCCGCGCGCACCGCGCATCTCGCTGAAGTTGCAGCGGGCTGCGACCTCTTCCACCCGGCCGACGTCCTTGCGCAGGTCGATCCGGCTGCCCGAGAGCGTGGCTGCTCCGACTGAGTCGTAGCCGCGGTAGGTCAGGCGTTGGGCTGCTTCGATCAAGACCGGGCCAAGTTCCTTTTCATCACTGGTTACGATACCGAAAATTCCACACATGGTTATCCTTTGCTGTTAGGGAAACGACCAGAAACTTTCTAAGTGTCTATCCTCAAAAGAACAATGTCTTTACAAGGAGGGAGTTCTCCCCGACGACGCAATCCCATCCATGCAACTTTTGCTCATTTGCCAGGAGATTGCTTTGCCGCACTTGTCCTGGCAGGCGGCGCCAGGGAAGACTGGCTCGCACAATCTCCCTGTAGGAGAATGAGGTCAATCGGAGGTGTTGTTTGATTTTTTGGGTAGCCCTAATTCTAGTCAAATGGTAACATTTTTGTAGATTACCTGCTATGATATTAACAGTTAACTGTTACCGGTTAATTGAGTAAAATAGGGAGGATACTTTTCCAACTACTATGGGACCGGAGGACATTATGAAAACTCATCAGATAAAACCATTATTGTATTTCTTTACTGTTCTGGCAATCGTATCGATGGCATGCGGGATCAGTGTGAATACGGGGAACGATACCCCGCAATCGGCCCAGCCGATTGTGATTACCGCAACGCCCCTGCCGCCGACGGCGCCGCCGCCGCCGACTGCCGTTCCGCCGACGACAGCGCCCCAACCGACGGCTGAGGCTTCCATACCAGAGTCGTCTGTTCCTTCTGGTTTTCAATCGCAGGTTGACTTTTATTATGAAAAAGGTTTCCTGTCATCGAAAGAAGGCGAGTATATCAAGCTGGACGATTTTTCCAAGGATTTAGCCTTGATCAATTACTATGATTTCGAAGAAACGGGTTACTTCCCGGATGATTTCATGGTTATCGCTGATTTCAAGTGGAAGAGCGCCATCCAGCACCCCGACCCATCTGGTTGTGCCTGGGCTTTCCGCATCCAGGGAGGTGATTTCTACTTCTTCCTGGTAGACCGGGACTATGTTTATTTGATCGGATGGGATGAATCTCAGCAAAACGCTACCCTGATTGGCGCCACTTCGGGGAATACCTATCTGGGGTTGGGCAACCCGGCGGATGTTGAAGTAACCTTGATTGTTAACGGACTGAATGTTTATGCTTTTGTTGACGGGTATGCCAAAGGCAGCTTCTACCTGGATTCGGATTTCCTGACTAGTTCGGGCGGGTTGGGGTATGGTTTGCTTTCTGGCACCAACAAGGATTACGGTACCCGCTGTGAGATGTCGAATATCCAACTCTGGATCATGGATGATTAGTCTGGCGATATATTGAGCATTCCATAAGCTGGATCAGTTTCTCGTTTTGTTTTTACAGGTGACAGTCGTCTCGAAGATGACTGCCGCCTGTTTTTCTTTCTTAGACCTCTTGCGTACGTCTAATAATATCTTTGCAGGTCGGGCTGCACCAGTGCCTGTGTGCCAGCACAGGCCAGCCCTACGATTGGTACCTGGCGGGTTGAAAACCCGCCAGGTAGATGCTTTTGCAAGAGGTCTATTCTTGTTCTCCATAATTTTCCGGCAGCCAGCAGCACAGCACCAGTTCACGGGCAGCCCGGACCTCGTCCATGCGCCCAAAGGGTGTGGTGTGCGGGGCCTGGTGCAGCAGGTCTGGGGTTGTCCGGGCTTCTTCAGCGATCTGGATCAGGGTTTCAGCGAAGCGGTCGAGTGTGTCCTTGTTCTCGGTCTCAGTCGGTTCGATCATCAGGGCTTCATGCACGATCAGTGGGAAATAATTGGTGGGTGGGTGGAAATTGAAATCCATCAGGCGCTTGGCAATATCGAGCGCCTGGATATCGGACCCTTCTATATGGCCTTCGGCGACGAACTCGTGCATACAGATGCGGTCGTAGGGCACCTTGTAAGTGCTGCGCACGCGGGCCTGCAGGTAGTTGGCGTTCAGCACCGCGTATTCGGCGATCTGGCGCAGGCCCTCGGCGCCGTGCATCAGGATATAGGTAAAAGCGCGCACGATCATCCCAAAGTGACCATGGAAGGCTTTCATACGGCCAATACTCCTGGCTGGGGTTTCATACCCGAACAAAGGGGGCAGTTCATCGGTTGCCGGTTCAAGAATACCGATCAACGGCGCCGGCAGGAACGCGGCCAGGTGTTCGGCTACCCCAACCGGTCCGGAGCCGGGGCCGCCGCCGCCGTGCGGGGTCGAGAAGGTCTTGTGCAGGTTGAAATGCATCACATCGATGCCGATGTCGCCGGGGCGCAGGATACCCAACAGGGCGTTCAGGTTGGCGCCGTCGCCGTACACCAGCCCGCCGCATTCATGCACCAGGCGGACGACCTCTTCGACATGCTCGTCGAACAGTCCCAGTGTGTTGGGGTTGGTCAGCATCAGGCCGACGACGGTGTCGTCGCATTCGGCTTTCAGGGCCTCCAGGTCGACGTTGCCGCGCGGATCGGATGGAATCTGGACGATGTTCAACCCGACCACGCCGGACGAAGCCGGGTTGGTGCCGTGAGCGGAATCAGGAATCAGCATCTTGACCCGTTTGCTGTCGCTGCGCGCCTGGTGATAGGCGCGCATGATCAGCGCACCAGTCAGTTCCCCGTGGGCGCCGGCTGCCGGCTGCAGGGTCACTGAGGCGAACCCGCTGATCTCTTTCAACCATTCCTGCAGGGTGAACATCAGGGCCAGGCTGCCCTGCACAGTTTCGAGCGGCTGCAGGGGATGGGTGAATGTAAACCCCGGTAAGCGGGCTGTATCTTCGTTGATCTTGGGGTTGTATTTCATGGTGCAGGAGCCCAGCGGGTAGAAGCCGCCATCGACACTGTAGTTGAAATTGGAGAGGTGCATGTAGTGGCGTACCACGTCCACCTCGGCCAGTTCGGGCAGCGGCAGGTCGGTTCGCAGCAGTCTCTCCGGCAGGTCTGCCAGGGGGACATCCGGGGCCGGGAAGGAGACGCCTGTGCGCCCCGGTGAAGACAGTTCGAAGACGGTCGGTTCGACAACCCTGGGTTCGGCGTTCAGTTTAAACTCAGTCATGGTTGACCTCCTTCAGGGTCTCGACCAATGCATCGATCTGCTCTTTGGAGTTCATCTCTGTGACGGCGAGCAGCATGTGGTCCTTGAGAGCCGGATAATCCCGCCCGAGGTCATACCCGCCCAGGATATCTTCTTCCAGCAGCCAGGCATTGATCTTTTCGACGGGTTGGGGACAGCTGACGACAAATTCGTGGAAGAAATCATCCTGGAAGCGCAGGTTGTAACCGGGGATCTGGTTAATCTGCCCGGCGGCGTAGTGTGCTTTATGGAAGCAGGACTCGGCCGCCTGGCGCAGTCCCTGTTTACCGACCACACTCAGGTAGGCTGCCGAAGCCAGCGCCATCAGTCCCTGGTTGGTGCAGATGTTGGAAGTCGCGCGGTCGCGCTTGATATGCTGCTCGCGGGCTGTCAGGGTCAATACATACGCCCGCTGGCCGCGGTTGTCGACGGTTTCGCCGACCAGGCGACCGGCCATCTTATGCACATATTTCTTGCGGGTGGTGAAGAACCCCAGGTAAGGACCGCCAAAGGAGAGAGGCATCCCCAGGGGCTGGCCTTCACCGACCACGATATCGGCCTCCATCTCGCCGGGAGATTTGAACAAAGCCAGCGCAGTCGGATTGGCGACGATACAGACCAGGGCGTCTTTCTCATGGGCGGCTGCAGTCAGGGCAGTGAGATCATGGATGCGGCCGAAAAAATCAGGGTACTGGACGATTACCAGGGATGTATTCTCGTCGACCAGGCTGCCGAGCGCTTCCGGTCCGCTGGCCAGGTCTGAGGCCGGTTCGTCCCCGACCAGTTCCAGGTCCATGCCCTGGGTATAAGTGCGGATTGTTTCCCTGTACTGCGGGTGTACGGAAGGCGAGATCACTACCTTGCTGCGCTTGCCGCGAAAGACAGCCAGGGCCATATTGACAGCCTCTGCCGCGGCGGTAGCCCCATCGTAGTGGGAGGCATTCGATACCTCCATGCCTGTCAGGGCAGTCATCATTGATTGGTATTCGAAGATCGCCTGCAGGGTCCCCTGGGATACTTCCGGTTGATAGGGGGTGTATGCGGTGTAGAATTCGCCGCGTCTCAGGATATGGTCGACCACGGCAGGGAGGTAGTGGTTGTAGGCCCCGGCGCCGAGAAAGGAAGTCAATTCCTGGACGGTGTTGTTGGCGGCTGCCAGTTCACTCAACTGGGCGGCGGCTTCCATCTCCGTGTGTGGATCGGGGAGGTCCATTTCCGGGTAGCGATGTTTCTGGGGGATGGCTGCGAAAAGGTCATCCAGGCTTTTTATGCCGACAGCAGCCAGCATTGCATCCCGTTCACTTTCACTATGGGGAATAAAGGTCATATTATCTCACATCTTGTTTCGGGGCAGCCGGAGACCGGTGAGGGATAATACACCTGTGTTTACACTACAGGTGCATACTCCTGATGCTGGGGAGATTCTGCGGCGATCCGCTGCTGACAAAGGAAATTACGCTCGTTCTTCGCAATACTTTTGATAGGCTGCGGCATCCATTAATCCGGAGAGATCCCCTCCCTCGATGCGTACAGTCCAACCGGCTCCATATGGATCGCTGTTGAGAGTTTCGGGGGTATCTGCCAGGTCCTCATTGATCGCCACGACTGTACCGCTGACCGGGGCATACGATTCGGCGGCGGCCTTGACCGATTCCACAGAAGCGATTTCGCTGCCGGATTCGACCGTATCGCCAACCGCAACCAGAATCTCGACAAAGACCACGTCCGAGAGCTGGTCTTGGGCGTAATCCGTGATACCAACCGTACCGTCTTCCGGGTTGATCCATTCGTCAGATTGTGTGTATTTCAGGTTATCAGGATAGTTCATGTTTTTCTCCTTTAATTGGTTTGAACCGCCAGGATGCCAGACAAAGATCAAGGATGCCATGCATCAGGCTGTTTGGGACAGCTGGATTAAACAAAAAAGGCGCACGCCGAGAAGTGTGCGCCCTCTGTCTTGAACCTGAGAGATTCTCCTGCGCAAAGGGTCTTGCCCGAAGCTGAAGGATTGCCCCGTCGGTGTCCCAAAGGGCGCGGCCCTTTCAGGACTTTCCAGAGTTGCCTGGAACAGGGTCCTTTTACCTGAGAGTTTCGTCCGGACCTGCCAGTCCTGGACTTGCCCCTTCGGTGCCCGTTTGTGATGTGGGTCTCTTCCCGGTTCCAGTTGTATTTTCTTTTTGATTCTACGGGTGAGATGGAGATAAGTCAAGGGGAGGTTTGCAGTTCTGTCTGCAAACCTCCCTGGATAAGGTCGCGGGTAAAGCGGTCTACCCGGCTTCCTGTGTCCCTGGGCTTTTGGGTTTCGCCGGTGTCCCCGGCTTTTTGGCAGTCTCCCGGGAAACCGGGGGATTGGGTTTCGAAGCGCTTTTGGAAGCGACTTTTCTGGGTTTGGGTGTGGCCTTTTGGGGAGCCGCCGGCGCCTCTGGTGCTGCAGGGGCAGGAACCGCCGGCAATGTTTCAGGCAGGGCCGCCGGGGTGACGGGAACCGGCGGCAGCGGCTCTCCATTCAACCAGGCGAAATACTGCTTGACGTTCAGATCGGCATAGAAGACCAGGACCAGCGCACCCACCACGGTTGAAAAGATGTTCCCGGCCAGGATCATCAGGATTTCGAAGATCGCCAGGGTTTGATTGGGCCGGACGGCCTGGGGGGAATTGGATAACAATTTTGCTGCATACACAATTTCGAAGATACCCAATACGGTTGGCAGGATCGTCAGCGGGGTGGCGCAGATGCCGATAATGGTGCTTACCGCTCCGATCGAGAAGCTGAAGCCCCAGATGATGTTGATAATGCCATTGACCAGGGTCATCACGGCAATGGCAGTGACCATTCCCGGTTTTTCATGGAAGGGGGTTCCAATATTTTCATTCATGATTTTCTCCTACGTTAGATAGCTGATAAAACAGTGAGGTCAGTTTTCCATCAGCCTGTGTGTCCAGTCTCCGATCAACCAGTAGTCGAACGTCTGTCCCTGGCTGGTCTGGACCGCACCCATGATGCCATACACCAGGGCTCCCAGCGGAAGCAGCAGCAGCACAAAGGTCAGGATCAGGGCGAAGGGGATCAGGATGATACCGATCAGGACGGCTGAAAGGGCGCCGACGATTGCCCACATCACTCCGATCAGGACGCCGGCGCTGCCCCACCAGACCAACTGGAAGAGAAAAGCCTGCATCGAATGGTAGGCCACGTAGCGTGAACGGTCCTTGAAGACCAGGTAGATCAGCAGTGCGGCAACGATCCCCAGGAAGCCGCTGATGAAATTGATCAGTACACTCAGGTGGGCCAGCATGGCCCAGGTCTTTTCATCGCTTTTGGAAAGCGGTATCGGCATATAGTCCGGGTTTGGTAATGGATCTGAAGTCATAAGTATCTCCTGCTTGTGCGTCACTACTACTATATACGTACAAGGGCGGAAAAGGTTTCAAACAGGATGACAACTCTCGGGAGCATGTCAGCAACTTTTGGGTACCCATAAAAAAAAGGCCAGCGGACAGGCCGCTGACCTCAATTTGGGAATCCAGATGTTGACTAGACCCAGCCCTGGTTCTTGATGAAGTTGGTAATAACAGGAATTTCGAAATATTCGCCCTGATAGGCTTTGTAAGCCCACCAGAAGAAGACCAACCAGAGCAATGGAGCGCATAAGGCGCCGACGACTGTAATGCCCAGGAGGATACTGATAAGAACAAAGATAATATTCGCAGCGATTGACTGCACAGCATGATATTTGATGAAGGGACGAACTTTCTTCTCTTCCATGAGAAGCATGATGAGCGCTATAATGCCAATCGGGTAACCGAGAGCGGCCCAAAGCTTATCATCACTGGTGATATCAGGGTTTACGGGTTGTTCGGACATGGTTTGATTCTCCTAATTTTTCGGCTTGTTTATCAATATTGAAGTCATTGTACAATGGAATTGGACAAAAATCAACCGAATTAGTCATCACTCGGGGCTTTCTCAACGCCCTATTCGTAAAGTGGATGAAGTCACAAAAAGGGATTTCGACAGTGAAAGCATGCAGCAAAAGCCCGAACTTTGTGCTCCTTTGTGTTTTTTGTGGTGAATATTTAATCTTTTCGGTGCGTCATCTCTGACACAGGGAAAGCCGTGGTCATCACTGCCGGGAAAACTTTGGTCATGCCCGGCAGTCCTTTTTCCATGCTTACAGCAAGGATCAAACGGGGGAAATCCAGACCTCGGCGCGCAAGACCGGCCGATTCTTCCCTGGTATAAGCCTGATTCCCGGTTGGCGGGAAGATCCATAGCTGTAGAGTAGCCGCTGGATAGGCAACGGTTAGGTTGCTGCAGCCGTTAACCCGTATCATCGGATGGAAAAAACACAAGAATTGGAGTAGATGGCCATGTTGTCACACAATGGGAATCCGGTGATTGAGATAAAGGAAGTTGTCAAGCGCTTTCCTGCCGGCGATATGGAGATCACTGTATTGAGCGGGGTCTCTTTCCGGGTGCAGGCGGGAGAGTTCTTGTCTGTGGTAGGGCCTTCAGGGAACGGCAAATCCACTTTGTTGAATATGATCACGGGCATCGACCGGCCTTCGGAAGGTGAGATCATTGTAACCGGCCGGCAGGTGCACCGGATGAGCGAAGAAGAACTGGCCATCTGGCGCGGTGAACATGTTGGCATTATTTTTCAGTTCTTCCAGATGCTTCCGGCCCTCAGCCTGCAGGATAATATTATTCTGCCGATGGATCTGGCCGAAAAATTTACTCCTAAAGAACGACGAACCCGGGCGGCTCACCTGCTGGAGACCGTTGGCCTGGCAGACCAGATGGACAAACTGCCCAGCATGGTATCCGGGGGCCAGCAGCAGCGGGCTGCCATTGCACGGGCATTGGCCAACGACCCGCCCCTGCTGATCGCCGATGAACCGACCGGCAACCTGGATGCGCGCACGGCGCATGAAGTCTTCGAGCTCTTCACTCGCGTGGTTGACCAGGGCAAGACCCTGCTGATCGTTACTCACGATAAAGAACTGGTCAGGCGGGTGCCGCGCGTGATCGAGATCCTGGACGGCAGAATAACGCGTGACGAGTGCGTAAGATTGACACAGGTAAGCGAGATGCTGGCCGCTGATAAACAGGGGGCAGCAGTATGAGTGTGCTGTGGAAGAAGGTCTGGTTCGATCTCTGGAAGAATAAAGTCCGTACACTCCTGGCTGTTTTGAGTATCTCAGCCGGGGTGTTTGCGGTTGGCATATTCTTTGGGATGGCTGACTTACTTACCACGACGCTGAACGCAGCCCAACAGTCAATTGTTGCGCCGCATCTCGATATCAGTTTGACAAGCGCAATAGACCGGGAAACAGCTCTCAGTGTCCGGAACGTGGCGGGGGTGGAGGATGTTCAGCCTTATAACCTGGTCAGCATCCAGTATCGGGTAGATTCCCAGGGAGAGTTGAAGCAGGGTGTCCTGTATATGCTTGACGATTACAACGATCAGAAATATGAACTGGTTGATCTGCGTGATGGTCGCTGGCCAGAGAAGAACGATGTTGGCATTGAGCGTATGGCAGCAGATTATCTCAAACTGGGTGTTGGTGATAGCGTTACGATAAAAGTTGATGGGGGAACTGAAAAGGTTTACCCGATCTCCGGCAAGATCCGTCATCCCTTTGTGCCGCCTCCCCAGTTCATGGATCTGATGTATTTCTTTGCCGATGGCGAAACGATGGAGCGCTTTGGTATTCCTGATGGCTATTTCAACAATCTTAAAGTGCGGGTGACTCCTTACAGTATGGATCATTCGAAAGAGGCAGCCACATTGATCAAGGATTACCTGGGAGAACAGGGGATTGGAATCGGGATGGTGCTTTACCAGGAGCCAGACCGGCACTGGTCGGGGTCTATGATGGAATCGATGAACCTGGTACTGCAGGTTCTGGCGCTGTTCACATTGTTGATGGGTGCAGTGTTGATCTATAACACCCTGTCAGCGCTGGTGACTCAACAGACCGACCAGATCGGCATTCTGAAAGCGATTGGCGGCCGGCGCAGCAAGATCATCAAAACTTATTTAAGCGGGGTGCTGATCTATGGACTGTTGGCAATTGGAATTGCATTGCCCCTGGGTGCGATCGTTTGCTTCAGTATTTGCCAGGGTTTTCTGAGCCTGTATAACATTGAGTACAACGTATTCGAAGTTTCAAAGCAGACCTTGATCTTGCAGACGGTGGCTGCGATTGCTGTGCCACTGGTGGCTGGATTGGTGCCAGTCTTACAGGGGGCTGCTATTACAGTTCGACAGGCCATCTCCAGCTATGGCCTGGGTGGGGACTTTGGCACCAGCCGCCTGGATCGGATGGTCGAGCGCACTGGTCGACGATTTCTGCCCACCCATTATGCTGCCTCCCTGGGGAACATGTTTCGTCATAAAGGCAGACTGATCATGACCCAGCTTGTTATGGTCACGGCGGGAGTGATGTTTCTGATGGTCAACAGCTTGAATACCTCGATTGATTTGACTCTGGATCGGGTCTTTGCACGCAGCAAATATGATCTTTCGATCAATTTCATCGAAAGAGAGCGAATTGACAGGGTGACACAAATGGCGCTATCGGTGGATGGTGTTGAAGAAGCGGAAGTCTGGTTCACGCAATCTGCTAGTTTGCTGGCCAGGGACCAGCTTGTGAAAGAAGCCGGACTCAGTTCCATTATTCAGGGTATTCCTGAAGGGAGTAAATTCTTTGAGCCGAAGATTATTTCCGGGCGCTGGCTGGCTCCTGAAGATGGGCGCGCAATTGTTCTGACGCGTAAGACTGCACAGAATAATAATATCCATGTTGGCGATACTGTCATCCTGAATCTGGGTGAAATGGGTAAGGATGAGTGGCAGGTGGTTGGGCTGTATGAGCCTGTTTTTGCCGGGCCTTACAACCCTGAAACGATCTATGCGCCGCAAAGTGCATTATTTGAAGCCACCAAAAAATATGGACGGGGCAGTATGTTATATGTCCGCACCAGCGAACACAACCCGGAAGCGGTTGCTGCCATTGTCAACCAATTGAAAGACCTGTACAAAGGGCGTAATATCGAAGTAGCTCAGAGTACAACAGAACATGAAGCCCGGCAGAAGGAAGCCTTCTCATTCAGTACACTCACCTCCATGCTGCTTGTTCTGGCAATCATTATTGCTGTGGTTGGCGGGATTGCCTTGATGGGGGCACTCTCGATCAGTGTGGTCGAGCGTACAAAAGAAATTGGCGTACTGCGGGCGATCGGAGCTCGTTCCCGGACAGTACTGCGTATCTTCATTATGGAAGGTCTCTTGCAGGGAATGCTGAGTTGGCTCGTCGCTGTTCCCCTGGCATTTGTGTTTGGGAACCAATTTGCGGTTGGAATGGGGAACGCCCTCTTCAACGCCGCGCTGGAGTACCGCTTTGCCTGGGGGGCGGTGATGGTCTGGCTGCTGGTGGTAATGATCATATCGGTGCTGGCCGCGATCCTGCCGGCCCGCAGCGCCACCCGGGTCAGCGTGCGGAACAGTCTGGCGTATGTGTAAGAGGCTGTCTGCGGCAGTCACGATCCTGTTTGTGTGGACTGTATCAATAAACTGCCCGCTGGCCGGGTGGGGGGCGCCCAGGCCAACGGGCAGTGTTTTGGTTTCTGGAACGTCGTGTTCCAATTATTCCAAACGTCTCATCGGCTGGGGCTTGCCATAGGTTATCGAACGCCACAGCCATTCTACCGGGCCATACTTGAAGTGTTTCATCCACCAATGGCTGAAGGGAATCTGGAGCAAGTAGATAGCGATGGTCAGACCGATCCCCTGCGCCGCGCCCATTTTGCCAAACAACCCCAGCCCGTAGCTGTAGAATATCAACGTGCAGACGATGGATTGTGTCAGGTAGTTGGTGAGCGCCATCTGCCCGACCGGGGCCAGCACCTGGATACGTTTGCCCCAGACCGGCGAAAGCGCCAGCAGGCAAAAAGCCGAGACATAAGCCAACATCAAGAGCGGCGCGCCAATACCCTGCGCCACAGTCGCCAGCAGCAGCGGCCAGGAGGGTTCGATCCGCGACATCGAGGGGATCAGGGTCGCGTAGATGGCGTTCCCGCCCAGGCCGAGAGTTAATCCCCAGGCCAGGCATTTGCGGAACAGCCCGCGGTGTGCTTGCAGGTCGCGGAAGATGCCCCGCTTGCCGAAATAGACTCCCAACAGGAACATTGCCATCACATTGAATCCCATCACGAAGTAAGCCGTAAACCCCATGCTGGTATAGTCATATATGCGCTGTTCGGTGATCTCTGCGAAATTACCATTTGCATAAACGCGGTAAGCGCGCGCCAGGTCAGACTGGTATGCGGCAATCGTCTCGGCAAAGGCCGCCTCGATTTGCTGCGCACTTTCGGGAACAGAACGCCCCAGCTCGACCAGCACTGTCGCTGCGGCGTTGAACAAGAGAGGCAGGGCAACCAGGATGACCGTCCAGATCAACAGGGTGCGCGTTTTGGCTTTGCGGAAGAGAATCAGCAGGAGACCAAGCAGCGCGTACAGGATGAGGATGTCGCCCATCCAGATCAGGAAGGCGTGGATAAGGCCGAAGCCGAGCAAAACCAGCAGGCGGCGCAGGTAAAGCGGGACAAACTTGCCGCCGCGCCCTTCCACGCGTTCCATCAGCAGTGTCAGCCCCAGCCCAAAGAGCAACGAGAACAGGGCGTAGAACTTGCTTTCCCCGGCAAAATGGATGAGCCATTCGGCGGCGCGTTCAAACCAGGGCAAGGCAGGGTCTGCTGGGAACAGGATGACCTGAATGGGGCGGCTGAAAATCATCATATTGACGAACAGGATACCGAACAGGGCAAATCCGCGTAAAATGTCCACGATCTGGATACGCTCCGCCTGTTGAACGGGGGAAAACGATGAATTAGAAGCACTCATAACATTCTCCTTTTGGAAAAGCGAAGTTTAACTGAGAAGCCATACAAACAACCAACAAGTTTGGAGTAAAACGCGCCTAACCCAGGATCCGGTTGGTTCTGTCAATAGGAACGGTTACAGGTGCGAATGGGTATAAATTCAATCGATTTCGTGACGTTTCCAGCATAGCTTGCAAGTAAGCAACAGATATCCCTGCGAATGAATTAGTGAAGAAATGATCCAATGCACAACTTACCAGTAATCCACAGTAATAAGTTTTTCCCAACATTGGCAGAAAGTAGTATAGCATGAAAACATCCCCTTTTAACAAATGTCCCGCAGGGTTCCTGCCAGGTCTGCTGCCCGGCAGGCGGACTTTTGGAACTTCTGCCCCCGAGAAGCCCTTCACAGCCGGGATTTATAAGCCGCTTCGCGGCCAAAACGGTCACGGTCCGCGAGTAAAACTGTGACTATTCGGGTCACGAGATAACCTGGAGTATATACGTCACCATACATGATCGGCTGTGAGAAAAGCAAACTCCTGATCAGTAAGATGTTTCCTTTCAGGGGCGTGCACACCCAAAGGGTGCAGCGTGGTCGCTATGACAGGCGAGCGCGTTATCGCCCCGGTCACTCCCCGCAGAAGAGAGATTGTTCTGGAAAAGGACAATTATGCTAGAATTTAGCTATGACTTCAACCCATCGTATTGTCTTTATGGGCTCGCCGGAGTTTGCTGTTCCAAGCCTGCGAACTCTGCATAAAAATTATCCTGTTGTGGGTGTAATCACACAGCCCGACCGGCCGTCCGGACGCGGGCGTAAGCTGACCCCGCCGCCGGTAAAGGTGCTGGCCGCAGAATTGGGGCTGCCGGTGCTCCAACCGGAGAGTCTCGGGGACCAGGCTGTTTTTGGACAGCTGCAGGCCTGGAAACCGGATTTCATTGTCGTGGCCGCCTACGGGCAGATCCTGCGGCAGGAGGTGCTCGACCTGCCGCCTTTCGGGTGTATCAACGTGCATGCTTCACTGCTGCCGCGCTGGCGCGGCGCCGCGCCGATCAACGCGGCCATCCTGGCCGGTGACGAAGAGGCCGGGGTGACGATCATGAAAATGGATGCCGGGGTGGACACCGGCCCGACCTATTCCCGGCGCAGCCTGCCGGTCGAATCGGGCGATACGCCGGTGGGCCTGTCCCCGAAGCTGGCCGAATTGGGCGCCGCCTTGCTGGTGGAGAGCCTGCCGGGGATCCTTTCAGGGGAACTGCAGCCGCAGCCGCAGCCCGAAGACGAGGCGACCTACGCCCCGATGCTCAAAAAGGAAGACGGGCGGCTGGATTTCAACCTGCCGGCGAAAGAACTGGAACGCAGGGTGCGGGCATACCAGCCCTGGCCCGGGACCTACTTTGAATGGGAGGGCGGAAGTTTGAAGGTCCTTCAGGCTCATGTGGAGTTCGTTTTTACTTATGTGATCCAGCCGCCCGGTTCACGCCTGGTCCAGCAGGGCTGTCCGGCGGTCTTTTGCGGCGATAATGCCCTGCTGGTGCTGGATGAGGTCCAGCCGCCCGGGAAGAAAGCCATGCCGGGGAAGGCTTTCTTGAGCGGGGCTCGCGGCTGGCAGGAGCAGGAATTGGACGGGAAATAATAACCACGAAGGGCACGAAGTTCATACCATTGTGTTCCTGTGTGCATTTTGTGGTTTTCTAACACATGGAGGAAAAAGTATCCAATCGTAAACCGTTACCCGGTGTGCATGTTTTTCAAATCACTCCCTCACCCAACCTATGCTCTCCTTCGGTTTCCTCTCGCCCATCGGGAGTGGGAGGAGGGTGAGGAAATACTACAGAGTGCTGCGAAAATATCTGAACTGAAATTCTCGTTTTTGAAGGTGCTTTATTGGATCCAAGTTTAGATATTTATGCAAGAAGCAGTAATTTAGGGAAAAGGAAAAGCTATGCCAAAGAAGTATGTTGCTGCAATCGACCAAGGGACAACCAGTACGCGCTGTATCCTGTTTGATTATGGGGGCAACCTGCTGGCGGCCGACCAGAAGGAACACCGGCAGATCTATCCCCAACCGGGCTGGGTGGAGCATGATGCCCTCGAGATCTGGGAGCGGACGCAGGAAGTCATGCACGGGGTACTGGAGAAAAGCTGCGCCGGCCTGTCTGAAATTGCAGCCATAGGGATCACCAACCAGCGCGAGACGACCGTCGTGTGGGAGAAAGCCACTGGCAAACCGGTCTGTGGCGCCATCGTCTGGCAGGATACGCGCACCGATATGATTTGTAATGAATTGGCGAGAAGCGGCGGCCAGGACCGCTTTCGCGCCCAAACCGGGCTGCCGCTGGCAACCTACTTCTCGGGAACCAAGCTGAAATGGATCCTGGATAATATCCCCGGGGTGCGGGAGAAAGCCGAAAACGGGGAGGTCCTGTTCGGGAATGTGGATACCTGGTTGCTCTGGAATCTGACCAACCGGCACTACACAGACGTGACCAATGCCTCGCGGACCCTGTTGATGAACCTGGAGACGCTGGATTGGGATGAGCATATCTTGGAAGTGCTGGATATCCCGCTCAGCATGCTGCCCGAGATCCGTTCATCCTCGGAGGTGTATGGCCAGGTCGGGCAGGAAATCCAGACCCCTGCGGCGCTGCCGTTCCTGGGGGTCCCTGTGGCCGGCGACCTGGGAGACCAGCATGCGGCCTTGTTCGGGCAGGCCTGTTACAGCCCTGGTGAGGCCAAGAACACCTATGGCACCGGGTGCTTCATGCTGCTCAATACCGGGCAGGAACCCATCCACTCCCGGTCGGGTCTGCTGACGACCATGGGGTACAAGATCGGGGAGCAGCAGGCAGTCTATGCACTGGAGGGGTCAATCGCCATTACCGGAGCGCTGGTGCAGTGGCTGCGCGATAACCTGGGTTTGATCGAAGAGTCGGCGGATGTGGAGGCCCTGGCCCAGACTGTCGAAGACAACGGCGGCATCTATTTTGTCCCGGCTTTCTCGGGGTTGTTTGCGCCTTACTGGCGCAGCGATGCCCGCGGCGCCATCGTGGGGATGACACGCTATGTTAATAAGGGGCACATTGCCCGGGCGGTGTTGGAAGCGACCGCTTACCAGACGCGGGAAGTTCTGGAAGCCATGGAAACAGATTCAGGGGTCAGCCTGACGGCTTTGAAGGTTGACGGCGGTATGGTCTACAACGAAATGTTGATGCAGTTCCAGGCCGACATCCTGGACGTTCCGGTCATCCGGCCGAAAGTAGCCGAAACGACGGCCTTAGGAGCGGCCTATGCGGCCGGCCTGGCGGTTGGCTTTTGGAAGGATTACCAGGAACTGCGCTCCAATTGGGGCATGGAGAAAGAATGGCAGCCGGGAATGCAGGTTGAGGTCCGCGAGAAGCTGTTCTCCGGGTGGAAGAAAGCGGTGACCCGCACATTCGATTGGGTGTCATAAGCGGCTTTGCATTAATACATAGTGACTGGATTGGCAGGTCGTTGTACAATAATTCTGACTCATTGGAGCGAATATGAACCGAGCAGAGATCATCCGGCAGTTGAAGGAACAACCAGAGGTAAGTGTATTAATTGTAGGCGGGGGGATCAACGGCATCGGCGTCTTCCGTGATCTGGCCCTGCAGGGGGTGGATGTCTTGCTGGTGGAACGGTCTGATTTTTGCTCTGGCGCTTCGGCAGCTTCCTCCCATATGGCTCATGGAGGGATTCGTTATCTGGAGAACGGCGAGTTCCGGCTGGTGCGCGAGGCTGTGCGTGAACGAAACCTGATGCTCAAGAACGCTCCGCACCTGGTGCGTCCGCTGCCGACGACGATCCCGATCTTTAAGTGGTTCTCGGGGCTGTTGAACGCGCCGCTTAAGTTCCTGAATTTACTCGACCGGCCGGCTGAACGGGGTGCGGTGGTTATCAAGGTCGGTTTGATGTTGTATGATGCCTTTGCCGGACGTCAGCGGGCGGCACCGCGGCATCAGTTCCATCTGCGCGCCGAGACCCTGAAACGGTATCCTGATCTGAACCAGGAGGTTATTTGCACGGCGACTTATTATGATGGCGCGATTTTAAACCCCGAACGCCTGGCAATCGAGGTCTTGCTGGATGGAGAACAGGACAACCCCAACGCCCGGGCGCTCAATTACGCCAGCCTGCAGGACGGGGAAGGGGAAAGCGTCCGGCTGAAAGATGAACTGAGCGGGGAGATTTTTACAGTCAGGCCCCGCCTGTTGATCAATGCGGCGGGTCCGTGGATCGATATTTCTAACCGTGCATTGGGATTGGAAACCCGCTATATCAGCGGTACGAAGGGCTCACACCTGGTGATCGATAACCCGGTGCTGCGGCAGTCGATCGGGGAGCATGAATTCTTCTTTGAAAATAACGACGGACGGATTGTGCTGATCTTCCCGCTTTATGACCGGGTGATGATCGGCACCTCGGATATCCCAATCAAGGATCCGGAGTCTGTGCGCTGTACAGAGGATGAGGTCGACTATTTCATAACCATGGTGGCGCGTATCTTCCCGGGGATCAAGGTCCGCAGGGAGCAGATTGTCTTTCAATTTTCAGGCGTGCGCCCACTCCCGTTCAGCCATGCCAAAACTACCGGTCAGATTTCCCGGGATCACAGTGTGGAAGTGTTAAGCGGGATGTGGACGGGGTTATCCTTCCCGGTCTACTCACTGATTGGCGGGAAATGGACTTCGTTCCGGGCTTTCGCTGAACAGGTGACGGACCGGGCTTTACACTTCCTGCAAAAGGAGCGACGGAAGAGTACCGCGTTTCTTCCGATTGGCGGCGGGCGTGGTTTCACGCTCTCGGAGGAAGACTTCGATAAAAGCGTTGAGGGCCTGGCTGCCTGGACTGGGCTGTCAGTCGATCGTGTCAGGAAGTTGACAGAGCGATATGGCGCCCGGGCTGAGCTGATCAGCAATTTTATTGCTCGTAGTGAGACCGACCCACTGCTCAAGACGCTGCCCGGTTACAGCCGCCGTGAGATCGCATTCCTGGCGCAGATTGAAAAGGTTGTCCATCTTGATGACCTGGTTTTGAGACGAACGAAACTGGCCATGCTGGGGCAGTTGACCGCCAGAGCGCTTGAAGAACTGGCGGACGCCCTGGCAGAGGCGCTCGAGTGGTCTGGGGAACAGAAAAAGGCAGAAGTTGTGCGCACGCTTGAAATATTGGGTGACAGGCATAACCTGCACCTGGATTAACCCGTAACAGCTGGTCTTGAATTCAGTATTTGTCTGGCAGCCAACGCGGGCTGTGGTTATTGCAAGGAAGCCTGGCAAACTGGATTTCGTTGGCAGCCGGCACGCACAGTGATCGCACTGATCACAGATAAACGAATTACAACAAGAAGAAAACAAAAAGAAATTCATGCAATTCCCTTTTTCGTGCTATTCGTGACCGCCGCTTCCCCTTCTTGATAAAATGTAAGGGATCAGGGTATCTGGCACGGAAATCCCATCGCCTGTATAATTAGCCCCATGATTGAATTGGAAATTCCTGGACGGGGTAAGTTACGATTGAAGTATTTGGTGACAGATGTGAATGGTACCCTGGCAGTGGATGGCGAGTTGATTGATGGATTGGCAGAACGGATTTCCTCGCTGCGGAAACGATTGGAAGTACACATGCTGACGGCTGACACACACGGACACCAGGCTGTGATCGACAAGCAATTGGATTTATCGGCCACGATCGTAACACCCGGTAATGAATCCCAACAGAAGGCTGATTTCGTTCGCAGGTTAGGCGCAGATACTGTTGTTGCGCTTGGTCAGGGTGCGAATGATGCCGCCATGCTGATGGCTGCAGGATTGGGAGTTTGTGTACTATCGCAGGAGGGCCTGGCTGCAGAAACTTTAATGTGTGCAGACCTGGTAGTACCGGATGTTCATACTTTCTTTGACCTCATGGATAAGCCTATGCGGGTTGTGGCCAGTTTGCGAAAATGAGTGAACTCCCCCAGTCCCAGTTCACAGAAACACCCAGCCCGGCGGCGCGAGCGCGCCGCCGCCGCGCCCGGCGCAGACTGGTACCATATGATTCAGAAGGACGGGCGGCCTTGCTGGAAAGCCTGGCAAAACGGGCTTACCCGTCGTATGAGTTATTTGTCTTTGCTCTTCTATGCGGCGCCTCTCTGGGGGTTGGCTACCTTCGGGATTCCCAGGCGTTTTTGATCTTCGGGGTGCTGATGGCCCCTCTTTTGACCCCCTGGGTGGGCATGATCCTGGCAACTGTCAATGGCTCTGGACGATTTTTCTTTCAAACGCTGCTGGCGCTCTTGATTGCCGGGTTCCTGGTGTTTATTTCTGGTGGGCTGGCAGGTGTTGCAGCCCGTTTTATGCTGCCCCTGACCCTGAACCAGGCTTTCATCCACAGTCGACTATGGTGGGAGGATCTGGTTGTACTGGCCCTGGGTGCGATTATTCTGACCCTTTCCTTTGTCCGTTCCGAAGAGAAACCCTATTTACCAAGCGCCATGCTGGCATATGGCATTTTCCTGCCGCTCAGTGCGGCCGGCTTTGGCCTGGGCAGCGGGGTGGCTGATATCTGGCCGCAGGGACTGTATGTTTTTTTCGTATACCTGGCCTGGGTATCCCTGTTTGGCATGCTCACGCTGGTTTTTATGCGCTTCCGTCCGTTGACCCTGACGGGTTATGGCTGCAGTCTGGTCGTTTTGTTGATCGTGGTGATGACACTGGTTGAGTTGACCGGTTTTCGGGAAGCTGCCTGGTCGCGGATAAGCGGGACCCCCATTGCCACAACTGCTGTCCCTGCAGGAACCTCGACGCCTGCAATTGATGTTGTGGAAGGCGCCAATCCCCAAACGCCTTCCCCGACACCGTTTGAGGCTGCAACCGTGACGCCCACGCTCCCGACAACCGCTACCCCAGACCGGACAGCCATGGCAAGCCTGACAATGCTGTTTACCGATACCGCCACCCCTACCATTTCCCCGGAACCAACCCCAGTCTTTGCTCGCATCAAATCGGTTGCGGGGGGCGGCGCCTTTGTGCGCAGCGAACCGGGCGGCAGGGTGCTGGTGACGCTGGACAACGGGTCTTATGTTGTTGTGCTGCCGGAACGGCAGGAGATCGATAGTATTGCCTGGATTCATGTCATTGCTACAGTGAATGAAAAGGAATATGAAGGCTGGATCATTCAAAGCGTGCTTGTCACGGCAACTCCTGTTGCAGACTGGTAAAATATAGCTGCTAAAAAATAAACCTGGTAAGAGATGAGGCGGCGAGAGCCGCCTTTATGTACGAAAAAACCACTTGGAGAAAAGAAATGCCTATTCATTTTGGTACCGATGGCTGGCGCGCCGTCATTTCTGATACCTTCACGTTTACTAACCTGCGCATGGTAACACAGGCAATTGCTGATGCCGTGGCTTCAGAATATTGGGATAAGACGGGCAACGGACAATCTGCTCCGGACCCCAGGAAGATCGTAATCGGTTTCGATACGCGTTTCCTATCTGACAGGTTTGCCAAAGAAGCTGCACGTGTCCTGGCGGCCAATGACTTCACTGTCCACCTGGCTCAGGCTGACGCGCCTACGCCTGCAATCTCATATGCAGTGCATAACCTTGGCGCTGTAGCGGGTATTGTATTGACTGCTTCGCACAATGCCCCGCGATATAACGGGGTGAAACTCAAGGCGGCTTTTGGCGGTTCGGCGCTGCCGGAGCAGTGCCGGCGGGTTGAAGTCTATATTAATGATAATGAAGCGCGGGCGCGTGGTCCTAACCTGATGGATTATGATCTGGCCAGGGAACGCGGGCTGATTAAACGTTTCAACCCGATCCCGGCTTACTATGACCACATGCGGACCCTGATCGATCTGGACGCCATCGCGGAGAATCCGCAAAGGGTGGTGGTCGATTCCATGTATGGTTCCGGGCGCGGCGCGATTAAAGGCTTTTTACAGGGTATCGGCTGCGAAGTTGCCGAAGTCCGGAACGAGATGAATCCCGGGTTTGGCGGGGTGCATCCCGAACCGATTGCCAAGAACCTCAGTACACTGGCCAGTGCGATCAGTTCAGATATGGGTGATTTCGGTTTGGCGATGGATGGGGACGCAGATCGGATCGGCGCTATGGATGAACGCGGTAATTTTGTCGATCCGCACAAGATCATGGCCCTGGCGCTCAAACACCTGGTGGAAAAACGCCAGATGAGCGGTGCGGTCGTGAGGACGGTTTCGACCACGCGTATGATCGATCGCCTGGCGAACCGCTACGGGTTGGCGTTGTATGAAACCCCGGTTGGTTTTAATCATATTGCTGATTATATGATGTCGGATAACATTCTGATTGGCGGCGAAGAATCGGGAGGCATTTCGTTCAAAGGGCATATTCCTGAAGGGGACGGCGTTTTGATGGGAGCACTCCTGGTCGAAATTGTGGCGACCAATGGGAAGCCGCTCTTCGAACAGGTGGATGACCTGCTGGCAGAGGTCGGCCCGGCATTTTACGAACGTACGGATATCCGCTTGAGTCATCCGGTTGCCAAGGCAGCGATGACCGATTATTTGACCAAACAGGCCCCGGCAGAGATCGGGGGAGAACAGGTTGTTGAAGTCTGCAACCGCGATGGCGTCAAGTATGTCATGGCGGATGATTCGTGGCTGTTGATCCGCCCTTCCGGAACCGAACCTGTCTTGCGTGTGTACGCAGAAGGACGTACCAAAGAAATGGTTGCGGCGCTGCTCAGGTATGGGGCAGAAGTGGCTGAAAAGGTGGTCTAGCCCATACTTAATTGACAAAAGAGAATGGATTGGGTGGATGACCAATCTGTTCTCTTTTTTGATACTGTACTTTCGCATGCTGTGTGCGGAATGTTGCAACCAGAGAACACCCGACAAGCCGGCGGCCCTGATTATTTCCAGTTTTTCGCTTTTGCGATCCGTTCTCCCAGCGGCGGGTGACTGTGGAATAGCCAGACTACCCAGCGTTCCGGGTTTATTTCTCCCAGGTTCTGGTTTGCCAGACGGATAAGGGCTGTTTCAAAGGCTTTGGCATTCCCGGTAACTTCCAATGCATACGCATCGGCCATACTTTCCCTCCAACGTGAGAAAGCGCCGCTCAGCGGCATCAAAACCAGGCTGAAAAGACCGATCACAAGCATAAAGGCAGGCAGCCCGGCAATATCAGCGGGACCGTTGAACCCGAAGGTTGTGGCAGCCCAATCGAGTCCCAGGGATGCCAGGTACATACCAACCAGATTCAACAGGGCGCCAATGGTCATCAACAGCGGGATATCGTTATGTACGTGGTGGCCAAGTTCGTGCGCCAGGATGGTTTCGATCTCATCCGGGGTGAATTCAGCGATCAATGTATCTCCCAGAACGATTCTCCTGGTATTGCCGATCCCGGTCAGACCTGCATTGGCTGCTTTGGTCCGTTTGGACATATCGTATTTGAAGACCCCTTTTACTTTGGTCTTTGCTTTATCTGCCAGTTTGATCAATCGATCCGCAAGACCAGCATGTTCTTCTTCCAGGGGTACAAACTTATTGAAAATCGGCATGATCAGGATTGGCGCCAGGTTCGCGACCAGTACGTTGAATAACACCAGTCCGCCTGTCGCCCACAGCCACCAGGTATGCGGGAGGCTGCGCAGGGCCAGGTAGAGGAGTTCTACCATCAGCAGGGCGATGGGTACACTGATTGCCAGGCCTTTGAGTTGATCGATGATCCACTCTTTGAAGCGCTGGTTGGATTGATCAAAGCGTTTGGGCAGGACATAACCTGTATAATAATCCAGCGGCAGGGTGATCAGGGAATAAATTCCACCGAAGACCAGCAGGTAGGCCGGTAACAGGAACCAGGGATTGGCGAATAAGGTCGATTGTGCAATGAGCCAGC
This sequence comes from Anaerolineales bacterium, assembly GCA_016927315.1. Lineage (GTDB taxonomy): Bacteria > Chloroflexota > Anaerolineae > Anaerolineales > Villigracilaceae > JAFGMV01. The sequence goes on along the minus strand of JAFGMV010000090.1, from coordinate 1,159 downwards.
TTTGCAGTCCTGTCGACCAGCCAGATATGAGCCAGACCAGGGCATACAACCCTCCCAGCAGGGTGGAAACCAGCCACAGCCGGCGGTTAATTTTGGCATACTCCTGGGCTTTTTCCTGGCGTCCGCTGTCGATGATTGTCATTGGTTTTCCTCCGTGTGTCTATTGAATTGTTCTGCGGCCAGTCTGGCCAATATCTCCTCGGTGGTCATGACTCTGCCGTAGGTCTGTAAAGCAGCCAGGAAAGCCTTATGGACATGCTCTGCGGGGATGATCGTGTTAGCGAAGTCCAATGAACGAGTGGCACAGGCATCGGATGCGATCAGAACGCTGAAGCCGAGGTCGGCGGCAGCACGCACCGTTGCATCGACGCACATATGGGTCATCATGCCGGTAATCACCAGGCGCCTGGTTCCTTGTTCCTGCAGCATTTGCAGAAGATCCGTTTTCCTGAATGAGTTGGGATAGTGTTTTTGTACCAGGGGTTCGCCTTCGAAATGCGCCACACTGTCATGGATATCGGTTCCCCGGTCGCCTGGGATGAAGAAAGCTGCTCCGGGCTGGATGGAGACATGCTGGATGTGGACATGGAACAGTTTGTGCTCACGGAAACAGGACAGGATTTCATTGGCCATCGCGGCGGCTTCTAGGGCTCCTTCGAGTTCCATTTTCCCGCCTGGGAAGTAGTCATTCTGTATGTCGATCAAGAGCAGCGCTGTTTTCATTTTATCTCCGTAATCACTGATAGGTGTGAGGGTAAAGTATAGCGCAGTTTGCAGGAGTTCGGTTGTGTCGGTGTGCCCTGCAGTAGGGATGTACTACTGCTGCTTGCATAGATATCTGAACTTGGATCCAATAAAGCACCTTCAAAAACCAGAATTTCAGTTCAGATATTTTCGCAGCACCCTGTAAAATTTTGTCGCGTTTACCGCAGCGATGGCATCCTCGAAGCAGCGTCCCGAAGGTTGATCGGCCCGGTAGAAGATCGGTTAGAAACCCTTCGGGATGTTCGGATCTGGGTATTCTACAGATTGTTCGTGTACCTCCACAGTATAAGCAAGCTGCCTCTGTAAGGTGCGATACATACCGGCCGGGTGGATTTGTTGGTTGTTGATATTGGCAATCACTTGATGCTTCTTGCCAAAATGACAGAACGGGCAG
>JAFGMV010000011.1 GCA_016927315.1 Anaerolineales bacterium | reverse complement strand
TGTCTACCCTTCTGACATATAGATAGATCGAAGAGTAAGTGTATAATCGAGACCAGAGATTGCCATGAAGACCATCCTTGTTGTAGATGATGAACCAGAAATTGTTCAGATTGCAAAAGATTTCCTCGAACACGCCGGATTCACCGTATTGACGGCCTCGGGAGGAAATGCAGCACTGGACCAGGCCAAACGGTCAAAACCGGATTTGATTGTCCTTGATCTGGGACTGCCGGACCTGGATGGCCTGGATGTTACCAGGACACTGCGCAGGGACATGGATGTACCCATCATCATGCTGACTGCCCGCGGGGAAGAAAGCGATAAACTTGTCGGGTTGGAATTGGGCGCCGATGACTACATTACCAAACCATTCAGCCCCAAAGAACTGGTTGCCCGCGTACGCGTTGTCCTGCGGCGGATAGATGCCAGTATCGCCTTTAAAGATAAAGAAATCCTGCGCTCAGGCGACTTGTTCATCGACCTGCCGTGCATGAAAGTCCAGATCAACGACCAGGAGATCGAACTGACCACGACGGAATTCCAGCTGCTGGCAAAAATGGTCCGCCAACCCGGCCGGATCTTTACCCGCGCCCAGCTGCTTGACGCCATCCATGGTGTCGCCTTTGAATCGTATGAGCGCGCCATTGATGCCCATATTAAAAATATCCGCCGCAAGATCGAACCGGATCAGCGCAAGCCAAAATATATTCAAACAATCTATGGCGTCGGCTACAAATTCTGCGACGAATAAAAATGCGCTCCAGACGTAACTTCCCTCACCATAGACATATCCCAAAATACCGCCCTCCCTGGTGGCCGGAGGATTCTGAGTGGCCGCCCAAAGAAGGTCACTGGCCGCGCCGACCGCCGCATTTCTTTATCCGGTTAGTGTTCCTGTTTGCCTTAATGTTAATCCTGGCCTGTATCGGCCTGGTTTTCATTACAGGAGTAATGCTGAGTGAATTGGGGGTCCCAGGCATACCAGAACTGGCTCCCCGGCCGGGCATCTTTTTGGGTATCTTCTTTTTTTTGATCTTCTTCGGGATTGTTTTGGCCTTCAGGGCCTTCCGGAAGCTGGCCTATCCGCTCAACGAAATCCTGAATGCCGCCAACCGGGTTGCCAATGGGGATTATCAAGTTCGCGTCGAAACAAAACACATACCGCCAGAGGTCCGTGACCTGGCGCGTACCTTCAATACCATGACCGGGCGCCTTCGAACCCAGGAAGACTTACGCCGTACTTTGATGGCAGACATTACCCACGAACTTCGCACACCCCTGACTATTATCGAAGGAAATTTGGAAGGCCTCCTGGAGGGAATCTACCCCCGGGATGACGATCATCTCAAAGCGATCCAGAAACAGACCCACCTGATCTCGCGGTTGATCGATGACCTGCAAACCCTGACCCAGGCAGAAAGTGGGATATTGAAACTGCAGAAAGAATCGGTTGACCTTCCTGCCTTAATCCAGGACACCACTGAAGCCTTCCACACCCAAACACAGGAAACCGGGATCAAGCTTTCCTTTAACCCACCTTCCGGGCTGCCCTTAGTCTACCTGGATCCGGTTCGTATTCGGGAAGTGCTGTCCAATTTGGTCGTCAACGCCATGCGTTACACCCCGGAAGACGGCACAATTACCATCTGCTGCAATCATCATGAAGACCAACTCTCGGTTTCAGTCAGCGATACCGGTTCAGGGATCCCGGCTGAAATCCTGCCGCATATCTTCGATCGCTTTTATAAGTCAGCTGATTCAGGCGGCTCGGGCCTGGGTCTGGCAATATGCAAGAACCTGGTGACCCTGCACGGTGGGGAAATCAGCGCTACAAGCTCAGAAAACGGGACGACAATTTCATTTACACTCCCCATTCAATGACTGAACACCAGGAATTCATCGGGAGAAGATCATCCTTTCCAGCGTTTTTTCTGTTAGAATAGCGCACTCAGGGGCTGATTGAAACCGATTGTCAGCCATTAAGGAGAAATACAGCATGAAGATACATACCAGGTTAACCTTGACCCTCGTCCTGATTACCATGATTATACTCAGCGCCTGCGGAAATAATAAAGCGGACCTGACCCCTACCGTCAGTGTGGAAATCCTCCAGACACAGGCCGTTCAAACCTATTCTGCCGGTCTGACCCAGACTGCCCTGGCCATTCCCGCTACCTCTACGCCCGTCCCGGTCAATACCCCCATCCCCACCATAACGCTCTCCTCCGGAGAAAATACACCCGTTGGGCCAACCGAGGCATCTGCATCCTGCCTGGGATTGGTCTTCGTGGAAGATATTACCATCGACGACAATACCCGGATACAGCCTGGAGAAAAATTCACCAAAACCTGGCTGGTAAAGAATTCTGGCAACTGCAACTGGGAATCTGGCTACCAGTTCCGCCACATCGGAGGAGATCCACTGAACGGCGTCACCTATACCCTGCCGCAGGTCGTCAGTCCCAATTCACAAATTGAAATATCTATCGAGATGACTGCTCCCACCACCCCCGGCTCTTATCAGAGTTCCTGGAAGATGTATGATCCTACCACCCAGGCATTCTTCGGCGAGTCGCCCTGGGTGCTGATCGTAGTTGGCGATGCCGGAACCCCCAGCCCAACCGGTACAGCACCAACCGCAACTCCAACTACCCAGACCCCCTGATTTCTTATGGTCCGATCTTTATCCGATAATTTCTGGGGCTGAGTATAAATGAGAACGCCCTTCTATATTGGCGCCCACAGAAATAATTTGTAAGCGCCGTAATATATCCACGCCCCAGGGCGGGTTTTTATGCCTTTATTTACCCCCGGATTGATCCAAGCTATGGTATAAAGGCACCCATATACCAGGAACAGGTACTGTATGCGCATTGTCATCAAACTGGGTACTTCTACGCTCACAGCCGGAACACCCCATATCTCCCCGCCAAGATTGATTGACCTGGCCCGGCAGGTGAAAACCCTGACCGAAGAAGGCCATGAGGTCTTGCTGGTCACCTCAGGCGCCATGGCAGCCGGGAGTGAGAAACTTGGCTTCCCGCAGCTCCCCAAGGAAATCCCCGCCAAGCAAATGCTCTCGGCCATTGGCCAGCCGCGGCTGATGGCTCTTTATGAAGAGCTGTTCGGGCATTACAGTCTGACGGTCGCCCAGGTCCTGCTGACGCGGACCGACTTGGGCAGCCGCCGCCACTACCTGAACGCCCGCAATACGCTGGCGGCAATCCTCAACCAGAATGTTATTCCGATCATCAATGAAAACGACACGATCACGACTGAGGAAATCCGCGTGGGAGACAACGACAACCTTTCGGCCTTGGTCGCCAACCTGGTGGACGCCGACTGGCTGATCATGCTGACGGATCAGCCTGGTCTGTTTACATCAGACCCGCGTACCTCCCCCAACCCAGAACTGGTCAGGGAAATCGATTCTGAAAAAATCCCGGAAGCCCTATGGGCCGCCGCAGGCTGGAACGGTACCGGATTGGGAACCGGGGGAATGGTCACAAAATTACAGGCCGCCGACCTGGCCCGCCGGGGTGGGACGACCTGCATCATCGCCTCTGGCAGTGAACCAGACGTGCTGTCGCGCCTGGTCTCGGGTGAGAAACTGGGGACACACTTCCTGCCCATCGTCAGCGCACTGGAAAGCCGTAAGCGCTATATCCTTTCTGCAAGGAAAGCGCCCGGGATCCTGTGTATCGACGATGGCGCCTCAAAAGCGCTCTGCCAGGGAGGCAGCCTGCTGCCTGTTGGGTTGACGGCCGTTTCGGGTAAGTTCGAACGCGGCGATACGGTGCAGGTCAAAGATTCTGCGAACAATGAGATTGCCCGTGGGATCGTCAACTATGCCGGTACCGACCTGGAAAAACTGATCCGCCGCCGCTCAGATGAGATCGAAACTATCCTGGGCTATCATTTCGGTGATGAAATCATTCACCATAATAATCTGGTAATTCTATAAATGGCCACTGGATGAATCCATAGAAGACTGCCGCAGAAGCCGCACTGCCCGGCGCATCCTCCCCAAAAGGGAAATGACACTTACAAAAGGAACCGCATATGCTGAAAGAAATGGGAATCAAAGTCCGCAGCGCATCCAGAGTGATGGCTGTAACGCCCACGCAGGTCAAGAACCAGGCCCTGTTGAGCCTGGCCGCCCTGCTGGAACAGGCCCGCCCGGAGGTCAAAGCCGCCAACGACCAGGATATTGCCGCGGCCAAAGAAAACGGGATGAGCGAGGCCCTGATCGACCGCCTGACGCTAACCGAAACACGCCTGGATGGACTATCCCGCGACCTGCGAAAACTGGCTGCGCTGCCGGACCCGATCGGCGAAGCTTTCGATGAAACCGTCCTGGAAAACGGGCTGAGACTCCACCGCCGGCGTGTCCCGCTGGGTGTACTGGGGGTTATCTATGAGTCGCGACCCAATGTGACCATCGATGTCGCCGGATTGGCGATCAAGACCGGCAACGGCGTCATCCTGCGCGGCGGGAAAGAGACCATTCACTCCAACCTGACCCTGGTCCGGCTCGCCCGGCAAGCCCTGGGCGAGAACAACCTGCCGGAAGATGCCGTCCAGTTCATCGAAAATCCAGACCGGGCGCTGGTCAATGAACTGCTCAAATTGCACGAGTATGTCGATATCATCGTACCGCGCGGCGGTGAAGGCCTGCATCGTTTCTGTCGCGAGAACAGCCAGATCCCGGTCATCACCGGCGGGATCGGTATCTGCCACATCTATGTCGACCAGAACGCCGACCTGGAGAAAGCCCTACCTGTCATCCACAATGCCAAGACCCAGCATCCGAGCGTCTGCAACGCGCTGGATACGCTGCTGGTGCATAAAGCGGCTGCCGCCGCGCTGCTGCCGCGTGTGGTGAGGCGCCTGGCAAAGGATGGCGTGACTTTCAAAGCGGCGCCCGAAGCGTTGGCTGCCTTGGAAGGCCTGGAGGCTTCCCTGAAAACAAAAGTTGCCCCGGCCGGCCCTGAAGACTTCGACACCGAGTGGATGTCCCTGGTCCTGGGTCTCAAGGTAGTCGAAGACCTGGATGAGGCCATCCGGCACACCAACGCCCACAGTATGAGTCACTCCGACTCGATCCTGACAAACGATGCTGAGCATGCCGCCCGCTGGATCAATGAGATCGACTCAGCCGCGGTGTACGTCAATGCCTCGACGCGCTTCACCGACGGCGGGCAGTTCGGCCTGGGGGCCGAGGTGGCTATCTCTACCCAGCGCCTGCACGCCCGCGGGCCGATGGGTCTGCGCGAACTGACGACGTACAAGTGGGTGGGCGAAGGTGATTATACGACCAGGGACTGAATTCCAAATGCAGGGCAGAGAGGTATTCGCTGCCCTGCATTTTTTTATCAACGCTCTGATGGGGTTCGAACCTGCCGGGGATTCCTGTTACCGGGTTTTATACTACAGGTATAAGCAAGACCGAATTACGGTGAAATCTGCAATCCTGTTCAAACCCAAAGCCTGCCGAGGGTTGATGACAACCCCCAACAGGTGCGTAAACGAAAAGCAAGACGATCATATCTGATTAAGTCTCAAATAGGCGCCTGCTTTCAACAAGGAACAGAACCCTCTCTTTAATCAGACTTCGATCGAGGCCTGGTACTGCTTACAGCCGGGGGGCCAGCCTGTGCGCCATTCCCACAAGCGCTTCAGGAACGATTTGGGATTTTCCTCAGTTTTCTTTCTCATCGGGCAATTTTCACAACCATATTCTTCCGCTATTTTCAAACCATTCTGTTCAGGGTTATTGTTTACAGGCTCTCTACGACTTCAAGTTCATATCGCGTCAATCTCGACTGAACAGGGCCTGACAGCATGCTGCCTTTATAATCGAAGGTCAATCTACCGGCGCGGCAGCATTCAAGGGTCATTGTACCCAACATCGGATCGATCATCCGCCCGGAAAGAGATTCGTGAATATTTTTTTGCATGAGAAATTCCCTTTCTTGTTATTTCACAATTACCTTACATCCCGATGGTTGCGGTTTGTATATAATGTAAACATGCAAGGCAAGGATTTTATTTTAATGGGTGCACGAAATAATCCGTAGAATAACCAGTTCCGAAAATCCTGAAGGGTTTTAATCAGACCCTCTACCGGGTAGATCAAACTTCGGGACGCTGTTCTGAGGATGCCATCACTGCAAAAGATCCATAAACTATTAGTGAACCCTAG
>JAFGMV010000089.1 GCA_016927315.1 Anaerolineales bacterium | reverse complement strand
TAATGATAAAGAGGCGATCATTCGTTCAGCAATGAACGTCGGTTGCGATCTGCTTGATGCTTCAGGTTGTTCGTTCATTCCCTTTGATGAATGGGGACAATCTTTTCGATGCTTTACCAGCGGGCAAATACCACAGACCAGTACCCAGGTGTGGGAAGCGCGATTATCTGAACCGGTGTCTCGACAAACCTGCAAGATTTGTGAGGTTCGCCAGGCAGGCAGGGAGTGTATTTTGCTGCGGGAGACTGTTGGTGCAGAGAAGGTCTTTTGTGTTGGCTTACGCAGCAATGGACGTGAATTTGGCGCTCTAAATTTTTATTTCGATAAAGCGGCGCCTGAAATAGAGGAAGATATCCATCGTTTCCTGTCTGAGATGGTTCGACTGGTCGATCTGGCGCTGATCGCAAACCAGACACGCGCAGTGGAACGGCAGATTCTAAAAGATATTCAACTGATAGACCTGGATGCCATTGAATTTCCCGACATGCGGGTTGCCCAGATTAAGTACCAGGCCATTATTGGAGAACGGGTCCGCCTGGCGCGTGAAATTCATGATGGCCTGGCGCAGACCCTTGCGTTCTTGAAAATGGAGGCTTCCAGGGTGAAGAACATCCTTGGCAAAGGAGAGTATGAAACCGCTGCCGGTATTTTGGATGCCTGTCACCGGATACTGTCGGATGCCTATCTTGATGCCCGGCAGGCAATCGATAACCTGCGGAGCGCACCTGAAGTCTGTTTTGCCGAGTGGCTGAAGAAGGCAGCCATTGATTTTGAACAGACGGTTGGTATCCCTGTCTTTGTCTCAGACTTGGAAATCTCATCTGAACTCCCTGCCAACGTCCAGGCTCAAATCAGCCGGATCGTTCAGGAAGCCCTGACGAATATACGCAAGCATGCGGATGCGCGTCATGTCATTTTAAAGGCTGTTATGGAAGCGGAAAAGCTGGTGATTGAAGTGAAGGATGATGGCCGGGGTTTTTCTCCGGAAGAAGCTTTCGCAGCTAATCGATACGGGCTGCGAGGGATGCGTGAGCGCGCCGAACTGATCGGCGCAGAGTTTATAGTGTTCAGCCGGCCTGGGAAAGGCGCTGCCGTGGGTCTAAAAATCCCGGTTCGAAAGGATGAAATCAAATGAGTACGCCTATCCGCATTGTTGTTGTTGATGACCACATCCTGTTCCGACAGGGATTGGTGGGCCTGCTTTCGGAAATGGACGGTTTTGAAGCTGTTGGACAGGCTGGCAATGGAAAGGAAGCCCTGATCGTGATTAAGGAACAAAAGCCGGATGTTGTCTTGCTGGATGTAAATATGCCGGAAGTCGACGGCCTCGGCGCCTTGAAATTGATCAATGAGGCCGGGATAGAAGTCAAGGTTTTGATGTTGACAATTTCTGAAAAAGAGCAGGACCTGGTTGCCGCCATTGCCGGGGGTGCAGACGGCTACCTGCTGAAGAACACGGAACCCGACGCGCTGTGTAAGACGATCAACGATGTCATTGAAGGGAACTCTGTACTCTCCCCCGAAATAACCACGCAGGTCTTTCAACTGCTCCGCCGGGATTCGGTTTCTCCATCGAATAGCTTGTTAAGCGAACGAGAAATCGAAGTCTTGAAATGCCTGGCGCACGGCCAGACGACATCACAGACTGCAGATGAGTTGTTTATTTCAGATAACACTGTCAAAACGCATATCCGGCACATTATGAAGAAGATGGGCGTAGGAAATCGGGCTGAGGCGGTTGCTATGGCAACCCGGGAAGGCTGGCTTCGATAAGATGATCCTCTTAGGGATGATAACAAGCGGGTGATGCAAAATCACCCGCTTGTTTGTTTAAAATCGTTCTGTGAGCCCGACAATTAATCGTGACAATATGGACAATATTTGGTAAATTATAGTTAGGTAATCAGGTAAAAATTATGTTGTTGAGAAATGAAAGATATTAAGAATACTCACATAACAACCCCAAAGAGAGTTGTCATTGCTTCTGCCAACCCCCTGTTTGCAAGAGGATTGCGCAAGGTATATGGCGACAGTTGGGGTGAGAAAGCTGTTGTTGTATCGGTTTCCACTTCTATGGAAGAAGTTCTGTCTGCCTTGAAGGTCTACAAGCCTGACCTTGTTATTGTGGATCATGATGATCGTAAGATCAACCGGGAGACTTTCTTGAATAGTTTTGTGGCCAGCGACACGCCGATGCGTGTGGTTCTGGTATCCCTTGGTGAAGTTGAACCTGTTGTTATTTACGACCGCAGGCAGTTGACTTCCAAGCAGGCTGTTGACTGGTTAATTGACCCCTGGGGCGTCTGAGACTCGGGAGTAAAAGCGCACGAGGAGATCGTCAATGCGACACTTTGTTATCGTTGGGCTGTTGGTTATCACAGCGACCCTGCTGGCTTATTTGGGGCTGGGCGTGGTCGGGTTGCTCCCCGAACAGGCCAGTGCACAAGCGGTAACTATTGACTGGTTGTTCAATCTTGAAATTATCGTATTATCATTCCTGTTTTCACTAATCACCGTACCATTGCTGTACAGCCTGGTTGTATTCAGGAAAAGGGAAGGGGATGAAACTGATGCAGTGCATATTGAAGGCAATACCAGGCTTGAGATCACTTGGACAGTAATCCCGCTGGTTATTGTGATTGCTTTTTCATATCTGGGGGCGCTGAACTTGGGGGAAGTCCGCCGGGTTGATCCGCAGGCCCTTGATGTGAAAGTAGTCGGCTTCCAGTGGGGCTGGTCTTTCAGTTACCCGGAGTATGGATTGAAGAGTCTGAGTGAACTGTACCTGCCGGTTAACAGGCAGGTTTTGCTGAAAATGGAATCGCGTGATGTGATCCATTCTTTCTATGTGCCGGAATTTCGGATGAAGCAGGACCTGGTTCCGGGGCAGATTACCGAACTGAGAGTGACCCCGGTCGAACCGGGCTGGTACACCCTGGCCTGTGCTGAGTTGTGCGGGCAGGATCATGCGGCGATGCGTGCGCCAGTCGTTGTCGTATCCCGGGAAGAATTCGAAGCCTGGATCGAACAGAAGCAGTCAGAAGCGGCTGAAGCTTCATTATCCGGCCCGAGTGCTGATCGCGGTGAAGAGATATACCGGCAGTACTGCAAAGCCTGCCATTCGTTGGATGGTTCCAATGGTACCGGTCCAACCTGGCGAGGCTTGATTGGCGAAAAGGTCAGGCTGGATAATGGTGCTACTTTGATTGGCGACGAAGCGTACATTCGCCGGTCGATCATGGAGCCGAATGCTCAGGTTGTAGAAGATTTTAACCCCAACGTTATGCCTGTCTTTGGACTGGATGAACTTCAGATCGAAGATGTCATTGAGTTCATCAAGACCCTGCAGTAAGGAGGTTAGGCCATATCATGAAGAAGTTCTTTTCCCTTGGTCTGGTGAAAGGCCTGGTTTATCAAATAATCTGGACCGCAATTGGTGCAGCCTTTGTGACTTTGATCCGATGGATATTGGTTTCCCGCTTCGGTTTCGAGATGAAGTTGTTTGCCTTTGACCGGAACAATGTGTTCTTTACCGAGCCAGCCTGGGTGGTTGGGGGTGTTTTTGGTGTGATCGCCTTCATGGTTGGTGTAGGTGCGGTGAACGATTGGGTAAAGTGGGCGCTTGGCTTGGAAACACCAGCGCATCCGCAGGATGAACCTGGCTGGCGCGGGTATTTTGGTCCCTCGGTTGACCATAAAGTGATAGGTATCCAGTACACGCTCACTTCGCTGCTGTTAATGAGCATTGGGGGCGCCTTTGCACTGGTCTTTCGCACAGAACTGACCCGTTCGGGATTGCAATTCCTGGACCCGAACCTGTACAACACCCTGATGAGCCTGCATGGAATCCTGATGATTGTTTCGATCTTGTTGGGGATTGCCGGAGCAATGAACTACCTGGTCCCGTTGCTGGTCGGCGCCCCCGATATGGCTTTCCCGCGGTTGAATTCCTTCTCATTCTGGATTGCTGTACCGGCTGCAGTGCTGCTGCTCTCCAGCCTGGCGCTGGGAGGCTTTGATACCGGTTGGACCGGGTATCCACCGTTATCGGTCCGGGCGCCTTTGGGGATGCAGATGTTTTTCTTGGGTGTATTTGTGGCTGGCTGGTCCTCGATCCTGGGGGCGCTCAACCTGATTGCGACCGTATTGCGTATGCGAGCCAGGGGGATGACGGCTTTCCGTATGCCGATCTTTGTCTGGACGGCGATGGCTACCTCCCTCATTTCCTTGACTGCCACGCAGTTGATTGGCCTTTCCTTCCAACTGGTGATGTTCGAACGCTTGCTGGGGATGGGCTTTTTCAACCCGGCGCAGGGCGGCAACCCGATCCTGTTCCAGCACCTGTTCTGGTTTTACTCACACCCGGCCGTATATGTCTTTGTCCTGCCTGGCCTGGGGATCATCAGCGAACTGCTGCCGGTCTTTGTGCGCAAACCGCTCTTTGGTTATAAGTGGGTGGCGATGTCCTCTTTTGGGATCGCCCTGGTGGGTTTCCTGGTCTGGGCGCACCACATGTTCGCTTCTGGGATGAACGAATACCTGCGTGTACCCTTTATGTACAGCACCTTGCTGGTTGCCGTGCCGACCGGTGTGAAGTTCTTCTCCTGGGTGGCTACCTTGTGGCAGGGCAAGATCCGCACACCAACGCCAATGCTCTTCATACTGGCCGGTATCTTTGTCTTCCTGCTGGGCGGTCTGACCGGGCCTCCAAATGCGACTGTCTCAACCGATCTGCATCTGCACGATACATACTTCATTGTCGGGCACTTCCATGACACCATGTTCGGAGGTTATATCTTCCCGTTCTTCGCAGCCATTTATTACTGGTTCCCAAAGGCTACAGGAAGAAGATTGAATGAAACCCTGGGCAAACTGCATTTCTGGCTGATGACTCCGGCATTTATCGTCCTGAGTCTGTGGATGATGCGGGTAGGCTTACTGGGAATGCGCCGCCGTATCGCCGACTATGATGCAGCTATGGGGTTTGACCTTTCCCATTTGATCATGACCATTGCTGCTTATGTGATCGCACTGTCCGTATTGATTTTCTTTGTCAACCTGATCATCAGTATCCGTAAGGGCAGGGAAGCGACTGGAAATCTGTGGCAATCACGTTCGCCTGAATGGCAGGTTCCATCGCCAATGCCGGCGCACAATTATCCCGAACCGATCGAGATCGTTGGGAGGCCCTATGATTATGGTCTGGAAGGCTCTGTTTATGTTAAGGTAGGAAAATAGCGGGAGTGATGATGCAACACGCGAACAAATCTTCAGTTCTGAACCTGGGCTTGACGGTTTTCCTTTTTCTGGTCGTTCTGACCGGACTGGAATTCTTTATTGCTGCTGTTGTCGGATCTGCCCTTTTGCTGACCCTGACGGCGCTGTTAAAGGCCGGCATGGTATTGTACTTCTATATGCATAGCAACCACTTGTTGACCGACGAAACCGACATTGAACGGGACAGTTACCTGTATATTTTGGGAACCAACCGTCTGGGTTTGTGGCTTTTCCTGCTTTCCGATTCATTTGTTTTTGGCGGCTTGATGGTCGCTCGTTTCAACTTGTTGGGACCGACCCGTCCCGAATTGAACCAGATCCTGGGCCTGGCTGTGACCGCTGTCCTGCTGGTTTCATCCTTTTTCATGAACCGGGCGGAAGTCTCAATGGAGTATGGGGATCGCAAAGGTTTCCTTATCGGAACCTCCGCAACCCTGTTGCTGGGGTTTCTGTTCCTGGCCGGAGTCGTAGGAGTCGAGTGGCGTCTGGCCATGCATGAAGGCCTCACCCCTTCCAGTGGTGTCGCCGGGGCGATCTTTTACATGATGACCGGGATGCATGCCTTTCATGTGCTGACGGGAGTTTTTTTCCTGGCGATTATTTTAAGCAACGGGTTAAGGGGCAAGTACACAGCTGAAAGGCATTGGGGCGTTGAAGCCGCCGCTGTCTATTGGCACTTTGTGGATGTAGTATGGATATTCTTCTACCCGGCGCTTTATTTAATTGGATCTGCAGGGTAGATGAAAGAAATGGCGCCCGAGGCAGTGTGGTGGAAGGCCTCCGGCAGATTAGTTTAGAAAGTGAAAGAAATGATCAGGAAAATAATTTGGGTGAGTATTGGAACGACCGGCCTGATTCTATTGGTTCTCCTGGGCGGATTGTTCTTACAGAGAGTCGATCATCTCAAAGGTGCTCAGATCGTTAACCCAAAACCTGCGCCGGAGATCCATTTGATTGACCAGAACGGAAACCAGTTCCGTTTGAGTGACTGGAAAGGCAAAGTGGTCCTGCTTTTCTTCGGATATGCATCCTGCCCGGATGTGTGCCCGACGACTCTATCCGAACTGCGGCGAGTTCGTTCCATGCTCAGTGACGAGCAGGCGAAACACGTGCAAGTTGTCTTTGTGACTGTCGATCCGGAGCGGGACACAGTTGAGCGCATCCAGGCCTATGTTTCGGCGTTCGATCCTGCTTTTCTGGGATTGGTCGATTCCCTGGAGACCCTGGAGCCGATCTACCAGGCGTATGGCGTTTTTCGCGAGATCAATACTTCCAGCGGCTCTGCCGCAGGTTACTTGGTCACGCATACGGCGCGTGTTTACCTGGTTGATACCGATGGCAATCTGCGGCTCACTTACAGCTTTGGGACTCCGCCTGAAGATATCGCTCATGATATTCGAATTTTGTTAAAAGAATAATGACCCATTCTGAAGGCGATATGAAAAAACAATTTATTTTATTGTTCTTGCTGATCCTGGTGCTCTCATCCTGCCAGACTCGATCCGCAGAACTTTTGATAGGGGAGGCGTGGGCCCGCCCGGGAGCCAGTGGAGACAACAGCGCTGTGTACTTTGTTGTTGATAATCCGGGCCAGGCAGATGCCCTCTTGTCTGTTGGCAGTCAGATTTCCGGTGCGGTCGAGTTGCATCACTCAATGCAACAGGATGGCGCGATGGTGATGCAGCTGCAGGAAAGGATTGAGATGCCTGCAAATGACCGGGTCGAATTGGAACCTGGCGGCCTGCATGTCATGTTGATCGCCCTTACCCGGGACTTGAAAGCGGGCGATACCTTCGACCTGACCCTGACGTTTGCCCGGGCAGGCAGCCGTAAAGTTGTGGTATCCGTCAGGGAGCCTTAATGAAGAAGGTCGTGATCCGGCGTGTTCTGATCTCACTGGTGTTGGGCATTATGATCGGTCTGGCGATCAGTGAAATAACCTTCCGTTTTGTACAGGAAACAGCCCGCCTGCCGCAGGAAGTACGGCTGGTAATCCTGGCTGGAACGGCGGCAAAGGTGGCGCGCGGCGAACAGCCTCCTTCCATTCCTCCGGATATGACCTTTGTGCTGGGGGATACCCTGGTGGTAGTCAACGAAGACGAGGTCGACCATGAATTAGGGCCGCTGTGGATCCCGCCGGGGGCTTCTGCCAGATTGCAGTTGGATTCGGTTGAGAATTACGCCCTGTCCTGTTCTTTCCAGCCAAACCAATACCTGGGTCTGGATGTCAGGGAACCGCTGACCTTCGGTACACGCCTGTTGGGGATCCTGACCGCAGGCGTGCCATTGGGCGGTCTGATTGCCGTTTACAGCCTGGCGGCCTGGCCGGCTGAAAAAAAGGATGACCGTTCGTGAAGGCAGCAGGTCTGTTTTTCAGCCGCCGCTGGTGGTGGACAACCCTGTTGGTATTGCTGGGAGCTGCACTGTGTGTTCGCCTTGGAATCTGGCAGTTGGACAGACTGGATCGGCGGCTTACCTTCAATGCCCACATGGAAGCCATGTGGGCGGCTGAACCGCTTGATCTGAATTCTGTTACCTATCCCGGCGTTGACCTGGCTGAGCAGGAGTACCGTTCTGCAACTGCTTCCGGTGTGTATGACTTTGAAAATCAGATAGCTCTGCGAAACCAGTACTGGAGAAGTGAGGACAATCTGAATCTGTATGGGTATCACCTGCTGACCCCGCTGGTATTCAAAGATGGTTCGGCCATCCTGGTCGACCGGGGATGGATTCCGGCGGAAGGGAACGTGAGCCCTGGTGATTGGCGTTCCTATGATCAGACGGCCGTTGTGACCATCAGCGGGGTGCTGCGCTTGGGCCAGAGTAAGGCGGAACTGGGTGGTGTCCCCGACCCGCAGGTCCCACCGGGACAGCAGCTTTATTTCTGGAATATTGCCAACCTGGATCGCATTTCTGAACAGGTGCCATACCCGTTGGCCGAGGTGTACCTCCAGCTCGATCCGGAATCGGATCGAACCGAACCGCCTTATCCTTACCAACCCAAAATTGAGTTGACTGAAGGCCCCCACCGGGGATATGCCTGCCAGTGGTTTACCTTTGCATCAATACTGTTGGTAGGATATCCGTTTTTCCTGCGCCGGCAAGTGCAGCCCAGGAGTGAGATATGAGGTTTTCCCTGGAAAATCCCTTTACGAAAATGACCTTGTTGGTATTTGTTGCAGTACTCTTGTTGACAGTTGGGGGGTGGATTACCGCTGTCAACACTGAGACCTATATTTGCAGGAGCTGGCCGGGGTGTTTCCCGCAGGACGCAGCCGGCTGGAGCCAGCTGCTGCACCGCATTGCCGCCGGATTAGCCGCGGTCTTGATAGTCGTGATGCTGCGGATGGCCTGGCGCACACAGCGCGACCAGCGTGTTCTTCTGCCGCTGGCAACTGTAACGGTGATCCTGTTCTTTGCCCAGGTTTTTTTAGGGGCAGTGCAGGTGGTGCGGGGGTTCCCGTTTTACCTGCAGGTCATGCATACAATGACCTGTATTGTTCTCTGGCTGGCGCTCGTCGGTCTGGCGGCGGCGTCCGGGATACTGGCCGGGGATACGGTGGATTTCCCTCCGTTGGGTATCCGTCAGCGGGCGCAGGATTTCCTGTCCCTGGCCAAGCCCCTCATTGTCGCCCTGCTGCTGGCGACGACTTATGCAGGTATGGTCGCGGGTGCAAGAGGGCTGCCTTCTCCAGAGCTCACCTTCTGGACCCTGTTGGGAGGCGCCCTGGCGGCAGGCGGTGCTTCAGCCCTGAACCAGTATATCGACCGCGACCTGGACAAAAATATGCAGCGCACCTCCAAACGTCCGCTGGCGGCCGGACGCATGCTGCCGGCGGAAGGGCTGTCCTTCGGGCTGGCTCTTTGTATCCTCAGTTTTTACTTGCTGGCTGGGTATGTCAACCTGTTGTCTGCGTTCCTGTCACTGGCCGGTATTTTGTATTATGTGGTTCTTTATAGTATCCTGCTGAAGAAAGCCACGATCCAGAATATTGTAATCGGTGGAGGCGCCGGTGCAATTCCCCCGGTTGTGGGCTGGGCGGCGGCCACCGGCGGGCTGGGGTTGTCGGCCCTGTTCCTGTTTGCGATTGTTTTCTTGTGGACCCCGCCTCATTTTTGGGCCCTGGCGTTGGTGCGCCGCAAGGATTACGCACGGGCAGGAGTGCCGATGCTGCCCGTGGTTCGGGGGCAGGCAGAAACCCGCCGCCAGATTTTTATCTACACCCTGGAGTTGGTCGTCCTGACGATCCTGATGCCGGTATTGAACCTGACCGGCAGTATTTTCCTGGTTTCGGCAGTATCACTTGGCGGCGTCTTGCTTTACGCCGCCTGGCGTGTGTTTCGGCAAGGGGGGAATAGATTGGCCTGGAAGATGTACCGTTTTTCGAGTATGTACCTTCTATTTATCTTCCTGGCCTTGGCGCTGGACGCGGCGCTGATTAGTTGACAATTCCATCGATCCCCTTCATACTACATAAATAACGAATACCATACACTACCGGTTTCTGATTATAGATCAGAAACCGGGTCATAATATGAGTACGGAGGTTGTACTCAATGGACTTGTTGATCACCCTGGTTGAAAAGGTATGTGTAATCTGCCTGTTGGGATATGTTATCTCTCGAGCTGGTTTCTTTCGAGTGTTCATCGAAGGAAAGAAACCGCGTCTGATTGAAGCGATCCCATTTGTGGGTATTCTGGGGATATTTTCGATCTATGGAACGATTGGCGGGGTTCCTATTGGAGATGCGATTATCAATGTGCGTGATACCGGTCCGATGATCGCCGGGTTGGTTGGGGGACCGGTTGTTGGTCTGCTGGTTGGTCTGATCGGCGGGTTGCATCGACTCTGGTTGGGATGGTCGGCGATGGAAACCTGGACAGGGTTTGGCTATACCTGCATCCCCTGTTCAATCAGTACCATTCTGGTGGGTCTTTTTGCGGGGTTGGTCCGGAAGAAGTTTGGTCTCCTGCCCATACTGTGGGCTACTTTTTTTGCGCTGTTGGGAGAAAGTTTCCATATGTTTTTAGGTTTGATCCTGGCGGGCAGTCCGGATGAGTGGTTTACTGCGCCCAGCATTGCTCAGGCCTGGGATCTGGTCATCCGCAGGGCGGCCATGCCGATGATCCTGGCCAATGGTCTGGGTGTTGGTATCTTCTTCTTTGCCCTGGAAAACTATTTGAAGGAGATCAAAGTCCAGGGAGAAAGGGATGAATTCTACCGGCAGATCGAGCAGCGGAACAATGAACTGGAGATGGTTCACCTGATCAGCAAGGAAATTGTCGCCAGCCTGGACCTGGATGAAACCCTGCATACGATTTTAGACCGGGTGCGGGGGATGATTGAATTTGATGGGGCCGAAATCTGCCTCTATGACCAGCAGGACAACCTGCTGCGTGTGCAAGCCTGGGCTGGTTCTGAGACGGTTTACCTGGATACGCGGGGGCAGGTATATAAGATGGGCAGCGGGTACACCGGTTGGATAGCGGAACGGCGCCAGAGCCTGCTGGTTGCGGATGTGGATATGCATCAAGCGCAGCAGCCTGTCCGGCGGCAGTTGGATGACGACCAGCAGATTATTAACAGCTTTGTTGGTGTGCCGCTGCTGACCGGCCAGGAGATTGTTGGGACGATTGAATTGGTAAGCGTCAAGAAAGGTTCCTATGACAACCACGATCTGAAGCTGCTCGAAACCATCGCACCTCAAGCCGCAATAGCGATTTACAATGCCAGAAAGGTGATAGAGCGGGAAAAGCAGTTAAAAGATCAGATTGCTACCTTGAAAATCGAGTTGGATGAAGTGAAACGTTCCAGACAGGTGGAGGAGATCACCGAATCTGATTATTTCAAGAAACTACAGGAACAGGTTCGACTTGAACGCAATAAGAAAAAGACTTGATTTTGTAGCGATTAATAAAAACTCCCGGCGGGGCAACCACCGGGAGTTACTTTTAGAACGATTCGCCGGGTTATTCACCCAGATAGTCGCGCAGTTTACGCCGGATAGATGGATGCCGCAGGCGGCTCAAAGCCTGGGCCTCAATCTGGCGGACACGCTCACGGGTTACACCCATTTTACGGCCAACTTCTTCGAGTGTATACGCCTGCCCATCAAGCAGCCCATAACGCAGTTGAAGGATCCGAACTTCCCTGGGCGGCAGTCCATCCATAACTTCTGTCAGATGTTCTTTAAGCAGATTGTAGGTGGCGGTGTCGTCTGGGGGCGGCGCTTCATCGTCTTCGATGAAATCACCCAGAACTGAATCTTCCTCATCGTCGGTGGGGGTTTCCAGGGAGAGCGGGCGGCGGGCTACCTGGATCATGTTCTCCACTTTTTTGGGGGGTACTTCAAGTACGTCCGCCAGTTCATCGACTGATGGCTCTCGGCCTAATCTCTGGGTCAACTGGTGTTGAACCCGTAGTAATTTGTTGATCTGGTCTCCCATGTGAACCGGGACACGAATGGTGCGCCCCTGGTCCGCGATTGCGCGGGTTACCGCCTGGCGGATCCACCAGGTTGCATATGTGCTGAACTTATGACCACGCCGGTAATCGAACTTCTTCGTAGCGCGGATCAATCCGATGTTGCCTTCCTGGATCAGGTCAAGGAAGGGGACCCCGCGGCCCATATATTTCTTGGCTACAGAAATTACCAGGCGCGAATTGGCGGTGATCAAGTGCTCACGGGCTGCCCAGCCGTCTTCGACCAGCCGGCGCAGTTCCTGCCGCCGCCGGGGGCTGACATTACCCTTGGCAAGTTCTTCCCTGGCCATACGGCCACGCTCAATCCTTTGTGCCAGTTCAACTTCTTCTTCAGCGGTCAGCAGAGGAACCCGGCTGACCTCTTTGAGGTACAATCCGATGGTGTCATCTGTGTCGATATTGGCAAGATAGTCATCCAGCGACAGATCTTTCTCTTCGTCAATATCTTCATCGCCTTCTACGATGGCGAGATCATCTTCTGTCGGTTCGGAAACCGAAGCAGCGTCTTCAACAAAGGCAATCCCGGCGCTTAACAGGGCAGAAAATGCTTCTTCCAACTGCTCAACATCCTGTTCGGCTTCTGGGAAGAAATGCAAAATATCGTCAATTGTGACATATGACTTTTGACGACCTAGTTCTATCAAACGGGCGATGGCAGGATACTCTTCTTCAGCTTCTACCATCAAAATCTTTTCCATATCCATACTTTAGATGACACATCCTATAATTAAAATCTTACGACCAGAATACTCTTTTTTGACTTGAAAATCAATACCCCATGGGATGGCTGTAGGTTTCTTGTCAGGTAGTCGTAGGGTTATCCGCTTCCTGGAGTCGGAACCTGCGTCTCGAGGTAAGGAGGCGAGAGAAGTAAATTCTTAAGTGCATCAATCCCGTTTCTGTCGATAATGATAATGCCACCATCGTTGAGGCGTGCGTAATACCCGCCTCCACTAGGAGTTTCTGCACCAATAAACAATTTGTCTTCCTTGTTGCTTGAAAATCCAATGGTGATCGTATACCCAGGTTTTTCCAGGCCGACTTCCTTTGGTGTGATCTCAAGTGTATTCAGTATTCGCAGTACATTGAGCTGGGTGGCTGCTGCTTCAACCAGACCCTGGTCAGCTTCTGTTTCTTCGGGTTTTACGATCTTCCAGCCTTCTTCATCGCGGGCAATCTGTATCAGATTGGCTTCGGCATCCTGTATTGTTATGTCGGTTGCAATGCCTTCACTGGAGCTGAACAGATAAGCGATATCCGAAGTTGGCGCAGGTGTTGCCTCGCTGCCGGGTGTGGGTGGATTTAGGTTCAGGTAGATCGCTGCACCAATGACCAAGATCGCGGCAGCCAGGAATATCCAGGTGGAACGTCGAAACATGGCGGCTTACCCCAGTCTGCGGCGGGAGATCCAGGCCGCGATCCCGGCTACCAGGATGATGCCGGGGATGAGGCAGATGGAACCCAGCATAGTTGCCAGTACCTGCCCTTGTGTGAGTGGCGAGAAGGAGCGCTGGACGGTATCCTTGGGCGTCAATGCCAGCAAGTCTTCCTGTTCGGCAGCCCAGTCGATGGAATTGACGGCCATATCGGCGTTGCCGTAGCCAGAAGTGAAATACTGGTTTGCCGGGAATTGCGATGTACCGAACACAACCAACCGGCCTCCACTGACCATGTCTTCAGCCGCAACTGCCAGGACGATCGGGCCAGGCATATCTTCGCCATCATTGTATTTGACATTATCGTTTTGGATGCTTTCGAAATTTGTCTCTCCCCAGGCATTCTGGTTCGTTACTACCAGGGGGGTGAGGAGAATACTCTCAGTATCTTCGGCTGTGCTCAGGCTGCGAGATACCGGATAGAAGGTCACCAACCCGTTTATCTTTTCGGTGATCGGGTGCTGTGCATAGGCATTCGAAATCGCCAGGGAGGCAGGATTTGCATTGGGGTCGACCACCAGGTCGTTATTCAAAGTGATCCCCCACTCCTTTTGAAGATAGGCTGCCAAAGCATCATCACTGCCAATCTGGGTCAGGGGGGTGGGATCTTCCATGAGCACCAGGGCGCCGCCAGCTTCCAGATACCCGGTCAGCAGTTCCATTTCTTCTGACGAAACCGGATAGATTGGTCCGGCAATGATGATTGCCAGTGCATCTTCGGGGATGGCTTTATCAGCCAGAAGGTTCAGCAGCTGGACGGAATAGTTTTTATTTTCAAGGGTCTGGCGCAGCTGGCTGTAAGCGGCTTCGTCGGTCGCTTCGATATCTGCTTCCTGATGTCCTACCAGGAAATATACGGCTCTTTCTTTTGGGTCGATCAGGCGGATCAATGCCTTGGTTAGTTCACTCTCAGTGGCTGAAGTCACGATCTCTTGCTGGGCGCCCATCTGGAGTACGATCTTACCGTCTCCGGTTATGCCCATACTCTGGGCTTCAAGCGGATTCGAGTCGGGGTCGACAAAACGATATTTGAAATTTCCATTGCCGTTGTCTTCGAAGTTAGACAGTATATCCCTGGCAGATTCCGGATTAAGCCGGTACGAATAAAAGGCAGTGGCGGTAACCTCATCCTGGAGTCTGTCCAGCGCTTCCAGAGTTTCCGGCGCCAGGGTGTTCTGTTTGTCTATGGTCATGTCATATGGGCCAAAAGGCTCAAGGTCATTGAAAAGGTCATTGTACTCTGGCGCTTTATTCGCAAGGAAGTTAAGTGCTATCAGCAAACCCACAAATGCCAGTGAGAGAACCAGTGCATTACTTCCGTAACGGGCCTGGCGGCCGCTGACCATTTGACGGGTGCGTTCGGGAGCCATAAAGATGGCGGCGGCCAGACCGATTACGATTGCTCCCAGGCTGATATAGAGACCCAACTTCGGAAGGTCCGGATTTTTTGGAGTGTACAACTGTACGTATTCCAGGCTGATCATTGTCGCAAAAACCAGGCTGGAAATTAGCGCCAGGCCTGCGACGATCAGGCCGATGAACGCATAACGCGATAATTTAGAATCCTTCATTAGCGCCACCTCCGAAGTTCGATTGAAATTGTTCCGATGAATATGCCCAGCGAGGTCAGGCTCAGGTAGTAAATGATATCTTCCAGGAATATCTTTCCCTGGGCCATCGAGTCGTAGTAGTGCGTCTGCATACTCAGGTAGTCAAACAGTTCACCACCTTTTCCTAGCAGGTTGGCCGGTGCGCCGATCAGCCACCACAACAGAACCAGGACGATCAGTGTTGTGAAGAAGGCAGCAATCTGGTTGCTGAACATGGATGAAATACCCACGCCAATGCCCAGAAATGCCGAAACTACCAGCAAGACGCCCAGGTAGCCCGAGAGCATGAATTTCCAGTCAATCCCGGGTACTGTGAACTGGTTCAACATCAGTGGGAAGACCAGGGTCATGACGATCAAGGTCAGGATGAACATGAAGGCGCCCAGCCATTTACCCAATACCAATTCCACATCACGCACTGGGGCGGTCAGCAGCAGTTCCATGGTCCCCATGCGTTGTTCATCTGCCAGCAGGCGCATAGTGATGGCCGGGGCGCTGAGAAGGAACATGAAAACCATTGAGTTGGTAATCATGGTGGTGTCGGGTACATAACCGCCAAAAACGCCAGCCTGGCTGGCGCCCAGAACGTTAACACCAAAAATGATGCCTAATACCAGCATCATGGTGAAGAGGATGATATAGGCGATCGGGCTGATGAAGTATAGATCGTATTCACGACGTGCGATTGTCCAAATGTTTCGCATGGTTTTCTCACTCGCTTTCCGGTTCAGCGGTTTTTTCTTCCCGCGTCAATTCAAGGAAAATCTCTTCCAGGCTCATTCCGACAGCCTTAAGTTCCAGTAAATCAAAACCGGCGTTAACAGCTATTTTGGCGACTTCCGGACGCACATCTTTCTTCGGGGAAAAGTGGAACTGCAGACTGCCGTCCGAATCCAGGCTGGCGTTTTCCAGCCCTTTGATCTGCTGGATCTTGGGCAGAAGTTTGTCGGCTTTGCCGCGCACCCGCAGGCTGGCACGCTCGGCGCCGACCAGGCGGGCTTGCAAGTTCCCGGGTGTATCTTCCGCTACGATCTGACCCTTATTAATGATCATGACCCGGTCACAGAGCTGTTGGGCTTCCGGCAGCACATGGGTGGACAGCAGGACGGTCCGTTCCTGACCGATATTTTTGATCAGCTTGCGGACTTCAACCACCTGACCAGGGTCCAGGCCGATGCTGGGTTCATCCAGGATCAGGACCTCCGGTTTATGGAGCAGAGCCTGGGCCAGCCCGATGCGCTGTTTCATGCCCTTGGAAAGTTTGCCAACCAGGCCGTCTGCCCGTTCTTCCATGCCGACCATTTCCAGGGCGTCATCAACGCAGTCTTCTGCATTTTCCAGGTGTCGAAGCTGAGCCATGTACATCAAATAGTCAAACGCAGTCATATCCGGATAAAGAGGTACTGTCTCTGGCAGGTAACCTACCCGTTTCCTGACCTCTAGTGATTCGCTGATGATATCGAACCCTGCCACAGAGGCTTCTCCCCGAGTAGGCGGCATGTAACCGGTCAGGATACGCATTGTGGTTGTTTTTCCGGCGCCGTTCGGGCCCAGGAAGCCCAGGATTTCACCTTGCTTGGCTTCGAAGGTCAGATTATCAATTGCTCGTCGGGCGCCATAGTCTTTTGTAAGCCCACTTACTTGGATCATTGGGTCTCCTTATTCGACATATATTGGCGAAAAGAAAGGCACAGCGCTACTTGCCGCAGTGCCAATTTACAACTGCATAACACTATACAATAAATTAGGGGCAAAAGTCAAGCAGGAATAAAGATTCTTATAAAATATTAATCTCCAAAAATTGCCACCCAGACATCCTTCATTCCAACCATACTGCCGATTATCATGGCCAGGCCGGTGACTGCTTTGGGAATGGCGTAAGGGGCGTAATAAGCCAGATAAGCCAGAGGCCCCAAATTTTGTATGGGATCGCTTTCAGTGATATTGAATTGGGAAACCAGCTCGAAGATCAGCCCGCCAGATGCAACCAGAAGATATGCTCCGCCAGCAAAAACGACCAGGCCGATCATAATCAACAGCGGGCTCTGCCGCCGTGTGATGGCATTGCCCTGTTCGTGCTGTACCATATGAACCAACTTTTTGGCTTCAGGCCAGGACATATTGGCGCGATCACAGAGTTCGAAGATAATATCATCCGGGTTGTGGTTCCGGCTCAGTCGCTTGAAGATATGTGCTTTTATACTCTCTTCATTCATTTTGTCTCCTGCTTGAGTTCTTTTTGTACCTGTTTACGGGCCAGGTGGGCATTAATTTTGAGAATAAATGGCAGGTTGCCCACCGACCCGAGCAAAAATCCAAGCAACCGATCCCAAGGTGTGTTTTCGGGAACCTGGACTGTTTCTGTGAAGTCAATCTCTTGATCATCCAGTTGGAACTTATAGCGATCCTTCTTCTTGATTTTCGGTTGATGGCCGAAGAACTGGAGCAGCCTTTGACGTTCTTCCGGCAATAACCATGCGGGCAGGTCCGAGGTGGCTTTGAATCCACAAATCTGCGCCAGAGTCTGCAGCCGGGATTTGTGCCGGTCCGTCATTGTGATGGCGTGAGAACGGAAGTAAACCACATCCGGATCGGTATGCACAATTGGTTTAAGCCACAGTCGATTCAGGGTCGTCCGGATAGCATTGCGCGTCCCGGGGATGGCGTAATTACTGAACAGGCGTGTGTCGCGCTGGCTCTCCCAGTGGCCGGCCACGTCTGGTCCAACCCGTATTCCGTCGCACAAGCCCAGGGAGGGCACGACTGGGGCGCCGCAGGTCAGGAGGTAAGCATCCCCCAGCGCTTTGCGGATCACACTCAGGCCGTGCCGGTATGCGGCTTCGCGCGGCATATCGAGATAGCGCCTGCCCGGCAAGGCTCCGGCGTAGAGGAAGTCGAGTTTGAGGTAGTCAAATCCCCAGTCGCGTACTTTCTTCATCAAATCTGCCAGCCAGGCCAGGGCATCCGGGTGGGTGGTATCCAGGGCATATAGCTGCTCAAAAAAATTGAAGCCGGCTGAGACGGGTCTTCTGTGTTTATCTCGCAGCAGCCAGTCGGGATGCTGCTGGTATAAGTTCGAGGAGGGAACGACCAGTAACGGCGCCAGCCACAAGCCAGGGGTGCGGCCTGCGGCATGGATCTTTTCAGCCAGGGCTCCCATACCGGATGGAAATTTGTGGTTGGCTTCCCAATCACCGACCTTTTTCTCCCAACCATCGTCCACCTGGAAGACCTCAAAAGGCAGATCTTTTTGTTCTTCAAGGATGTGCAGCAGTTTTTCTTCATCAATTTCTGAATACAGGCTGTACCAGGAACACCAGACCCACGGAGGACGATCTGCCAGACCGGTCCCGAAGCGTTCTCCCAGCAGTTCAGCATAGCGGGCGAACACCAGGTCTTCAGGTCCCATTGCCAGGTACCAGGTTGCCGGTTCACCCGTTTCGACCCGGCCTGCCAACCTGTTTCCTTCCAGAAAGACATGCGTTTCAATTTCCAGGGCTCCCAGTACCAGCACCTCGCCTCCAGGCGTCTGGACAGCGCCGACCCAGGAGCCGTTATGGGTCTTTGCGTAGGCGTACCCGGGGTCCGTTTGTAATGGATGGAAGATGGTCGGGCGGCTGACCGGGATGCGCTGCGCAGCCGGCAGCCAGGCAGTCAAACTCCAGGACTGCCAGCCGTGTCGATAGTACTGTTGGGCCCGAAATGGCAGTTCGATACTGATTTCTGTGCCGTTCAGGAGGTAACCGGTATTGGTCTCTTGTGAAGCAGCACAATCAACTGGTAATTGATAGGTTCCACAGGGTAGTTCTATTTTCATCGGGTGTTCCTCAGTTTTTCCGGATGCATCCGGATTCATGATTTTGGGAGCCGATTGTCTTTGTTGTTGAACTTATTATGGCCTCAGTTGTTGAAGTGTGCAAGGGAGGTCGGCTTGCCATTCACCCCAAAGTGTGTATAATTGGGGAAAATACCGAAAGGCGATGATGGGAACGAGTAAATCCATCAGAACAGTCAGCGAACCCGGGATTGGTGGAAGCCGGGTCTGTGAGATGAATTGAAAATCCTCCCGGAGCTGTAATTTGAAATGTGAGTGTGTCAGTCGTATGCTCACAGAATAGGAAAGCCGGTCTCGCTGGCCGTTATTCCCGGCGCAAGGATACGGAAACAAGTCCCTGAACGAGTGTCTGCCGTCAGGCAGGAACCAGAGTGGTACCGCGTGAGTTTTGCTCTCGTCTCTGTTGTGGAGATGAGAGTTTTTATTTTGGAGGAGATAAATAGATAAGTAGAGAATTGAGTATCCTACTACTCTCTACTCACTACTCCTCTGACATCTGGAGGTTGCAATGGCATTCAAGACAGTATCTTCAAAACTCGATGTGACGGCAATGGAAGAGGCCGTGCTGAAATACTGGAAACAGGCCAAACTTTTTGAGAAGACCGTTGAGCAGCGCAGGGGTGGACCTGAGTATGTATTCTATGAAGGGCCACCGACCGCCAATGGGAAACCCGGTGTGCATCATGTGCTGGCGCGCGTCTTCAAGGATATGTTCCCGCGCTATAAGATCATGAATGGTTACCATGTCAGCCGGCGAGGAGGTTGGGACACCCATGGCCTGCCAGTTGAGATCGAGGTCGAAAAGCAGCTGGGTTTTACCAATAAGCAGCAAATCGAAGCCTACGGCATTGATAAGTTCAACGAGCTGTGCCGCAAATCCGTCTTTACCTATATCCAGGATTGGGAGCGGTTGACGGACCGCATTGCTTTTTGGGTCGACCTGCAGGAAGCCTACGTCACCTATACAAATGACTACATCGAATCGGTTTGGTGGATCCTGAAGAATTTCTGGGACAAGGACCTGCTGTTCAAGGGTTACAAGGTGGTCCCGTACTGTCCGCGCTGTGGTACTCCACTTTCGGATCACGAAGTAGCCCAGGGATACCAGGAAACAGTCGATCCCTCGATCTTCGTGCGCATGCCGCTGGTGGATAAACCGGGCACTTCGCTGCTGGTCTGGACCACCACACCCTGGACGCTGCCCGGCAACGTGGCGGTCGCCGCTGCGCCGGAAGTGGACTATGTCACCATCGAGCGCAGTCTGCCGAATGGGGACGGCGCCGAAAAGCTGATCATGGCCCAGGCTTTGGTCGATAAGGTCTTCGGGAATGAAGATGTGAGGGTTTTGGATTCCTTCAAGGGTAAGAAATTGAAAGGGCAGAAGTACCAGCCGCTTTTCACCTTCATGCCTCCTGACAAGCCGGCGCATTACGTCATCCTGGGCGATTTTGTGACCACTGAAGACGGTTCCGGTCTGGTCCATATCGCCCCAGCCTTCGGCGCCGATGATATGAACGTGGCTGTGGAGTTCGATCTGCCGGTCCTGATGACGGTCGGTCCAGATGGCTGTTTCCTGCCTGATATTCGTCCCTGGAGCGGGGTCTTTGTCAAAGAGGCAGACCCAATGATCACCAAGGACCTGGAAGACCGCGGTTTGCTGCTGCGGTCAGAAACCTATACACACACTTATCCGTTCTGCTGGCGCTGCAAGACACCGCTGCTGTATTATGCGCGCGAATCTTGGTATATCCGCACCAGCGCCAGACGGGAAGCGCTGGTTGGCCTGAACCAGAAGATCAACTGGGTGCCCGATCATATCAAAGACGGCCGCTTCGGCAACTGGCTGGAAAACAACATTGACTGGGCGCTCAGCCGTGAGCGCTATTGGGGGACGCCGCTGCCGGTCTGGGAATGTGAGAGCTGCCAGTATCGTGAGTGTGTCGGATCGGTGGCTGAGTTGTCTGAAAAGACCGGTAAGGATTTGTCTGATCTCGATCTGCATCGTCCCTACGTGGACAATGTCGGCTGGGAGTGCAGCGAGTGCGGCGGCGCCATGCAACGGGTACCAGACTTGATCGATGTGTGGTTCGATTCGGGATCCATGCCGGTAGCCCAGTGGCATTACCCCTTTGAAAACGAAGAACTGTTCAAGCAGCAGTTCCCGGCCGACTATATCTGTGAAGCCGTCGACCAGACCCGCGGCTGGTTCTACACCCTGCACGCCATCAGTACACTGCTGTTCGACGATATCTGTTTCAAGAACGTCATTTGTCTCGGATTGATCCTGGATGGCGACGGTTACAAGATGTCCAAATCCAAGGGCAATATCGTCAATCCCTGGGATGTACTGGAAGCCAACGGCGCTGACGCCTTCCGCTGGTATCTGTATACGGCCAGCCCTCCCGGCCAGGAGCGGCGCTTCTCCTCCGAACTGGTGGGGGAGGTCGTGCGGGCTTTTACGCTGACCTTGTGGAATGTGTACTCCTTTTTTGTGACCTACGCCAACCTGGATGAATGGAAACCGGGTGAGATGGTGGAAGTGAATGAACTAGGACAACTGGACAAATGGCTGCTCTCGGAGTTGAATGTCCTGATGCGGAAGGTTACTGAGGCCTTCGAGAATTACGACGTGCCTGGGGCGACCCGCCCGGTCCAGGATTTTGTAGAAGTGCTTTCGACCTGGTACCTGCGCCGCTCCCGCCGCCGTTTCTGGAAGTCTGAGTCTGATTCCGATAAACAGGCCGCCTATTCGACCCTGTATACCGCCCTGACGACCCTGGCCAAACTACTGGCGCCGACCATGCCTTTTATGGCCGAAGAGCTGTACCAAAACCTGGTCAAGTCGGTGGACGTAGGGGCGCCCGAGTCGGTGCATCTGTGCGTCTGGCCGGCCTATAACGAGGCGTTGATCGACGAATCCCTCAATCGGGAGATGGCCACCGTGATGAAGCTGGTTTCCCTGGGGCATTCAGCACGCCAGAAGGCCAACCGCAAGGTGCGCCAGCCCCTGGCTGAGGCGGCCTTTTCAGTCGGCAGCCTGGAGGAGCGCGGTGCAGTGGAGCGGTTTGCTGAGATTATCTCGGATGAGTTAAACGTCAAGGCTGTACGCCTGCTGGGCGCCAGTGGAGAGGCGGTTTCACACACCCTTAAACCACTCCCCAAGCAGCTGGGCCAGAAGTATGGCAACAAATATCCGGCTATCCGCAAGGCCGTTATGGAGATGGACCCTGAAGACGGGGCGCGGGTGCTGCTGGAAGGCCAGCCGCTGAATGTCCTGGCCGAAGGCCAGACCTACCAGATCCTGCCGGAGGAGGTTGAAGTGCATGCCCAGGCCAGGGAAGGTTTCGCAGTGGCGGAAGAAAGCGCCTATGTGACCGCTCTGGTGACCGAACTGACGCCGGAACTGGTGCGAGAAGGCCTAAGCCGTGAGTTCGTCCGCCGGGTGCAGGACCTTCGCAAGTCGGCCGGTTTCGACGTCTCGGACCGGATCAGGATGTTTGTAACTGCTTCGGATGGTTTGTCCGCGGCCATCAAGGAGCACCAGGAGTACATCACTTCCGAGACGCTGACGGTCGAACTGAGCTTTGCAGCGCCTCTGGCAGGTGCGGAAGTGCTGGAAGACCAGTTCGACGAAGAGACGGTCAGAGTTGGTCTGTTGAAAGCCTGAACAGGAACGGAAGAAACCAAAGAATGGTGACTGTTATGGATGTTGCTCTTTTTTGTTGCAGTCCGATTGTTTTTCTGCTACAGAGTGATGCGAAAATATCTGAACTGAAATTCTGGTTTCTGAAGGTGTTTTATTGGATCCAAGTTTAGATATTTATGCAAGAAGCAGTAAGATATATACAGTTGGAAGAAAGACTTCGATATTAAAGGACGGTGTCTGATGAAGATGCAAGTCTTACCTTGCCTGACGGTTGCTGTAATTATTTTGTCTGCCTGTGGTTCACCCACAGTTGTGCCGGCTGCAGAACCAATGGCCGCCCCTACGCCGACCAAGAAGCCGCAGCGTGTGGCTGAGTTCTCTGAAATAGAGGCTGACGTCCAGGCGCGCCAGGTGGATGAGACTTCTTTCTCCCAGGCCAATCCGGGACAGCAGTTGACCAGCGGAGGTCAGGCCCGTACCGGTGACCCGGGTAAGACGCGCCTTGATATCCTGCCGGAGGGGACCATCGTACGATTGGGGCCGGATACGCAGTTCGAGATGATCGAAATGAACGAAGATACCCAAAACCCGCTCTCCCGGCTGAAACTCCTGGCCGGCCAATTGTGGATCATCCTGAATGGTGGTGAATTATCTGTTGAGACCGAACTGGGCACCGCCAGTGTGCGCGGGAGCTATATGGGCGTGCGCTTCGATCCCCGACAGGAAACCCTGCTGGTTACCTGCCTGGAAGGCAGTTGCAATTTATCTTCCCCGGCGGGCAGCCTAGAGCTGACAGATTATCAGGCGGCAGAGGTCAAGGGCGCCGGGAATGCCCCTATGCTGATCCCGGAGCTGTTCTTGAACGATTTGCTGGATTGGTCCTGGAATAACCCGGAAGCGGAAGCGCTGGTGGGAACCCTGTCTTCGTTCTGCCAGATCTTGAAAGAGGATGCTGGTGCGCTGGATGGACGTATGTATTGGAATCCCACTCAGACCAACTGGATCGTAGTTCTGGACCCTATGCTGGTTGATACACAAGATGCCTTTCGTGAAGCCGGTGTAGTATCCTGGTTGCTGAAGAAAGGGGGGCCTTTGGACAAATGGGAAAGTTCTCTACCGGAAGAGGTCGCCCTGAATGTCGCCACTTACAATCCTACCGGGCACCAACCCGGCGTTATCCCGGGCTTGGAGAACGGAATGGATTGGCAGGAAGATGCTGCCAGTCTACCTGAATCCATTCGCAGTGGATGCGCCGGTTATCTGGATGCACAGATGAATGTGCCAACCTGTCATGTTTATGTTGGCGCCAGTACCGGGGCCGATAGGGCAATACTCTCCTGTGCAGCCTCGCCGGCCAACTGCGCGGGTGTGATTTCATTATCCCCGGGAGGATATCTGGGAGTCAGCTTCGCAACTGAATATGCACAATATCAGGCTGCCTGGGAAGAGTATAAAGCGGCAGGTGACTTTTCCGGGCTGTGCCCGGGTATCGATCCGGAGATGGGTGCAAAGATCTATTGCGTGGCTTCTGCAGGAGACGACCACTCCAGCAGCACCTGCAATTCGGTCTCGGGGGAGAATTATGAAGCCCAGATCTTCTCTGGCAGCGGGCATGGGATGTCGTATTTTTGGGAGGCTGGTTCCAGTTCTGATTTTGAAAATTATTTTCGCGATATTCTGGTTGATATTTATTCTGCCAGGCCTTGACGCCAGTGCTCTGACTGTCGGTGCTATAATGGCACAAACACCTCGGGAGTAATCATGGCTGAACGAGATGGTACGACATTGAAAAGAAAGGGGCTGATGCGTTTGTTCTTTCGAGCCCCGATTGCCCTGTTTAAAGCCCGGCTGGGCTGGATGTTTGGGGAGCGCTTCCTGATGCTGACGCATACCGGCCGCACGAGTGGGTTACCGCGTTATGTGGTACTGGAAGTGGTCAACAGCGAGCCGGGAAATGGGACTTATTATGTCACTTCCGGGTGGGGGGAGACATCGGACTGGTTCCAGAACATCCAGAAGACGCCACAGGTAAAGGTACAGGTCAGGAACAGGATCTTTTCCGCACGCGCAGAACGGCTGCCTGTGGAACAGGCAGTAGAGAATCTCTTTGTGTACTGCCAGAAATCACCGCTGGCTTTTCGTGAACTGACCGGGGTGATGTTGGGGCAGAAGTTGGAAGCCACCCGTGAGAACTGCCGGAGACTGGCTGAAAGTGTGCCGCTGGTGGCGCTGCAACCGGAGAATTAAGAGCCTATGAGCGAACTCCAATTTTATCCCGACGCAACCGAAAGGGAACTGCGCATGGCGATTGTGGCATGCGGCCGGATCTGCTATGAACATGGGTTGGTGATGTCGAATGATGGCAATATCTCAGCCCGGTTGGGGCGCGGCAAGATGTTAATCACACCTTCAGGCTTGTGTAAGGGACGTATGGAACTGCGCGACCTGGTGATTGTGGATGAAACCGGAAACCTGGCAGAAGCAGTCAGAGGCCGGAGAGCCTCTTCTGAAACTTCAATGCATCTGGAGGCCTACCGGCAGCGTCCGGATATCCGGGCGATCATCCATGCCCATCCTGTATATGCTACTACCCTGACCGTTGCCGGGGTGCAGATCCCTAATGATGTCCTGCCGGAGGTGTTGATGACCATGGGAGACATCCCGACAGCCCCGTATGCTATGCCGTCTTCCCATGAAGACGCAGATGTGATCCGGGATTTGATCCGGGATCACGACGCCGTGCTGCTGCGCCAGCACGGCAGCCTGACGGTTGGATGCGATTTGGAAGACGCTTTGATCAAACTAGAGCGCCTGGAACACGTGGCTGAGGTGGTATATCGGGCTATGCTGCTGGGCCGCGTAAACCGTATTCCGGAAGATATGCTCAAGAGATTGATGCAGATCCAGGCAGAGATCCTGTCTTCGCATCGTAATTAGGGTCGCGGGCATATGCATATAACGCGTGTTGCCAGTGTCGACCAAGAACTGGTTGATGCTTTTCAGCGGCTGATCCCACAACTGTCTGCCTGTCCGCCTCCTGCGTATGAAGAACTTCAGCAGTTGGTTTTTTCGGATACTTCCGTATTGCTGATTGCCCGTTTCCCGGAGAAAGACAGCCCGATCCTGGGGGCTATGGTGCTGGTTGTCTACCGGGTGCTGACCGGGCTGCATGCCTACATCGAAGATGTGATCGTGGACCAGACCGCCAGGGGGCAGGGAATTGGTGAAGCCTTGATGAGAGAGTCAATGCGCATTGCAGCGGAACTAGGGGTTGCCAACATCGGCCTGACTTCGAATCCCAGGCGGGAAGCCGCTAACCGGCTGTATCAGAAATTGGGGTTTGAAAAGCGCCAGACAAATGTTTATAAGTTATTGTTTTAGCTCCAACTATCCAAATTCACCAATGAAGATAACCCGGCAATATTTGTGTAGACCTGATGAAGTCTTGATATAATCCAGTCCGGAATTTAGTGTTCTACTATTTGGGGAGTGACAGAATAATCTCGAGGGAGTGTTGCGGATGACGAGTGAGAATAAAAAATTGGGGATGTCAACCAGGTCGGTGCACGCTGGTGAGATCCGGTACAATGAGTATGGGGCGATAACAACGCCCATTGTTCAGTCATCGACGTTTATATTCAAGGACAAGGAAGAGATCCGGCGGCTTGCGGATGGGGATTTCGAACGCTTTGAATATGGCCGCTATGGGCATCCTACCCAGGTCGCGGCAGAGCGGAAGCTGGCTGCCCTGGAAGAAGCCGAGGATGCGGTCCTGTTTTCCTCCGGGATGAGCGCCATTACCACCTCTCTGTTTGCAATTTTAGAAGCCGGGGACCATGTCATCATTACCGATGATGCCTATAAGCGTACTCTCGATTTTTGCAAGACCTGCCTGGGCAGGTTTAACATCGAGAGTACGGTGGTCAAGATGTGTGATTACCGGGCTATCGAAGCAGCGATTAAACCGAACACTCGCATCTTCTTCTCAGAATCCCCGACCAATCCATACTTGAATATCATGGATATCGAGCGGCTGATGGGCATCTTCCGGCACAGGGATATCCTGGTGATCTCAGACAGTACCTTTGCCACCCCGTACAACCAGAAACCCCTGGAATACGGCGTCGACCTGGTTGTCCACAGCGCCACGAAATATCTTGGCGGACATAATGATCTGTTGAGTGGTGTGGTGCTTGGCAAGAAAGAGCTGACAGAGCCTATCCGGGAGTACCTGAAGATCACAGGCGGGGTCATCGACCCCAATTCATCCTATTTGTTGATCCGGGGTTTAAAAACATTTGAGCTGCGCATGCAGCGGCATAATGAAAACGGTCAAATTGTAGCAGAGTACCTGGAAAATCATCCCAAGGTGAACAGAGTCTATTATCCGGGCTTGCCGAATCATCCCCATCACGCAGTTGCTGTCAAGCAGTTCAAGGGTTTTGGAGGGGTGGTGACCTTCGAGCTGGAGGGCAGTATCGAAGCCGTCCTGGAGTTCCTGGGAAACCTGGAAATCATCAGTGTCGGGCCAAGCCTGGGCGGGGTAGAGTCCTTGATTACCCACCCGGCCACAGTGAGTTATTACCACAATACACCACAGGAACGCCTGGAATTAGGTATCAAGGATGGTTTAATCCGGCTGGCTGTGGGAGTCGAAAATGCCCGGGATATTATCGAGGATATCAACCAGGCATTGGCGAAAGCTTTGTAAGCGGGGAAGTCTTCAGATGATGGAGTTTGGCTGGGCGCAGGTATTTTTCGGTTGCGTTTTCCAGGTCGGTATAGGCGCCGCGGTATTCAGGGGGCAGCAGGACGGCAATTTTATACATCATCTCGTCAACCATCTGCTGCCGGACGTGCTTGTCAACTTTTTCTCCGCGCGCATCCAGGTAGAAAGGTTCGCCGACGCGCAGGTTGAAAGGGGTGCGTTTCAAGTGTTTGAAGTTGTCGGAGAAGGTTTCCCCGCCCCAGTGTGCCACCGGAAGTAGTGGGGCATTGCTTTTCAATGCCAGCAGTACGACGCCGGGGTGTGCCCGCAGCAGTTTCCCGTCCCGGTTGCGCGTACCTTCCGGGAACATCCCCAGAATACCGCCCCTGGTGATGGCTTCCAATGCTTTTTTTGTGGCGACCATGTCCGCTTCGCCGCGATGGATGGGGATGATTCCCCACAGATTGAAGATCCAGCGCAGGAGCCAACCATTCCAGGATTCCACTTTTGCCAGTGCGGTAAGCGGCCGGGGCTGCAGCCCGGTGAACATGATCGGGACTTCCAGCATCCCGATGTGGTTGGTATAAGCAATCAACGGTCCGTTTTCAGGGAATTTGTGAAAATCGGTTTTGTCGATCTTGCACATGATTTCCAACCCAAAGCGGGCGGCCCCATTTACGAAGTTCAGGTAAAGACTCATAAGCCCTTATTCCATTCCGGTGATAAAGTCAATCGCCCGTGGGATAATCTCGATCTCCAGCTGTGTGCCCTGGTAGCACAGGGTTTCACCGTCACAGTGTGCGGGAAGGGTCTCTTTCAAGGCGGTGATATTGAGATGGCGGGCTTGAGTCATGGTGATCTCAGGCTGGCCTTCCTGGGCGCCCTGCATAAAGAGAGGGATCAGGCCAAAGATACGTGCTTTGCTGGGCGAGGCTGCGATGGTGAGATTGAATTTTCCGTCTGTGGGGTCTCCATCAGGCGCCATGTAAAAACCGCCGCCCATACGTTGGCCGTTCATGATCGATACCATAAGGGAGGCCTGGGTCAGGGTTTGGTCGTCGTAATCGATTTTTACGGTTGGTGCCTTAAAATACAAGAAAACTGTGCGCAGTGCGGCGATCAGGTAAGCCAGGATGCCTCTTGTCCAGCGGATCTTGACCGCTTCGAAGCCAACCGCAGCATCGAAACCGATGCCTACACCGTTGCCAAAGTAGCGACCTTGCGGAAAATCACCACCTTTGACGAGACCAATATCCACCCGACGGCGCTGTCCCCTGGCGAGAGTCTGGCAGTTTTCTTCCAGGCTGCCGCGCAACCCCATTCCATAAGCGAAATCATTTCCGGTGCCCACCGGGATCAATCCCATGGCTGTATTATTGAACCCCTTTTCCCGCGCACGCATGATCCCGTTCAGTGTTTCGTTGGCGGTTCCGTCACCGCTGGCAGTGGCGATGACGTCATACCCATCTTTGCAGCCCTGCTCGGCCAGGTCGGCGGCATGCCAGGGCTGGTCTGTCTGTACCAGGTCGAATTCCACACCGAGTGAAGCCAGGTCTTCTTTTATCTTTGGGATTGCTTTTTCGGCAAAACCGCGGCCGGATATTGGGTTAACGATAATGAGATATTTCATCAGTTTGCCTCGCTTGAAAGATGTGGGAGTTTATCACAGATTCCTGCATATTAAAACCACAAAACTGTTGGAAAGTCACGCCTGTTTTTGGTAATTTTTGTAATCTCCCGGGGTATCAATATCCTGGAGGATGGTATCGGTCTTCACGCTGATGTATTCGATCAGGGTTTTGTGTCTATCGAGGAAATCTCGGGGGGTGGAACCGGGTAGGGCATTCAGCAGAGCCTTCCACAGCTGGCGATCGACCAACCAGGGGTGACCGCGGCGCTTCTGAAAGCTGGGAATGACCAGCCTGGCTTTCCTGTCCAGATAGGTTTCGATGATCAGCGAAATGGTTCCTGGCTGGATTTGAGGCTGGTCGCCAAGCACGACCAGAGCTGCTTCAGCCTCTGGGGCAAGGTTGGCAAGGCCGACTTGCAGCGAAAGCAGCATTTCGTTTTGCGCATAGTCTTTATTGTGAACGGTGCGCAGTGGGTACTCTGCAGAGAAAGCGGCGACCAATCCTTCGATTTTTTCTCGTTCCGCCCCGGTGACGATCAAGATCTCACCCAGTCTGGCTTTCCCCAATGTTCTGATGACCTACCCAAGGATGGTCGTATTTTGCCACGGTAGGAACATCTTCGGCCGTCCCATACGTCTTGATTGTCCGGCGGCCAGGACTACAGCCGTGATCACGACAGCAGCTCTTGCAGCCGCTGGAGGTCCCGCGGGAAGTCGATATCGATCAGCATGGATGCATCCTGCCAGGGGAGAAAACGGATGGTATGTTTTGAAAAGATTCCCCGGCCGCCGGTATCCCCTTCTAATTTCATTAAATCTGGAAAGGTGGTTGTATCAAACAGGACCGGGTTTGCCCGGCGGTCCTCGATTATTGGCGCCAGGATGGCAGGCAGACCTTGGGCATGTCGTTCCACCAGGGCTTGCAGGAGTGTTGCGCTCACCTGGGGTTGGTCGGCGAGTAAAAAGATGGCTGCTCCGACTCCAGCCAGGTTTTCCAGCCCAGCCCGGATCGAGGTGCTCTGCCCGGCTTTCCAAGACGGGTTATCAACCAGCACAACGGGCAAATCTTCAAGGGCTGACCGAACCCCTCCTGCGTGGGCTCCAGTAACAGCGATAACCGGATCCAGCCCGGCTTCAAGCGCTGTACAGGCGATCTTGCGCACAAACGGCTGCCCCTGCCATTCTAGCAGCTGTTTTGGCTGCCCAAAGCGGGACGATTCCCCAGCTGCCAGGAGGATACCGGCAGTTTTCTGGTGCACCTCAAAAACCGCGTTGGACTGCAGGGAGGCGATGATAATGGCATCATATGTACCAGTCAGCTGCCTGGCGAGTGCATTTGCCTGGACCTGCAGGATTGGGGTATCTGCCTGGTTCAGTAGGGCAATGCGCCTGGCTCTTTGAGGGATGTTTTTTAACCCGCCTTCTGGATGGGCTAGGTATGCCTTTATGGCTTGAATGGAAAGCGCTTCGCCTGGTTCCAATTGACTTAATTTTGAGAATCGTCCGGGTTGGTAAACCGTTTCTGCACTGAGCGGTCGGCCCAGAGCTGACAGCCCAACCACGACCAGGACGTTCTCGGAAAAATCGGGAATGGGCGGCTCGTGACTGGCAGGCGCCTTAAGCGGAAGACGCCGGGAGCCGTCTGCTTCGATCAATAATGGCAAGCTGTGATTTCTGCATAGATCACGCAGCCACTTAAGATGGTTTTCAGTGGGTGCGCAGTAGCGTTCTCCCCTGGGCGGTCCGCTGACCAGCATAACCCCCCGACGGTTGCCTTCGATGGCGTTGAGATCGCTGTTATTTGTAACGATAAAATGAGCATCTGCCTGGGCAGCCTGCTGTTGGCTGAAGTGTGTTGTGGTCGTCAGGATGACTGGCTCCGGCAGCTGCCTGGCAAGCGCAAACAAGGTGGTTGTTTTACCGCCGGAACCGACAACAGACAGATGGGGTACTGCCGGCAGGCGCAGGGCGCGAATTAGGTCCATAGGCTGCGGCGGACTTCAGGCCGGGAAAGGAGGGCTTCGAGCACGCCTCCCCCAACAGCCAGGGCTTTGTCTGAGACCAGGCTGCACACCTCGGGATCATTGCGCGGGTCCAGGTCGCCGATCTTCAAGCCTTTTTTCACCACCAGGCCGCTGCGAATCAGGCCGCGCAGTACGCCTTTGAAAGGCACTGTGACCTCTTGACCTGCAACCTTTGCGACAACCTGGCCTGCTTCAACCTGATCACGGATCTCTGCCAGGGCGGTGAATTCTCCTGAAGCCGGAGAGCGCAAGACCCTCTCAGCGCGCTGTCCCTGCACTGTGTCTGGGAGGCCAGTGTCGGCCAGGGTTTCACCCTGCCAGTAGACACGTCCCAGGGTGTGGCCGCGGCTGGTTTCGATCACCGCGTGGCAGTTATCTCCGGCGATGAAACCCGGTCCAAGACCGATATACAGCAGGGCGCTGTGCCGGAATGGTTCCGGGGGCAGCTTGGTCATGCGCGCGTCAATGATTGCAAGCGGGTGCAGGGAAATGGCCGCGCGGCAATCCGGATCGATCAAGACAGGCACTGCCTGCCTGGCAAAAACATTCAGGATGCTGAACGTGTCGGTCGGATCTGCGATGCGGACTCCGCCTAGTTTTTCGATTGTTACCTGCCCTTCATAAACCGCCTCACAAAAAGCCACTGACCGTCTGACAGCCAGAGGTTGGGGCAGTTCTGTGATCACGACGTTCAGACCGGCTTTGTGCAGTCGCAGTACGATACCCGAAGCCAGATCCCCGCCGCCGCGTACAAGGATAGTTGCTGACATACCTGAATTAAACCACAGGAGGCTGAGATTTTGGTAATCGAAATGGTTAGTTGTTGGATAGCTCCTCGATGGGTAAGACCCGAACAGGTATGTTATTCTGTCGGGAGCATTTGCCTTATGGAGGTTTGCAATGAAAAAAGTTTTTGGATTTATCGGAGTACTGCTGCTTGCCATGTTCGTATTTGTGACAGGATTTGTTTTGCTGCGTCCGAAGCCTCCGGTCCCACCCGAGAGCGTGAAAAGCCTGGTTGAACTCGAAATTTACTTTGATCAACTGACCGGGTACAATGCAGCTTCTCCCCCCGGTTTATCTGTAGTGGTTGTTAAGGATGGCGCCCCGGTATATCAGGAGGGCTTTGGATTAGCGGATGGCCCGCGCGGCATCCCGGCCGCCCCGGATACGGTCTACAACCAGTGGTCGATGACCAAGGTTTTTACCGCGGTTGCTATCCTGCAACTGCAGGAAAAGGGTCTGCTGGACATTGACGATCCGGTGACAGACTACCTGTCCTTTTTTGATGTACAGTATCCTTCAGACACCAGTGAGACGATTACCCTCCGGCACCTGCTGACACATAGTTCGGGTCTGCCAAATAACGTCCCTGAGGTTATCGGCTGGGTCCATACGGACGGGGATCCTGAATGGAATCAAACAGAACTGCTGAAAGCCAAGCTGCCGGATTATACGAAGCTCGAATTCGAACCTGGGCTGCAGGGTACCTATACCAACATGGGGTATATGGTTCTGGCGGCAGTCATTGAGAAAGTCTCTGGTCAATCTTACGAGAGTTATGTTGTGGAAAAGATACTATCCCCGCTGGGCATGGATCTGACTGGTTTTACCTATACCGAGGCCATGAAAAGGCATGAAGCCGTCGGCAGTCACCCGCGCTGGGACACGATCACACCCTTATTTCCCATAATGCTGGACAACCTGGACGATCTTGTGCGTGAAAAAAACCATGGCCGGATCTGGTTCAATCATGTTTACTCTGACCAGAATGGGCCGACTGGCCTGATTGGCCCGCCGACAGATACGGCCCGGTTCCTGATGGCTTACCTGAATGAGGGGGAGCTGGATGGCCGGAGGATATTATCCGCGGAGTCGGTAGCAATGATGACCAATGATTGCCATATAACCGCCGGAAGCAGCCCTGAAACCATCGGCTATGAAGCGCTTGCCCGCGGGCTGGGCTGGGTGATCGTGCCTGAGGAGGATGGAAGCTTCTACCTTGCACACAGTGGGGGCGGGCCTGGGTTTGCCGCCGCAATGCGGCTGTATCCCGATCGCGATCTCGGAATTGTGATGATGGCCAACGGGACCTATCTTCCCCAAAAGGGGATCATGGATCTCCTTCAAAGCCTGGAGTGGTAATGGCGACCAGGATTAATTTTTCCCTCCCCCCCGGCCCTTCTCCTGCCGGGGAAAGAGCCAGAAGGCCTGGAAAAGAAGATACGTTTAATATTCTTGTGATTGGTCGCACTGTAAAGTTATCTCAGGCCAGCAGCTGATGAATACGAATGAATTGGATTGCTAGTTTTCTAGTTCCCTCTGGTTCTGCTCATGCAGTTGATGCCCGAAGGCATACAATGTGAAATAAATAAACAGGAAGAAGACGGTATAGATGATTGTAAAGCCCACCGCGCTTTTATTGGTAAAGGGATGCCTGAATATGTCAAAAATATCACCCAGAACGGCTGTCGGGTTTTGCCAGATATCCCAGCTGTTCCAGCGCAGGAAGCGTCCCAGGTAAATGCCCAGGCTGCTGAGCAGCGAAATCAGGATCACGAAGCCCCAGCTGACCAATGGGCCAAACGCTCGTTTGACAATCTCCTGCATCAGGTACAGGGAGATCACTCCCAAGAGCAGGCCTGTCCAGGCGAACCAGACCAGCAGGATGACGTCATACCATAACGGGGCTCCGCCTTTCACAGATGTGATCAGGTGCTGGAGATCCGTCAAGATGTAAGGAGCGTTTGGGAAGAAGATCAGCCAGGCCAGTGCTGTAATCGGGATGATCAAGTAAAGCCAGGAACGCCGGGCAGCCAAAACATGGGTCAGGTAGGCAAAAATAAACGGGATCCAGGCCAGCAGCAGATTGTCCACCAGCGAAAGGTGTGTGCGGGTACCGGAATACAGCATGCGGGCTGCTACCATACCGACCGCAATCACCGAAGAGGCGATTAACAGGATAAGTGTCAGCAGGCGGTATTTATGTTTATATTCGATAAATCGTTTTAACATGGTTACTCGTCTTACGGGATTTTCAGGTCTGCTATGATCTTGATCTGTCTTGCGGCAGGTGTTGGTTGGGTGAGAAAAGCAGGGCCAGCGGCAGAGATTCATCCCGTGAAAAAATCAACCTTCGTTGGTATGCTGGCGCAGCAGATGGGCAAATAAGTAGCGTGTCAGGTTAACGAACAGGAAAACGTATTATACAACAGCGTAAAACCGATTGAGGTTGGACAGTGGGTTTTCTGCCCAGCCCCATAGGTCGGCGCCAGTTTGAATAGGATTCTTGGCTACCTTCCAGCTGTTCCAGCGCAAGAAACGTCCCAGACAAATACCGATGCTGCCGAGGAGCGCCGAAATGAGAACGAATGTCCAAACGGTAAATCGTCCGAGTTTGCGTTCCAGGATGTGCTGCATCAGGTACAGGGAAATGACCCCGAGCAGTATGCCTGTCCAGGAGAACCAAACCAGCATGATGACATCAAACCAGACCGGGATGTTCGGGTTGTAAATTTCACTCAGGTGGATCAGATCGGTCAGGATATAAGGGATGTTTGGAAAGAACACCAGCCATGTGATTAGACCGGGAGCATTATCACCCCGCGTCTCTCCCCGGAAGCTATATACGCCAGGGAAGCCGAAATAAAGGGAATCCAGGACAGGAGCAGGTTCTTGATGAGAAACCTGTACTGCAGCATTTCTCCAAGTTCGATCCACAAGATGACCAGGAATATCGAGAGGATGCTAACCAGTCCAAGCAGGGTTAAAAGGGCCAGGTAGAAACGTTGAGCCAGCCGGGCTTTACGAATACCTGAAACAGCAGCCCTGTCAGGTGATATTGTATTGGAAAGCATTTATTCGATTCTACCCAGGGCTCGTAGAACGCGTTCGGGGGTGAAAGGAAACTCGTTGATCCAGATGCCTGCGGCGTCGTGGATGGCAGCCGCAATGGCCGGGGCAAGCGGAAGGAAGGGCAGTTCACCCATCCCCCGGGCCCCCCAGGGTCCGTTCGGATCGGGAATCTCCAGGATAACTGAATCGACCTGGTCCGGGATATCCAGTATGGTGGGCAGGAGATAGGTGCTTAGCTTGTCTGTCAGGATCATACCGTCCCGGGTTTTGAAATCTTCGGTCAGGGCATATCCCTGGGCCTGGACAACAGCGCCCTCGATCTGGCCCTGGATCAGGTCCGGATTGATGGCCTGCCCGACATCGTCACAGGCAGTGACACGCACCAGGCGGACGTGGCCGGTTTCGGTATCTACCTCCACTTCCACTGCCTGGGCGGCCCAGGCGTAAGCGAAGTTGGGCATGGAATGTCCTGTTTCTTTGTCGAACGGTGTTGTTTTTGGCGCCAGGTATTTGTATTCAGCCACTGCTGGCCGCTCTTCAGCGTCCCATTTTTCCAGGGCCAGTGCCGCAGCCCCTTTGATGGCGTTGCCGGCCATAAAGGTCATACGCGAGGCAGATACACTGCCAGAGTTCCCCATCGTGGCTGTATCAGAGGTGATGATAGAAACCTTTTCGAAGGGGACATTGACAGCTTCTGCAACCATCTGGAGCATGGCTGTGTGCGTGCCCTGCCCAACTTCGGCTCCGGCGTGATACAGCACCACCCGGTTTATTTCCTTCTTTCCATGGAGTTCTATGCGGGCCCAGCAGTTTTCCTGGTAACCAAAAGAGAAGCCAACATTTTTAAAGCCGGTGGCAAAACCAGCCCCGCGTTTAATGGTGTCGCTGCCAGGCCTGTCCCCGGCGTCTTGACCCCACTTGAATTTTTCTGCCGTGGCCTCGATGACCTGGCTGATGCTGACGGGACCTGGAGCAGGGGTTCCGACCCCGAGCGTGTCCCCGTCCTTGAGGGCATTGATCCTTCTGAATTCGACCGGGTCCATGCCCAGCTTTTCGGCGAGTTTATTCATCTGCATCTCGGCCATGAAGAGGGCCTGCGGTGCACCAAAACCGCGAAAGGCCGCTCCGGGTACGTTGTTGGTATACACTCCATAGACATCGGCCTTTACATTGGGGATCGCGTAAGTCCCCGTGGCTGTGATGGCCGAATTACCCAGGACCTTATTGGTCGTGTACATATAAGCCCCGCCATCGCTGATCATTTCGATCTTGGCGGCAACCAGTTTGCCGGCTTTTGTGGCGCCCCATTTGGCTTTCAGGATACTTGGGTGTCTCTTGGCATGGCCGATAATCGATTCCTGGCGTGACCATACGATCTTAACCGGTCGGTGTAGTTTCCAGGCCGCCAGGGCAAGGACTGCCTGAACGGACAGGTCTTCACGTCCTCCAAAAGCTCCCCCAATAGCCGGATAGATAACTCGTACCAGCTCCTCGGGTAGGTCGAGAGCGTGGGCGATCATCTCACGGTCGGCGTGTGTCCATTGAGCACCGCACTGGATGGTGACCCGGCCTTCGTCATCGATATAGGCGAGTCCGGCCTCGGGCTGCAGGTACGCATGTTCCTGGTAGGGAGTCCGGTATTCGTCCTCGACAATCACATCCGCCTGGGCGAAAGCGGTCTCTACGTCTCCCTTGCGGATTTTGTAGTGAACACAAATATTGCTGTTCCCCCGTTCCGGGTGCAGCAGGGGGGCGCCGGCCTGCATGGCTTCGATGGGGTCGCTTACCACCGGCAGGTCTTCATAGTTGATCTTGATCAAAGGCAGGGCGGCTGCAGCCGCAGCTTCACTCTCTGCCACAACGGCCGCAACCTGATCGCCAATGTATCGAACAACATCACCAACAGGATTGGATGAATCGGGACCACACAGAACCGGCTGATCGGGTATTTGCAGCCCATATTCGTTTACCGGAATATCTACGGACGTAAACACCGCTGCAACCCCTGGCGCCGCCTGTGCATGATGTGGATCGATTTCGATTACGCGGGCGTGTGGTCGACCGGCGAAAAGGGTTTTCATGTACAGCATTCCCTTCATAGCCAGGTCGCCGGAATAAGCAGTTTTTCCGGTGACTTTTCCAAGTGCATCCACGCGGGGCATGGACCTGCCGATTATGTTCTTTTCTGT
Source organism: Anaerolineales bacterium (assembly GCA_016927315.1). Classification (GTDB taxonomy): domain Bacteria; phylum Chloroflexota; class Anaerolineae; order Anaerolineales; family Villigracilaceae; genus JAFGMV01. The sequence continues at coordinate 24,465 of JAFGMV010000089.1, read as the reverse complement.
CATTTTATCAACGCTTATACCGTTTTACTTTTATATTGGGCGGAGGGGCATCGATCGGTGAGTATCGCGATGGTCCAATAAAGCGGTACAGTATGGCATACAAGAGCGAAAGGAAGCCGTACAGGATGATGGAGAAAAGGATGGTAAATATCGCCAGGCCATATAGGTGTTTGATTTTAAGCAGTGGGAAGAATATAGGATACAGGTAACGGGAAGAGGTAATGGACCTTGGCAGGAAAGGTGTGTTGAACATCCAGTGGGGAATATACGTTCCAGCCCAGCCTTCGTTCAGGGCAATATCAATGAATATGACCGCCAGGCCATATGACAACAAGGGCACAAGGATACCGATAAAACAGCCAATACCTCGCCAGATCGGGTGAACTTCTTCCGGCCGTGGTTTGGGAGTACTTTTCTGGTATTTTTGGTATTTACCCATAGGTCGTCTCCTTATTGATTATTTGGGTTCAGGCAGATGGGCTGCTGGCGTCTTCGATTGCCCGGACAATCTTGTAGTATCCGGTACAGCGGCATAGGTTGCCTGTCAGCGCCTGGTTGATTTGGTCGCGGGTAGGCGTCCCCTTTTCTCTCAGCAGCATGGCTGCCGACATAATAAAGCCCGGTGTGCAGTAACCGCATTGGACAGCTGCATCCTGAACGAAGGCGCTTTGAACCGGGTGAAGCTGTTCCTCCGTACCCAGACCTTCAATGGTTACAATCTCTGCTCCGTGCGCCCTCGGTGCGGGTATAAGGCAGGCCATCACTGCTTTGCCGTCCAGGAAGACTGTGCAGGCGCCGCATTCCCCTTCGGCGCAGCCTTCTTTCGTGCCGGTCAGGTTGGCTTCTTCACGCAGCAGGCGCAGGAGAGTCTTCTCGTGCCCGCTTGTAAAGGTATATTCTTTTCCATTGATGATGGTATCGATGGCTGAGCCCGTGGTGTGGCGCCGGCTTACGGCTTGCAGGTCCTGGTCCTGGTCCCATAACAGGACCGGATCGGAAGGAAGGCCGGCCTGTTCTTTTTTGTCTCTTAAAGTTCTCAGCCCGCGAGCAGTACAGACCCTCACCATTTCCCGGCGATAGACAGCAGAACCACGTATGTCATCGATAGGTCGACTGGCCTGCATGGCCAGTATTGCTGCCTGGGCAATGGTCTTTTCCTCCAGCTTCTGACCTTCGAGGGATTTCTCCGCTTCGAGAGCGTGGATGATGGTTGGGGCGACCGAGCCCAGGGTGATGGCCGCCCGGGAGATGCGTTTCTTTTCTGTGGTTAGTAGGATCGCTACATTGACAACTGATATTGCCTGGGCGCGTCGCAGGGCCAGTTTTATAAATGTACCGCTTTGATCGGTTTGCATGGCTGGGAAGCAGATGTCGACCAGAATCTCATTAGGTTCCATCACGGTCTGGCGAACACCGCGGTAGAAATCCTTCAAGGGGATACGTCGTGCGCCCGTTCTGGATTTGAGTTCAACCCAGGCATCCAGGGCCATCAGCGGGGTGATTGTATCGTTGGCCGGTGAGGCTGTGATCAGGTTACCTGCAACAGTACCGCGATTACGGATCTGTGGAGCGCCTATTTCCCAGGCGGCCCGCCAAAGTGGGAATGCTTTCTCCCTTATGAGCGGGGAGGCTACGCAGTGGTTATGTGTGACCAATGGTCCCAGATGAATTGCACCGTTTTCGTCGAGAGTGATCCTGTTTAGGGCTGGGATGCGGGTGATATCGACCAGGCTTTTTACCTCGGGGCGCAATCCGCGTTCAAGTTCGAGTATCAGGTCCGTTGCCCCAGCGACGATACGCCCCCCAGGACTAATCTTTTCGATAATATCGACGGCTTCATCGAGGGTTGCGGCTGTGTAATAGTCTTGCCACATAATCTGGTGCTCCTGCAGCCATATTACAAAAAAGCTCTATGCCAGTATGCACCGGAATATCCCAGGGTGATACTGGCCAAGAGCCGATACAGATAAAGTTATTTGGTTTACTGTCCGCTGCCGGTGATGGCTTCGGAACGGTGGTCGAAGGTCTGTGTGGCTTCACGAGCCAGCGTGATCAGGTGCCTGATAGCAGCCGGCAGTCCATCCGGATCTCCAAGGCTGGCCTCGACGTTGTCCAGTGCGCCGGCAATCTGGTCGCCAACATCAAAGAAAGCGGCATCGAACGCGTACAATTGAGCCAGTTCTTCTTCATTGACCTTAACTGCATCAAAGAAACCTGAATACCCATATGCTGCGGTCCGGATTTTATCGATAAACGTGCGCAGCTGGATGGCGGCTTTTTCCATATCGTCAACGAATTCGATTTTCCCTTCATTAACCAGGTCCACCTGGAGGTCGGAGGCCCGCTTCCAGAGCTTTTCGAAGGCGCCGGCGACGGTTTCTCGCAGCAGCTTATCTGCAGCGCGACGATTTTGTCGATCAACGTATCCACTGAAGCCGGGGATCTTGCTGGCAAGTTTTTTGAAGATATCCTGGTCGTTCGTTACTCGTTCATACAAGTCACTCATGGTCAGTACCTCCTGCGTTCGTTTGAGTGAGGGGAAACAACGGCCTTTTCTTCTGGCAGTTATTCACATAAATTAGCAATGGGTAGATTATAGCCTTACTTGAGACCGAACGCAATACAGTTATCTGGCGGTTATCCTGCGGCTGCTCGATATTCCTATGGTCAATCCTCTGCCCGAGGCTTTTTATCGAGCGGTGGGTGGATTTATTCGAGCCGCCGGTGGATTGGAGATTGCTCGAAGGGGCAGTTATTCTCCTTTTTAACGGTTGTTAGAATCTGCTTTGTATCAACGTAGCTGAATCAAGGGCCACCGTGAACCGGTAAACTTTGACTTTCGGTAGATTGCCCCAGCGGGTTGCGCGGTTGCGCCGCGCAGTTTTGATCTGGACAATATGGGGTATAATCGCGGGTGGTATTTTTTGTACTCATTTAACCTTCTCAAAGGAGCAAGTATGATCGTAACAACCAAAAAACTATTTGAAGCTGCGTATGGCAAATACGCAATTGGCGCCTACAATATCAACAACCTTGAGCAGTGTATGGGGTTGTTCCAGGGTAACCTGGATAGTCAGGCGCCTTTTATTATCCAGATCAGTAAGGGCGCCCGTTCTTATACAGACACCTTGATGCTGGAGGGCATGATCCGTTCTGCAGACAAGGTCTTTCCCGATGCGGTCTTTGCAGTGCACCTGGACCATGGGGATGAAGAGACCTCCATGGACTGCATCAACAGCGGTTTTTACAGCTCGGTTATGATTGACGCCAGTCATGAATCGTTCGAAGAGAATATCGCCATTACCAAGCGGGTTGTTGATGCGGCGCATGCCAAGGGTATCGTGGTTGAGGCTGAGCTTGGACAGCTGGGTGGTGTTGAAGAGCACGTCAGCGTCGATGAAGCCGATGCCAAACTGACTGATCCAGACCAGGCGAAAGAATTTGTGGAGCGCACCGGGGTAGATTCCCTGGCCTGTGCCATAGGCACCAGCCACGGCGCCTTCAAATTCACAGGCAGCCAGGGACTGCATTTCGATGTCCTGGAAGAAATCCAGAAACGCCTGCCTGGTTTCCCGCTGGTTATGCATGGCTCCAGTTCTGTACCGCAGGATGAAGTCGAGCGCATCAATAAAGCCGGCGGCAATCTGAAAGGCGCTAAAGGTGTGGATGCTGACCAATTCAAAAGGGCAGCAGAACTGGGTGTAACCAAAATCAATATTGATACGGATGGACGCCTGGTATGGACCCGCGTACACCGCGAGTTTTTCCTGGAGTATCCTGAAAAGTTTGATCTGCGCGGTCCCGGGAAGATTTTCATGGCTGAATATGCCAAATTCATTGCTGGAAAGAATGAAAAGCTTGGCAGCGCCGGCGAGTTGGAAGCTGTTCGCAATCTGGTCAGCTAATCTTTTCCAAACAATAAGGGCCCTGAGGTGATTACCCTTGGGGCCTGATTCTATCTAATGCCAAAATCTGATCAGGGTGTGAGTTTAGACCGGTATATGCTGATCCCACGCACAGCGATCTTTGTGCGCCGGGGTGAACAGTACCTGCTGCTCAAGGGAGCAGAAACGAAACGATTGTGGGCCGGAAAATATAACTGCCTCGGCGGCCATGTTGAACAGGGGGAAGACGCCCTGGCTGCTGCCAGGCGGGAACTCCTTGAGGAGACCGGGCTGAGTGTCGATCTATGGCTGTGCGGGACGGTAATTGTTGATACGGGGGAAAATCCTGGCGTGTGCCTGTTTGTGTTTATGGGGGATTGCGAAACCGGGGAGCCGGATCTATCAGGTGAGGGGCTGGCAGAGTGGATTTCACTGGATCAGCTAGAGGCGCTGCCGGTGGTGGAAGACTTACCCGTGCTGCTTGGGCGCATCCACAGCCTTAAGCGCGGAGAGCCTGCTTTTGCGGCGCGTTCCTGTTACGACCGGGCAGGGAAGTTGGTTGTTTATTTCAGTTAGAAGTGGGCTGAATTCCCGTTTCTCTATTTCAACTGCTTTTCAAGGTGATCGTAAATGTACTGCCCTGGCCGGGTTTACTTTCCACCCCAATGTTTCCATCGTGTTGTTTGATCACCTGGCGGGTGATGGCCAGCCCAAGCCCCAGGCCTCCAAACAGGTCGTCTTCTTTTTTATCCAGGTGGTAAAACCGATTGAAAATCTGGGGAATCAATTCCGGTTCTATGCCAATACCATGATCTTCAACAGCCAGGATAATTTGACCGGGTTTCCGTTTAAACCAGATAATGACATCGCCGCCCTTGGGGCTGAACTTGATTGCGTTTTCGATCAGGGCGGATAATACTCTTTCCAGTGATTTTGGGTCGCCAGAGATATTCGGGATCCCGCGTTCACTGCGGATGTACAGGTGAATTCCACCATCCCTGGCCTTCTCTTTGTATTGTTTTTGAACAGATTCTGCGATCTCCTGCAGGTTTACTTCCTGGAATTCGGGCAGGACAAGGTCAAGTTCCTGTAAAAAGAGAATGTCGTTTACCAGCTTGACGATTTGCTGTACATTGCGTGCAATTGTATCGATTGCACCGGGAAGCTGATCCCTGGGGATAGCGTCTTTTTGCACCAGCTGTAAATACCCGTTGGCAGCCATCAGCGGTGTTCGCAGTTCATGGGCAACGCTGCTCAGGAATTCCCGCCTGGCCAGGTCCTGTTCGGCTAACTGCTGGTAGGCGCGCGCCAGTTCGCCCGCGCGCAAGCGCAGGTCTTCAACGGCCATTTCGTCGTTCTGGCGCAGTCGGTTGCTTATTTCTCTCACCATTGCCAGTGAGACGCTGCTGCTTTGCTTCAAGACTGCATCAAACGCTTCTTTTTCCAATTCCAGGACAATCACCCTTGTTTTTGCAGTAACGGAAGCCGCACGCGGGGCATTATGGATCAGTCCCATTTCACCAAAAAAGTCCCCGGGCATAAGGACTTTGAGCAAGCGTTTCTCCGATTTATTGATGGTCTTTGTTACTTCTACTTCCCCTTCCAGGAGCATATAAAAGACTTGCTCGATCATGTCCTCCTGGCACAGTACAGTGCCAGGATCATAAGTGCGTATCTGGCTGTTGGTAACCAGTTCCTGGATTTCCCCGGCGCGTATACCTGGAAAAGCTTTGGGGATGATATGACTGGGTGATCTGCGAGTGGTCATGGATATATTTTAGCAAACAGTATTTTAATTTACAAAGAACCATTCATCCTATTGTGTGGGTGCAGGAGACGATCGCCCGAACACTTCAATCATTCACATCAGGCAGGGACGCTTGCTTTCAAGGTACAAAACGTTCCTGAAAGTTGATAGTTCCCACAAGCAGCCGGTATAATCGCTGATTGATATTTGTCCAGCAGGGTAGGTTTTCCTTCCGGTTGTATCCTGGTCTGCCCTTCTATCACTGTCAGGGCATGGAAGCCGGCTCCGGCGGTATCCTGTTGGATATCTTCTCCGGAAGATACCAGCATCTCCAGTTGAAAATACTGCGAGGCGGCCAGTTTTGCAATTCCGTTCTTGGGGAGGGAAGCCAGTCTTTCGGGCTGGATATTAATCTCCGGGTCGGTAACCGCTGCTGACTTTTCGATGTGGAGTTCTCGGCCGGTCTGCATGGGGCGGTCCCAATCATAGACGCGGTATGTGATATCAGAGGTTTGCTGTACTTCGTAGACCAGCAGTCCGGGACCCAGGGCATGAAGTGTTCCGGCTCTCATCAGGAACGTGTCGTTTTTTTGGACCTGGTGCCATTGGGCTGCATCTGTGATCCCGCCGTTCCGGACGGCTTCGCGCAGGCTCTGTGGTGATGTTCCCGGTTTGATACCGGCGATCAATTGAGCCCCAGGCTCAGCTTCTAATATGTGCCAGGCTTCAGTTTTTCCAAGATGACCGGGGCCTTCCAATTCAAGCGCCTGCTGATCGTTTGGGTGAACCTGGATGGAGAGCCAGTCGGCGCAGTCCAGGAGTTTGATCAGCAGTGGGAAGCGCCCGAAGGTTTGCCGGGCAACCGAAGGCCCCAGAATTTCATAACTGTGGCTGGCGGTCAGTTCTTCCAGTGTTTTTCCTGCAAAAGGTCCGTTTTTAATCTGGTTGCCTTCATAGATTGCCCAGACTTCCGCCAGGGGCGTGTCGGGGTTGGTATCTTTAGGCGAGAAGACCGGTTTTAGCTTTTGTCCTCCCCAAATATATTCCTTGATGGTGGGAATGAAAAAGATTGGCTGGCAGAACATGTTGTTCATTGACTCTTCCTGATTTCCTGGTTCTTCAAGGCTGAGAGAATTTCCGGGTGAACCTGCCAGGTTTGGTCAATATAAACGCGTTGATCCCACGGAAATAACACGAGTGCATCGCTGGTCAAAGCAGTATATTCTGGTTTTGGGTTGGCCCAGGAGTGGCTGACCAGGCTGGCAGTAACTACGTGGCTGGCGCCGCGTTCCCATGCCCGCGAGGCAACCATTGCCAGTGTTTCACCAGAGTCTGCAATCTCATCGATTACCGCAACTCTTTGGCCGGCAACTGTGGCTGGTATATCTACGCGCCAGACAGGTCGCTCAGATTGAACCACATCGTTTATTCGACGGGTAATCCGAACCGGGTAAAGTTCTTTTCGAAGCGCGCAGGATATGGCCGTAGCCGGGAACAAACCCGCACGGGCGACACCGACGATCAGGTCAAGGTTTTCCTTCTCAAGCAGTTCAACCAGTGTTTCATAAAGTTGTACAAACTGAGACCAGCTGATCTTTTCAACTCCCCGGCGGTTCTGATAATCATAGCTTTTTGTTTTTTTGTTGTTATTTTCCACGGTGTCTGTCCAACCAAGTGAAAGGTATACCGGATATCAACGCGAGCAATAAAGAAATCCTGGCTCGGGGAAGTAGTAAATCAATTGAATTACTTGCCCAATTTATAACCTATCTGGCGCAGGAAACCTGTCCGCCAGGAAATCCCTTCATCATCTTCGGTTCCTTTTGGTGAAAAGCCGTCAATGACGCCCAGGATACCGCGCCCCTGGTCGGTTTCCGCAACCACAATTTCGGTAGGATTGGCTGTTGCGCAGAATATTCTGCAAACTTCAGGTACGTTCTGGACGGCTTTGAGGATATTGATTGGAAAAAATCCTTCACCCAGGAAGATGATAAAAGAATGCCCGGCCCCAATGGCTGCGGCATTCTTCTTGGCCAATTCGATCATTTTGTCATCGGTTCCTGTCCAGCGGATCAGGCAGGCGCCCGAAGCCTCACAAAACGCCAATCCGAACTTAATCCCGGGAACGGAACTAACCAGTATCTCGTGGATATCCTCTACGGTCTTGATGAAGTGTGATTGGCCGAGAATGAAATTGATCGTTTCGGGTTTTTCGATTTTTACGATTGATATTTCCATGTGATGATTCTCCTTCCTGTTGTTATTTCAGCAATATAGCTGGACCTGGCCAGTAATTGAAAATAACATTCCTGTTCTTTTTCTCGTTACCAGGCCGGAATACGTTCACCATTTTTATCTTGCCAATAAGGAACCCAGGCGAGTGAAACCAGGAGAATATTGATATCCGATTTCCTTGGTTTGAGCTCAACAGTTTCCAGTTCTTCGGTCAATGGTTCTGTCTTGGCCTCTAATTCTGCAATGTCACCTTCAAATTCGGCATTCAACTCGACGATCTGTTGCTCAATGGCCTCTACGGTTTCTTCAGCCCGTTTTACATCCTGGCTTTCATCAGCTGCCTTTGTGAAGCCCTTCATTGCTGATTTTGCTTTGCTGATATTGCTTTGACTGAGTACCTTGCGGCCGGTAAATGCGCCTAACAAAGTGGAACTCACATTCAGCGCAGTATCGAGCTTGGCTTTCTTGGCTTGCTCCTTTTGCTTTTCAACCAATTGTTCTGCACGGCGTTTTCTCTCCTGCAGCGTGGCTAGTTTGTTGGCGTATTTATCACGTAAAGTTTCTGTGATCTCATCCCGTTGTTCCCTGGCAACTTGTTGTAACCGGATACGGAAATCGCGTTTCTCCTCACCGGGGTTGGATATAATTTTCAAGCTGGGGCTTTTGTAGACCTGCAAGGTTTCACTTCCATATAACCATGTAGCGTATTCCTTATTCCACTTTATGTAATTCTTGTTTTGCCCGGCTGCAGAGGGCAGATTACTAAACAATGCCCGGCCCTGTGAAGACTTTTCCAGGTCATTGGCGGGGATTTCACAAGACTGTGCTTCTCCCCAAGATACCGGGATGACGTTATCGGTGATTGGCGTCAGGTGGGTGATTTCCCGGTTTTCGTTGATATTGTTTTTGGTATCCGAAAAAGTGATCCTGGCTGCACCGAAGAGACCTGGCTGGTAGATCAGGCTGCTACCGGAAGGGGCGCTGCCGCGAACTGGTATATACAACACCTTGATATCTGGAGGCAGGGCCGGGGGAGTAGCCGATTCTGCTCCAGCTCCAGCAGGAACAGGACTGCTGATGGTTGTCGTTCCACTGGATCTCTTGACCGGCGAAGCAGACTTGATCGGATCCATTAAGGTTTTAATCTGGTCTCTTGTCAATGGACCGCGCAGGTAGGAAAGTACCCAACGGGTTTCGAAAATTTCTGGGGTGTCTTCATGGGTGTTATTCATCATGAATACTCTTTTGCCCAGATTAGAGACGATCTTTTCAATTTCTGATCGCTTGAATCCGCTGTCCGAGGCGCTTTCCAGACCATCAAGCAGCCGTTCTTTATCTCGCTCGGCTTGCAGGCGACCAATGAACCAGGTGCCGCAATTTGACAGCGCCTTGTAATCCAGGTCAGCGGGATTTTGGGTGGAAAGCACCATCGCTACTCCAAACGCGCGCGCCTGTTTGAGCATAGTCAGCATGGGTGTTTTGGAAGGCGGATTCTTCGTGGGAGGCAGATAACCGAAGATTTCATCCATGTATACGATCGCGCGCAGGCTGTTTGTGCCCGATTGGCCGCGCATCCAGCCTAAAACCTGGTTCATTAGTAAGGAAACAAAGAACATCCTCTCGGGATCATTCAGATGTGCAATCGAGAAAATACTGATACGTGGCTTGCCTTCTGGTGTGTAGAGAATCTTACCGATATCAAGGGCTTCCCCTTCCAACCAGGCGCTGAAGCCAGGTGATGCCAGCAGGTTATTTAAGGCCATTACCAGTTCAAAACGGTCTTTTGAAGGGTAGAAGGATTCAAGATCAAGGACTCCGATCTTGTCGACAGGTGGAGCCTGAATTTGCTGTAATAACCCGGCCAGATCAATATCTTTGCCTTCCTGCCAGGTATGTCCCAGAATGGTAGAGAGCAGGATGTGTTCACGGCTTTTAACCGGGTCGGCATCAATCCCTACCAGGCCCAGTAAACTGGTAACCGTGGTGCTGATACGTTCCTGGAACAGATCGCCGTCTTCAAGTATCGCCGCTTCAGGAGCAGCAAAAGATTTCAGGATAGAAACCGGAATTCCGGCCTGACTGCCTGGTGTGTAAATATTGAATTCGGCGGAGTCCTTAAGCCGCTGGATACGTTCAGGGTCCTGTCCCCAACCGCCAATCCCTTTGGTCCAAAGTTCTGCTTGTTTGGCCGCAAATTCATCTGGGCTGAGGTTCTTTTGGCGGGCATCATCTTCATTGATCCATGGACGAAAATCTTCTGCTTTCAGGTTGGGGAAGGTCAGCAGCAGGTTGCCCAGGTCGCCTTTGGGATCAATCAAGATTGCAGGAACGCCGTCTATCGCCGCTTCTTCAATCAAACCGATGCACAGGCCTGTTTTTCCACTGCCGGTCATTCCCACACAAACTGCATGGGTTACAAGATCTTTTGAATCGTACAGCAACAATTCTTCCTGGGTCTTTTTCCCCTTTATATCATACACTTTCCCTAGATAAAAAACTCCCAATTTCTCATAATCCTGCATGAGCACACTCCTGGTATTGTTTCTGGCTGATGGGAGAATCCCACCAGGCAATAAGATGATCTTATTTATTATAGCCCGGAACTGATCTCTGGCGGCTGTTGTTATCAGGCTCTCCGGGAACCTCCGTAGTCGTTGCCACGGAGTTGGGTAAAAATATGTTTATGGGGCGACGCCACTCCCCGTTAGAAGGCGCGCCGCGGCTTATTATTACAGGCCTCTATGTGGTAATATTAGTTAATCTTCTGGACAATAACAGTTTAGTAAGGTTAAAGAAATCGAATATAAGGTATTATTAATATAGCTTCATTGTTTTAATCAGGAGGCGTTATTATGTTATATCAAATGAAAGAGTCGGGCCAAGGGTTAATTGAATATGCATTAATTTTAGTTCTAATTGCTGTTGCTGTGATTGCTGCCTTACTTGCCCTTGGCGTTGAAATGGATGCCCTTTACGGGCAGTTGGAACTATATTTTCCATTACATGAGCTTGGGAGAAATTTCCAGGGTTAATGAGAATATTCTGGCAGGTTGATCTAGAAAATTGTTGGCTGTAATCACATTATGATTATTTTATATGATACTTGCAGGGGGATGTTTTCGTTCTTGTGAATTTTTTTTTGTTACTCTTAATCCAAAGCTTATAAAACCAATTGATGTACTTCCGGTTTTGGGCGTACCTTTTTGTGTCTAGAAACCCTTCCCTGTTTTTTTGTAAATGAGGCCGGCAGAAGTTTACTTTTCCCCGGAATCAATCGTCTCTGTTGAGCTTTTCCTTTCATAAAAGACCAGGAGTGTACTGCCGTATTTTCTTTCGTCGATCTTCACTACATTCTTAAGGATCAGGTTTCTATACTCTCGAGGATGGATTTGTACAATTACCCAGCCATCTTGGACTAGCCACCCTGGCTGCCGGTCAATTTTCGATAAAGCTTCGGACCACAACTCATTGTACTGTGGCGGCGCAATATAAATATAGTCAAACTGTCTGTCTGGATTCTGGTCGAGATAAGAAAAGGCATCAGCGCGTTTAACTTCAGCCTGTTCTGCCAGTTGTGTATGTTCCAGATTATCCCGGATAATTGCTACGGCTGTTTTACTGAGATCCAAAAAACGGACAAAAGCAGCCCCTCGGCTGAGGGCTTCGATACCGACTGCACCCGTCCCTCCGAATAAATCCCACCAAACCGCATCCTGGATATCTCCAGCGAGAATATTGAAAAGGGCTTCTTTTACACGGTCCGTTATCGGCCTGGTAGTATTCCCTGGCACTGGTTTTAGCTTTCGCCCTTTGGCCTTTCCGGAAATTACCCGTAAACTCATGACTCAACTGCCTGTCTGGCAGCCATAATGTTTCCAAATGAAGCAATAATGGGAACAACACAACCTGTGCCCAGGATGAACCTTTTTCTGCCAGTTTGCTCGAGTGCCTCTATAGCTTCCTGCCTGACGTCGGCTGCGCTCGCATAAGTAACCGTTTCACGTTTCAGGCCGCCGCACACAACCCCATTAAACTTTTGCTGAGCTTCTACCAGCGATGGATATGTGTCGCGATCGTGCCAGTTAATGATCTGTACCGGGTAGTTAACCAGATCGTCGAAATAAATTTCTATACCATGGATGTGCAGCATATTCAACCATAAATTATCTGCTTCATTTAAAAGGGACAGGTCATCGCCTTTTCCAAAGTATTCGAATTCAGATGTACTTAGCAGGCCCGCCTGTGCATGTTGAACAGCGTAAAAGAGACCATCGATTCCGGTTTCGTTTGCTGCCTGGATGAATCGTCGAGTTGATTCGGTTATACGCGCTAAGCCTGCTTTTAAAGCCTCGGGATATTTACGCAGATGAACGATCAGTTGGGCACCGCCGATTAAATTTTTGGCTTGCGAGAGCGGACTGAAGATTGTTTGCAGGATGGAAATCTCTGGCCCAAGTTCTTTTCTGATCAAACGAAGGCATTCCAGTTGGGCGGCCAGATGCGTGGAAGAAGGGTCCAGAATTTTGAGTGTTTCCCAGTCACCAGGCTTCGTAATCACGCGCTTTGTATAATCCCGGGTACCTTCAGTTGCTCCTTTCCATTGGTCCTCTGCCCCCCAATCTTTCAGACAATAGGATGAAGCCGGTGTCACTTTGACCAGATCGAAGTCATGCGTTCTTTGAAAGTTGATCGTTGCTTTGGCCAGTTTCTCCGGTGATTGATCGTCAACCGGGAAATGGCGCCAAAGGGCTACGGGGGGATGATCCAGGATTTTTCCCTGCAGACAGGCTTGCATTCGTTCGCGATGCGTGATCATTTTTATTCAGACTCCGTTTCAGAGATTTGTTTAATAAAGCAGAAGGTTGCCCCGCTTCGGCCGACTGTGATTACAACAGGTTCCCGGTGTTTTGTGCTCAGGTCTTCGTTCGATCTGCTTGCTACAAGCACAAAATCTCCGGGCTGCAAGTTGCGCTTATCAGTGCGGTACTCTTTCACAGTAATGGTATCATCCGCATAATAGGCTGCTGCATAAGCTTCCCGTTTTACTGCCAGGAAGGGGTAGTCATCTCCGTAGCGTTCATTAAACTTTTCCATACTCTCTTTATAACAGGTCAGCCAGTAATCTGTTTCGAAATTTCTGAATGCTCCCCGTGTACCACCAATAAAGCTGTTGTAATATGTGTATTGATAGGGATGCAGCTGGATAAGCCCAACTGCCCCCGGCAGCAATATTGCCAGAAGCACGAGAACGTTTATCCAGGCCTGGGGTGTTTTCAGCCGCCGGCTCAGGTAATCAAACGCCAGACCAGCGATCAAGAAGATTGGCGGTACGATGAATAGGAAGTGCCGGTAGCCGTCGTACATTGGCGGCCTTCTGAGCAAGACATAGAAAACCGGCATGCTGAACCATGCCAGGACCAGCAGCAGCGAACGCCATTCGATTTCCTTATTCAATGTTCTGCGGATGCCCACAAATATGCTTGCCAGAAACAAGAACCATACCGGTTCAGTCAGCGTAACCAACAACAGGTATGGCAGGTAGCGTATGGGCAGTTCATTCGCTGGATAGATATTGCCATAGAACAGAACGGGAAGGGTGGTCGGATTTTCGGACATAAAACCAACCACGGCAACGAAATTCCTGATCGGGTCAGGCCAGAGATAAGGCCAGGTAGCAAGTGATACCAGAATTGCGATCAGCCCATACGGGAGGAACCAGATCAACTGGCGAAGATTTCCAGTGAACAGGGCATAGATCAAAACCAGGACACCCGCCAATGGACCGATTACACGGATTGAGGTAGAAAGGCCTAAAAGGGTTGCGGGCAGCAGGACGGCCATGAGCGTTTTTATTTTCTTTTTATCCCCGGGGCGTTTATTGAGCTGGTCAACCATTCTGAAGCCAAGACAGACAGATCCAAGGAAGGCGATCATGAACGATGGATCTTTAGGGTTGATAAACGCGTGTCCCCACATAAGCGGCTGGGTGGAAAAAAGAAGGGTTGCTCCAATTGTTCCCCAGGTTTTCATCCATCGCTGGCTGAGCAGGTAAAAGAAAATTACTCCAACCTGGAAAAAAAGGAAATTTACCATATGCCAGGCAGAAGCGGAATCAAGACTGGCGATATCCTGGATGATGTAAACTAACTGGCGTGCAAGAATGATGTACGCGGGGCCGCGGTTTCCGTGGTCCCCCGGACTTGGGCCGAACGCGTTCGCAAGGTCAAAAGTATTACTTTGCCGGGCATGCAGTGAATAGGCATATCCAATGGAATCTGCATACCCATAAAAGAGGGGTTCATCCCAACTCATGCCATAATCCCTAAATATGGCTATACCAGCGCTCGAATTAATTACCAGGATTATCAGCAGGGGAAAGTTTTTATGGGTAATGATTTTTTTAATAAGTTCCAAGTAAGTCCTCAAAATTTAATTTTAAAGATCGTCTTCTGTTTCGTTGGTTGACTTTTTGTTCTGCCAGAATTTCTCGGTTTCAGCCAGCTTTTGTTTGCGAATGTCCCAGACGGGCTGCATACGCTTGCTCCAGCGCCTGTATATCAGATACCCGAAAGGGATTCCCACCAGGAGAAGCTGAACAACATAAGCCAGGATGATTTTCTCTTCATTAAAGGTGTTGTAATCTGGTAAAAAAGTTACTCTGATTGGGCGCGTTGGGTGTTTTAGCTTGTAATATCCAGGCGAGGGTATTTCAAAGTAGTAAATTGGGCGTCCTTTTGCATAAGCAGAATCGTAAATGAACAGCCCGCGCGTGAAATAAAGCACTTGAAGAGGTTTTTCAGAACCCAGGGGTGTAATAACCAACCAGACTTTTTCTGATTCAATCAGGCTGTCTGTTATTGAGAGAAGATCGAGGTTGTTGGTGTAAAGGTTGTAGGGTCCGGCTTCTGGAAAATAAACAAAGGTTGGATTGGTTGAGAAATCAACTTCGATGATCTCATCTGCTTTTGCCATTTTAATTATCCCCAATTTGTCAGGGATAATTAAAAACAGATATCCGGTCCACTTGGTAAGGCTGGCAAGTTGGGAAACAGCAAACCCAAGCAGGATACAGGCAAAAATGCCCAGGAGAATGCTGATGAAGGATGGAGGTTTTGGGTATCCGGCAGTCATGACTTATGTGCTTTTCCTGATGGCGGTTTCTTTGCCCTTGATTTCATATTTTTTATCAGATCATTGATTTCATTTTCTTCGTTCTGCTGGTTTGTAAAATAATCCGTCATAAATTGAGAACGACGCAGGCGAAGGGCCATCGATGCGACTGCCTTCAGGTCATCAAGCACAATCTTGGTGCGGCCATCTGCGGCGGCATGGGCGCGTGCGGCTTCAAACCAGGTTATCTCTGCCCTCAGGGAGTCAATCCCTGTTTTTTGGATCAATTCGATGGCTGGCCTGGCAAGCTGGTCCGGTAACTCGACTTGCGGCAGGCGTTCACGGGCTGACTGGATCTCATCACAGGCAACCGCCATCTCATCCTTGTATTGGGCAATCATTCGGCGGGGATTGGAAAGGTGCAGTTGGACCCGCTTGTAAGCCTCCAGTCGTTCTTTGCTGTTTTCCAATCCACGAACGATGACGCGCAGACCGAACCGATCAAGGATTTGTGGTCGCAGCCGCCCTTCTTCGGGGTTCATCGACCCGATCAGTACAAAGCGAGATCGATAGGTCGCCGAAACCAATCCACGGCGCACTGTATACGATCCCTGCGCGGCGGCATCCAGGGTTACATCGATAAGATGATCTGGCAGCAGGTTGACCTCGTCAATATACAGCAGGTTTTGATCAGCCCGGGCCAGGATCCCGCGTCGTATCCGCATTCTCTCGTGGGTTTGTGCGCGCTCATCGATCCCACCAACGACATCCTCTAGTTTCGCGTTGAGCGGAAGTTCAACCAGCCGTACCCGATCTTCTGAAGTCAGGGATTGACCTTCGCCGAATTTCTTGGCGCAATCCGGACAGACTGCATCAATGCCGCCTTCTGCGATATCTTCTGGTAAACAACCATAATAGCAATTACTGCATTGAACTTGAGGTAGGATATCGAGCAGGCTCCGAACAGCAGTTGTTTTGGCGGTTCCCCGGGGACCAATCAGCAGGATGCCGCCCACATTTGGGTTGATTAATCCCAGGAGCAGCGCCAGCTTCATCTCTCTCTGGCCGACAATTGCCAGGAACGGGAAAGGGAGGGATTCCGCAAGCCCGGTTTCTTCCTTCGCAGCTTCTTCAACCGGACTTTTACCAGATACATAGTCCAGCAGTTCCTGCAAACTCTGGAATGGATGGGCGAGGCGTTCTTTTGGTTCTTGTTCTTCAGGGAAGGATGCTTCTGGCAAGTCCATAGGGTAGGTTATCTCTGGGACAGGCGGGTTTCCTGACGTATTTTCGCTTGTTCGGCGCGCTGCTTTTCTGCTTGTGTTTCGGGCAGGATAGGAGGCACTGCCGTTGGTTGTCCGTGTTTATTCAAAGCAACATAGACGCCATAGGCAGTGTTAGTGTGGGTTTGTTTACCGGTAATCGGGTTTTCAGCAATCACCTGGATTTCTGCTTCCATGGATGTTTTTCCGGTATATGTTATTTCTGCGTTCAGGATCACAAGATCTCCGATTCGGATTGGCTGCCTGAAAACCATCGAGTCGATTGCAATGGTCACAACCCGTTCCTGGGCATGCCGCATACAAGCCAGTGCACCGGCTTCATCGACCAGTTTCATGATCCAACCGCCATGAACATTGCCGGTCGGGTTGGCATGTTCAGGGTTCATCAGTTGGGCGATACTGATATGTGATGCACTCATCGGTTTGGGGCTGAGTTTCTTTGCCATCTCAATCCATATCTTCCTTTAATCTTCCGCTGTCCAACGTGTGCAATCGGTCTGGTTCATCCTGAAGTATGTCGATCGTGTTGAACTGAAGGTCGGGCATCATGGGAGGTAATGGGACCGTGACCGGGTGGTTGATCTTGGGCGGCGGCGGCGGCGGCTTTTTTCCGGATTTTAGATGGCTCGTCCAGCGTTTTCTCAAGATACGCGGATCGTTTGTCAGGTACCCGACATAATGCCCCAGCACCGAATAAACATCTCTTTGGGGGGTTACCCAACCGATCCATTCGCAAAGGGTATTATACAGGTACGGGTATGAAAGAAATGCCTCCACGTCTCCTCTGGTACTGTATATCGGTATGATTTTACGTGGCTGAGTATCCATGCTGCACTCCATCTTAGTTGTCAACATCATTATACGTCCAATAACGGTTTACGAAAAAATTCCACAGCAGGACGATGCCAACTGCAATCGCCAGGACCGCATTTTTTGCCAGGAATTCAGCGGGGAATTGCTTTATTTGAATCCGGTTAAAGAAATACTGGGCAGGTGGTTCACCAAACTTTAAGATCGGAATGCGGATAGCCACACCAGCTGTGTTGACAATGAAAAACATTAGCAGTTGTCGTCCCAATGGGCGGGAGCGGGAATCCGGGTAGACCCAATAGCGATTCCAGATAAAGTTACTGAGCACTGCGCAAAGAAAGGATATCGTTCCGGCGGACACCAGCGGCATTTTAAGGAGTTGGGTTAATATATTCATAACTCCGAAATCAATTGCAGCTCCAATGGCGCCAACCGCCAGGAATTTGGTAAATCGAGTTCGTTCTGTTGGATCAGTGATGACTGCATACATGATTGTTATTCAATATTCAATTTCTTTTTAAAATAAGGTATGGTCTTTTGGATACCCTCTTCGAGGCTTATTTTGGGTTCCCATCCTAAGATAGTCCGGGCGCGGGTAATGTCTGGTTGGCGCTTTTGAGGGTCGCGTACACTCCGCTGATTGGGTAGAAAAGTCACACCAGCGCTGCTGCCAACTATGCGATTAATGGTTTCTGCAAATTCAAGGACAGTCATTTCATCCGGATTGCCTATATTGACAGGCATATGTTCGTCAGAATAAAGCAGCCTGACGATGCCATCAATCAGGTCATCAACAAAGCAAAATGATCGGGTCTGGTTCCCTTCTCCATAGACGGTCAGGGGTTGTCCGAGCAAAGCCTGTTTAAGAAAATTGGGGAGAGCTCGCCCGTCTTCCAGATCCATATTTGGCCCATAGGTGTTGAAGATACGTACAATGCGAGTGTCAACCTCGTGGGTCCTGTAATATGCCATTGTCAGCGATTCGGCAAAGCGTTTGGCTTCATCGTAGACCGCACGCTTACCAACCGGGTCGACATAGCCGGCATAGTCTTCCGTCTGTGGATGCACCTGCGGGTCGCCGTAAATTTCACTGGTTGATGCCAAAAGGAATTTTGCGTGCTGATCTTTGGCGATCCCCAGCGTGTTGTGAGTCCCCAACGCTCCAGCTTTCATGGTTTGTATTGGGAGATTGAAATACCCGGTTGGTGATTCGGGATTGGGGCTGGCTGGTGAAGCGAAATGCAAAACACCATCAATGTTTCCGGGGACAAAGATGTAGTTGGAAACATCGTGTTTATAGAATGAGAAATTCTTGTGGCCAGACAATTCGACAAGGTTGTCTGGCTTGCCCGTGACGAAGTTGTCCATCCCGATAATTTCATGGTCTTCAGAGAGCAGTCGTCTGCAGAGATGGGAGCCGAGAAAACCGGCTGCTCCGGTAATGAGAATGCGCATGTAACCTCTAGACTTTATATTTTGAACGGAGGGGTAGCCACAATTTTATTTCCAATCTATGCGGCTGATCAGCCCATCTCCAGTGATTTGAAATGATTGTCCGCTGCCCGAATCGATTAACCACAGGTTGCCCTGGTATGTAACCGCCATAAAATCACCGTTTTGGCCATCGATTGGATCAGGCGCCCAAACGGGGCGCTGCGGTTCCATGCCTGGTGTGTCATCCGGTGGAAAGATGACCCTGCGGTCGGAACCATCACGGTCCATGACAAATAAACGATAGCGGCTGGTTTCACTCTGGATGGGGAAGATGGCCTGTAAATAAGCAACCTGATAGTAATTTTCTTTGCCGCCCAGACGTAATGCAGAAGCTGCCGGATAAGCAAACATACCCGTCTGTTCACTCATGGTTATTGTGGTGTTGTTTGCCAGCAATGTCGCACAGAGATCAAAATTTGGGGAAACCTCCTGATTAATCAGGTTAGACGGCGGCGCATGCGAAACAAAATAAATGCTCTGTTCATCTGCTCCCCAGGTCAGTCCGGGTATCCAGGCCCAATCGCTTTGCGTTTGAAGCGGTGTGATCTCCAGGAGCGGTTTCAGGTAACCACCATCAATGTCCACGATCCCGAAACCATCAGGACGGGTATATGCCAGGCGCCCGTTTTGAGACCAGGCAAAATTTGTGCCCCACCATCCATAGACACCGCCGGAATTCGGATCGAGGATTTTTTTGTGATCGCCAACCCAGCCTAATCCAAAGATTACTTTCTGGAGGTCGTTGTTTGCCTGCCAGCCTGGCGCCTGTGCACGCGGTTCTACGGTTGAATAATAGATCTCGGTGTTATTGCCCGGTTTGAAATCCGCGAAGTGAACCACGTTTGGTGCTTTCAGGTCTTGTGGTTTGGTAAATTCATTGGCGATATTGATAACCCATAAAGTATTGATCTCTTGGTCCGGTGACTTGGTCGATTTTCGACTGAAAAGCAGCCACTTCCTGTCGTAAGACAACGAAAAGATACGTCCGTCAAGATCGCCAGACGAGACGATGATGCGGCGATTTGCAGTTGTTCCAGTCATCAACCAGGCATTACCGCCGGCCAGGTAAGCTATCGTTCCGGGAATTGGGATTGGTGCGAAAGAGGATTGCGCTCCAACCATTAGTATCTCAGGAATAGACTCAACCAGGATGATGGTTTTGACGATAGATTTGCTAACCTCTTCACCATTCTCTGATACGATGCGATATGTTATCTCTTCCAACCCATTTGAACCGGATTGGATCAGGCGTGTTTCTCCTTCCGGAAGGGATTCGTTGCGAACGAATTGTTGTTCATAAGGGATGACGACTTCTTCCGTTTTAAATACTTCTTCAACGTGGATATATTCGACCCGATCCCCGTCAGTGAGAACCGTGTACATTGGCGGGGTGCTCTTGTCGAGTTTGTCCGGTGTTATCCCGAGCTGGCTAAGGGCGTCTGCAACTGTGCTGCCTGCCTCGAGCGTTGCTTGTCGCTCACTGCCGTTAACCTGAATTGTTACGTTGATTTTCCCGTGGGAGAGTCCCGGTAGTTGACAGGCAGCTGTCATGGCAAGCAGAAAGGTAAATATGAGGAAGAGGACAGGGAGTTTGCGGCTGGAGTTGATGGGTGGAAATTGGGTCATGGCAGGTTTTATGTGATTATCGAATACTTGGTATAATGCAGGGCGCTTATTTTATACGGCCGGTTATTGTCATGAGACCATCTGCAATTGTGATGTTTTCAATTCGAAAACCGGTTGCGATTGGTCCAAGTGAGCCGGTGTAAGCTTCTTTGATGGTGTTTGAAATCAGTTCCTTGATACTGTCGGGAACTGGAAACGGCCCAAAATCAGCCGATGCAATTTCGATGACGGGTTGCCCGTTTTCAGAAACATTGATTTCAACCGAGATTTTTGCATTCGCCGTAAATAATCCCTGGGTTACTTTCCCATAAATCTCCATCCGGTTATTCTGTAAATAAACTTGCGGATTGGTGATCGGTGGATCGGGGTGGGTTGCCAGTTTGTACACCATAAAGGATGTCAGTTGAACCTCACTGACCCGTAAGGTGACTTCCCCGGTTTCCGCACCTTCTTCGACAGCTTTCTTTGCCTGATCCTGGAGTTCAATAACAGACGCAGGCGAGAGTGGAATACTCCTGGCCGGGAAGTCAGGACCGCCAATGAAAATTGTGCAAGCCATTGTAAGGAATAGCAGCGTCATGGTGATAAGCCAAAGCAGGTTGTGTTTGTTCATTTTCTTCATAGGATCATCTCGTAGATAAGTGTTTGCGAGGAGCAATTATAGCATGAGCGAAAATCAAAATCCCGAAGCATTTTCAATTTCTGCGCAGCTGGAAGCGCTTTTGTTTGTAACGGCAGAACCGGTGGCAATCAGCCAGCTTGCGGCGGCTTTGAGTGTGACCAATGGAAAAGTGGAACAGGGTTTGCTTGAGTTGGATGAAATATTAAGCGGGCGCGGCTTAAAACTGCAGCGTCATGGTGGGCGGGTCCAGTTAACCACTGCTCCAGAACTGGCCGAACTGATCGAACATTTTTTAGGACTAGAGGCCGCCAGTCATCTGAGTCGAGCGGCCCTGGAAGCCCTGGCAATCATCGCTTACCAACAGCCGGTTACGCGTCCGCAGGTTGACAGCATCCGCGGGGTCAACAGTGATGGCGTAATGCGCAGCCTGCTGAACAAGGGATTGATTCAGGAAGGCGGGCGTGCAGACAGCCCGGGACGCCCGATTCTCTACGCGACGACGCCGGAGTTCCTGCAGCACTTTGGTCTGAATTCATTGTTGGACCTTCCTCCTTTGGACCGGCAGGATAATGATAGTCAAACAGGACTATCCGACGCATTAAAAGGATAATCCCTGCCGGCCTGCCGCAGTCAGCACCGGCTCTCATGATAGCTAGTCGTTTTTTGAGGCTACCACAATCAATACCCGGCTGTTCCTCACTTCTTGGGCAGTGAATTCAATATGAAAACCGGCCTGTTCGAAGGGTTGTTGAATCTGCTCCCGGATTACTGCCGCGACCGTTTCTGAGCCTTCGCATGTGATTTTAAAAAGCCATGCTGCCAGACGTTCGGGGATGTGCTGTCCAATATGCCAGGCGACCGGCAGAATGACATATCGCCCTCCGGGTTGCAGGGTACGGTAGACTTCCTGTAATGTCAGAGGATGTAGGAAGTATTTTGTTGGGAATGTGGCTGCAACTGTGCTGAAGATTTGATCGGGGAATGGTAACGCCTGTGTACGGCCCTGGATGAGATTGGCGTGCGCACAGCCGCTCCTTTTTAGTTTCTGGGCTGACAACTGTCCCATTTGGAGAGATTGGTCCAGCCCGAAAACATCCAGATCTTTTGGATACAGTGCATACTGCAGATAACCGGGTCCGTGACCCAATTCCAGAATCCGGTCTCCCTGGATATATGGAATTACTGTTTCGATCCAGGTTGTCCATTTCCCCAGCGAGACTGTCCCTGAAACCAGGTCGTATGTCCAGGCGAATTGATTGTAAAGTAATTTGAAGAAGAAGCGCAAAAAATAATGAAGAAAGCCCATTCGCCTGTGCTAATAAAATAAGGGTTTGACCCGCATGGTCAAACCCTTGAGCGTCAATCAAGCAGGTTTATGCTTCTGACGACCCCGATTTTGCAGGGCGCTTTGTAATATTTTGGGAGGCTTTTTTGGCCGATTCCATTACATCTTCAGAAGCTTTTTTGGCGGAAGCAACAACTTCTTTGCCGCGTTCCTGCAGTTTTGCCGAGAGTTCCTCTGCCCGGGCGCGTGCTTCTGCCGCGGCTGCCTCAGCCCGTGCAATTGCCTCTTCGGTCGTAGCGGCAGCCTTGTCCCTTATCTCGATGCCCTTATCGCGGATCAACGCACGGGTTTCCTGCCCGGATTGAGGGGCGTAAAGAAGGGAAACGATCGCACCAGTCACGCCTCCAACAATAAAACCGACTAAAAAAGCACCAAATTCATCACGATCAGACATAGTCTTTCTCCTTTCCCAAATGGTCTGTTAGATCCTTTTAATCTTTATTAATTCTATCACACGTTGCAAACCCGCCAGGTAACCATTAAGTTTGATCACTGGCTCAACAACATTTTCACCTAAGAATTCGGTAGTTCCACGTAATGTATTGACGGTTTCGCTGGCGGCATCGAGGATGGGGCGCACTTCGTTTTTCAGCAAATTGGTCAGGCTGGCTATTTGGATGATGAGAATGATTAGCGCCGCACCAATGAATAGGGACTCGAGCGCCATAACAATGATCAGGATGTCGCGCCATTTTGCAGCCGCGTCAGCATTTTGACTGAGCGCAACGATCGCTGTTACCAACCCGGCCAGCAAAAGTACAATAACAACAGCGACAATAATCAGCGTTATTATATTCTTGTTGTCATTGTTCTTACCGGTCCCTCTGTTGGTGGTTGTATCTTCGGTTTCTGATTGTTCCGGTGTAGCAGGTTCATTTTCCATCATATGCTCCATTATAGCATAGTCCATTGTAAATAATCAGGAATCACCACATCAAAATTCCCGGGTGCACAAAAAGGGTGTAGATTTTATTGCAGCGATGGTATCCTCGGAGCGGCATCCCGAAGGCTGCTCGCCCGGTAGGGGGTCTGATAGAAACTTTTCGGGACTCTCTCGAACGGATTGGACTCGGTCCTCCTCTATTGAGAAAATAGCCGACCTGTTGGCAGAGGCGGGTAAACTGATTGGGTGGAAATCACAGACGCTTCAATCTTCCTGCGGCCCTTCTGGCAGAGGCTTGATCGCGAACTCACGATCTGTAAAGATGGTGAGTTCGACCTGTGTTGCTTGCTGCTGTCTCGACCGGATTGGTTGGCGCCTTGCGTTTTGAAGGGTTTTCAATTTACCATTCTCTCTAGCATGCATCCCTGTATAACTCAAACGGGATAAAGTCCCGCCTGCCAGGTTTGGAGTGTTAACGTCTATTGTTTTTGCTAATTTGCAACACCTCCCCTGGCCGGAGACGGCCAGGAGAGGTCCTGATTGCTTAGTTTGGCAGCTTCATTGATTCCTGTCTGCGAGATAAGGATTACTCGCCATATTTGTAGCGAGTTATTTCGAGAGATAATTTCCATATACGAAAATCACATTGATCCTCGATTAACTCGAACAGCAGTCGATCTCCATCCTGAGTCCACTTATACACCCCATCGCCCTGCGGGCATAGTTCTATGCTGGCGAATGTTATGGTGTCTCCGTCCACCGAATATTTGCTGTGTGTAGCCAGGATTTCCCCGGTATTCAGGTTTCTGATCCACATTTGTCCATCACTATGGAAACTGGTCAGATTTCCCTCGGTATCTATGTAATCCCCAGTCGGGAATTTTGGATCGGATGGATGACAACCAGTTGTAAGCAATACAATAGAACCCAATACAATAGAACCTAATAAGAGGCTCTTTGAAAAAGTGCTTATTCTCATTTCTAATTTCCTTTATAGCGGTATTCCCAAAGGCCAGAACCAACTCAGCCTGGCGTTGTGAAGCACACGAGACCGGCGTACGCTTTGTTAGCACGCCTTTGGCTTGCAAGACTCTACGTGTTTTGAAGTTGCTCTCGAATGAATGCACTTAATTTCTTGACAACTTCGTGATTTTGCGGGATTTTTCAAACGCTTATTCTTCATGGAGTGTGCCAACGGGCGGCTTGAGCGGCAGGGCAGACGGGCGAGACTTGTTTGAAGTGTCGCGCCATTAGTCGAAAAGCGCCGCAGACTCCCAGGCGCAGCCCTGTCCGTCGCGAAGGATCCCCGCAGGGGGCGAGAGCCGGTGTCGGGTGTAAATCCTATTTTGGATCACCATAAGGACACAGTGCGACACATTGAGAACAAATATGGAAGGTGTGCTCATCGAATGAAGTTAAGCTCATG
>JAFGMV010000010.1 GCA_016927315.1 Anaerolineales bacterium | reverse complement strand
TCGCACTGAGGTCTATGTCTTCCAACATGGCTTGAAGTTTACTCGCTCTTGTCAATTTGTTCTACCCCAGTTTTTTGGGAAGATACCCCGTTTATGTTACTGGATAGATACGGAACTGGCAAGATAACAGAAGGATAACAGAAGGATAACTCCATTGTTGTTTTGTGCTAAAATATCCCGTTTCATTAATATTCATCTATGGTGTGCGAAAGATTGCTGGTAAAATACAAAACCTTGATTTTTTACTTGGGAGCCCCGAATGGAATACAGCCGAAGTTCAACTTCAAATTCAATAGAAACCTATACCCTGAAGTATTTGTTCGATTTGTTACGCCGCTCAATTTGGTGGCTGCTCCTCATCACTGTCCTTTCCGCAGGAATAGCCTTTGCGGTCAGCAACTTTCAAGAAAAAATCTATCAAGCCAGAACCCAAGTGATGGTGACCCGCTCCTCTTCATCCGGCCCGGTAAGCGACGTCACCCAAATCATGAATGTTCAGCAGTTAACCCAGACGTATGTTGAACTGCTTTCTCAGGGATGGGTTCGGGAAGATGTCCACAGCATTATTGGCGGCGATGTAAGAAGCGATCAAATCACGATAACTGCAGCAACAAATACCATGGTAATCAATATAATCGCCGAAGATCCCGATCCCAAAAGGGCAGAATTAATCGCCGATACGCTTGTACAAGTGCTGATCGACAAAAATGAAGAAATACAATCCAGCCGATACAATGATGCCGAAGCCAGCCTGGACCTGCAGATTAACCAGGTCCAGAGCCAGATTGAAACGGTCCAGACTCAATTAAACGTAGCTCGATCAGGCGCACTGGATGAAAAAATAACAGAGTCCCAAGATAAACTTCAGGCCACGCAAGACAATATAAGCGCTGCTCAAGATGAAATTGATAAATTGAACACATTAACCCAGGCGCGAGCACAGGTACTATTGATCTCGAACCAGAATACCTTGAACCAACAACAGACCGTACTTGATAATCAACTGGCAAACTACCAGGAAATGAAGAATACGTTAGAAACGGATCCCCAGGTACTGTCGGATCCAGCCTATAAAGCGGGTATCGAAGCCAGCATGGCCGAACTGGGCGTAGCGATCAATCAAACCCGGTCTCAAATCGAAAAACTACAGCGGGAGATCACCTGGTTGACGCCCCTGGTTGAGCCCGGCGCAATCGAAAAAGCACTGCTTGAACAACAGGAATACCTTCTTACCCAAGAAACCTTACTGGTTTCTTACCAGAACATCTATACCAATCTACTGGTATCCGATCAAGCAGAAATTGACACGGATGAAATCGAAAAATTAACCAAAGACCTGGACCTTTACCAACAGATATACCTGAATCTGATGAATAACCGTGAAACGGTTCGCCTGGAAAAGATGCAGAATATGCCCAACGTAGTAGCGGTGAACAAAGCAGAAGCTTCACCATCTCCGGTCAGGCCAAGAATCTGGTTAAACACCATCATCAGCGGCGCGGCCGGTTTGATATTTGCGATCGTCGCGGTTCTGGTGATCGACGCACTGGACACCACAATAAAAACTCGCGACGATGTTGAACGCGTGTTGAATATCCCGATTATTGGATATATTTTTCAACTGGCGCAAGAAGAAAAAACAAAGGATGGCCCTTACGTTGTCCATGTTCCCAGGTCCCCGGCCGCAGAAGCCTTTCGTTCACTACGAACCAACCTCGAATTCATTGGGGTCGATCAACCTTTGAAGAGTGTTCTGATATCAAGTCCTGGGGCAGGAGAAGGAAAAACCACGGTCGCAACCAACCTGGCAGCAGTGATTGCCCAGAGCGGGAAACGCGTTGTGCTGGTAGACGCCGATCTTCGCCGCCCCCGAATTCATAAAGAGCTGGGGCTGGTGAACCGGGTCGGTTTGAGTGATGTGTTTCGCGATAGGGTAACCTTGAAAGATATATATCAGACCTGGGATGATTTGAGTCTGTCAATTATTACCAGCGGTGGGATCCCCCCGAATCCGGCTGAGCTGTTAGGATCAGGAAAGATGGGCGTCATTCTGGATGAACTAAAAGCCGAATTCGATTTTGTGATAATCGACAGCACCCCCATCGTAGTCACCGATAGCCAGTTGATTGCAGCAAGGGTTGATGGCGTCTTGTTGGTCTTATGGCCAGGAAGGACAGATATCGAGGCGGCTCGTTTGGCGGCCGAACAGTATCGTCGTGTTGGGGCGCGCATGTTGGGAGCTGTCCTGAACAATATCCAGCCAGGCCAGGGATACGGATATGGTGGTTATACAAATTACCATTACGACGCATACAACAGAGAAGGCCTCCAACCAAAAGGCTTCCTGCGGTTTCCCTGGCGACAAGACAAGATCACGCGCAAAAAATAATGACTCCAACACAGGCTCGCACGAGTAGTACAATGAAACACCCAAAAAAGAGACTAGCTGCCAGGATATTATGAAGAATACTCTGTACGATCAACAAGAACCTGCCTGCCCATACCTGGGTATCAGCAATGATCCAGATTCACACATGGCGTTCTCGTCGCCAGCCAATCACTGTCACCGCAGTAAAACACCTGCTTCGATAAATCTGGAACATCAAGGAAAGTACTGTCTTGGTCGCTTGCACAAGGAATGTATTGTATACCAGGCAGAAGAAGGGGGGACTTTCCCGGCGCAATTACGATACCGGCAAGAGATTAAGGAGAACTTATCTGGTTCCGCGCTCCTGTCTCGCTGGGCAGCGGTAATCCTGTTTTTCCTGCTTGCGGTCGCGTTTGGCCTTTGGGCGATAGGCGGCTTTCAGGATTTCATAGTAAGAGCGCCAACGCAATCTTCATCCCTGCCATTAACATCGGATGGTTCAGAAATGACTGCGACCTATAATGCCGGAATCCTGCCTTCCCCAACAGTAGATCCATTGGCCGGTACACTGACCCCATCCCCAACCTTTACAGTAACCCCCTTCCCAACCCTGACATCCACGCCGACAAAAACACGCACCGTAACATTAACACCAACTATCACAGGGACAGCAACACCATCCTCCACGCCTTCGGCGACACTCACAATCACTCCGGCAAGTCTTTCCCGCCACGCACTTGATACGCCGATCGGGCGTGTGCAAAAATACCTAATCCATAGAATAAAAATGGGCGAGAACCTTACCAACCTGGCAGATCAGCATGGAACCACCGTCGAAGTAATCCTGGCCGCCAATTACTCCCTGGCGCTGCCGATCCAAGCCGGTGCACTGCTTGTCGTCCCGATTGACATGACCAATCCACTTGGGCTGCCTGTTTTCGAACCCTACGAAGTCACCCATGAAGAGATCACCGCTGAGCAACTGGCCGACGTTCTGGACGTCGACCTGGTACTGTTCAAGTATTTCAATGACTGCAGTGATAATGAATTATTGCATCGGGGAGACTGGATGTTGATCCCCCATCAAGCCCAGAAATAACCGTGAGCGACACTCAAACACTCTTCGAACAACTGAAAAAAATCCTTGAGACTCTGTCAAATCCTGAACAGCTGAACAACCATCCCTGGACTGAGAGTCTGGTTGTTCAGGATATGCTGCTGCAGGATCCAACGCTTGAAAATAAAAAACCGGGGGAACAATTAGTTCTTTCACTCGGTACTCTATTTAAGCAAATGCAGCCCGCAACACCCCCAACGAGGGGAAAGCGGCTTGATACACGGTGGGGCCGATTCGGTTTATTGGCAGCGAATTATTTTGCCCCATTCCTGCATGGGCAGCGATCACCAAATTCCATGCGGGATGCCTGGCGTCGTATTGACCAGGCCATATTGCTGTTCGTGTTCGAAAAATCTCCAGACATGCTCTCTCCAGATGAGATTGAACCATACCAACTGATCGGTGATGATATTGACTTCGCTGCCAACAGTACCATTAGCGACTGGCACCGCAGCGGGCTGCAGGAATTTGCAGAGTTCTTCGAAAATCGAGAAAAACACCTCAGCACAAAATTTGGCAAACCGTCCCCCTTGTTGGAGCCTGAAAAGGCTGAACACTTTAATGCCAGGGTTACCAGACATCCTGGTAAAAAAAACCTGAATAAGAGGTTCATGCGCTGGACAATGCTATTGCCGGCGCTGCTATTGGCCGCCGCTTTGATCTTCCTGAGCGTGAAAGCACGTAAAATACTCAACCTGGTCCAAACCGTAAAAACGGATATCACTTCTCTGCAAGGGTTAAATTTAAATTCCTTTGAGCCCGACGAACTGAACCAGATCGGTCCCTTGCTTGAAAATACGAGAAACGACCTGGATAACTTGAAAACAGAAGTATCCCCATGGCTCTGGCTCAGTTCCAATTCTGGTTGGATACCAGTCTATGGAGGCGATCTGGAAGCCGCAGAAGATCTGCTGGACATGGCCGATAGCGCCCTGGAATCAGCCGAAATATCATACCAGAGCGTTTTCCCAATCTGGCAAGCCATTTACCAAACCGAAGAGGATATCAAAGCCACTGAACTGACCGGTATGTTCCTGGAAAGCCAGCCGGCGCTCATCGAGGCCCAGGCAGCGCTTGAAAAGGCAATGCTGGCCCGGGAACAAATACACATGGATCAATTGTCGCCAAAAACCAGGCTGCTGATCACGAAATTCGACCCCTATACGACCCTGCTTAATGAAAGCCTTTCACTTTCCCGATCCATCCCAGGGTTGTTAGGCGGTACAAATGATGGTCCTAAAACATACCTGATCCTGATTCAGAACGAAGATGAGCTACGACCAACCGGTGGATTCATTACTGCTGTTGGCAAGGTAGTGGTTGCAAACGGCCAAATCATCAACTGGGAAGTCTCGGATGCATACGAGGTGGATAGTATTGGCGAATTCTACCCACCTTCTCCCTGGCAGATGAACCATTATATGAACATTCAGACCATGGTTTTCAGGGATTCGAACTGGTTTCCAGATTATCCCAGAGCTGTCAGGTGGGCAGAATACTTATACGCGTATCGATACGCCCATTCCGTGGATGGGGTGATCGCGATTGACCAGCATGTTCTCGTCAGCATCCTGTCTGTAACTGGCCCGGTCTATGTTTCCGAAATCGGGCAAACCGTTACGGCTGAGAATATCCGGGAGACCATGCGGTCTCAGAAAATCCCCCCCCCAGAAGAAGAACGTGATCCGGACTGGCACCGCAAGCAGTTCATGAATCCGACCGCTAAGGCGATCATCAACCGCCTGTTGTCTGGAAAAGACCTCTCCTGGGAACAGGTCATAAAAACCATGTTCACTGAAATGAACCAGCGTCATATCCTGGTGCAGCTGGATGATCCGGAGCTGTCCGAGGTCCTGGCCGATCGGGGTTGGGACGGGGCCATACGATACAAGGGAGGCGACTTTTTACTCACCATTGATACCAATATCGGCTATAACAAAACCAACGCAGTCATCAACTCCTGGCTGGACTACGACGTTGACCTGACCAATCTCTCCGCGCCTCACTCAATTCTGTCTATCTTCCATAAGAATAATGCCTCAGGTCAGGACGATGACCGCTGTTTCCAGATGAATTTCGATCAAGGGGTCGAGTCCGATGATGTTGAACGCTGGTATGCCATTAATCGCTGCTACTACAATTATTTACGCGTGTATGTTCCTGAAGGCGCGATCCTCACCGGTTCCAGCCCACACGCCGTAATCCGCGAGGACATGATCATGCTGCTGGAAAACGTACCGGCACGCGTAGACCAGCTAAACGAGTCAATCGATCAAATTCAAAGCTTCGGAACTTTACTGATGGTCAGGAAGGGAGAAACGCTGCAAACCGGTTTTGAATTTGACCTCCCTGAAAATATTATTCAGCCTGGAACGGGGCGTGAAAAAATTTATATACTTACCATTCAAAAACAAGCCGGGGTCGTCTCCATGCCGGTCACCCTGCGAGTACATTTGCCGAATAATGCAGAAATCGTATCGACTGCCCCACAAGCACTGATAGAAAGCACAAACCTTCTTTTTGAGCTCGAGTTACGCGAAGACATCGAAGTTGAAATTGTTTTCAGGCCGTAATCCGAACATTTTTCGAACTCATACAAAAGGTTACGCTGTAAAATAGAGTTGTATTTATAAGAATCGAAAAGGAGATATTTACCCATGAACAAACGTATTTTGATTGCTACTGCGCTGGTAATTGCCCTGGTACTTGTTGCCCAAACCGGCGCATGGGCTGGTAAACTGCAAGCCCCCGGCGGCGCTCCCGCTGCTTTGGGCAATAGCGATGTACTGCCTCGCCCGGCCGGCACT
This sequence comes from Anaerolineales bacterium, assembly GCA_016927315.1. GTDB lineage: Bacteria > Chloroflexota > Anaerolineae > Anaerolineales > Villigracilaceae > JAFGMV01. Next base: position 3,887 of record JAFGMV010000010.1, on the reverse strand, counting down.
GGCTATACAAACCCCGATAAAGGCGGCGACGGCGATGACGGCGATGTTGGTCCCACACTGATTATTGAAGAATATACCGGCGAAGTCCCCGAGGGTGCTGCAGAAGGTGCAACCTTCCTCAAAGTCAGTTATGGTGATGACGACACCCTTTACAAAGCCGCTGCGGTCAAAGTCGGCCCGGACGCCGCCTCAGCAGCCTATTGGGATGGTGAAGCCTGGGTTGACGTTGAAGTCGTAGACGGTAAGATAACCCTGCCTGCTGACGCTCCCAATCCTTGTTTCGTAGCAGTTGTTAAAGAGTAATCGGTATCAGCATTTGAAATAAACCCAAGGGTGGGGCAAGTGTTTCTTGCCCCGCCCTTTCTTTTCTGCGATGCTCCAACTATCCAAGCGGCTTGTTCCGTTCCTGATTACCCTGGTCATCAGCGGGCTGTATCTTTCAACAATGGCCCCCGGCCTGACCTGGGCTTTTGACAGCGCCGACGGCGGCGATCTAATTACCGCGATCGTAACCAAGGGGGTTCCTCACCCAAGCGGGTATCCGACTTACCTGCTCCTGGCTGGTTTGTTTGTAAAAATCCTTTTTTTCCAGTCACCAGCTCTTAGCGCCAACCTGTTCTCAGTCGTTTGTATGTCATTTTCGGTTTTTATCCTTTATCAACTGGTCTATGCGCTTGAAAAGAAATGGCTGGCCGCAATGTTTACCAGCCTGATCTTTGGCACGTTTCCCCTGGTCTGGTCTCAGGCTATCGTCACTGAGATTTACGCCCTGCAGACTCTCTTCATGGTGTTGATTCTGTTTTATTTTATGACAGTTGATTCTCACCCCGGCCTGGATCTTGCGGGGGGGGGAATCATTGGTTTGTCATTGGGGGTTCACCTGACAACTCTGTTCCTTTTCCCCCTGGTTCTGATGTGGAAACCCGAACAGACCAATATCATGCGACCAGCCCCTGCGCAAAAATTCTCGCGCCGCTATTTTAAAATGATCCTCTTAAGGATCACTGGCGTCTTCCTGGGCGCCGGAATATATCTCACTATTCCTTTCCGGGCACTCCGGCAGGCGCCGGTGAACTGGGGACTGGCCTCTTCCTGGGAAGGATTCCTGTGGCTGGTTTCAGGGCAAATGTACCACGACCGGCTGAGTCATTTCTCAGCTGCCTATCTGCAGAAGGCATTCCGGCTTTGGGGAGGGTATATGATTGGACAAATGACGGTTATTGGCCTTTCAATTGCCGTAATTGCCTTGCTGGTACACTTTCGCCTCACTCGCATGTATCTGGTAACCGCCTGGTTGGCAATTGTATATTCGATCTTTGCAATACTTTATTTCTCCCCGGATTCATATGTTTACCTGATCCCTGCCCTGCTGGCATTCTCAGTCTGGATCGGTTCCGGCTGTACAGAAATCGTCGAAAAACTTCCCAACATAATGAATGTTCTTACGCCAACACTGGTAACGACACTACTGCTAACCTGGCTTGTAATCCGTACTGGGTTGCTGTTCACAAAAATGGACCTGACCGATGATTATACAGCCCAAACATATGCAACAACCGTTTTGAATACCGTTCCCGAAAATGCCATCGTGCTCACAAAAGGGGATGAAAGTATGTTTTCTTTGTGGTATTTTCACTTTGCACTGGGAGTACGCCCGGATGTTACAATCATCTCCAACGATCTTTTCCCGCAATCCTGGTACCGTCAGGTTCTAAAAACAACCTATAAGGATTTAACCGTTCCAGATAAGATTAACGCCCTGGCTGGTTTGAACCCGATACGTCCCTTATGTGTTCAAGGCGACGATTTTAATCCTGAATATCAATGCACCATAAGCGCAGAATAGTGAGGCCCCTATGACAACCATACTTTTTGTGTGCACTGCAAATCGCTATCGCTCCCCAATTGCTGAAGCCTGTTTTCAACGTGAATTAAAAAACCATCCACTGGACAAGGATTTCAAGGTCGCCAGTGCAGGCACCTGGACCGAAACCGGATTGCCTGCCATGCCAGGCGCCATAAAAGATGCAGTTCGCTTAGGATTGGATATCAGTCAACACAGGTCGCAACCGATCACAGATATATTGCTGCACACAACCGACATGGTAATCGTAATGGAACAGGGACAAAAAGAAGCCCTGCAAATGGAATTCCCAACACAGCGTCAAAAAATATATTTACTGAGTGAGGTCACCACAGGAATTCCATATGATATTCCCGACCCAATGCGAGAAGACATCAAGGACGATGTCGCCCAGGAAATTATGCAGCTCATTCAGTCAGGGTTTAATAAAATAATCGGGTTGAGTTCTTGACCAAATCAGATGCGCTGTTATCTCGATGTTTCAACCTTCTGTACTTCCGGAAAAGTAAACTCTACGCTGGGGATTCTAACAAATGGTAACCCCGGATTTCTCAGAGAACAATTGCCCTGAGCGTAAAAAAGCGCAGTCCATATAGAAATAATGGATTAAAAGCATAGGGATAGTAGAGCGAATTCCATTGACATTACTGCCCACCGGCAGCATACTACACAGTGCTGCGAAAATATCTGAACTGAAATTCTGGTTCTTGAAGGTGCTTTGTTGGATCCAAGTTTAGATATTTATGCAAGAAGCAGTTAATCCCATGCTGAAATCTATGCCAGAAAGAAATGGTGGAGTACAAATGAAAAACAGAGCCCGGCAATTACTGCACATATTATTCCTGTTCGTCCTGCTGAGCACATCCTGCTCCAACCATCAAGAAACCCCTGATCGGAGAACGCTCTCCATTGAAGTTGACGATACCCAGGTTGGTCCCACAATCCATTCCACGACGCCGCTGGACGGCCAGCGGCTGGATCTGGAGCCGGCCATTCAGATTGTCTTCGACCGCGATATGGATCAAAAGAAAACTGAAGAAGCCTGGTCTTTCTTCGGTCCCGATGAAGAAATCATCCCTGGCAAGGTCGAGTGGTTGGATGAACGGACATTTGAATTCGCACCCAAAGTAAGTTTGCAGCCTGCCACACAATACACCGGTTGTTTTTCCACACACGCAGCAGACATTGACGGGAACTCACCCGCAGAAGAATTTCGGGTGGAATTCAAAACAGCTGCATTGCTGGCAGTAGGACAGGTTTTCCCCGGGAACGATTCAGAGGATGTGGAGATCACTACGAACATCACAGTGTTGTTCAACCAGCCGGTTGTCCCTCTGACTCTTATTGAAGAGCAAGAAACACTCCCCAAGCCGTTTGAGTTCTCCCCGCCAATTAACGGACAGGGGGAGTGGGTTAATTCTTCTGTCTATGTCTTCCAGCCCGATTCTCCCCTGAACACAGGGACTCGTTATACGGTCAGAGTAAAGGATGATCTGCAAAGCATCAATGGCAGCCCATTTGCCGAACCTTACATCTGGCAGTTCAGTACCAGTGAACCTGCCATCCACTCATTCTATTTAAAAGATGGGATACGCCCCAAAACCAATACGATCAAAGACGTGCTGCTGGATCAGGAATTTGTGGTCACCTTTAACCAGTCTATGGACGAAGAGAGTGCAATATCAGAAATTACACTGGTCAACCGAGAAACCGGGCAACCTTTTCCAATTGATCTCAACTGGAATGAAAACCATACCATGCTATCGATTAAACCTGTTGGCAAGTATAAGATTGCCAGCTTCTATGACCTGACCATTGGAAAAAATACCCTGGCGCAGGACGGCAGCCCATTAAAAGAAGGGATGGAATTCAAAATAAGCACAGTGACGCTTCCAAGGATTGTCTCGTTCGACCCGGAACCGGACTCTCAGGCGGAAGAGTATCAATCTTATATGCGCATCTTTTTCAATTCCCCCATGAACCTCGACAGCTTGAAAGATAAAATCCAGGTAATCCCTGAACC
>JAFGMV010000088.1 GCA_016927315.1 Anaerolineales bacterium | reverse complement strand
TGTTAGCGCAAAGTAGTAAAGTCCCCTTTAAGCAAAGTTAAAATGTCCCCTTCGGAGGACAGGAAAGTAGACAAAATACTAACCATGAACTTCCCCCGAAAAAAGGACACCAAGTTAAGCAGAATCATCTCTTTCAGGTGAATAATCTGAGATATGGGTAATCACTAGAAACAAGAGAATATCAACTTGACATAATATTCAATTCAACGTATTATTAGAACATATATTCTAGTTCGTACCAGAAACAAAGGGATCTAGTAAGCATGCAAACCTCAAACCATTATCATTTAGCAATCCAAGCTTTACAGGAACTCATCCCTGTACTTGAAAATACAAATGGCTTCAAAAGGATGGATGCTGTTTCTTCATCTCAAACAGAAGAATTACCTACCCTCTTCGAAATAATTAAAAACCTGGATCCTATCCCAAAATCATCTATTTTCCTTGGAATGGCAACAGATGGCTTACCTGTTCTCTTAAACCTAAATGACCCTCAACCAGGACCAATTCTTGTAATTGGTGATCATGAATCAGGGAAAAACTTTTTTTTACAAACGATTGCCCAAGCAATCTCGATCCTCCATGCTCCCAAAAATGTTCGTTTCGGAGTTATCACCTACAGGCCTGAAATATGGCGTGAATTTCAAAGGAAAGCAAATTGTCTTGGAGTTTTTACCACAAACACATATGCAACAATCGATTTTCTAGAGAAATTGACGAACTGGACACACTCAAATCATAATGATACTCAATCAATTTTGCTTTTAATCGATGAAATTGAAAATTCAATTCCAGACAATCGCGACGCCCAACAGGATCTTTTTTACTTACTTAACAATGGCCCAGTTTTTCGCGTTTGGCCTTTTGCGACACTCAATACCACTCAATATTCGTATATTGGAAACTGGACAGACTTATTCAAGACGAGGATATATGGTCAAATATCTGGACTTTCTACCAGCAGCTTGTTAGGTATTCCTGCTGAAGCCGGGTTAAATACCCTTAAAAATGGGAATCAATTCACACTTCCGGAAAGCAACTCCTGGCTCCGGTTTTGGATTCCAACCATGGAAAAGTAAATAGGAGGCGCGCATGCACATCGGTATGTTATGGTATGACAATGATTCGAAAACCACATTACCCATAAAGGTACAGAAAGCCGTTGATTATTACTGCAACAAATATGGACATAAACCGAACCTCTGCCTGGTTCACCCTAGCATGATAGAAATTACGGCCAGCTCTCCTGAAAATAATTACGAAATTAGCATTCGACCATATCCGCCAATTCTTCCAGGTCACCTATGGATCGGAATTGAAGACAAACTGGCAATTACTGGTGATGGATAAGGAATATTGCAATGGAACAGATCAACCTGGACCAAGAAACTATCAGCTGGCTACTTTCCAGTTCACCCTGGACAGTTTATCGATCACTCTCAGATTTGCTGGACCAACCCGATGACAACCACGAAGTAAGGAAAGCTCACCAGGATGTGTTAAGACACCCCTTAATAAATAATCTGTTTATCGAGTTAGAAAACTGGCCGCAACCTGCAATCAAACGACATAATGATGCCAATCACATTCTTCACAAATTTGTGTTTCTGGCTGATATCGGTCTTACAGTAAATGAGAAAAAATTACAGGGCATAACCGATAAAATTACGGAAAATCAATCCCCTGAAGGCATGCTCCATGTTAAAGTAAACATACCAATTCACTTTGGTGGAACTGGACTTGATCAATTAACCTGGATACTTTGTGATTCCCCTTCTATCTTATATGCGCTGAAAAAAATGGGAGTTATGAATTCAAGGCTAAACTCAGCCGCGGATTTCCTGGCAGGATTAATCCGCGATAATGGCTGGGCTTGTACAGCTGCACCTGAATTAAACAATTTCAAGGGACCGGGAAGACGCGATGATCCCTGCCCATATGCCAACCTGATTTCCCTGAAAGCCCTGGCGCAATTTCCCGAATGGAAAGAAAGTCACGTTTGTCGTACTGGTGCTGATAGTATACTGACCCTTTGGGAACAAAGAAAAAAACACAAACCATATCTATTTGGAATGGGAAAAAAATTTGCCCGGCTGAAAGCTCCTCTCATATGGTATGACATTCTGCATGTTTTGGATGTGCTAACACAGTTTGAATGGTTACATACCGATCCACGCCTGATTGAAATGCTAACGATCCTGGAAGCAAAAGCTGACCAACAGGGAAGGTATAAAGCCGAATCTGTTTGGCGAGCCTGGTCTGATTGGGATTTCGGACAAAAGCGTGAACCTTCTCCCTGGATTACTTTCCTGGCTCACAGAATATTAAAGAGAGTAATGCAATTCAGTCATTGAAATCAATCTTTCACTTTTCAACGACCTTCCCGATATCTGAACTACTTTCCAAGTGCAACTACAAAAGCAATGGCGGTTGACTGATCATGACTTAAGCTAATCGACCAAATCCTCAACCCAAGTAGTCGCGCTTTTTGTGCTGCTGCTCCATGCAAGTTCAACTGCGGAGCCCTACGTTCATTGTTCAGGATCTCAATTTCTTTCCAGGCTACATCCCCAATCCCACATCCAAGTGCTTTTGCTACAGCTTCTTTCCCAGCAAATCGGACTGCCAATGAAGCGATCTTTCCCTTACATATATCCAACTCGGCCCTGGTATAAACACGCTCAAGGAACCGGCGGCCATGCCGCATTACAGCGATTTGCACCCGATTAATTTCTATCTGATCAACCCCGGTGGTTAGTTTCATTTTTAGTGTTAAATACTCACTGAGGATCCTGCCGTTGCGACTGCTAACAGGTCAGGATTAATATACTTACGAGCAGTAATAAGCACATCTTCAGGTGTAACTGCCAGGACTTTCCCAGGATACTGCCGGTAATACTCCAGACCCAGTTCATATCGTTCAATATTTATCAAGGCATTGGCAACCCCGGCATTCGTTTCCAAAGACAATGGCAGCCTGCCTATAAAATTCGCCTGGCTGTCAGCCAATTCTTCCAGACTAATTCCCTGGTCAACAAAACGCTTCAATTCATCTACAATCAAGTTTTGTGCTTTTTCGATATTTCCGGGATTGACACCTGCGCTGACTTCCCACGACCCGGGACCAATTCCGGCGCTCAAGCTGGAATATGCATAATAAGCCAGTCCAGATCGCTCCCGAACAACATCCCCAATACGCCCCATCAATCCGAACTGACCTAGAATAGAATTCCCTAAAGAGGCCGGTAGAAAATCATCCGATTTGCGCATCGGAGCGGTAGTCCCAATGACGACATCGCTCTGGGATTTCCCAGGAATCTCATAATGGCGAATAATCGTTTCTTCCAATGGCTCAAGTGTCGGAAGCTCACCTGGTTGAATCTGTCCTTCTTTTTGCCAGTTCCCCAGTACATCGTAAACCTGCTCAGCTGCCTGCTCTTGATCGACAGCCCCAACAATCGAAATGACCATCCCAACCGGACCGTATACGCTTTGATGGAAATTTACCAAATCGTCACGAGTGATCATTTTGATGGTTTCGGGCCAACCGTCACTTGGTAAACTATATGGATGTCCATCAAACAGGATTTGATCAAAGGTCAGGGAAGCCATTTCTGCTGTATCCTGTCCCCGGATGGCCAACCCGGTCAGGAGTTGGGAACGCAGACGTTCTACATATTCATCCAGGAATAGCGGCTGCTGCAGGATTTCTCCCAACAGTGACAGAACAAGAGGCAAATCTTCTGACAAAGAACGGCCACTGAAGCCAGCCGAATGGGTACTGGCTCTGAACCCAAGCGAAGCGCCGACAGATTCAAGTTTGTTATAGATCTCTAAAAAGGTATTCCTTTTAGTACCACGCATCAATGCAGCTGCAACAAAATCAGCCAGACCCAGCTTCTCTTCAGGGTCAAAAATCGATCCTGCCGTAATATAACCACTGATCACCACTGAAGGGCTGTTGAAATTGGTTCGGCTGAGTACAACAATCCCATTCGGCAATACAGTTCGGTTGATATCATCTGAACCGGGGAGGGATTGAACGATTGGTGAAGTATTATGCATCGCCATCTCAGACCGCTTCCTTCCCATCAGGCACAAAAATTCCAACCACCCGTGACCGTTCAACCAGATATTCCCGAGCTACACGTTGGATTTCTTGTGGGGTGACTTCGGCCAGTTTTTCAAGATATGTCTGGAACCAATCATAATCAGCAAACATTTCAGCATACCCCATCCAAAAAGCCTGGTTCGTTATGTTCTCGCTACCGTAAGCAAACAGCGCCTTAGCCTGTTTGATAGCCCGGGCGACTGCATCGGCTGAAACCACCTCATCATGCAATTTCTTGATTTCATCATCCAGGACATTCAAGGCTTCTTCAGGCTGCCGCTGTGGATGAATGGTCATCGTAATACTATATAAAAATGGATCGATGGTCGCCTGCATCCCTCCCCGGACACCGACAGCCAATTCTTTTTCAACAAGGGCGCGATAAAGACGGGAAGTCTTGTTTGAGATGCCCCCCGAGAACATATTTAAATTGCTTGGTCCGGCTAACAGGCTATCTAACACAGTCAGTGGGAAAAAATCAGGATGCGCTGCTGCAGGAGAACGGTACGCCGCCTGAACATAAGCAGTCTCTCCTGGACCTTCGACAGATAATCTAATTTCACCGCGCTGATCCGGTTCCTGCCGGGCGGGATAGGGGTGCTGTTCCCTTTTTGGTATCGAACCATATAATTCTTCGATGCGGGATTGCATAGATTGTGTTTCAAAATCACCGGCTACAGCCAGGACTGCATTATTGGGCACATAATAATTTTGGTAATGCTGGAAAAGATCATCTCGATCCATACTCTGCAGGTCGGGTAAATCTCCAATAACTTCGTGATGGTAGGAATGCACCCGAAAAGCTGCACCTTGAATTGCTTCGCCAAGCAAAAAAAGCGGCTCATTTTCGTTTCCTTCACGCTCAGAGATCACCACCGTGCGCTCAGAAGTAACTTCTTCCGGGTCAAAGTTACTGTTCACCATGCGATCTGCTTCCAAACGCAAGCCCAGGTCGATCTTATCAGCCGGCATAGTTTCAAAGTAAGTGGTCCAATCCAGGTAAGTAAAAGCGTTCCAGACACCGCCATCGCGTGATATGGATTTGTCCAGCACGGAAGCCGGGAACTCAGGTGTACCCTTAAACTGCATATGTTCCACCCAATGGGAGATCCCCGTACGTCCTTGAACTTCATCCCGGGAACCAACCCGGTACCAGATCCACGAACTGATCAATGGTGCAGTATGGATTTCCTTTAATAACACCTGCAGCCCATTGGGTAATACAGTCTTGGTTAGATTTTTACTCATTCAACTCCTAAGATTCATATAACCGCTAATTTTCCCAGCTATGGTTGGATACAAATCGGCTCTCCATTCGAAGTAGCGTCCGGAGAAACCAGGCAATAAAACGGCTTGATTATGTCTTGCAGTCCCGTGAAAGGCTGGTGCAGGTCTGTGGTTTCAAGAGGAATATCTACATTAACATCCATCACGATTGGGACGGTAGTTTCCACTGGGACATTTATATTCAGATAGATTGGCAAACTTGTGCCAGCCGGGAGAATGATATTGGTCGGTGCACTGAGAATGTTTAACCCACCCGTCTGTAGTGTGACACGGGCGCTTTGGATGGTCACATCCCGGCTTAAAACCACCTCGGTTTCCTGACTGACCTGTAAATCAAACCGAACGGGCACTTCCGTTTGAATAGGAATAACGGTACGTATATGGGCAGCATCCATTTGTTCAAAATTATGATAAAGACCACCAAGAACACCCGAACCGATCTTTTGGGCTGAGGATACCTTTCCTAGCAGGTACAATACTACAGCGATTAAAATAATATTGACGAACACAGATAAGGCACTGGCAATGGTCCAAAAAGCTGGCAATACTTTTTCACTCTGGAAACCAACACGAGACAGCTTTACCCCAGTCGGTAGAAATAGTTTCATCCCTGAAGTTTTTTTCACTTCGTCAGTTGTCGATTTTATGTCTCCCCGTGCTCCGGAACTGACCCGCGCGGTCAATCGTGGCAGTTTTCCCAGGGGGGAATCATCTGGCAAAGAAGTTGAATTTGTTTTCACTGTCTGAGATGCCGATAAGATGTTTCTAAAACGATCACCTGTATCTTTTGAATTATCAGCATCATCAGAGGGGTCTGGGAATATCATACAGCCTCCTGGATTTTTCAATAATTAATATTAGCACAGATATGAAAACAGCACAGATATTGAGTTCCTTTGAAGACCTGTTCTGCAGGGCGATGAGATCTTTCTGCATATCCCTCACTTTGTAAGAATTGTTACAATCCCGACATCTTTACAATTGAAACGAATCACTGACCGGGCTATAATCTCTCCAGAGATTCTCATTGAGCTAATCATCAAAACCAAAGGAGCTTGCTTCGTGGAAGACACCCAATATCTTGTCGCTGTCGTCGGAGCCGGACCTGCCGGCCTGTTCGGTGCTAGAGAACTTGCCAGGCAGGGCGCCCAGGTCGTTCTTTTTAACCGGGATATCAAACCCGGAGGGTTAGCTGAGTATGGCATTCATCCACACAAACACTTCATGAAGGAGAGCCTAAGAAATCAATTCCGCCAGATACTCGATCTGCCCGGGATAACATATTATGGGAACCTGACCGTCGGGCAATACGGTGATCTGACTCTGGATGACCTGCGCAAGCTGGGCTTCCAGGCAATCCTGGTCACAACCGGCGCCCAGGGTATCAAGCGCCTGGACCTGCCAGGAGAGGACCTGGATGGCGTCTACCTGGCCAAAGATGTGGTCTTTCATTACAATAAGTTGCCCCCCTACAGTGAAAAACCCTTCCATTTCTGTAAAAAATGCGCCATCGTCGGCGCTGGGAATGTTATGATCGATATTGCCCGCTTCCTGATCAGGGAAGTACAGGTGGATGAAGTTGTAGCAATCGTGAGACGAGGACCGGCAGAAGTAAAATTCGATAAGTCCGAAATGGCAGGGATTATCGCAAACCTGGACTTGAAAGCCCTTGACGCCGAAATTGAGAGAGTCTCCCCCAGAATGCTGGCCGTTGGTCAGGATCCACAGGCGGCCAAAGATATGATCTTAGAATCTTTGCCCACAGCAGAACCTAAAGAATCTGACACCCTCTTCCGCTTTGAATTCATGACCTCTACAGCCAACATAATCGGCAGCAAAGATGATACCTGCCTGACTCAACTCGAAGTGGATGATAATATCCTGGTAATGATTGACAATGGTGAAGTCAAATCACAAAAGAGCGGAAAGCTGCGCTGTCTCGACCTGGATAATGTGATCTTTGCAATTGGCGATAAGGTCGATGATGGTTTCGGTTTGCCAGTTGAATGGGACGAATACATCAGGAATCCTGACCCGTGTTATCCAATTAAAGATATCTCATACGAAGCATATGATCCGGTTACAAAATCTCCTATTAAAGATGTATTTATGGGTGGTTGGGCCCGTCAGGCCAGTTTCGGAATGGTCGGTTATGCCCGCAAAGACGGTACCAACGCATCGAAAGCAGTCTGGCAATATCTGCAAACCCTGTCTCCTATCCAGGCCGATCTCGCAGAAATCAAATTCAAAGTATTTAATCTCGGCAAACCAATTATCACCAAAGAAAATATAAAGCACCTGGAAGAAGCAGAAAAGCAGGAAGCTCTCAAACTGGGTGAGAAAGAATTCAAATTCGCTTCCAACTCTGAAATGCTGAAAATTATTAGGCTGGAAGGAACCCTGGTCAGGAACTAGAACTGTCCTTGTCCACATAAAACTCCCGGAGGCAATCATCTCCGGGAGTTTTATTACTTGCTGCCAACTGCGCTTTCATAAACGCTGCACCAGGTTGAAATTTACTTCCTTTAAGGATCCGTTTCTCAACTTTTCAGGAGGCTATCGATTCTGTAAATATCTCGTCATGGCTCTGTAAGGTGCAAATTCAGGATCCTGGTGTTTACTATAAATAGACAGGATTTCCAAAATCCCTGCATAGAAAATTCACAGATTCTTTACATCTACTGTTAATAATTTATTATCGGCTGCAAATTAATATTCATACAGGACAAAGGTCATCGTTGAGGAACTTTTTCCTGCCAAAAACGTTTTATAAGTAAACTATTTTGGATGTGTTTTGTCGACATTTAGAAAGGAGGCCGTCATGATTTACCTGTTTGGTATCGTTCTCACTATCCTGGCGCTCTTCGTGCCGATGAGCCTGATCTCAGCCTTTCTTGAAAAGGAAGATTACGACTCTCTGACAACCGTCAAAAAGTAACCCGCTAAACGACGAATAAACCCAATCCGTCTGGTTGAACTGCCGCGCGGCCAGGCGCTCGCGCGTAAAAATCAGTCGTTTTTTATCCATTCTTCTCCAACCAGATTGTTACCGGACCATCATTTTGGATTTCGACCAGCATATGCGCCCCAAATTTCCCGGTCTGTGTCGGTACACCCTGCTCACGCAGCAAAGCCGCAAAACGTTCCACCAGTGGCGAGGCCAGATCCGGCTGGGCTGCATCCGTAAAGGATGGACGGCGTCCTTTACGAGTATCTGCATACAAGGTAAATTGTGAGACAACAATCGCTTCTCCCCCAACATCCCTGATCGACAGGTTGAACTTGCCACCCTCATCTTCAAAGATGCGTAACCCGGCAATTTTCTCTACCAGGTAGCAGATCTGGTCTTCACTATCCCCATGACCAACTCCCAAAAAGATAACCAAACCATGGCCGATTGAGGCAGTGGCTTGGCCTTCAATAACAACTTTGCCGTGCTTAACGCGTTGAATTAATGCTCGCATATTATTCCCGTTTTTGATACACACAATACAGCTGTTACTGGGTTTGCCATCGGAGAAACAGGTAATCCCAATAAGAGAATACCTGATCCCTAATAATGAAAAAAGGATTGTCTTTACTCAGCCAGCAATTTTCTGCACCGCCCTCAACACTTCTCCCGGTTCGGCATGCCTCATGGTCTCCAACTTGGAGTAAACCAGATTTCCATTGACCATGACTTCGAACCTGCCCCCATCTGAGGGAACCAGTGTCAGGGTTTCGATTTCAGGCTCAAGCGCTTTCAATAAGTCAGCCGCCAGACCGACGGCTCGATCCGTGTAATGTCAAACCGCGCAGTAGACAATCTCAATTTTCAACAGCATACTCCCTCGCATAAGAAAAATATAAGAAAATTATAACATCGCTCTCCCAGTACTTGTCACTGGGTTATATTGGCGCTATAATACTTCTAGTAAAGGAAGTGATGTGATATGCCTATCTATACCTATCGTTGCGAATCGTGTGGAATTCAGTTTGACCGACAGCAAAAATTTAGCGATAACCCACTGACAGTCTGCCCTGAATGCAACAAAAAGAGTTTGCACAAGGTCTACCAGCCGGTGGGGATTGTGTTTAAAGGGAAAGGTTTCTACGCAACCGATCACAAATCGCCGTCAGGGCAAAAATTTGCGCCCTCAGGAGACAAGAAAGAAACAGCGACAACGAGTACCTCCGAAGCCAGGAATGAGAGTAGTTCCAGTAAGGATACCTCCACAAAGGATTGATCCTTTTCCTATATCCAGGAATCCGAAGGGAGCTGCGCTTCTCCGAAGCTGCAGTTCCTTTTTCTATTGTATGTCCCTGTGAGAGGATGAAATGACCAGTAAATATACTCCCACACCAATTCCAACAAGCACAAACCACCCTCCGCACAAACAAACATGGACCGGCAGCGAAAACGGGCTGAGCGTATTACGAGCAATCAATTCCCATACCGAGCAGGGATAAGCAGGAACATCCATCATCCCGGGGCACATACCATCATAAGACCGGACAACAAACAGGATAACACCAGCCAACCACATTAACGGTGGACCAAGCAAGAGGGCGGTAAATATTATCCAGCGTTTAGACATGATTTTCTACTTTTCATGCCGCAAACGGACAATTACTCCGCAGCCCTGGGCCCTGATCTATTTGCTGTCGTCGAAATCCCGATCCTCATCACAGCCAGTACCAGCAAGAACGGGATCGTCATGTACAAAGGCCAGGTCCATTTTTGCCGGTAAATATTCTCCTCAGCCTGGCAGTACCCTTTATACGTAACGATGTAATTTCCATCGGGTCCATAAAGATCCATCAGGTAGTCCACTTCGTTTTCAGTCAGACCCGCTTCCATATAAACAGCCTGCACAATCTCAGGGTGCTCAGCCAATGTGCTGACGTCATGCTCGATCACCACCCCATAAAGCGGATCTGAAACCCAGCGAATCCCCTTGTCATGGTTAATGATCAATTCAGTAACCGTATGCCCGTCCAGGGTCATCTCCCGAGCCTGCAGGCCGTTGGCTTTCCAGATCGCTTCAACAACCATTGTCGCCTGGCGGCAGATACTGGCGCCGCGTTCGATGGCTTTGAGAGGATCACAAAAATAATAACGTTCAAAAACATTCGGCTCGCTAAAGCTCATATACCACAGGATGAAATTCTCATGGATCGGAATACGAACATTGTATTGTGCCGACTCGGGAATCTCCCAGTAACCATAGACAGAGGCTTCATGTATCAGCGAAGTTAGTCTGTACGCATACCCCTCAACCGGTTCGCCCAGACGACGATCCATCTCGGCAAAGACCTGGTTTGGTGTCAAAGTTGGCGGGAGCTTCGGACTGCGCAGCGAGACAAATTCACCATAGAGGTTGAACCCTAACAGTACCACGCCAATTACAAACAGCGCCAGGCTCACGTAGAAAAAGGTACGGGCGTAGACCAGGTTCAACCCAACCAGGAATATCCCTCCCCCCAGGCCAAGACCCACCCCCTGCACAAAACCAATACTGATAGCCTCGCCTCGTATGGTATCCAGGAAAACTGACAGCAGAACCAGCAGGATCCCGGTAACGATCAAGACAGGTGCGATCCGGTTTTGGTTGTTTCTGATCATCTGCATGAGCTTCATCAATTAATGTTGTGTATTGTAGCATAAACACGGAGTATGCTCTTTCCTCATCCATACACCATCTTTCAATAGATAACCGCGTTTAAAGGGTACTCAATGACGCCGGTCGCACCGGCTTTCTTCAGGCGCGGGATGATATCCCGGGCAGCTCCCCGATCAATGATCACTTCCAGGGCCACCCAGTTCTCATCGACCTGGTTGGAGATCGTGGGGGTATGCAGCGCCGGCAGCTGATTGGAAACCTGCTCCAACTTTTCCCGGGGGACATTCATCTTCAGCCCGACTTTGCCTTCTGCTTCCAGGGCGCCCTTCAACAACATCGCCAGGGTTTCGATCTTCTCGCGTTTCCATTTATCAGCCCAGGCAGCGTGATTCGCGATCAGCTTGGTGTTGGATTCAACCACAGTATCGACAATGCGCAGCCGGTGCGCCCGCAGGGATGCACCGGTCTCGGTGCCCTCTACGATGGCATCGACCAGATAAGGGACCTTGATCTCGGTCGCACCCCAGGAGTATTCCACGTCTGCCTTGACGCCGTGTTTCTCCAGATACCGTCTGGTGGCCCCAACCAGTTCGGTAGCAATTCGTTTTCCTTCCAGGTCTTTAACCGAGTGGATATCCGAATCATCCGGGACAGCCAAAACCCAGCGAAAAACCTTGGAAGTGGCTTTGCTGTAGACCAGGTCCTCCACATCGACCACGTCGGCGTCGTTTTCGGTGATCCAGTCCTTGCCGGTCAGGCCAACATCCAGAACCCCGCGTTCAACATACCGGGCTATCTCCTGGGCCCGGAACATCAGGCATTCAATCTCAGGATCATCGATGCTGGGCACATAAGAACGCCCCGAAATCACGATCGTGAAACCGGCCTTACCGAATAGTTTGACAGTTGAATCCTGCAGGCTGCCCTTGGGCACGCCGAGTTTCAGTATGCTCATCGGTGATAACCGCCCCTCCTGCTCCATGATTCGTCTTTTACACCATCCCGTATGTATTCCATCATTTGCTCCCACCCCAGACAATCAAACTTCTTGGAAACAAGAAAAACCGGGGTCCGGCATTAATTTCCCGAGACGCCAGTGGTGTTCCTTTTTTATCTGTGGCCTTATCTCTGATCATGATCCTACCAACTCCAACCGGCTGTTCCTCAAGCGACGATAATAACAGCTCATACGCGTCCGGCCTTTCTTGTCCTTTGTGTGACAGGCCCCCGCTCCCAGGGTTCGTACCAGATACAGCAGCGAATTTTGCTCACAGTTGACGCGGATTTCGACCACTTCCAGGCTATCTCCCGATGTGGCGCCTTTGATCCACAGTTCATCGCGAGAGGTGCTCCAAAACGCTGCAATTTTGTTTTTGATGGTATAGTCCAGCGCAGCCTGGTTGACATACCCTATCAACAGGACCACCCCTGTTTCGGCGTGCTGCACGGCCACGGGCAGTACGGCTTCTTTGGCCTGTCCTACCTTACGAAGCTTCTTGAAATCCAGCTGCAACTGGCTGCTTTCTTCCAGTTGGTTGGGAGCAAGTTTTTTATCTGCCATTGGATCATTTCTCCTTACCCGGTCATGCAGTCCCCTCCTGAAAGGGGATCATCGCATCCAATATAATATTGCCAGGGATGTTAACCGATATCCTACCGACTGTGAAGGTCACGCGCCGGGTCTCCAGCCTGATCGTTCTATCCACAGCCCCTTTCCATCATCACTGATGAAAATAAACCGATCAGGGGATTCCCGGGCGGGTTTCCAGCCAGGGATCAAATATGATGCCGTCACTTATCACCATACCCTGTCCCCATGGATGTACTCCAGGGTGAAATGGACCGCTGGGGTCGCCCCACCAGTTATTGGCAGCATTGATTTCCACCGGACAAGCGCCCTCACCTACATCGATCTGGGTTACCATCCCCCAGTTAATATTGTTCTCGATAATGTTATTTGTGATGAGGTTGTTCTCATTGTCTTTTCCCTCGATCATGATCCCTTTTTCAAACACAAAGTCCTTAAACTTTGCAAAATAGCCCTCCATCCTGGTAAATTCATCCCAGGTAAGGTTTTCTACCTCGGGGGCAATATGCATCTCTTCCCCACAGGTGATCGTGATGCCCTCACCGTTCTCCATAATTATGTTCTGGCCAATTTCATTGTCGCTGGAACGGTTGATCCAGAGGCCGGGCCCGCGGTTCGCAATGAGCGTATTTTGCAAAATATGATTCCGGTTGCTCGAGTATTTAACGTCGATACCAGACCAGTTGTCTGCTGCATGGTTATTCTGGATAATGTTTTCGAAACTTGCAAAATCAAGGATCACACCATTCTCATTGTCATGAAAATAATTTTCTTCAACCAGATTCTGATCTGACAGTCGTATAAATGCGCCAGTGTTATTTTCGTAAAACTCGTTATGCCTGATGATATTAAAATATGCATCAGCGAGGAAAATTCCTGCATTCTTGCTGCCGTAACACCGGTTAAATTCGACAAGATTATTGTTGCTTAATTGCTGAAGCTTGATGCCGTGATCTGGATTATTCGCACAGTTATTGGACACAATCTTATTGTCTGAACTGTTCACAATATAGTATCCGCCATGCCCCCCATTTTCGTAGCTGGTATTCAACTGCAGGAGGTTATGGTCTGAATACCTCAGGTACACCCCTTCATATACATTCTGGTAAGTGGTATTGCCCTCCAGAAGATTATTTTCAGCGTAATTCAAAAAAATACCCAGTGTACTGTCCGTAACCCGGATATTCATTATCTGAACGTTTTGAACCTGCTCCAGTTTAACCCCGGCATCACCTCCATCAAAAGGACTGATAAAGTTTGTACCCGAATTGGTTACCGTAAAGCCGCTGAAGGTAACGTTATTGGACAAGATACTGACCACATCTCCTTGATTCGCCCCTGAGACAATCGTGGTTTCGGCATCCTCACCAATTAAATAGATCTCTTTTTCAATACGGATTGTTTCTTCATAGGCGCCCGAAGAGACAAAGATCAGGTCCCCATCACCTGCCCGCTGCAGTGCCATATTGATCGTGGCAAAGGCGCTGTTATCGGTTTTTCCGTCATTCGAATCGCTGCCATCCACAGATACATAAAAAACCGGCTTGGGGAATGGTAACCTATCCGGGGAGGGTGTGGGCACAGGAATCTCAGGAGGTTGATAACCTGGCATAGGGGTTATCGTTTTTACAGGTATATCAAGTACTTGTGCCGCGGCGGGTGTGGAGCTTTTCTCGATCAAAGCAGGGATCAATGTAGCACTCGGTTTGATTGAACTGGCTGGTTGGCATCCGGATAAAAACAAGATTCCCAAGATCATTACAGAATTCAGGGACAGTCTCTTAAGATTGGAAATGACGAAACAAACAAAACCAGGGACAATCACTTTAATTGACTTATCCATTTGATAACCTTCCTGTAAATTTAACTGATGCCCCCTGTACATCGCTTCTATTGCATTATAGCGCAACCCACTCACACAGACGCTTTTTCAGGCCCGGCTGTAGATCAGGGGGCCCTGGAATTCTTTAAGCCCTTGATAACACGATCAGCAGCCAGCTTTCCCGTCAGGATCGAGATGGGCAAACCGGAGGGACTATAAGTCCACTGCCCGGCCTGGGAGATGCCCTTCATCGGCGTTTCAGTAGCACTGAATATTTTTGGCAAACGAAATTCAGCCGGAACAGGATCGTTGGTAAACGACCATCCCGTGATAGCACCATGCCTGTTGGCCGTGTAACGTTCCATTGTCAAAGGAGAAGCCGAAAACTGATGGATAATCGCTTTTTCCAACCCGGGATAAATCGTTTCGTTGAGGATCTGGATCACCATCCCTTCAGCAAAGGATTTAAACTCAGGATACCAGCCCCTCTCTTCGATCTGTTTGGTCAGATGATAATCAAACAGTACGCTGATGATCAATCCGGTTTTCCCGGATGGAGCCAGCTGTTTGTCCCGCAGCACCGGGATGGCAATTTCATAGGTAGTCAGTTTAAAGAATTTTTCCAGCCACGTTTCAATCACCGCTTTGTCAGCAGAATTGGGAACAGGACCGGCTTCTGTTTCCCCCATCCGGCAGGGAGTGTAAAAAAAGTGTTCACTGGCAATCGCACCAAAATAACCCGGATCCAGATCCACAGCCAGGTACAGGGTAAAGACAGAGTCGTTTCCTTTTTTTCCATCTATTTCAAACTTACGCATACGAACAGCAGCTCGTTCCTTCTGGTTCGGAAGTGTTTCCGGATCTATGAACTGGTAGAGGGCGCCCAAGTCGGCTGCCCAGATCAACTGGTCGTAACAATATTGATTACTGTCCGTATCCATCAGTGTTTTTTGAGCCGGATTCACGGCTGCCACGCGGGCATTATTTTTAATCTGCCCCCCCTGTTGGCGGATCAAATCAACCATCGCCTTTGTCAGGATCCCCGTGCCCCCCTTGGGATAATGATAATCCAGGTAGAGTGTCAGGTAACTCAATGCAAAAGACGCTGGCGTCTGCATAAAAAAATGCTGGCAAATGATGTCAAGCAAACTTTGATTATGCGTATACTGTTTCAAATAATCGACCACAGGATGATTGAGCGCCTCAATTTTACGGAATGTCAGGGCATATTTGAACATCCATGGTACAACTTTCCTTATGAAATAGTTCCGATCGGAAATTGGGTCCAAGAAAGCGGGATTATCAATATCGTATTGGATATCCATATACTGCATGATACGTTTGATCTCAACAATAATCGCAGCAATCTCGGCAGCATTTTCCGGGTAAAAACGGGTCAACAACTCCTGGTAATCCCGTATATCTTGGGGTGACTCAATGCGAATGACTTGATCTTCAAGCCCCAGGGTGACCTGGTTCCTAACGAATTCAAGCTCCAGGCCCAACTGCTTGAGCATAGGGAATAACACGCCGGCATTTTCCAGCGCCCGGATACCACCATCATAAACAAAGCCATCCCGTTCAAAGGAATTGATCAAGCCGCCACATTGAGGCTCTTTTTCAAGCAGGAGTGTATCGATCCCGGCGCGAGTGAGATAGGCTGCGGCGGTTAACCCAGCGATACCCCCTCCAACAACAATCACCTCACTCTGCATGTGCTGTTCCTGGAATACCGGCCAAGGCTTCACTGACGGTCCAAACCCGTTTCCCAAGCTCACGGTCCCGGGCATGGGCAGCAGGGATTTCCTCAATGGTCTGGTTAAAAAATTTCCCACTGATCCCGGTCATTTCAGGGGCTGCAACCAGGTAATAAATGGCTTCGCCTGAAATTTCGGGTCCTTTAAGGAAAGGAAAGAGTAAATATTTCTGGTACCCGCGGTACAACCACCCGTTATTCATCCCGATATTGGTGGCAACCGCCCCGGGATGCATGGCATTGATGGTCACGCCGCTCTCCGCTAACCGGTCTGCCAGCTCCCAAACCGTGAGAAGTTGGGCTGTCTTGGAAGCGCCATATCCCTGAAGTCCACGATATCGTCGTCGTTCCCAGGTCAGATCATCGAGGTCTAATCCACCGAAACGATGTCCTTCCGAATTAATCTGCAAGATGCGGGATGGAGCACAGGCCTTCAGTCGATCAAGCAATAAGCGGGTAAATAAAAATGAAGCCAGATGATTGACACAAAATACGGTTTCATGTCCTGCCTTCGTCAGGGTGCGGGCGGTGCAATGAAGCCCGGCATTGTTGATGAGAATATTGATGCCAGAATGATCTTCCAGGATCTCTGCAGCCGCCCGGCGCACCTGGTCCAAATCAGAAAAATCAGCCAAAACCACTGCAACCTGAACTGAATAATCCTGCCGGATTTCAATCGCAAGCTGCTCCGCTTTTCCCGGATTGCGGCATACCAAAACCAGGTTTCCTCCTCCCCGGGCAATACACCGGGCAGCAGCCAACCCCACACCAGACGTCGCCCCGGTAATAACAACCAACTGTCCATCCAGCCGGGTGGTTGTCATTTTCTGCGCCACGCGAGCATTCACCATAAATTGAAGTTCTTCGGGTAATTTCATTTGCCCTTATCCAAAGTACTTATGCATGAACCATCGATATGCCCGATGAAACCCGGGTATGCCATTAAATATATCACCCCAAAGATCATAATAGTCGCGCTGTTGGATAATACGCCCGTCCTCTCCCAAGACAAGTTTGGTGCTGCCAAAGATGGGGGTGCTTGGCCAATTACGGAAGATCATTTGCATTTTCCAGTCGAAGAAAATAGTATCGCCGGTGTGCGCGATATCACTGATGTCCATGTTGAGTTGTTCACAGCGGTTGGCCAGGCGCTCACACAAAGCCTTAAACGCATTAATCCCTTCGATACGCTGAATGCTGTCGTGAAAGACGATCTCTTCATGGTAATACGGGTAAATATGGGACCAATCGGGTTTGCCATCACGATTATAGGTTTCTGACCACAATTCAAGCACACGTTCCGCAGTCAGTTTTTCCATGTCGTCCTCTTTTCCTGGCCGTTTTTCAACATCGTTCCTGAATTATAGCCCACTCTGTTTTATAATTTCCATATGAAAGCCCTGTTCTTGATCCTGTTTTCATTCGTGTGCGGCGCCTTACCCTTTTCGTTCTGGCTAGGAAAAGTCATCCTGCGGCAAGATATTCGTCTGTCTGGCGATGGAAATCCCGGGGCATGGAACGTTTTTCGATCAGGGAATAAGTATGCCGGCTTGCTGGCACTGCTACTCGACATCAGCAAAGCCGCCGCACCGGTCGGATGGATTTATCATCATCTGAATATCCGTGGCGTACCGATGTTTCTGATCGCCATTGCACCGGTCCTGGGACATGCCTATTCCCCGTTTCTCAAATTCCGCGGGGGCAAAGCGATTGCTGCAGCCTTTGGGGTATGGATTGGGCTAACCCTGTGGCGGGCTTCACTGCCGGCTGTGCTTGCCGCCATGATTGGAGTCGCATTCCTGACACCCCCCGGATGGTCGGTGCTTTTGGCTTTAATGGTAATTCTCATCACCCTGGTTAACCGGAAACCTGACGCTCTATTCCTGGCCGTCTGGGGAGTTGAGGTAATCCTCCTGGGCTGGAAACATCGGGGAGACCTCCGCCAACCTCCTCAACTCCGGTCCTGGGTAAAAAAGACCCTTCTGCACAACTAGGATCATACCCCGGAATGGTTAACTATTTGACTCATGACCTGATCCTGCATCTCATCCTCTTTCAGGTCTTTAACCTTGTCATCATCCTCAGCAACTTTATGATAATCCATCGCTCCCGGCGGCATGAAACCCCCTCAGAACTCCCTTTTGTCTCGATCCTGGTTCCAACCCGAAATGAAGAATCGAATATTGGAAACTGTGTGCGTTCACTGCTCGCTCAAGACTACCCCAACTTTGAAATACTGGTTTTGGATGACCAATCAACCGATCAGACCCGCAGCATCCTCCAGGAACTGTCAGATACCCGTACCGGTGAAAAGCCGACGCCGGGAAACTTGAGAATACTGGACGGACGGCCTTCCAATGGAGTACTGCTTGGAAAAAATTGGGCCTGCACCCAACTTGCCCGGCAAGCACAGGGGGAGATTCTCACTTTCACCGATGCAGATACGATCCATCACCCCCAGATGCTCAAAAAAATTGTTGCCGTCTTCGTAGGGGAAGATACCGAAATGGTTTCCGGTTATCCACGCCAGGAAGTCCACACCTGGGGAGAGAGATTGCTGGTGCCGTTTTTTAGTTGGGCAATGTACACTTTCAACCCCCTGGCACTGGCCTACCATCTCCACAACCCGGCTCTGGCCAATGCTGTTGGGCAGCTGCTGGCCTTTCGGCGCAAGACCTATGACGCAATCGGAGGCCATGCCGCCCTTGGATTTGAAATTGTGGATGACCTGGCCCTGGCCCGGAAAATCACTCGCGCAGGCTTTCGCTGGCGCGTCACCTATGCAGCGGACCTGGTCTCCTGCAGGATGTACCACTCCAGTAGGGCCGCTTATGAAGGCTTCGTGAAGAACTTGTTCGCCGCTTTCAAGTTCCGCCTGCTGCCGTTTACCTTTGTAATTGTTTGGCTGGGAATAATGTTTTGGGGACCCTTGTGTGTGACGCTCTTATGGCTGCTTGGTACGGTGCCTTATGCCGATCACTGCATGCTTGGAACCTGCCTGCTTATCTCGGTGCTGGTCTGGCTGATTCCTTACTACGACCTGAAGATCCCCTTGTGGCAGGCATTGTTGTACCCGCTTACGATTGCTGCCAATATGATTGTAGCCGTCCGCTCTATTCAACACAGCCAGTCAGGAGAGGTCACCTGGAAAGATCGGAAAATTAAAAAAAACAAATGGAAGTGGTTGTAAATATCGAGCGCCGCGGTTGGTACAGCAGCGGCAGGCATCAGCACAGGCGCTGTGGAGAGTGCTGCGGGCAGGCAGTCCGGAGAGTAAAAAACCGTTTCAGTACAACTTCGGAAAGACTGGATATTTCCAAAACAGATGCCCGGCGGATTAAATCGAGCGGCGGGCGGATTTAAAGCAGACGGTACTTATTTTAAGTAATCATCCTGATCCACAATGGATCAGCCTTTACAGGTAAATGCGAACAATTGTTCTGTTATAATACGATTATGTCCGTCTGGCACAAGCTGTTATACTGGATCGGCTTGCGGCAGGACCCGGGCCCGCGCTACTACGAACTGAGCGAGAGCCTGCACAGCACCCTGGTAAACCTGTCCCAACAAGAAGACAGACCCGAAGACCAGTTGGCCGAAGCCCTGCTGGCCTCGGGCCTGAAAGCTTATTACAGCCAGGATGAGCACTGGCAGCGCTGGCAGTTCCTGTCGCCGCGTGAGCAGGACGCCGCCGCACTGGCCTGCCTGGGTTACACCAACAAGCAGATCGCCCTGCGCATGGGTATTTCTCCCGAGACAGTCAAATCCCACCTGCGCAACGGGCTGGCCAAGTTCGGTCTGCACAGCCGCAGCGAACTGCGCCTGCTGCTCGAGACCTGGGATTTCAGCGCCTGGGAGTAGTATCAGGAATGAGGAGACTGCTTCGGCAGAAGCATGACTCTGCGAGCCCAAAGGGAAAAGCTGTCCCAGCGCATTGGAAGCAAAGTGTTACCAGGAACAAAATCGACGCTCCCCCATCTGGTTAACCCCAAATCCCCTGCCAATTCCCCCGGCAGGGGATTTCCTTTGGGGCGCCAATCCGCTATGCTGGCGGCATGAACACCTTATCCGCGTTGAAACCTAATTCACTGATCGTGCTGGCTGCACCCCATGCCGCCCGGGAGGAGGCCAGCCGCCTGGCAGTCGAACTGGTGCTGCATGGCCCGCTGACGGTGCTGGATGGCGGCAACCGTTTCCAGCCGTACCTTATTACCCGGCTGCTCAGGCAGCAGCACGTCGATATCATCAGCGCCTCCCGCCGGTTGTCCATCCGGCGGTCGTTCACCTGCTTCCAGATGCTGGCCCTGCTCGAAAGCACACCCGCCCTGCAGCAGCCCTACCTGATCCTGGACCTGCTGGCCGGCTTCTACGATGAACAGGTCGGGGACAACCAGGCCCACCGGCTGCTGGAACGCTGCCTGGAACAGGTCTTGCGCCTGGGACAATTGGGCCCGGTGGTCATCACCCTGGCGCCGGCGCCCTCCCCTGAGCGCTCCTTTCTGGTCGAGCGGGTCTGCAGCCGGGCCGACCGGGTCTTAACGCCTGAACAATCCCGCCGGCAGGCCAGCCAACCAGCGCTGTTTGCCCGTTGAACACCGACCCGGGCTTTCGAGGGTACTGCTGATGGGACGCACCGTTACTACCGTTACACGGCAGCTGCAAGAGACCCGCCGGATGCTCTCCGGCTTCCGGCGCGGGCTGCGGCGCAGCGACCAGTATGTGCTGGACGGATTATTCGCCGGCGCCCAGAATCATATTGCCGCCATCGGGGAGTGCGAGTCACTGCTGCCTTTCGAGGCCGCCCTGCTGGCCATTCTGCTGGAGCAGGCCAAGGAGATCAGCACGCTTAACCACGAGATCAAGATCCTGAGAGGGCGACTTGAATAAGCACACCGGCTGGCTGATGGACCTGTACCCCGGCGCCCAGGGCGGCCTGAGCCTGTGGTTACTATGCGATGGGGGCGAACGCCTGCAAATGCAGATGAACTTCCCGGTCTGCTTCTACGCTGCCGGGGAAAGCCGCCTGCTCAGGCAGGCCTGGATGCACCTGCAGGGGAGGGAGCTAAGCCTGGCCCGCACCTGCCGGCGGGACCTGTTCAGTGGGGAGCGCGACCTGCTGGCCATAACCGTCCCGCATCCGGGGGAGCTCTGCAACATCTTTCGCACCCTTTCAGAACAGTTTCCAGACCTGGATTACTACAACGCCGATATCCCGCTCCCGCTGCGTTTCGCCGCCCAGACAGGTATCGGGCTGCTGGGCCGCTGCCGGGTCAGCCGAAACGAGGAAGGGCAGGTAACCGCACTCGAAAGACTGGATTCTCCCTGGGAACTGGAGCCGGAGCCCCTGCCCCTGCGGGTGTTGTACCTCAGCCCGGACTGCGATCCGGTCGTCTGCCCTCCACAGCAGCTGCAGGTGCGTTTTGAACGCCAGCAGTTCTGCCTGAACCTGAAAGACCCACAAACCCTGAAAGTCAGCCTGGAAGCACTCCTGCGCCGCTGCGATCCCGACCTGATCTTGAGCGACTACGGCGACACCTGGCTGTTCGGGCAGCTGCGGGAATGGGCCCCGGGGCTGAACCCCAACCGCGACCCCCTGAAAGAGATCCAGACCCGCAATGCGGCCAGCTACTTCGCCTATGGGCAGGTCATCCACCGCGGGGCCCAGGTCCATCTTTTCGGGCGCTGGCACATCGACCGGTGCAATGCCCTGTTGTTCGGGGAGTACGACCTGCAGGGTGTACTGGAGCAAACCCGGGTAACCGGCCTGGGCGTGCAGGAGACGGCCCGCAAATCGCCCGGGGCCGGGATCACCGCCATGCAGATGCTGACCGCCCTGCGCACAAAGGTGCTGGTACCGGTCGTCAAGCAGCAGGCCGAAGGCCGCAAGACGCTGAATGAACTGATCCGCATGGACCGCGGCGGCCTGATCTTCCAGCCCCTGCCCGGGCTGCACAAACACGTGGCCCAGATCGACTTCGCATCGATGTATCCTTCCATCATGGTTCAATACAATATTTCCCCTGAAACAAACCTTTCGGGCGCCCCACCCGGGGACCGTGAGGAAGAGGGGCTGGTGCCGCACACCCTGCGGCCGCTGCTGGAAAAGCGCCTGGCGCTCAAGAACCAACTGCAGCAACTGGACCCGCGCGACTGCCGGGCAGGTCCGCTCAAGGCCCGCGCCGCGGCGCTCAAGTGGCTGCTGGTGGTCTGCTTCGGCTACCTGGGCTACAAGAACGCCCGCTTCGGACGGATCGAATCGCACCAGGCCGTGACCCGTATCAGCCGGGAACTGATGCTGCAGGCCAAGGAGACGGCTGAGGACCTGGGTTTCACTATCCTGCATATGTACATCGACGGCCTGTTTGTCCAGAAAGACGGGCTGGGGAAACCGCACGACTTCACCCCCCTGCTGGAAGCGGTACACTCCCAGACCGGTATCCCGATTACCCTGGAGGGCGTTTACAAGTGGCTGGTCTTCCCGTCTTCCCGGCTGGACAGCCGCCTCCCGGTTCCCAACCGCTATTTTGGGGCTTTCCTCAACGGCGATCTAAAATACCGCGGCATTGCCCTGCGGCGGCACGATACGTCCCTATTCGCAGCCGAGACCCAGCTGGGGGTGCTCAAGATCCTGGCCCAGGCTGACGACCCGAGGGAGAAGGCCGGTGAGGCCAGGCGCTTCGCGGCCTGGCAGCTGGACAGGCTGCGCCGCGGGAAAATTCCGCTGGACAGGCTGCGCCTGTCCCTGAAGCTCAGCCGCGAGCTGGACGCGTACCGGTCGCCCGGCCCGGCGGCCCGGGCTGGGCGGCAGTTGGAAGCGCGCGGGCAGCCGGTGCGCCCGGGGATGCGGGTGCACTTCTGGTATGTGTACGGCGGCGTCAAAGTGAGTGATGTGGACCTGAAGGAGATCGACCTCGGGCGCTACCGGCGGCTGGTCGAGCGCGCCGTTGATGAGGTATTGGGGGAATGGGGGCTGGCGCAAGAACCGGTCCTGCCCGGATTCGGCGCTGTGCCCGGGTAAGCAGCAAAGCGCAATGGGTCAAAATCCCCTCACGCGATACCAGGGCAGCCAGCCTCAGGTCTATGTTCATCGTACTGCCCTGGGGGGTTCAAGCCCGCACCCGGCTCTCGACCCGCCAGTATATTCACCCCCTATTTCGGAAGCAAGGCGCTGAGGTCGCGGCTCAATCCTTTCAGGATGGCCAGGGATTTTTGCAGGGATTCGGGGGCCGGGCCCAGCAGTGCAAAGATCTCATCGATACGATCCTGCAAATTAGCGGGTTTCCTCTCAAACTTGCCGGCCATGGCTACCGCCCCCTTCTCATTCAGCCAGTGTTCGTGATTCAATGCGAATAATACCTGGAGCATGCACATAATGCTCCTGAAATAACAGCCGGCAGTATAGGCAACATCC
Source organism: Anaerolineales bacterium (assembly GCA_016927315.1). Lineage (GTDB taxonomy): Bacteria > Chloroflexota > Anaerolineae > Anaerolineales > Villigracilaceae > JAFGMV01. Next base: position 2,146 of record JAFGMV010000088.1, on the reverse strand, counting down.
GCTTTGGCGATCCCCTTTTTGGCAATCTCTATCGAGAAGTCGATTTCCCAGGAAAATTTCTGAACCAGGGCCTTTTCCAGCGCGGGCGGATAAGGAGTGATACGGGCTTTCAGTGCGGCCAGGAGCCCCTGCGGGTCCCAAAGCGGCTGGCAGATCGCCGTCTCCCCCAGGTAAATCGAAGAAACAAATCCATTCGGGTGGCCGGGCTGGTAGTCCACTTCCACGTTCCCAGCCAGGCAGGCTTCGATCACACGGTTCACCTGCGCCAGATCCCTGTACAGGAAATCGACAGGAACACCCCGGATACGAAGCCAGCCGCCGCCGTTGATCCAGGGACCCCAGCCTCCGATCGAAGTAACCAGGTCTGGACGCCGGTCATCGTCGAGGCTGGCGGCTGTTTTTGCCAGTTGCATTACATCCAACTGTGCATTGGCAGTATAGTAAATTCCCAGGTCGATATCCGATTGGGCCGTGTGGGTCCCCCGTGCGCGGGAACCGCCAAGCACAATGGCTTTCACGCCCGGCACTGATTTGACCTGGGCAACAATATCTCGGAGTAGTATGTCAACATTCATGGACCGGTTATTATAGCGCCCTTCCACATTCATGCAAGCCCGCCCGGAAGTCGACACAGTCTCCCTGGAAGAGAGGCCGAATGTACTGCCAGGTACTGACGGTAAGGGAACCGGACGAATTACTGTAGGAGGGTTTCCAACCAATGGAACATTTCATCCAGGTCATAAGTCGATGCACCGGCGCCGCCGGTACAAGAGGCCGTATCACCAGACAGGGTACAGCTTGTAAAAATACAAAGCGGCGGTGTTCCCCTGAAAGTCTTGGAGGCAAGTACTTTTCCGGTATGCACATCCAGCAGTGAATAGGTCTCTGTGATCGTTCCCGGATAGGAATATGAAAAGCTTTTTCCGGTAGTATGGTTGGTGCCATGACATTGTAAATCGCTCCCGCGCGCCGCTTCATATTTGAGCGCATACCAGGTCTCATCAAGGTTGCTCGAAAAGAAGGCGTTTATCCCGGTACTGACACCCGGGCAGGGAAACACCTTTTTGGGTTCCGAAATACCAACAATCGGTATCGTCGGTGGAATACCAGAGCAGATTTCATTCGATACCACCCGCTTTGAAATGATGTCGGCAACCTTTTGGCCTTTGAGCTCATAACCGCCGACGCTTTCTATCAGTGAGTGACCCTTATCGATGGCTGCCTGGCACTCATCTGCGAATACCTGATTGAACATAGAGGCATGCGCATACATAATTTTGGACAGCAAAACTTCCCGGGCATCTGGTGCATCATAGTATTCGAGGTCTGCCGCCAGCGAGTCGATCACGGTATTATGGCCTTCGAAGGTCACATTGTAGGTATAGCGGCATTCAAGCAGCGCCACAGCGGTTTCGGCTGCATGGATCTGATAACGCCTCGGGATGTCCGGCCCGTCCTGGCTCTTCAAAACGATCTCGAAGGCGGCATAAGCATTCTCGTACACCTGGCAGACATCCGGTTTCCCTTTTGCGTTCAGTGCCTGTTGGTAACAGCCGTCCGCGAACTCAACAATCGCCCTATAAACATCCTCCCGACCAGGATCACCAGCCGGGAACTGCTGGAGCATCTGGCTGTATACGGCCAGAGCACCTTCGTAGTCACCAATGTCCTTCCGGGTATTTGCGCTTTCCAAAGCGACTTGAAGTGGGTCAGGAGTGGGCGTGAAAGCAGGTGTGGGCGTCGCTGCAGGAGTGCTGGTTGGAGCAGGCGTTATGGTTGGACCGAGCATCTGGCCCGGTCCGCAGCCTGAGAGAACCAGACTCAAAATCAGAACAAGTACCGCCGAGGCATGCTGTCCATTCTTCATTTCTTATCCTGCGCTGTGATGGGCGCACCCAACGGCTACTCAAATAAGCCGCATACTTTTTGATGACAATACAACTGCACTGCCATCCCATGAGGCGGGCGACAGCCTCAAGACAACCAAGTATCAATATATAATAACCTGAATTTTAAGAAACAACGCCTCCACAATCCGGGATGTAAATAATTTCCACCACTAGAAACGCATGGAATCGATTATCCCTGAAGACAAAACGTAAGCCAGTTAGACGACGCGCAAACCGGGTCACCTGGCAAAATAAGT
>JAFGMV010000087.1 GCA_016927315.1 Anaerolineales bacterium | reverse complement strand
TCAATGGTTTACCAGTATCCGCTAGTGACTAATAGGACATTTCTACTTGGTTACCGATAGGACATTTTAACTTAGCCTTGACATCTTACATTCTGACTGTCAACCAAACTTCAAAAGTGAACTGTTCAAACTTGAAAAGCGAACTGTTCATGATAGTAAGAGAGCCAAAAATGAGGTTTTTGTCATGGCTCAAATTCATAAACGTTTCACTGTGGAGCAGGTCAAAATGTTGTTGCGAGGGTACACCGAAGGCAATCTGGGGCGGGGAGAGGTGGAGGAGATGTAACCTATGGAAAAATCTCCTTTTCTGAACTGCCGAAGGCTTTGCTTGGCACTCCTCAAGTGGATGTGAATATTCATCCCAAATGGCTGCTCTATTCAGGTTTATTTGTCCTGCTGAAACAAAGGTTGCGTTTATCCAGAAGAGAACTGGAGCAATTGTCTCGCATTGCAATCGGTGCTTTTGCTTCCCTTCTGGATGGAAATGTCCGAACTATTGTCTGAAACTCAGTCAAATAAATTGTAAGTTGATGCACAAAATGCTATAATTTAACCATTCCAGGGTATAGGTTTAGCACATAGATTTCCGAAAAGACACAATCTATTTCCATCACCGATGCTTTTATCAATGCAGCAGTGGGACACAGGAGGTGAGGCCAGCAAAACATATTCCAACCGTTTTTCCCGTTTCAGTATCACAAATCAATCATGCTTTAGGAGAGAGAAATATGTCGAAAAAAATGTATTTTCTTATCAGCATCCTCGTTCTGGCAGCCATGGTTCTGAGTAGTTGTGGCCCTGGTGCAGGCGAAGAGGCTGAAGGTCCAGAGGTTCAGGATCTTGCTATTCCCACCGAAGATGTTGTCATCCGTCTTTGGACCAAGGAAGGCGAAGCAGATGGTGGTCTGCAGTTTGTGAAGAGCCTGACAGATGCCTTTACTGCTCAATACCCTAATATCACCTTCGAGGTGTTGAATAAGGATGTTGAGACATTACGTGAAGATTTCCAGACCTCCAGCCTGGCAGGCGACCCGCCAGAACTGCTCTGGACAGTTAACGACCATGCCGGTCCGTTCACCGCGGCCCAATTGATCCAGCCGGTTGAGCCCTACTTCGATATGTCACTATACGTACCCAGTGTGGTGATGGATGGACATACCTGGGGCGTGCCGATTTCCAGCGGCAACCACCTGATGCTGCTCTACAATAAAGATCTGATCGCTGAAGCACCAAAAACGACCGAAGAACTGATTGCGCTAAAAGACGAATTCAGTGGCGATGTGTATGCACTGGTTTATAACGCAACTGAACCCTTCTGGCTTGTTCCCTGGCTGGGTGGATTTGGTGGATCTGTATTCGCCGAGGACGGTGTGACTCCGACCCTTGATACCCCGGATATGGTGGAAACACTGAAGTTTCTGTATGACCTTGAATTCACCCACGGGATCGTACCCTCAGAGAACGATTATGACAGTGCAGATGCGCTTTTCAAAGAGGGTAAAGCTGCCATGATCGTCAACGGCGACTGGACCATCGGTGGGTATTCCGAGCTCTTTGGCGACAAGCTGGGCATTGCCCCCATTCCGGAAACACCTGATGGTTGGCCGGCCCCTTACACTTCGGGTACCTATTTCATGATCCCGAAGAACCTTGATGGCGCCAAGCTGGCTGCCGTTGTAAACTTCATCGAGTATGTGATGACGGATGAAGTCCAAACGCGTGAGATCACTGAGCTAAAGCGCCTACCGGGAAGCCTTTCTGCTTTGGAAAGCGACCTGATTACCAATGATCCATTGCTCTCCGGTTCAGCCGCACAGATGGCGAAAGGCGTGCCAATGCCGTCCGTGCTCGAAATGCGCTGCAACTGGGATTCGATGAAACCTGAAATGCAGGCAGTGCTATCAGGAACTAAATCGCCCGAAGATGCGGCTGCAGCCATGCAGGCGTCCGCGGAACTGTGTATCGAAGATCTCTAAGTTTCACACAGGATTGGAACCAGGGTGCACACCCTGGTTCCAATCTATACTTTCCGTGTATCCCTGCTTTCAATGGAAGGAGAAGTGATCCATGATTGAAGCTGGTTTGATTACAAGGAGTTTGCAAGAAATCGGTGTAACCTTGCTGGTCATTCTAGCAGGAACTGTTGTACTTGAGGGAATCCTTTACTTCATCCTGGTGCGCTGGCTGAATTGGAGATTTGCCCTACCGGTGATGCTGTTGGCTCCGGCTATTCTGGGACTTAGTGCTCTGGTGATTTACCCTATGCTCTGGGAGCTAAACATATCGTTCACCAACATGAGCCTGAGACATTTCCTTGATCCAGAATATATTGGCTTTGAAAATTACGCAAGTGTGTTCAACCGTCCGGTCTTGAAACAGGTTTACTTCTTTCCACTGTTAGGCCAGACGATATTGTGGACGTTCGTCAACATATTTTTCCATGTCGTTGGCGGTATGATCCTGGCGCTTTTATTGAATCGCAAATTACGGCTGCGGGGGGTCTATCGCACCTTACTGATCATCCCCTGGGCAATCCCGCAAGTGATTGCCGTACTGGCCTGGCGGGGTGAGTTTAATTTTGAATATGGTTATCCCAATATTCTGCTGCAAAGTATGGGTTTAAATCCTGTCCAGTGGCTGACAGACCCAACCTGGAATTTCGTTGCCATGTGCATTGTCAATATCTGGCTGGGTATCCCCTTCATGATGGTCATTTTGTTAGGTGGCTTGCAAAGTATCGCTGGAGAGTATTACGAGGCGGCAGAGATGGATGGCGCCAATGGCTGGCAGCAGTTCTGGAATGTGACCATGCCGCTGATGCAGCCCGTG
>JAFGMV010000086.1 GCA_016927315.1 Anaerolineales bacterium | reverse complement strand
TCGCCTGTGCACCGCCGACCGGGTACAGCCTCACCACATCTGGTACATGTTCAGGGGACAGGAAACGACCACGATTGAATGGGGGGTACTCTGTCTGGCACACAATTTGAAATAACTGGCGGTTCAATACCCAGCAGTTATTTTGTCTTTAGTCATTTTTATGCTTTTTGGGGCTGCTTTTTGGTGATTTCTAGACAGCCCCCTGGTTTACCAGCCCGGAGGTTCAGCCCCCGGCGACCCATCGGGTCGCCCCGGCAGCGAAATAGCAGCGCAGAAAACGCGCCCTATGTAGGCGACTTACTTGGAATATATCGCCCACCCAGGCGCCATATATCACCCATCCAGGCAGCGCAGGTCGCCCACTTATCCACCCTGGATGGGCGACTTTTTCCTCCTGCATAAAGGGCCGATACTCCCAAAAAAGTAAGGTTGGGCGCCTGCATCTGGAAATGTCGCCATGATATCGTCTGGACGTTGCCAATTTTTAGGGGGTGATAAAAAGGCATGAATCACTTGTGGTAATGTAAAATTTGAGACAACTCCATTCCCAGGAGAAAGTCATGCCAGGCCCATCATCAGAGATGATACTGCTTCTATTCGTGTTTTCAATTGCTTTCACAGCACCAACACTCGGGTCACAACGCTCAGTTTGCACAACCCGGATCCACCCGCTGCTCGTTTAGAACGACGCCCGGCGGGATTTGATCAACGGACCTATCCGGCCGGGTTATGGTAGACCTGGCATCCTCCGGAAAGCGTCTCAAAGATTGATCTGCCCGGCAGGAGGTCTGATAGAAACCCTTCTGGACGTTCGGCTCTGGTGGTTCTACAGAATATTAGTGCGCCCGGTTAAGTTAACAGTTTTCTAACATTCCGGTTTTATAATTATCACAGGAATAATCTCTATACGGAGGAAATCATGGCCGACGATGCAAGCACCTATACGTTTAAAGCTGAAACCAGGCAGCTGTTGAACATCCTGATCCATTCCTTGTATAAGGAACGCGAGATCTTCCTGAGGGAGTTGATCTCGAACGCCTCAGATGCCCTCAACCGTCTACGGTTTGAAGCCCTAACGGAACAGAATATCCTCGAACCCGATGCAGAGCTTTGTATTCGCCTGTCCGTTGATGAAAAGAAGAAGCTTGTTACGATCGAAGATACTGGCATTGGGATGACCAAAGATGAACTGGTCAAGAACCTGGGGACCATTGCCCAGTCTGGGGCCAAGGCTTTCCTTGAAGCGGCCAAAGACGCACCTGACCAGGCGATTAACGTTATTGGACAGTTCGGGGTGGGGTTCTATTCGATTTTCATGGTGGCCGAATGGGTGCGGGTTACCTCACGTTCTTTCAATCCCCGGGCGAAAGCCGCCAGCTGGTATGCCACAGGGGATGACAGCTTCCAGGTGGAACCGGCTGAGAAAGCCAATCGGGGGACGCGTATTGAAATTAAACTCAAGAAGGATGCAGCCGAGTTCGCGGATGAGTCCCGTCTGCGGACGATTGTCAAGCGGCATTCTGACTTTATCGGTTTCCCGATCTACATTGGGGATAGTTCCGAACAGGTTAACCAGCAGGCCGCACTATGGCGTACACCCCGCAAGGATGTCAGTGAAGAGCAGTACAACGAATTTTATCGCCAGTTAACCCTGGAATTTGAGGAACCGCAAAGTCACCTGCACATCACTACCGACGCTCCTGTGCGGGTCTACGCGATCCTGTATATTCCTGCAAAAGCCGAGCGTGGTATGTTCTCGCTGCGAAAGGAAGACGGCCTGAAGCTGTATTCCAGGAATATCCTGATCGATGAATATTCCAAAGACCTGCTGCCCGAGCATTTCCGTTTCATACAAGGGGTGGTCGACTCAGAAGACCTGCCGTTGAATGTCTCGCGGGAGACATTCCAGGCCAGCAATATGATCGCCCGCTTAAAGAAAGTACTGACTGGTCAGGTAATGGGCGCCTTGCGGAAGATGGCGAAGAAAGACCGGGAGGCCTATGCCCGTTTCTGGAAGGAGTTTGGTCCCTTTATCAAACAGGGAGTGGCGACCGATCCGGCTGAACGGGAGCACCTGTACGAGCTGCTGCGTTTCAAGACATCCCTGCAGCCGGATGATTGGTCCTCGCTGGATGAATATATTGAACGCATGCAGGCTGGCCGGAAAGAGATCTATTATATTGTCGGGGATGATGATCGATCGGTGCTGCTCAGTCCCCATTTGGACCAGTTCAAATCGAAGGGCATCGAAGTCCTGTTGTTGACCCACCCGGTTGACCCCTTCTTGTTAATGGGGCTTCAGAAGTACAGGGACTTTGATCTTAAGAATGCAGCCCAGGCTGAACTTGAACCGGATGCTAAGGAAGACAAGGCCGATCAGGCGGAAGCCGTAACAGAAGGCGCACTGGAGAACCTGATCAACCGGTTCAAGGAGCAGTTGGGCGATAAGATCACCGCTGTGCGGGAGACCAGGCGCCTGTCGAGTTCAGTCGCCCGCCTGGTAGACCCGGAAGGCAGTCTGGCGCCCGAAATGCAGCGGGTTTACAAATACCTGGATCGGGAAACGGCAATTCCGAAAAAGATCCTCGAATTGAATCCCTCACACGCAATTATTCGCGGACTGGCGGATCTGGAAGCAGGGTCCGATCTGGAGAAAGCCATCATCGATCAGATCTATGAGAGCGCCCTGCTGCTGGACGGGATCCATCCGGATCCTTCCAGCATGACCCCCCGTATCCAGCAGTTGATGGAAGCGGCCTTGAAGAAATAACTGGTCAGCCTTCCCGATCCTGCAAGCGCTGCCAGGTACAGGTCCTCGGTCTTGGTCGCCGTGTTCCCGTAATAATTA
>JAFGMV010000085.1 GCA_016927315.1 Anaerolineales bacterium | reverse complement strand
ACCGATTCGGGCTTTGCGTTAGCACCCAGACGAGTATCCACCTGGCGACCAAGTAACAACACGGGATCAGTAATGCGATACTCTCCCATGGGCGGCGTCGGTCTACCCGGATGCTCTCACCCCGGCTGGCATCCCTGGTGTTCAGTCGAACTCCCTTGAATATACCAGCCGCCATACCATCCCGCAGCAAAGCGGAGTGGACGCCCCTCCTGTTACATTCTAGTAACAAAGCGTGCACCCGATCGCCTGCCACTCGGTTTTTCAGAGGTTATGCACCCACATAGGCACTTGTAGGTGGTAAGAGTCTTGCTGGCTCGGCGGCGGGTGAAACATGGCGTTGGGCAGCAGAAACCAATGCGAATTCGAAGTGTCTCGACCTTATGGCTAAAAAGGAGAAAAAATGCTCAATAAAATCTATAATATCAAGAACTTGAGGGGGGATCTCACTGGGGGGCTAGTCGCTGGTGTTGTAGCTTTGCCACTCGCATTAGCCTTTGGCGTCCAATCTGGCTTAGGGGCAGCCGCTGGCCTTTATGGGGCGATAGCCATCGGTGTTCTCGCGGCTATATTTGGCGGTACAGCCACACAGGCAAGCGGGCCTACGGGACCAATGACCGTTGTATCCGCCGCAGTTATTGCCGCTGCTGTCAAATTCACGGGGACGCTCGAGAGTGCACTGGGTATCATTGTGCTCACATTCTTATTGGGAGGTGTCCTTCAGATTCTGTTTGGAGTTTTAAGTATCGCCAAATATATCAAGTACCTTCCCTATCCGGCAATATCAGGCTTTATGAGTGGAGTAGGCCTGATTATTGTACTGCTGCAACTTTATCCACTAGTTGGGGTTTCTGCACCAAAATCAACAATCGGGGTGATTACAGAGATTCCACGTTTCTTTGCAGATCTCAACTGGGTTGCACTTAGTCTTGGCGCCTTAACAGTGTTGATCTATTATCTCTTTCCAAGAGTGACCAAGGTGGTTCCTAGCGCTCTTGTCGCTTTGATATCTGTATCCCTGCTAGCATATTTCCTTAAGGTAGATGTGCCCTTGATCGGTGTAATACCCTCCGGAGTGCCATCTCTCAAGATCAATGGTTTGTTAGCGGTTGAGTCGGGAGCATACCCATTGATTCTTGAGTATGCGCTTGTCCTTGCCGCGCTTGGTTCGATCGACTCATTGTTGACATCAGTGATCGCTGACAATATCACAAAAACAAAACACAACAGCAATCGGGAGTTGATTGGACAGGGTATTGGGAATATCGCCGCAGCCTTGTTTGGAGGCATCCCGGGTGCAGGTGCAACGAAAGGTACCGTAGTAAATATTAATGCAGGTGGAAAAACCCGACTATCTGGGACCATTCATGGCTTGTTCCTTCTAGCGGTGCTTCTGGGAATAGGTCAACTCGCCGCCTTCATCCCACTCGCTGTGCTCGCTGGAATCCTCATCCCAATCGGTTTTGCAATTATCGATACAAAAGGCTTGAAGCACCTGCTACATGTTCCTAAAGCAGACGCTGTAGTGTTGATCACTGTCTTTGCAATCACAACCTTTGGCAGCCTGATCCAAGCTGTAGGTCTAGGCGTTATATTGGCCTCACTTCTTTTCATGAAGCGTTCCAGTGATCTGGCAGAACAAGGCACCACGGTGACTGCTCTTGCTGGAATTAGGGGAGAAGAGGTTTGGGAGGATGAGGCCAGTGTGTACACAGAACTTAAAAATTGTGTCTATATCAAACACCTCTACGGACCGATGTTCTTTGGCTTTACTTCTCATTTCCAGGATCTGATTAAGAACCTGGACGAAGGGATCTGTGCATTGATCATACGCATGGATCGGGTGCCGCACATGGACCAATCAGGTCTATACGCGATGGAAGATGCGATTCTGACCCTGAGCCGCAAGGGTGTGACAGTGCTCTTCACTGGCCTGCACCCCCAACCTTATGACATGCTCATGATGATTGAAGTAATCCCTGATCTCGTTGCGGAAGACCGGATATTTGAAGACTTTAAAGATAGTGTCAAGTGGTTGAAAAGTGAAGGTTTGATTAAAACTAGCAAAGGTTCTTAAACAGGTTTTCAGCAATTCAATCCTCAAAGAATGCCAAATGGCTTTTGAAATTAATAGCGATAAAAGGAGAACGAGATGAAAGTTCAAACAAAAGAATCCTTGGCTGCAATGACCCCGAAAAAGGCGTTGGCCATGTTACAAAAAGGCAATCAGCGTTTTGTGGAAAGCCGTAGAGAACAACGCAATCTGATGGAGCAAATGACCCAAACAAGTGAGGGGCAGTACCCATTTGCTGTTGTGCTCGGCTGTGTTGACTCCCGCGTTCCACCAGAATTGATCTTTGATCTGGGAATTGGAGATGTCTTCAGTATCAGGATTGCGGGTAATTTCGTCAATGAAGACATTCTCGGCAGCATGGAATTCGCTTGTAAGGTTATTGGTTCGAAGCATATCCTCGTGTTGGGTCATACAAGCTGTGGTGCAATCCAAGGTGCTTATGATGATGTCAAATTGGGCAATCTAACTGGATTGGTTAACAAGCTTAAGCCTGCGATTGAAGCCGTTGGCAGATCATCAAGCGACATTGACAAGTTTGCAGAGATGAATGTAAGGATGACAATTGAGCAAATTAAAAAGCATAGCCCAATCCTAAAGGAGATGTTAGACAATGATGAAATCGGAATTTCAGGCGCTATGTATGACTTAGAAACTGGGAAAGTTTCTTTCTTGTAATCTCTATGAGATAGAATAAGATATGCATATCATCAAGCAATAACGGATTAGAGAATTTGTCGCAAGATATCCGGATGGTCAAAGGAATGTTCCTTTCATTCTCAGTTACGATGGACGAACAGACAAAAAATCGTATGGGCAAAGCCTACCCGATGAACTGGGAATATTTCGCCTTGAAGTCAAGGTAAGACGGTCTACACAAGCGACGTCACTTGGCAGGGATTATGTCACTTACGAGTCAGTGTACCTTTCTAAAAATCTAATTGATAAACTACACTTACCCCCAAATGAAATTATTGTCATTCATGTTATTCGTCAATGTTATTCGTCAAACTGCCCTATTTGATTTCTAAACAACGAGTTCATTCATCATGCAAAAATCAGCCGAAAACAAAAAGATAAAACGTATTTTGGAAAGCATCTCAAACAGACGTGCCCGTATTGTTATTGAGCACATTCTTGAACATGGTTTTATTACAACTGAGCAACTTGAAAAGTAGTATGGTTACAACCATCCTCCAAGGGCCGCTCGTGATGTGTTTGAATCGGGCATTCCACTAGAAACATTTTCGGGCGGACGAATGTCGCCTGGACTGCTTTTGCCGGCAAGCGGGCTCGTTTTTCTGCTTTGCTCTCCATTTCAGCTGTCTCCCTGGTGATGCACAAACGCGTCATTTTCTCACACATCTGGCCCTTAAACCGACAGGCGCCCATATCGCCCCGAAGCATTTGAGAGAACCGCATGGCCATCATAAATTCATCGAGGGAGTTTCCTTGCAAACCTTAAAGCAGTCACATGCTCAAAAGACGTCACCGGGATGCCAACGGGATGTCAACGGGCTGTCAACGGGATTGACACAAAACCAAATCCGCATTATAAGGGGCGACATGCATCCTAAAAAATCACTCGCGGGTATCTTGCTGTTGATTATCATCACTGCTTGCAACACCCTTCCTTCAACAGCGCCCATTCCAACAGCATCCCAAACTCCCGGGCCATCTCCCACACCGACACCCATTCCGACCAGCACCCCATCTCCAACTCCCGTACCAATACTCAGGCTATCCGATGCAGACAGGTACCTCTCCAATGGCGATTATGAACGCGCCCGGACAGAATATGGGTTGACTTTCGAACAGGGAGAAGAAAGTGAAGTGCGCAGTGCAGCGCTGCTTGGATTGGGACGTACAGAATTCGAAGATGGGTATCACGAATCAGCACTGGTCTACCTGGAAGAATTAATAAACAACTATCCCGATTCGCCGTTTGTGGCCAACGCATATTTCTCGGCTGGACAGGTATACATGGAGCTCGGCCGCTACCAGGAAGCGGCATCAGCCTGGTATGCCTATCTAGAACGAAGGCCCGGTTGGTTAGCCGCCTATGCCGAGGAACGGCGCGGGGATGCATTATATGCCGACGGTCAATATCTGGAAGCACTGGAAGCATACACAGCAGCTCTGGAAGCCGAAAGCTCCCAGGAACGAATCGAACTGGAGATAAAAATCGCAGCTAGTTATATTGCCTTCGGTGATTATGCGAACGCGATAAACCATTACGATGAAATATTTATAAGATCATCAAATGATTATGATAAATCCAGAATGGATTATCTGGCCGGGAATGCTTATGTCGCCTCCGGGCAAGCCGAGAAAGGGTATGAACGTTACCAGCATACCGTGGAAAATTATCCGCGTTCTTACTATTCTTATCTGGCATTACTCGAATTGCTTGAAGCCGGTATCCCGGTAAACGAACTGTACCGCGGCCTGGTCGATTATTATGTCGGTGAATATGATGTTGCACTGGCTGCTTTCGACAGGTATATTGCCAATACGCCTGTGACCGATGGGACTGCCTATTTTTATCGCGCAGACTCTCTCAGGAAAGTAGATCGCTTCCAGGAAGCGCTGGATCAGTTCGATCATTTTATCCTCAATTATCAGGACAATCCACTGTGGACTACCGCCTGGCAATACAAGGCTGAATTACAGTGGAGAGAACTTTCCAATTATCCTGCAGCGGCTCAAACGCTGGAAACATTTATCGCCGCGATACCGAACCACCAGGAAGCAGATGATTTTCTGTTTGATGTCGGCCGTATTTATGAGCTCGACAACCGTCTCGACCAGGCGGCTGAGGCCTGGGAACGCCTGGCGGCCGCTTATCCAGGCAGTGAGCTGGCAACCGAGGCCCTTTTTCAGGCAGGGATTGCCAGTTACCGGACAAGCGATTTTTACCGGGCGCTAACCGATTTTCAACGCAGCTTACTACTTTCCACACAACCGGAAAATCAAGCCCGTTGTTACCTGTGGATCGGTAAAACACAACAAATGCTTGGAGACCAACCGGCCATGCAGTCCGCCTGGCAGCAGGCACAGTCGCTTGACCCAACCGGTTATTACAGCGAACGCGCCAAAGACCTCTTGACCGGGAACACGCCCTTCCCTCCTCCGGCAGCCTACAACCTGGATGTCGACTTCGATAAAGAACGCAAAGAAGCCGCCTCCTGGGTTCGCCTGACCTTCGAGCTTCCGGCTGATACTGAGTTAACCGGCCCGGGTCCACTTGCCAACGACCCCCGGTTTATCCGAGGTACAGAATTATGGCAGCTTGGTCTGCAGGACGAAGCCCGCCTGGAGTTTGAAAGCCTTCGGGCTGATATCAACACCGATCCCGCCAATAGTTTCAGGTTTGCAAACTACATGCTCGACCTGGGATTGTACAGGCCGGGAATTTTTGCTGCTTTTGAAATCCTGAGGTTGGCGGGTCTGGACACCAGCACCGCTTCTCTGCATGCCCCGCCATATTTCAACCACATTCGTTATGGGCTGTATTACTCCGACCTGTTCATACCTGCGGCGGAAAAGAATGGGCTGCATCCATTATTCCTGGTCAGCGTTATGCGCCAGGAGAGTTTGTTTGAAGGGTTCGTACGGTCATCTGCCGGCGCCCGCGGGTTGATGCAGATCATGCCCAGCACTGGCGCCAGCATTGCCTCCCAGTTGGCCTGGCCGCTCGATTTCGAACCGGATGATCTTTACCGGCCTGTCGTCAGCATTGAGATGGGCGCTTTTTACCTTACATCAAATAAAAGGGCATTTAACGGCAACAGCTACGCCGCCCTGGCTGCTTACAATGCCGGTCCCGGAAACGCATTCACCTGGCAGCAGTTGGCAGGCGACGATCCAGATTTGCTGCTGGAAATCATCCGCTTCCCCGAAACACAGCAATACATCCGCTATATCTATGAAATTTACTCCATTTACAATTCTGTTTACAGTTCCACCCGGTAAGATTTAATAAAAAAGTCCCTTCATCCAACGGACGCCGGCTGAAGGGACGGACTAAGCTGTCAGCGCGCCCGGGGTGCTCCAGCTTAAGATCAGGACAGCATCCAGGCGGGTCGAAGATCAAGCTGCGACAGAAATATCACCGGATAACGGTCTTGGTTTTCTGCGCTTTCCCGACTCGATACGCTGCCGCTATTTGCCGGGCAGGCAGCTCAACCGATATGCTTGATAATCTTCTCGTGCAGCGTGTCGGCATCCATATCCAGAACGGAAACAAGTTTATCACGTCCCGTTTCACCGGCCACAACTTCCAGAGCTGAGCTAGAGACGCCCAGGATTTCCGACAGGAAGTTCACCAATTCTTCGTTCGCTAAATCCTCTTCTAATGGCGCAGCAACATGAATTTTTATGGTTCCATCATGGGTCACCTGAACGATCTTACTTTTGGTTGCCCGCGGAGTAATTCGCACTGCAAGCGCCGCCCCTCGTTTCCCGTCGTGTAGTTTGTACTTTCGATTTTGCATAAGCTACCTCAAGATCTAAGTAAATTGGTTATCGCTGTTGCCAGGAACTGAACTAATAGTATAAAGATTAATGGACTGATGTCAATCATCCCAATTAATGGTACCACACGTCTGATCGGCATCAACAATGGATCGACCAATCGGTCAACTGCCTGCCGCACCGGGTGATAGGGAGACAGGATGAATGAAAGAATGGCCGAGACAATAACGATCAGGGTAAGTAAATTCGCAACCATCCAGACAAGTGAAACAAAAAAATCTACAATCACGGCTTCCCTCTATTACTATACTGGCGAGGCCCTACAATAGACTGGCCTACCCTGACCAATGTTGCACCTTCCTGAACGGCAACCTCAAAATCACCACTGGTTCCCATTGAAAGCTCGTTCCATTCGATCACCGGGATATTTTCTGCAAAAAAAACCATCAACTTCCGGGCTTTCTTGAAAAAAGGTCTCGATAATTCCGGATCAGCGAAGATTGGCGGCATCACCATTAGCCCCTTGATTTCCAGGTTTTCCAGCCTGAACAACTCAGTAACTCCCGGTACCAATGAATGCCAGTTCTTTTCATCCCATGCCGGCCAACCGAATTTACTTTCTTCCCCACCAACATTGAACTCAAGCAACACGCGCAGGCGCTTGCCCGCCTCATGAGCCAAACGATTAAGCTTCGCAGCCAGCTTGTAACTATCCAGGGAATGCAAAAGTGCAAAGTCAGCAATAACCAATCCTGCTTTTCGACTCTGTATATGACCGATCATATGCCATTCTACACTATTTTGTACCTGGAGAGTGTTTATTTTCTCGACGGCTTCTTCAGGATAATTTTCCCCCAAGATTCTTGCGCCAGCATCAATAGCAGCCTGAACAATCTCAGTCGGCTGAGATTTGGTCACAACCACAAGCCGTACGGATTCCGGTTTTCGCCCACAACTTCGAGCGGCGGCTGCGATCCTGCCCAGAACCTTGTTGTACCGTTCCTCGATGATATCCTTTTTCTCCGTCATCATGTGATCCAACTCAGTCCTGATCTTTCAATGCCATTAGAACCCCAAAACGCCCTGTGTTCCCTTTTTGGGCACGATGAGAAAACCAATCATCTTCATGACAGGCAGTACACAAACCAGCAGTTTCAATATTCTCCAGGCCGGCTTTCTCCAACTGAAGTTGATTAGCTGCCCAAAGATTAAAGTAAACATGCCCGTTCCTGGAATCCAGTAAGCCGTCCGCATCATTTTCAAATGACTGTAACACACTGATAACAACATCGGGGCCCACAATATAATGATCCGGTCCGATAGATGGGCCAATTGCCGCCAATAAATCTGCTGGCTTTGAACCCGATAGCTTACAGATCGCATCAACAGCTGCAGCAGCAACATTTCTAACTGTCCCCATCCATCCGGCATGAGCCAGTCCAATTATTTTCTTTTTGGGGTCTACCAGGAGCAATGGGACACAATCTGCAAAGCGCATGAAAAGCGTCACCCCGGGACGATCCGTGACAATTATATCAGCCTGTTGATACGGAATATCTGTCTGGCGAGGCTGCCTGGCGATCACAACATTCGTTCCATGCACCTGCCAGACATCGAAAATTGATTCGCGCGCCAGTTTTAAGGCATCAAAAGCCCGAAACCGGTTCTCCCGGACCCGATCCATGTCGTCGCCAACCATCCCGCCAAGATTCAGTGAATTCCATGGAGCAGGACTCACTCCCCCGCTGCGTGTGAACACTGCATGGATAACTTCATCCGGAAAACAGTTGAATTGGTAATAGCGTATTGAAGCTTCAGAAATAAACGGCATTGAACCTTACTTGCTTGAAGCTGCAGCAACAGCAAATTTTTTTACGAAGAATTGAATGTTTTCCTGCATTGTCTCCTGAATATACGGATAAAGGAGCCATGCCGTTGAGAAACCAAACATAAAGCCGGTTAATGTGCGCAGGAGAGGTGTACTTTCACGATAAGGCAGAAAATCCTGCAAGAAAGGCAGTCCCATCTGACTGAGCACTTGGGAAAACCCGTCAAACCCAATTGGCGCCATGCCCAGTGCTATCCACAGCAGCCAGTGCAGAGGCCGCAGCTTCCTGCCTGTAGCGGCAAACAGCAGTCCAAACACAAACATCGCGCCATAAATAGCCACATCCCGTTCACAGAGTGCGGTTTTATACCCAATTACTTCATCCCCAACATAGTTGCGCGCCTGCCAGTGCACGGGATCAACCTGGTCTGTAATACCGGTTACTTCTTCGAAGGACTTGACGCCCTCAATACCGGCCACCTCACGAGGGTAGAAGGATTGGTCCCCAAAAAGGAACCAGGATCTGAAAGCAAACTGATGACAGAGTGGACTATAAATTGTGTAAATCACCCGGGCAGGAACTACGGCTCCGGTTTTCATAAAAACGGGAGCGAGGAAAGGTAAGCCAAAATAAAGCAGGATTATAAAGTTGATCATTGCCAGGTAATGCCTGGCAATCCAGTACATAACCTTATCCGCCCGCGTAATTGTCATCCCGCGTTGTACACGGGACTGGTAAATATCTCCGTCCACCTCTTCCAATTGCATCTGGCGGTCCCTGGCTGCTCCCAGAATTCTGACCAGATCTTGCCGAGAGATTGGAGCTTCCCGAGTATACGGCCCGACTTCAACCACTGGGATCCTTGATCCATAGATGTTTTCCAGAGACGGGTCAACCGAAATATCTACCTCGACCAAGACATGAGGAATTTCAACCCGGATGGCTTCCAGATCCGCCCGGGTCTGTTCACATAATTTACAACCTTTACGGGTATATAAAGTAACAATCAGCATCAAATGTTCTCTCTAGAGCCCAAAATCTATAAAATAACCATACCGGGCGATTATTTCAAAAGTACCGGCAAACAACATTATTCCGACAATCAACAGGATAACCCCCATCACGATCTCGACGATACGCATCACCTTGCTGTACCGGCGCAAAACAATACCAACCCATCCGATCCCCACCGCCGCAATCAAGAACGGGATCGCCAACCCGGCAGAATAGGCAGACAGCAGTTTTACGCCTGAGGCGACAGAGCCGCCGTTAAAGGCCAGGGTCAGGATCGCTCCCAAGACCGGACCCACACAAGGAGACCAGCCTGCAGAAAAAAAGATGCCCAACAGCAGAGAGGATAAATACCCCCAGCGGTTATCTGGTGCAGCTTGTTTGCGGGTGTCATATTCAAGAAAAGGGATCCGGAAAACACCGATCATATGCAGGCCAAAAATTATGACAACAATTCCGCCAACCTTGGCCAATATTTCACGCCAATTGTATAGATATTGACCAATCGCAGAGGCTGCTATCCCCAGGGTAACAAAGACAATACTGAAGCCAAGAACAAATGCCAGCCCATGGGTAAAAATTACCCACCGGTTGGCTTCACTGCCCTCACCGCCAGCTGCTCGTCCACCCAGATAACCGACATAGGCCGGCACCAGGGAAAAAACACAAGGTGAAAGGAATGAAGCCAGGCCTGCCAGGAAGGCCAATCCCACGGTAATATTCGTCAGATCCATTTTTCATTTTTCCTAAACAAGCCGCTCACTGACCACGATATGGGTGCCACTGTCGCCCTGAATGGTGATATCACCCGGGTAAACAGACACATTGGGGAGCGACCACCGAAAAACCCATTTTGCATCTTCAGGACGGGCATTGATACACCCATGTGAACGCGGGGTTCCAAAATCATTGTGCCAGAATGTCGAATGAATGGCGACGCCCGTACCGGAAAACAACGTATTCCAGGTTATCGCCGGGGTATCCCAACTTCCGGATGAAACCGTTCCACCCGCCATATGGATTGAGATGGCCTTACGCCAGGTCCAATGCTCGCCGATTGGCGTTGACCAGGCATCGACTGTGTTCCCGCCGGAAGCCCATTTTCCACCGCTGGAAATCCGGCAAAAATACACTTCTGTATTCCCCTCATAGCAAGACATGGTCTGGTCGGTCAGATTGACGAATACCTTTTTAACAGCCGGGTCCACTTCCGGATGGATTGGCGCAATATCTTCCTCGGTCAGCGGCCGGAAAGCGGTCCCTTCCGCCCAGAAGATATCATAGCCGCTGTAAGGCTCTGATAAACGGTAAATAATCTGGCCATTGGTTTCACTGATCCGAATCTGGTCGACCCATAATATCTGGCTGTAATATAAGCGCAACGGATAATTATTGGCCAAGTTGTACTGCAGCCAGGGCGAGCTGGGAGCATTTTCAAGGGTAAAATCCACATAAGGGACCGTTACTTCCGCCCAAAAACCGGGCAGCCCTTCCGGAATCGCCTGCAGAGGTTCATTGGGTAAATTCTTCACTGGCTGCACAAAGGGCGCATACACATAACCCTCCGGCGTTTCTATCCAGGTTCGGCTAAAGCCGGTTAGCCCCATCGGTGTACCGATTACCTCTCGATTCCATTCGAGAATGTAATCTTCATAGATTTTTTTAACGACGGCGCCCTGTTCATGCGGCTGTGCCCTGATTTCGGTATTGCCAAAGTATCCCGAAAATCTTCCCAGACGTTGAGAGGTGGGAAATGTGGGCAATGCCATTACAGCATCCAATCGGCCCAAGGCCAGAGACCCGATACCGGCTGCCCCAACTACCTTAAGGAAATCCCGTCTTGAAATCGATTTTGATTGCATGCATCTACCTTTCAATGCGAATTTATGTCAGCGATCTCCCCATATAATTATCCTGAACAGCCTGGTTTCCATATGCAGGCATTAAGGATAATAGGAAAACCTGATCCCGTCAACGTAAGAGAATTTACGCCGATCGTTCCCCGACCAGAACCTTGGTGCCAACGTTAGGCCACTGCATACGGATTTCGCTCTCGTCAAGCGAGATATACGGGTTGGTCCAGCGGAATATCCATTTTGCATCTTCCGGACGGACGTTTATACACCCGTGGGATCGCTTCATGCCGAAATCATTATGCCAGAAAACCGCATGGATAGCGACCCCGTCTTTATTGATAAATGTTGGCCATGAAACCGCTGCAGTATCATAACCACTGTCTGAAGCAGTATTGGCAGACATATGGATCGAAAAGATCTTCCAATGGGCATATTGTTCACCCGTTGGCGTCGAATAATCGCCTACTCCACTCGATACCCTGCAAAAGTGAACCTCCCTGCCAGCTTCCAGACAAGAGAGGGTCTGGTTGGTCAAATTAATAGAAATACTTTTATCCCCCGGATCAACATCCGGACTGAGGGGGGCAACCTCCTCGGCGGTGATCTGGCGGAACGCAGTTGCATCTGCCCAGAATATATCCCCATATCCATAACCATGGCCCATGTCTTCATTAAACCGATACAGGCTGCGGCCTGACTCATCCACCTTTATCTGGTCTATCCAGGCCACCTGACTGTAATACAAGCGGGGATATTGTCCAAGCGACATGATGTATTTGAAACTCGGTGAATGTACGCCGCCCTCGGGGATCAATTCCACCATCGGAACGGTTACTTCAGTCCAAAAGCCCGGCTTGCCACTCGGGATTGCCTCCAATGGCTGATTGGGAAGATTACGCACCGGCTGTAAATGCGGCTGGTAAACATATCCTTCCGGTGTTTCAACCCAGGTACGACTGACACCGTAGTGTTCAGACCCAATCACCTCTCGCAGCCACTGAACAACAGTATCCTCTCCGATCGAGCCAACAACACCAGCATCACGACTTGGGGCTGTCCTGATCTCGGTCGAATAGAAAAAGGGGGATACAGACACGCGACCCAAGCGCTCACCCGTCTGGGTTTCGGGAAGCGCCAATGCGTAAGCCAGCGGCGGTAAGGCCATGGCGCTTATTCCGGCAGCCCCAATTGCCTTCAAGAAATCACGCCGGGAGATCTGCTTCTTATGCATCATTCACCTTTATGCTTACCATTCTATTGGGACAACTCGACACATCTTCTACTTACTAAAAAACTCTTCAAGGCTTTTCAGACACTCCGTACTGACACGATGACCAACCTCTGAGTGGCAGTATGTGACCACGGCCCCTGCCCTTTTCAGGGCTGAAACGGATTGTTCCGCCTGTTCCACCGGCACCAGGTTATCCTGGCTGCCATGAGCAACAAAAAAGGCGATCCCCTTCAGGCGACCCGCCGAGATCAGTTCTTCAGCGCCACCCGGGATGAACCCGGACAGGACCGCAGCCCTATGCACCCGGTCCGGATACAGCAAAGCAAATGAATTGACTACCGCCCCGCCCTGGCTGAAACCCATCAGGTTGATCCTGCTGTCCTGGATGCCTTCCAATTCCCTAAACTCGTCGACCAACTGCACCAGGGACTGCACTGCAGGCTCCAACTCGCCAAGGGCAGGCGCACCCCAGGATCCAGGAACAACCTCCCGCCAGGAATAGCCGCCTTCACCAGATGAGAAGGGCGCCCGCGGTGATACCAGGGTATCGTCCGCAGACAGCTTCCGGGTAAAGATCCACATCGAATTTTCATCCCCGGTCCAGCCATGCAGCAACAGCATTAGACGCGTGGGTTGAACTTTCGGGCAGCTGACCCGTAAGACCCAATCTTTGTGTGTTAGCAGGCGGGTATCCAGACTCATAAATACCTACCGGTCCCGGATTACTTGTTTGATCGCATTCACAAGCAAGCGATGTTCGACTTCATGAACGCGCGCTTCAAAATCGGTCAGGGATTCCCCTTTTTTAAAGTACACTTCTTCTTTTGCCAGAACAGGACCGACATCCACCCCTTCATCAGGCACCAGGTGTACCATTACACCTGATTTATCAAGTTCGCCTTCCTGCCAGCATTTATAGGCGCGTTCGATGGCGTGAATGCCCGGGAATGTACCGGGTAATGCCGGGTGCAAATTGATAACCCTGCCCGGGAATCTGCCAAGGAACTGCATCGTCAGGATACGCATCCAACCGGCCAGAATGATATAGTCCGGCTGGTACCTGGCAACCGTTTCGGCCAGGACAGCGTCATATTCATGGCGCCCTTGAAACTTATCAGCAGGTACTATCTCGGTCGGTATGCCTGCGCTTTCCGCGCGGGTCAATCCAAAGGCATCCGCGCGATTTGAGACTACCGCTACAACCCCGGCAGGTAAGACTCCACTTTTGGCGGCATCCAGGATTGCCTGCAAATTGGAGCCCGAACCTGAAATCAACACGACCAGGCGCGTCATATCAATCTCCTTTAAATCCCTGGAGAACAGCATCAAGCAGGGATCTTCTTAATGATGAAATAAGCGCACCCCTGAAAACACCATTGTCATTCCATACTCATTACAAGCCTGGATAACAATGTCATCGCGGTTAGACCCCCCCGGCTGCAGCACATATTTCACTCCTGTCATCGCAGCCCGATCAATGGAATCCCTGAAGGGGAAAAAGGCATCCGATCCTAGCACTACCTCATCTAATTGATCCAACCACGCCCGTTTCTCCGCCTTTGTAAGCTGCTCAGGGATCTCGGAAAAGACTTCCTTCCAGCCGGCCTTTTCCGGTTCTGTAACATCATCCCGCAGGTACTGATCGATTGCATTATCACGTTCGGGCCGGCCCGCATCCGGTTTGAACGGCAGCCCCAGAACAACCGGATGCTGCCGCAGCCGCCACAAATCCGCTTTTTGTCCTGCCAACCGGGCGCAATGAATTCGGGATTGCTGCCCGGCCCCCACACCGATGACCTGCCCATCCACCGCATAGCAAACCGAATTGGACTGTGTATATTTGAGTGAGATCCAGGCAACGATCATATCCCGCACTGCGGTCTCGGGTAAATCCCTGCGAGTGGTCACGATGTTGGTCAGGTTTTCCGGGGCGACCAATTGAGCATGGCGCCCCTGTTCGAGAATCAGACCAAAGACATCGCGCACCTCTTGGGAATCCGGCTCATAGGTCGGATCCATTTGCAGCACTGTATATTTACCACCCTTCTTTCGGCTGAGGATCTTCAGGGCTTCTTCATCATATTCGGGTGCAATCACGCCATCCGAAACTTCCCGGGCCAGGATCCTGGCCGCCGATGCATCGACCCTATCAGAGAGTGCGACCCAATCCCCAAATGAAGACATCCGGTCTACCCCTCTTGCACGCGCATATGCCTCAGCCAAAGGAGAGAGTTCAAGGTCATCGACAAAATATATTTTCTTCAAGGTCTCTGTCAGGGGTACGGCCGCAACAGCCGCCCCACTGGGGCTGACGTGCTTGAACGATGCCGCAGCGGGCAAATCAAGCGCCGCTTTCAGTTCTTTTACCAACTGCCAGGAGTTGAGCGCATCCAGGAAATTTATATATCCCGGGGCGCCATTAAGCACTGTAACCGGCAGGGCCCGTCCTTCTTTCATCGTAACCCGCGCAGGCGTCTGCTGCGGATTCATACCATAGCGCAGGGTAATCTCTTTTTCAGTCATCGTTCAGCATCCTCTTTATTCCAGGTTTACTTCCCGGTTACCGGTTACAAGCTCACCGATGATCCAGGTCTTTTCTCCGATGCCGTTCTGCACAGCCCGGGCCTCTTCTTTGGCAACAATAACAACCATACCTATCCCCATATTAAATACGCGGTACATTTCCTGCGGATCGATCTCTCCGCGTCGTTGGATCAATTCAAAAAGAGGCGGTACTTCCCATGATCCTAACCGGATCGATGCGTTCAGGTTCTCCGGCAAACTGCGGGGGATATTTTCGATGAACCCGCCCCCGGTCAAATGCGCCATCCCCTTTATCCTGGACAATACAGGCTCAAGGAGGCGATAATATGAGCGATGAGGCGCCAGCAATGCATCTGCCAACGACACACCCAACTCAGGGAATTCCGTATCCAGCGGCAGGTCTTCAAATATTTTACGAATCAAGGAGTAACCATTGGTATGTGGTCCGCTGGAGACAAGCCCAATCAGAACATCACCGGCCTGTATCGTCCCGGCCGGAAGTACCTGCTGCCGTTCAACCACCCCAACGATCGTTCCGGCAACATCGAATTCACCCGCCGCATAAACCCCGGGCATTTCGGCTGTCTCACCGCCCAGCAGCACCATACCAGCCTCTTTACAGGCTTCAGCCATCCCGGTCACAACTTCGGCAGTAACTTCCGGCTCGAGCTTGGAAGTCGCAAAGTAGTCCATAAAGAACAGCGGGCGGGCTCCCTGTACGAAAATATCATCGATACAATGGTTAACAATATCATGCCCGATCCCGCGATAGCGGTGAGCCTGTGCGGCCAATTTGACCTTGGTGCCGACTCCGTCGGTAGAGGCAACCAGAACCGGCGCCTGCATTTCCTTGAGGACTCCGGCATCGAACAGCCCGCCAAAGGAACCGACCCCGGCCAGCACTGCCGGGGTGTAGGTAGCCCGGACCGCATCTTTCATCAGTGCGACAGCCCGATTGCCAGCGTCGATCGAAACCCCTGAAATAGAATAAGCCGATTCTTCTTTCATCTCTCTCCTTCTAACACCCGCCAGCCAATATCCTTACGGTAATGAGCGTCCTTGAAATCGATGGTTCGGATGCGCTCATAGGCGGCCTCCAGAGCCGAACGGATATCCTCTCCCCAACCGGTGACACATAAAACACGCCCCCCGGACGTGACTACCCGTCCACCTGCGAGCCGGGTTCCTGCATGGAACACAAATGAATTCCGGGTTTGGTTGTCAAGTCCGGTAATCGGGTAACCGGTCCGGTAATCTCCCGGATACCCGCCGGAAGCCATCACCACGCAGGCGGCTGCCCCATCTTTGACCGTTACGTCGACCTGGTCCAGGTTCCCCTCAGCGCAAGCCAATGCCACTTCAACCAGGTCGCTTTCCAACAACGGCAGAACCACCTGGGTTTCAGGATCGCCAAAGCGACAGTTGAATTCGATTACCCGGGGACCATTCACCGTCAGCATCATCCCGGCGTATAAAACTCCCACGAAGGGGTTTCCCTCCGCTCTCAGCCCATCTACCGCCGGCTGCACAACTGTCTGCATCAACTGGCCGACCATCTCCGGCGGACAAACCGGTACCGGAGCATAGGCCCCCATCCCGCCGGTATTGAGACCCTGGTCCCCCTCCAGGGCGCGTTTATGATCCTGGGAAGGCGTCATTGGCTTCACTGTTGTCCCGTCGCTGAAAGCCAACAAGGATACTTCCGGACCACTGAGCTTTTCTTCGATAACAACCTGGTCGCCAGCCTCACCAAACTCTTGCGCCACCATCAACTGGTGCAGCGCCGCTTCAGCCTGCTGGTCGGTATCCGGGATGAGAACACCCTTACCGGCAGCCAACCCGGAAGCCTTGATCACAACCGGATAATCGACTTCTTGAAGGTGCTTCAAGGCAGCAGCATAGCTGCGAAAAGAGGCAAAACGCGCCGTAGGAATACCATGGCGGTCCATAAACTCCTTCGAAAAGACTTTAGAGGCTTCGATCCGGGCTGCCGCCCGGACTGGGCCAAACACCTTGATCCCCGCCGCCAAAAGATCATCTGCCAACCCGGCCGCCAGCGGAACCTCCGGTCCGACAAGGACCAGGTCGATACTTTTCTCGCGGGCGGCGCGAAGAACCGCCTCGTGATCCGCTGCCCTGATGTCAAGGTTTTCGCCGTGAAGGGCAGCGCCGGCATTCCCGGGCGCAATGTAGAGCTTGCCCAATTTTGGCGACTGCGACAGTTTCCAGGCAATCGCATGCTCACGCCCGCCCGATCCAATCAAAAGAATATTCATAAGCGCTTCCCTCTCCGAATGCTGATGCCCCTTTTCATGATATTGCCTGCTCAAAACCGGTCTTGGCCGAATCGTCAACCACATCAATCGCATAACGACCGGTAAAGCAACCCTGGCAATACCCTTCCTGGCGGCCAACCGCCCGCATCATCCCTTCCAGGGACAAATAATGCAGGCTGTCTGCGCCGATGTAACCGCAGATCTCTTCGACGCTGCGGTGGTGGGCGATCAGATTCTCCTGAGGCCCCATGTCGACCCCCATATAGCAGGAATACTTGATCGGGGGGCAGGTAATACACACATGCACCTGCTCTGCCCCGGCATTACGCAGCAGCTTGATGATCGGTCCGGTGGTGTTCCCGCGCACAATCGAATCGTCGATCATGATCACGCGCTTCCCGAGAACATTTTCATTGATCACATTGAACTTCAATGCAACTCCCCGTTTGCGCAGTGAGTTCGTCGGCTCGATAAAGGTTCGCCCCACATAACGGTTTTTGACAAAGCCGTCATTGTAGGGAATCCCAGACTGGAGCGAATACCCGATTGCGGCGGGTACTGATGAATCCGGAACAGGAATGATTACATCTGCTTCGATCTCGCTCTCCCTGGCCAGTTCCTGACCCAGTTTTTGACGAACCGAGTGCACACTGCGGTTATCCCAGACATGATCCGGGCGGGCAAAGTAGATAAATTCAAATACACAGCGAGCCTGCACCTTCTCGGGCTGCAGCGCCTGGTGGACAACCAGAGCTTTATCCGACAGGGTCACAATCTCTCCGGGATTGATCTCACGGATCGCACTGCACCCCAGGGTATGCAGTGCCCCGGTTTCCGAAGCGGCCGCATACCCGCCATTCGGCAGCAAACCGATACACAACGGGCGATACCCCCACGGGTCCCGGGCGGCATAAACTCCCTCCCGGGTCAGCAGGATCAAGGAATACGCGCCTTTCCAGGAACGCATACAGCTTTTAAGTCTCTCCCCGGTTGTCTGGCCTTCTGCCCTGGCCATCATCATGGTCATCACTTCTGTGTCAGAAGAAGAAGACAAGCCAACTCCCTCTTGCAATAGATCCTGGCGCAGCTGCACAGAGTTGACCAGGTTGCCATTATGCGCCAGGGCAACCGGCCCATACATGGTTTCGATCAAAAAAGGCTGGGCATTGCGAGCAACCGGTGAACCTGTGGTAGAGTAACGGGTATGCCCAATCGCAAAGCGGCCGCTCAACCCGGATAGGATCTCGGGGGTAAATATTTGATTGACCAGCCCCACATCTTTGTGCAGGTGGACAGTGTTCCCGTCCGAGACCGCGATCCCGGCGGCTTCCTGCCCGCGGTGCTGCAAAGCAAACAGCCCGAAATAAGTCATACGGGCCACTTCTTCTTCCGGCGCATAAATACCGATGATGCCGCACTCTTCGCGGGGTCGATCCATTAAAGGCATACCTGTTTCACCTCAACCACCAGCGGCAGCGCCCGCAGTTCTTCCAGCACCTGCTGCGGCGCTTCTGAATCAAGATTGACAAAGGAAAAGTTAGTGCCTCCTGGTCTATCACGACCCACGCGGTACTCAGCGATGTTCAAGCCCGCTGAGCCCAGGTGAGACGCAACCTTACCAATTACACCGGGAGTATCCTTGCTTTTGATCACCAATACAAATCCGGAAGGCAAGGCATCCATCGGGATATCGTCCAGGCGCACGATCCGCGGCTGCGAGCGAGTCAACAGGGTGCCGGCCAGCAGGCGTTTCCCGGTCTTTGTAGCTACCCGGCAGACAATCACGTTCGCATAATCTTCCATACCAGGAAACACGGTCTGGTGCAGACTCAAACCATGCATCTGGGCCAGTTTTGGAGCATTCACATAGTTGACGCTGTCTCCCAGGATAGGCGTCAACAGCCCCTTCAACAGGGCGACTGCCAGCGGCTTGGTATGCTGCTTGAGGTCTTCCCCGCGGTAAGCAACCTCGACATGCATTCCAGATAACGAAAAGTCTTTCCCCAGTTCCAACTGCATGTGCAGAGAACCGATCTTTTCAGCCAACAGCATATAGGGAGCAACCTCCCGATAGTCTTCGTTTTCGGCAAACGGTAAATTCACCACATTGTGATACCCGGTCCCGCGCAAAGCATCCAGAACCTGCTGGACGATACGCATTGACACATCTTCCTGGGTTTCATAGGTAGAGGCGCCCAGATGAGGTGTAGCCACAACAGCTGGATGCCGGATCAGGTCTCCGGTCTGCCCGCTTACCGGCTCTACTGAATAGACATCCAGGCCGGCGCCGGCGACCTGCCCCGTTACCAATGCCTTCAAGAGCGCGGCCTCATCGATCAGCGCACCACGAGCAGTGTTGATTATCCGCACACCCGGCTTCATACGCGCAATCTCCGCCTCCCCAAGCAGGCGATTGGTTTCATCGGTCAGCTGCGTGTGCAGGCTGATAAAATCTGCCCGCGCCAGAAGCTCATCCATTTCCTCGACCAGCTCGACACGCATCGAATCGGCCATTTCCACCGGGATGTAAGGATCGAAGGAAATCACATTCATACCAAAGGCCAGCGCGCGCACGGCCACCAGCCGCCCCACGCGTCCCAACCCAATAATCCCCAGGGTTTTGCCGGCAAGCTGGATTCCCATAAAAGGCTGCCTGTTCCAATTCCCCGAACGAAGGCTGGCATTCGACTGGGGCACCTTCCGGCACAGGGACAACAACAGCGCCATTGCATGTTCAGCTGCTGCCAGGGCATTCACCTCCGGGATGTTCATCACCATCACACCAGCTGTGGTTGCGGCAAGTACATCGATATTGTCTAACCCAACACCTGCGCGTGCGGCGATCTTCAAATGTCCAGCAGCCGCCTTAAAAAACTCTTCATCCAGTGCTGTTCCGCTGCGAGTGATGATCGCATCATAATCGGCAATCACCCCTTTGATCTCCCCTCCCTGTAAACCCAGGCGAACCTCTACCTCAACATCCGGGGCGTCTTTCAATACTTGCAGACCACTTTCCAATATTTCATCAGTTACCAGTACACGGTGAACCATCTTATCCCGACTTCCCAAATCACACATCAGACCAACTCTGTCAGCAGATTTCCGTTATGGTCCGGTCCAGGGTGGGCCTTCAAAACCCTCTCCCGATAAACATCTTCTTTAAACCGCACCCGGCCTTTCAAGACCGCCTGCCGCCCAAGGAGATAGACATCCTTGAAGTCTGTTTCCAAAAGCAATTCTGCCGCGCGGGTTGAGAGCGCCAGGGGCAGGATCGCCTCCAGCCCAGGACCTTCGACGAAGACTTCAGCCCCATCCACAACCGACTGGCGCCTTTCGACGCCGCCGAAACCCACGAACAACCGCACCGCGTCCTTGGTCGCCAGATCCGTGGAACCGTCCCCAACCATCAAAGTGCGTTTGTCTTTCCCAAGGATCATGACGACCTCCAATTTGCCATTCGACTCAGCCAGCGGGGTCGGTGCAAAGTCGAGGTAACGCTCATCCGGATTACCGTACCGGTGGTGCAAATAATCCC
Source organism: Anaerolineales bacterium (assembly GCA_016927315.1). Taxonomy (GTDB): domain Bacteria; phylum Chloroflexota; class Anaerolineae; order Anaerolineales; family Villigracilaceae; genus JAFGMV01. The sequence continues at coordinate 18,839 of JAFGMV010000085.1, read as the reverse complement.
ACCAATCTCCCTGCAGTTGGTCCATTTCAACCGATACCGCATGGACATGATCGGCCGGAACTTTAAGATAAGCGGCCAGGTCCAGCACGGCCGCTTTCAGCCCGCCGCTGACAATGAACACCTCCACACCGGCCTCCTGCAGGGCTGCAATCACTTCTTCGGCATACGGCACCAGGGTGCGGCGATAAATCCGGCCGACCCTGACCAGCTCGGCCCGGGTCGGCTGCAGCAGCTCCAGCCTTTTGGCGTAAACCTGCTCCAATGGGATCTGCCCATCCATGGCCTGGCTGGTCAACCGGGCTATGGTTTCAGTCTGGCCTTTCAAACGCGCCAATTCATCAATGCCTTCCACTGTCGTTAAAGTAGAATCGCAATCAAAGATAACTCGCTGAAAACCAAGGTGTCGACCAACGGGCATCATCCGGGACTAGCCTCCCAAGGCGGTATCGTCGTTGATGATTTTTCCTGCTGCCTGCGCCTGGGCATCCACAACAGCCTGTTTTACACCCGGATCGACCAGGCCCAGGATCTTGGCGGCCAGCAAGGCTGCATTGGCCGGGTCGAGCACAACTGCGGGGGCTATACCGGAAGGCATCCGCAAGGATGAATAGATATCTGCGCCCCCGAAGGCCTCACTCACGGGCGGGCAGGCAATTACCGGTGCGCAGACCACACCATCCACAAAACCACTCAAGGCATTGCTGCGCCCCGCCGCCGTGATGTACACTTTCGGCCGGGGATCCTCTTCATACTGGCGCAGCAAATTGACTGCATGTTGAGGGGTTTTATGCGCCGAACCGATCCGCAGGACAGACTCAAGTCCATAGGACCGGCAGGCCTCTGCAATTTGCGTGCAGTGTCTCAGGTCTGATTTAGAACCCATCAATATTACGACGAGCGGTCTGGTCATAGTGATCTTCCTTACTCGGGCTGTGTGTTTTAATGCTGCAGCCTGCGAACTCCGGTTGAGCCGATCATTATTTCAGGATGCCGGCTTCCTTCAAGTTTGCTTTCAACCTGGATTCTACCGGATAAGCCCCCGGAAGAAAGCGCTGCCCGGTTAACCTTTCATAAATAGTGATATAGCGCTGGCTGGCGCCGACCCATACATCCACCGGCAGTTCTGGAGCGGCTCCCTCCCCGCGATAGCCCTGCCTGGCATAGGCCATGCGGATAAATTCCTTGTCAAAATTCTCGGGCTCTTCACCGGCCGATATTCGAGCCGGATAGGTATCGGCCTTCCAGAACCTGGATGAATCAGGGGTGTGCACTTCATCGATCAATACAACCGATCCATCGGCTGCCTGGCCGAATTCGTATTTTGTATCCACCAGGATCAACCCGGCTTTGTTTGCCAGCTCCTGCCCGCGCTTGAATACCGCCAGGGCAGCGGCCTGGACGATCTCCCAGGTTTCCTGGTCGAGCAATCCTTTCTGCGTCACTTCGGCGCAGGTCAGGCGCTCGTCGTGGGCGCCGCCAACTCCTTTTGTGGTCGGGGTGATGATTGGCACCGGGAGCGCCTGGTTCTTCTTGAGCCCTTCCGGGAAAGCATATCCATAGATCTCCCGCTCGCCCAATTCATAACGATACCACAAGGCAGTGGTCGTTACCCCGGTAATATAACCGCGCACAATGACCTCTACCATGATCGGGGACGCTTCAGTCACAACCGCTGCATTTGGATCCGGCAGGGACAGGATATGATTCGGAACAATATCGGCTGTCTGTTCGAACCACCAGGCGGCCAGCTGGTTGAGCACCTGACCTTTATATGGAACCCGCGCCAGGACGCGATCGAACGCCGAGAGCCGGTCTGTTGTTACGATGAGGCGCCGGCCATCCGGCAGGCTATACCAATCCCGGACCTTCCCGGTCGTACGCCCCGGAAGTGGCAGGTCGGTTTCACCGCAGGCCATCGGAAGCAGGTTGACCAAATCAGAAGCAGCAATCATGTATGTCTCCAAATTATAGTTGTTGAGCATACGCCACACCATTGACAAATAACGGCAGGCCGCTACCCGAAACAACCCCGCGGGTTCGCAGTGGATGCTGGTAAGGGTAAATATGGTTTTCAGGATGGGGCATCATTCCCAGTACGTTTCCCTGCGGATTGGTAACCCCGGCGATATCCATTACCGAACCATTTGGGTTCGCCGGATAGCGCCCCCTTGAGGGCGAGCCATCTGCATGCACATAGGTCAGCGCAACCTGGTCCCTTTCAACAAGCTCGTCCAGCAAACCTGAACTCCTGACCTGGAAGTTCCCCTCCCCATGAGCAACCGGACAGTAGACCAGTTCTTCCAGGCCCCGGGTCCAGATACAGTTGCGGGAGACAGGCCGTAAATAGGACCAGCGGCACTCAAAATGCCCTTCGGAATTAAAGGTCAGAGCCGCATCCACCTGCTGGCGCCCCCACCGGCTGTTGCCCGGCAGTATCCCAGAAGCGACCAGCGCCTGGAAGCCGTTGCAAACACCGATGACGGGTTTGCCGGTTTCCACAAAGGCAGTGATCTCATCCAGGAAATAAGAGGTCAGGTCGATGGCGTGCAGACGGCCAGCCCCGAGCGCATCGGCATAGGAGAACCCCCCCGGCAGGACCAGCATCTGGTAATCTGAAAAGCGCCGTTTTTGGGTACGCAAGTGGTTGAGCGGTACGATCCCGGGCGCGGCGCCGGCCAGTTCAAGCGCGGCGGCGATATCATTGTCGCGGTTGGCGCCATAGGCGAATAAGACAAGAGCAGTTGGTTTCATGAGGTTACCATCGTGAGTAGTAGATCAGTCATTCGTCATCAGGGTTGAAGGGGAGTCTTCCAGACCCGGAGAAGCTGGTCAACAGGGAGATTGAATACGTACCCGGTGCCCAAAGAGACCTTGAGTTCCGGCGCCTCTGTTACTATGGCTATGCGCTCAATCGATAAACCGGAGAATAAAGCCTCAAAGGCAGCCAACCTGGCCTTATCCACCTCGACCAGCAGGCAACCATTGGTCTCTCCAAACAACCAGCGCAGCGGATCATCGGTATTCATATCAATGTCCAGCCCAAGGCGGCCGGCAATACATATTTCGGCTGCAGCCACAGCCAGCCCCCCCTCGCTCAAGTCATGACAGGAACGCACCAGGCCTTTCTTGATCGCCTGGTGCAGCGAACGGTACAAATAAGGCGTACTGGCCGCCAGCGATGGCGCCGGCTCGTTCACCTGCCAGTCACTGATCCTATTAAAATGAGCGCCGCCGAATACAGGCTGGAATTCCCCAACCAGGTAAAGCGGATTCCCGGCTTCCTTCAAATCCATCGTTACCGATTTGTCTACATCATCCAGGATACCAATAGAGGAGATCAACAATGTCGGCGGGATGGCGTGGCGCAGCCCATCGACGCCCAGGTATTCATTATTGAAAGAATCCTTGCCCGAGATCAGCGGCGTCCCGAACATCAGGGCGGCATCGTGACAACCGCGCGCAGCTTCGACAACCGAGCCCAAGATCTCCGGGCGCAGCGGGTCGCCCCAGCAGAAATTATCCAGAATGGCGATGCGCTCCGGGTCAGCCCCAACCGCGACCGCGTTCCGGACGGCCTCATCGACCACCGAGAGCGCCATCCTGTAAGCATCCAGCTTGCCATATTCCGGATTGATCCCGGCTGCAATCGCCACGCCAGCCCGCCCCCTGGCGCCCAGCGGGTGGATGACGGCCGCATCCGAAGGCCCGTCGTTCTCTGCCCCGGTCAGCGGTTTGACCGCTGTACCGCCCTGTACTTCGTGATCATACATCCGTATCACACGCTCTTTGGAAGCGATATTCGGATGGGCCAGCAGCTTCAGCAGGAAACCGGCAGCCTCAGAAGCAGTGCCGCGGTACTTCGTCGACAGGTTTCCTGCTTCATCATGCCGCACCTTGACCTCTGCCGCCTTCAATTCTCGCTGAGGAATCCCCTCATGCAAAAATTCATTGGCAAGATCGAGAACGACCTTCTCGCCGCAGCGAACGACCAGCCGGCCCGAACCAGTAAACGCACCGATATCCGTCAGGTGTACGCCGTAGGTATCACACAATTCCTGCAGCTTTGGCAGATCCTGCCGGGGGACGGCCAGCACCATGCGCTCCTGAGCTTCAGAAAGCCAGATCTCCCAGGGAGCCAGCCCCGGGTATTTCAGACGCACATCCGTCAGGTCCACATCCGCACCGATCCCAGAAGCCATTTCCCCTACCGCAGAAGACAAACCGCCCGCCCCGCAGTCGGTAATGGCTGTGTACAAGCCCTGGTCGCGAGCCGGGATGATCACATCCACCAGGCCCTTTTCCACAATCGGGTTCCCGATCTGGACCGACGAACCAGATACCTCTCCGGTCTGGGCATCCATGGTCATGGATGAAAAAGTCGCCCCGCGCAGGCCATCCCGCCCCGTCCCCCCACCCAGGACGATCACCCGGTCCCCTTTCTTTGGGGTGCGTTGGTGCAGGCCAATCGGCGAGATCCCGACTGTGCCGCAGAAAACCAGCGGGTTGGCCGCGTAGCCCGGGTCGAACAGGATGGCGCCGTTGACCGTCGGGATCCCGATCTTATTGCCGTAATCCTGCACACCAGCCACCACCCCAGACATGACCAGCCGCGGGTGAAGCACGCCGGACGGCAGGTCACTCAGGCGGGTCTCCTGCAGGCCAAAACACAACACATCGGTATTGGCGACCGGTTTATGAGAGACACCCAGCACATCCCGAATGACCCCGCCGACACCGGTATTGGCGCCGCCGAAAGGTTCAATGGCCGATGGATGGTTGTGGGTTTCAACCTTGAAGGAGACCTCGTTCTCCCCATCCAGGTCGATGATCCCGGCATTGTCGACAAAGGCCGACAGCACCCAGGGAGCCTCGATCTTCTCGGTCACAGCCCGGATGTAGGTTTGATAGATCGAATCGACCACACGGCCATCCTCAAAGGTGATCCTGCCTTTGAAAGTCTTGTGAACGCAGTGCTCAGACCAGGTCTGGGCAATGGCTTCGAACTCGACATCAGTCAGGTCACGCGCTTCCCGGTCACAGTAATGCTGAATGGCCTGCATTTCTCTCAGATCCAGGGCCGCCCGGCGTTCTTTCGACACCTCCAGCAGTTCCTGGTCGCCCAGGCCGCGTATCTTGATGGTCTCGGTCTGTTCACTGGCCTCCGCCATTACAGGGAAAGAAGGCTCAACCTCCCCGACAGCCCAACGATGGACCACCATATTGGCCAGCAAGCGCGTCGCCAGGGTCTGCCCGGTCTCTTCATCCGTATCGATCAAATAGCGGCGCCCGGTGGAGGCGCTGCGTACTCCGGATATCCCCAACTGTCTGGCCGCCCGGACAATCTCATCTGCCACCGGGTCGGTGACGCCGTGCCGCAGCGCCACCTCCACCATCACGACGCCGGGTTCCGGCTGTAGAACAGGAGCCGGGAATTCATCCCAAGAAATCTCCTGCGTGACAGGGTCACATAAAAGTTCGAGAGCCAACTGTTGTAATTGGTCATTGTTCAGCTGGCCCTCGATAAAGTACAAATCCTGGCACTCAATTCGCGTCAGGTCAGTAAACCCCAACGCATGAGCATCTTGAAGTAAAGCCCCGGAGCGTGGATCGTTCTGCTCCTGAAAGTGTGTTACGAAACGGTAAATTGACATTATCATTCCTTCAGGGAAGTACTGGTCGATTTTACCTCTCGGGATATGTCCAGTCAAGAAATCCGTCAAGAACCTGAAAAGTTATCAGACAAAGTACCGAATTTATGGGGATTTTTCAGTCCGGGTCTGGCAAATATGGGGGGTTTCTGGTAAAACTTTGGACAGATTTAAATAAACAACCCTGAAAACCACGACAGCAGGGCAAACCTCACCAGGAGCTTTTCCTTATGAATGCACAACAGAACTTCGAGCAACTGTGCGCCAATCCTTACCCGGGCCGGGGGCTGGTCATCGGGCGGTCTGACCAACAACAATGGCTGATGGTCTACTGGATCATGGGACGCAGCAGCAACAGCCGCAACCGCCGTTTCACCGCAGACAGCGGGAGCCTGCGCACCGAGCCGGTCGACCTGGACAAGGTCAGCGACCCCAGCCTGATAATTTACGAAGCCATGCTCGAACTGCCCGGAAAATATCTGGTCAGCAACGGCGACCAGACCAGAACCATGTTCGAGTTTCTGCAAAACGGTAAAACAATCATAGAAGCCCTGGCGACCCGCGAACGGGAACCGGATGCGCCCAATTTCACCCCGCGCATCAGCGGCATGCTTGATTTCAGCGGGAGCGCCCCCTTGCTTACACTCAGCATCCTGAAAGCCAACCCGCTCGACCCTGCCCGTTCGGACCGCTTCTACTATTCCCCCGCCTTGCCGGAACCCGGATACGGGTACGGCCTGACGACCTACTGCGGCGACGGCGACCCGCTGCCCAGCTTCAGCGGCGACCCCACCTTGCTGCCCCTGCAGGGAAGCACAGAACAGGTTCTGGAGTCTTACTGGTCTGCACTCAACGCAGACAACCGTGTTTCGCTGGCGGTGAAAGAGATTTCACCACAAGACAATCCCAGCCGGATCCTGATCAAAAACCAGTTTTAATTTCCATTCCACGCAGTGCAGATGGTTTCACGCACCGGCAGACACAAAGTGGTAATCAGCCAACCAGCCGGCATGAAAGCCGGCAGCGGTTCGAGAGGGCAAGGCCCGTATCTGGAGCGAATCAGCGGCTGTTTTGGAGCAGATCAGTGGCTGTTTTGGAGCGAATCAGTGGCTGTTTTGGAGCGAATCAGCGGCTGTTTTGGAGCGAATCAGTGGCTGTTTTGGAGCAGATCAGTGGCTGTTTTGGAGCAGATCAGTGGCTGTTTTGGAACAGATCAGTGGCGTAACTGGTCAGCGGATCGCTTATATCTTTTCCGGGAATGCGGCAGAAGCATCCACAGGAAAAAGGCCTATGGTCCCTTTACACAGGGCTGATGTGCAGTCCATACAGCGCATCCCGACTGCGGCCGAGCTGCGCCTTTACACATGCAGGAACAAAGGCAAGCCCAACCTGCCCATAATGGACCGGCAAGAAGCCGGATCATTACTGATCTCCGGTCATGCCTTACGCTGCCGGTACAGGCTGGGGTCAGGCACGGCTTTCATCGCCTCCAGGTCCAGGTCCCGGCCCAGGAAATCATACACAGCCTGGATATACGGCCCGGGATCGGCCATCAACTCGTTGTAATCAATATAAAGCAAATCCATGTTCGCCTGGTTCGCCAGCCATACCCGGGTGCGTTTGAGGTGCTCCTGGTACATCTCTGCCAGCTTTTCATCGCTGACTCTATCCGTGTCTTCTTCGCGCCGCACCAGCATTTGTTTCTGAGAGGCAAGGATTTCACCGATGTCACGGCGCATGAAAATAATTTTATAGCGATACTTGCCCGGCAGGTACTCCAATAAGGAGGAGATTACCTTCACAACTTTGCCCTGGGAGTTCTCCAACCAGTCGATATCACCCGCCTTGAGCTGTTTGACCCGTTCCAGTTCAAAATATCCCTTCGGGTTGTCCTCATCTGCAGTCCTGATCTCATCGGTAACAACCTGGAGCCCCCCGGCAGCGAGGATCTTCATCATCATGGAGGTCCCCGAGCGCGGTAATCCCGAAACAATGGTAACCGTTAAGGAATGTGTTTTCTTAAACAGGGACTTTAGATCATTAAACATTATGAAACCCTTTCGTATGGGCGGTTTGCGTCGGCGATATGATCCATCAACTCTTCCTGCATATACCGGGCTTCAACGGGCCCGGTCGGATACAGGTCGACCAGCTCTTCGGGATCCTTGTCCAGGTTATAGAATTCATAGGCCTGGTACCAGGGATACTTATAGTACGCCAGCCGGTAATTGTACTTTGTTATTGAAAATGATACCTGCTCTTCGATTGGATTCTGCGAATGCGTATTCTTGGCATCCATCGAGAACACACTCCGGGAAGGATCCGCGGTCCCGCCCATTCCGGGGAGCAGCCGGCCTTCGTGCCAGCCCGGATCGGTGTTGCCGCTCAGGTGGGCCAGGGTGGGCAGGATGTCAACCTGACTGGTATTGTCGTAAATATCCTCCCGTTGCGTTTGTCTGGGCCGGGAGATAATCAAAGGAACCCGCAGCAGCGGATCAATCATTAACCTGGACCAATGACCGACTTCCCCGCGTTCGAAACACTCGCCATGATCGGATGTAAAAAAAATATAGCTGTTATCAGTCAGTCCGCTCCCTTTCAGGAAATGGAGCAGCCGCGCGACCTCGGAGTCCCAGCTCAACAACATCTCATCATACAGTTCGCGAGCCCACTTGATGCGGCTGTGTTCATAATGGCTGATCGAAAGCGGGTGCTCCGGTTTTTCAGTGGGCTGCCAGCCGGTGGAGAACTTTCTAAAGAATTGATTTTTGGGCGCATACGGTGCATGCGGGGGCCAAAAATGCATATAAACCAGGGCGGGCTGGTTCAGGCTTTTGAGGGTTTCAATCGCCCCGTCCACCTGGTCTTCAAACCGGAATATTTCACCTGCGGCTTCGGGCGCCTCCCAGAAATATTCCCCCTTCAACTGTTCCTTCAGGCGATTGTGCTCCAGCAGCTCGGTAGTCCGGAATATCGGCCCGCCGAAAAGGGAAGCATCATATCCTTCCCTTTCCCTGAATATATTGTCCTCGAAAGTATGGAAAGCAACCGGGCTGTCGTTCTCAAAGATGGGCCGGTTATAGATAAACCGCTTCTGTAGGTGAAATTTACTCGAGCAGAGGTGTACATCCAGGTCTTGATCGGCCTGGCCGAGGAAATTATCTGCAAACTTATTCTGTGAAAACCCCAGGGTGGTATGGGTCGGTTTCAACGCCTGGAAGATCTGGTTTCGGGCATGCGGGTCTGTAATGAAACCGCCCAGCTGGAAAGCCCGGTGGCTCCAGGGATACATCCCGCTCAGCATGGAAGCCGTACCGGGAACCGTAAACGACCCTGCGGCAATATGGTTATGGTAGACCACCGACCGGGCTGCAAACTCTTCGAGGTTCGGCATCGTCAGGCGCGGGCAGCCATACAACCTCATATTGCTGGTCGACCAGGCATCGAACACAAAGAGCAGGATGTTCTCTGCAGCGCCGCCGGCTTTCTTGGGCAAATTCGTAAGCAGCGGCCGTATGGATATTCCCAGCGGAAGGAACGAAGCCAGTTTAAGGAAATCGCGGCGGGATATTGTTTTTTCTCTTTGCATGCTCTGCATACTCCATGGTAACCAGGGTGTCAGGAATCGAACCCAAGCGGGAGAAGGTTGTTCCGGTAAGGCCGGTTGACTTCAAACAGCCTTTCCAGCAATTCGTCCTGCATCATCACTGCAACCGCCGGGTGCGAGGGATATAGATCAACTGATTCGGCGGGATCTCTGTCCAGGTCAAAGAATTCATATCCCTGGAACTTTGGATAATTGTAAGATGTCAGGCGGTAACGATCCTTTGTAAGGGAAACCGAATAGCGCTGAAGCGGCAAAAAGGATGAATTGGCTTTGGCTTCCACCACAAAGATACTTCGCAAGAGGTCTTCGCTGCCTCCCAACCCGGGCAAAAGCTGTCCTTCAGACCACTCAGGAATCGGGCAGCCTGTGAGAGAGGCGATGGTAGGCAGCAGGTCCACACAGCTGGTATTGACCGTTACATCTTCCCGCTGCCGCTGGCCCGGCCGGGATACCAGCAGGGGCACATGGATCAAGGGAGTATAGATCAGGCGGGAAATATGCCCGATTTCGCCGCGGTCGTGCATTTCACCGTGATCAGAGGTGATGATCACATAGCTGTTTCCCAACAGGCCTGACTCTTCCAGGAAGCGGTATACCCGTCCGAACTCGGCATCCCAACTGGCCAGGTATTCATCATAGCTACGGCGTGCCCTGCGAAGCTCATCCGCCTGGTTGGATTCGGTTGAAAGGAAATGCGGTGCGACAATATCCGGTCGATAACCATCGTTTTCAAACAAGCCGTCGTATTTCGCCGTTGGACGATAAGGCTCATGCGGGGGATACGTATGCAGGTAAACGAAAGCGGGTTGATCGAGATTGGCTAAAGTATCAATGATCCCATCCACCAGGCCTTCAAGCAGGAACACTTCGCCAACCTCGGGTAACCCGCGCGGGTATCGCTCCCGGCAGCGCTCCACCAGGAGTGACTTTTCATACAGTTTCCCGGTCCGATATAATGGTCCAATAAAGAGTGAAGCGTCAAACCCCTTCCCGCGTTCGATAATGTTGGCTTCCAGGCTGGAAAAAGCCACCTGGCTGTCGTTTTTCAGCAGAGGCTGGCTGTAAGGATACCCGCTCTGCAAGTTGAAACTGCTGAGGCGTATATGCGCATCCAGATAATTTTCCGACTGCCCCAGCAAAACATCGGCATACTTGTTCTGTGAATACCCTGTGGTCGAATGCTTCCCACCCAGGACAGCAAAAGCCTGGCGCCCGATATGCTGCGCCGCAACCCCGCTCTTGACCTGGAAAGCCCGGTGCGTCCATGGGTACAGCCCACTCAACAGTGAGGCTGTCCCGGGGATGGTATATGTTCCGGCTGAATAGTGGTTGTGATAGACAATCGCCCGGTCTGCAAAACAGGTCAGGTTCGGCATGGTCTCGCGTACATACCCATACAGGTCCAGGTGGTGGGCTGACCAGGCATCGAACACGAAGATAATCACATTGTGAGCCTCCGGGGTATTTCCTGCAGCCAAAATATCCCCCCATTGGTTAGCAAAAGCTGCCATCGGTAAGAATGATGCCAGCTTGAGGAAATCACGACGGGAAACCAGCTGGTCGGGGCTCATTTTCTCATATACTGCTGGTTGACGTCAGAAATCCTGTCTAGCATCTCTGCCTGCATATCCCGGGCTGCGGTGGGAAGCGATCCATATAAATCCTGTTTCTCACCCGGATCGGCATCCAGGTCATAGAACTCATACCCCTCATACTGCGGGTATTGATAGCGGGTCAGTCTGAACCGGCTGCGTGTCAGGGAAAGGGAATACTTGCGCAGCGGCATAAAGGACGAATTGCTCTTGGCATCCAGGACAAAAATACTTCTATCAATGTTTTCACTACCGCCCAGCCCGGGCAGGACTTCCCCTTCCGCCCATTCCGGGATGGGATTACCAGACAGGGCAGCGATAGTTGGCAGGAGATCGACATGGCTGGTATTGGTGTAAATATCTTCCCGCACTTTCTGTCCAGGCCTGGAAACGACCAGCGGGACATGCATTAAGGGCTCGAACAACAATGAGGTCATGTGTCCCGACTCCCCGCGGTCGTGGATCTGTCCATGGTCAGAGGTGATGAAGATATAACTGTTATCCAACAAACCGGATGCGTCCAGGTAATCATAAACGCGCCCAAATTCGTCATCCCAGCTGAGCAGATATTCATCGTAGAAGCGCTGTTCTGCACGTAAAGTACCCTTCTTTTTATTATCGAGCGACAATGGATGCGGACCGCTGATATCAGAGATGAAGGTATCGTTCCGGAATTTCTGGAAGCACCCAGCCTTCGGAGTATAAGGTTCATGCGGCGGAAAGAAATGCATATAGACCAGGGCAGGCTGCCGGGAATGTTCTAACGTATTTAATGCCCCGTCGACAACCTCCTCGAGCAGGAATAGTTCCGCCGAATCGGGAACGCCCCTTGGATAATCCTGCTGGAATAGATTGGTCAGTACTGTTCGGTCGTAGAGAGTCTTTGTACGAAAGGCGGGTCCAAAGAAAAGAGAAGCATCAAATCCCCCACCTTCCTGGAAAATGTTATCTTCAAAACTGGCAAAGGCGACCTGTCCATCATTCTTGAAGATCGGCAGGTTATAGAGATAACGATGCTGTGCGCTGAACGACCCAATGGGTATATGAGCATCCAGGGACTCTTCCATCTGGAACAGGAACTTGTCAACCAATTTATTCTGGGAATATCCGCAAGTGGCATGGGCGTCTTTTAAGACCGAAAAGATCTGCTTATCGGCATAGCGGTCGATAATCCCGCTGCCCAACTGGAAGGCGCGGTGGCTCCAGGGGTAGGTTCCGGTCAGCAGGGAAGCCGTCCCGGGCGGGGTAAATGTGCCGGTGGTGTAATGATGGTGATATACGGCCGCCCGTTCTGCAAAACGAGCCAGGTTGGGCATGGTCTCACGCCCATACCCGTACAGGGATACGTTGAAAGCAGACCAGGCATCGAATACAAAGATAATAATATTAGGCCTGCCCGGCGGCTGCACAGACCGGGTCCAACCCATAGACCGACGGGTAAGAGCGGCGACTGGCACAAAGGAAGCCAGCTTCAAAAAATCTCTCCGGGATAGTGGTTTCTTGGGAGACATCCAGAACAGCTACCAGAAGTTGCGGATCATTACCACAACAAGACCAATTGTCGATAAAGGCAGGAACAAATACAAAAGGATCGACAACCGGTCAACGATAAACAACAAGACCTTCTGCAGGAATTTCAGGTTATGGGCTAGCAGTATTAGCAATACCACAGCCGCAAATGAAATACCACCCAAAAGCAGGAAGGTCTCCTTCGGGGGCAGTTTGTTGTCCAGGATCGACTGTAAGTAGATCATGGCACCTGCCGCGACAGAGACGGTCAGGAACGCTTTATAAGGAAATCCCTCCCGGAACCATTTGAGCGGCAGGACAAAGCCCAGGAGCACCAGGGCGGCGGTCACCAGGATACTTTCCAATAAAGCGAACGCCATCATGTAAAAGAATATGGCGATGATCTTTCCCAGCTTATAGTAAAGCAGGAAAGATGGTACCTGGTACAAAAAAGCGCGTACGGACCAGCTGTGCACCATAAAAACAACTGTACCAAATACCAGATATATCTCCGCCCGGCCAGGCAGTCGTTCTCTAAAGATATCCAAGCCCTTTTAACCTTTCCTCGATCGTGTCCTGGCTTTCGCCGCCGGAAATCGACGGGGGTTGTACACCAGAGTGGTCCAGATATTTGCCAACTACCATCGGAGGGATATCCCTGAAAGAAGGATTGGGGAAATCTGTCAAGCCGCTGCTTGCGAACAATACACCGGGAACAGCGTCTGCGGATATGCAGTGATCTGCACCCCAGTGGTCCTTATTTTGAATATAGACCTCACCTTCCCACTTCCCCAGGCCGGTTTCAGAAGAAGCCCGATAACCGGGAGCATACCCCAAAACCAAATCCGGGCCATAGCGCAGCAGCGGGCCGCTGAAGGCTTCGTGTCGCAGCATAATCCGTTCGAACACCGCTTTCCCATCAGGGCCCTTCTCCTTATCCAGGCTGTCTCTGATCTCGCTTGCCAGTATTTCGACCTGCTCAACCGGGACACTTCCCTGCCCTTCTCGGTCTTTCAGGTTCAGATACAGGCTGTTCAAACCAACTGCATATGCTTTCGAGCGGGCCCAATCGACGGAAGACAGAGACCTCTCCTCTGTCCCGCTTCTGACAGCCAGGTACCCATTCCTGACCAACCAGGTATTCACGTTGAACTTGTAATCAAAATCGGAAAAGCCATGATCAGACATCACCAACAGTTGGACCGTTTCACCACCCAGGCTTTCCAGCTTCGTATTCACCCTGCCGATGAATTCATCCAGCTTTTGATACCAGGCGGCGACAACCTCTGCACGATCCCGGCGGAACATATGCTGGATACGGTCGAGATCATCAAAGATCGAAGCCAGAACGCCTTCCTTGAATTTACCCAGGTGATGCATCAGGATGCATTCGCGGGCCGCAAAGATATCTTCACACAGGGCCAGGAACTGCTCATCCGAGATACAACCATCTTCCAGACCGGTTGTATCCTGCGGCCAACCCAGTGACAGGAACGGACCACAGGCTTCCCAGGTTTCTTTGACAAAGGATTTTGGTGTGCCATGGCGCCAGAGGGCGTGCAGGGGATGGATCTGCAGCGGCAGGAAATACAACCTGACGGGGTCGGCGGCGGTCAGGATGGCACGCGTAACCGCATGCACGTTTACCATCCAGTCGGCTTTGAACTGGATTTCCAGATATGGGCTCCACTGTCCCAATCTCAACTCAACAGTCTGTTTCCCAATCGTCAGGCGGGCATTGTCAACATTCAGGAGTTCAAGCTGGAATTCAGCTGGCGCCGGGCCCAACCCCTCTTTGCGCTTCACAAGGGGGCCCTTCAATATTCCCTTGAAAGTATTCCGGCTGCCGTTGAGCGATTCTATGGGGGTCTTTCGACCGGGTTTATCCGGGACATCCCCGGCCGCGTACTCAGCGCCCAGCCCCAACTGGCCGCGAATATCCGGCGTGCCCAAACCGGGGATACTGTGCACGGGCAGTTCCGGCCTGGCAGGGAACATAGCCGGCCACCACAACGCCGTCGACGGGTATCCCTGGTCAACTGCCTCTTCAAACAATGTTCTTGCCGTATATGGGGGGATGAACTGGGCGCCCATTCGCCCCGTCCGGGTCGGAAGAATAGAGACATAGGGAAGATAGGTATCCGGATGTCGATGGACAAAGTCAAAAATACCATGCGTGCCTGGATCCGCCCCGGTGGCGATACTGGTCCAGGATACCTCTGTCTGCGGAGGAGAACTGACGCGCAGCGGCGAATAACCACCGCCTTCTGCCAGGCGTTTCAGGTTAGATAATTTCCCCTGTGCAGAAAAGGTTTCAAACAGGTAAGGATCAAAAGAATCAATGCCAATTATGAGTGAGCGCATAAGTAAGCTTATTTGTTTTCTTCTCCGGATTGTGCATCCTCTTTGCGCAACTTCCGGCGCAACCGGGCTGCCCCGGAGCGAATCTTACCAGCAAATACCAGGAAGATACTCACAATGGCTGTAAAGACAGCCGCCAGAGCGCCAAACAATATACCACCAACATTTGGATCAATATACATCGCTTACTCCTTAAAAAATTCTGACCCTGAAATTGTACCAGAGGAAGCACTGCAACGCATAATCTTGATCCCCCCATTTTTCAAACTTGCATCTTGTGATAAGATACTGGGGTCCTTGCATCCCCAATCGAAAGGTACGCGTTCCATGTCACAATGCGCTACGGACAAATTCAGATCACTGGTTCAATGGTATCTCCTGCTAACCATCATCGAAACACTGATAGCCCTAATCGTTCAGTTAGCGATTCCAACTGATCCGCGCTACACAAACACAATTGGATATTCCCCCACCCGGTTGATCCTTACAGCCGGGATGTTACTCTTGACCGCTTCAGGCGTCTGGCTGTTTATACACGCGCGCAAAGACTCTCCCTGGTTCAGGCGGTTGATAACCCTTTTATACCGATATACATCCCTCTTCCTGACCCTTTTGGTATCGATAGCGCTGCTTTACATCTATCTCGTCTGTGGATCTTATCTCTATTTCCTGTACTGGAACATACCAGCCTTTACCCAAAAAGCGATCCCTTTCGCTGCCTTTGGTGCAGCCCAATCGATCCAGGTGACTGTATTTCTTGCATGGGTTTCCGTTGAAAAAAACAAGCATCCGATTATCGCTACAACCCCACACCCGAGTAATAAAACGGATGAACCACCAGCACCAAGCGTAGCCAGGCTGTCTCCAGACCAGGTATTGACCCTGCTACTGGGCCTGATCGCCGTGATCGTCAGCGCTCACCTTTCTACACATTTCCTGCGAGAGGCCGTTTGGGACCTGGAAATTCAGGATTATGCCAGCATCCAGAAATTCCACCTGTTATTCAATCTTGACCGTGAAAAAAATGTGCCCTCCTACTTTTCGGGGCTGGACTTACTACTGGCTGCAGTTATCCTGGGTGTGATCAGCTGGCATAAAAGGCAGACCAAAGACCCGTACTGGATTCAATGGCTGCTCTTGAGCCTAGGATTCGTATACCTGTCCCTGGATGAGGTCTTCATGTTGCACGAAAAGATATCCCTCGAAACCAGATCCCTGGTAAACCCCAGCGGAGTGTTTCACTACTTTCCCTGGCTTGTGGTCGGCATCCCTGCTGTTGTGATTTTGGGAGTCTATTATTTCCATTTCCTTTCGAGCCTGCCCTGCCGGACACAGATCCTGCTTGCAGCTGCAGCAGCCGTCTTTCTCACCGGTGCAATCATAATGGAAATGATGGGGGGCCTCTACGCACTCAACTTCGGGATTTCCAAGTCCATGCGATTTGCGCTCTACACGATCGAAGAAACCCTGGAGATGCTTGGCGTCGCCGTGTTCATATATGGGCTTTTGGATTACCGGCAACAAAACCGGTCAGACAAACAAAAAATACTGAAGAAACCGTAACGCTCCTTCAGTATGAGTAAATGTAAACTCAGCTCCAATCATTCATCCCCGGTCATCAGTTTGATACGCTCCCAGGGCTTCAATGATTCATCCTCCGCCAGCAGGTTCTTCAGTTCATAGATTTCATCCCGCAGGGCGGCCGCTCGTTCGAATTCCAACTCTTTGGCGGCCTCTCTCATCTGCTTTTCCATCTCAGCAATGATCTTGCGCAGTTCCTTGTTCGGGATGCCTTCCTTATTCCTGACCTGGTAAGCCGATTGAGATTCGGCCACAGTACGTCCTTCAATGGTCAACTCCTCGGTCAGGTCGCGAATAGCCTTATGAATACTGATTGGTGTAATCCCGTGATCCTGATTGTGTTTCAACTGTCTGGCGCGCCGCCGCTCTGTCTCATCGATCGCCCGGCGCATGGAATCGGTCACCCGGTCCGCATACATGATCACCCGCCCGTTGATATGGCGGGCGGCCCGACCAATGGTCTGGATCAGGGCTTTATCCGAGCGCAGGAACCCCTCCTTGTCAGCGTCCAGGATAGCCACCAGGGATACTTCAGGCAGGTCCAACCCTTCCCGCAGTAGATTGATTCCGACCACCACATCGAATACCCCCAGACGCAGATCACGCAGAATACCAATCCGCTCTAGTGTATCGACTTCCGAGTGTAGGTAATGAACCTTGATCCCCAATTCCATCAGGTAATCTGCCAGGTCTTCAGACATGCGTTTGGTCAGTGTAGTGACCAGTGCCCGTTCGCCATGCTCGACGCGCAGCCGGAGCTCCGCGATCAGATCATCAACCTGGCCTTTGGTCGGCCGGATATCAATCTCTGGGTCGACCAGCCCGGTCGGACGAATAATCTGATCAACAACCTGGTTGGCATGTTCCAGCTCGTAAGGCCCCGGCGTCGCTGAGGTATAAATCGTATAGCCCATATGCTTTTCGAACTCATCGAATGTGAGCGGGCGGTTATCCATAGCCGAAGGCAGCCGAAACCCGTACTCAACCAGAGTTGCTTTCCGGGATCGATCCCCGGCATACATACCGCGAATCTGGGGGACGGTCATATGACTTTCATCCAGCACCAGCAGGTAATCAGAAGGCAAAAAATCGATCAGGGTCCAGGGAGCAGTACCCGAAGCACGTTGATCCAGGTGTCGTGAATAGTTTTCCACACCACTGCAGTAGCCCGCTTCCCTGAGCATCTCCAGATCATACCGTGTACGCTGCTCCAGGCGCTGTGCTTCAAGGTATTTTTCTTCTTTCTTGAAGAGTACCAGGCGTTCATCGAGTTCTTTCTCGATATCATCGATAGCCGCTTTCAGCTTTTCGTCCTGGGTCATATAATGCTTGGCGGGATAAATGGTTATCTTTTCAGGCTCATCGTAGATTTCCCCGGTCAAGGGGTTGAATTCCATCATCCGTTCAATCTCATCCCCAAAGAAGGTGACACGATATCCGCGCTTGTCAGCATAGGCCGGTATGATTTCCAGCGTCTCCCCTCTCACTCGAAAGACACCGGGGCGCAGTTCCAGGTCATTACGCTGGTACTGGCTTTCGACCAATTGGCGCACCAGCGCATTCCGGCGATAGATTTCCCCTTGACGCAGTTCTACCACCGATCGCAAGAACTCGTCCGGACTTCCCAATCCGTAGATACACGAAACCGAGGCAATAATGATCACATCCCGGCGTGAAACCAGCGCAGTCGTGGCGGCCAGTCTCAAGCGCTCGATCTCCTCGTTAATCTCGGTCTCTTTTTCTATATATAGATCACGGCGAGGAACATATGCTTCTGGTTGGTAATAGTCATAATACGAAACAAAATATTCAACCGCGTTATCCGGGAAGAACTCGCGGAACTCGGCATACAACTGCGCAGCCAGGGTTTTGTTATGCGCCATGATCAAGGCCGGCTTTTGCAAACGTTCGATCACAGAGGCAATCGTGAAGGTCTTGCCAGTACCTGTAGCGCCTAGCAAAACCTGGTGTCTGTACTCGTTATTGACACCAGATACCAGGCTCTCAATTGCTTCAGGCTGGTCGCCTGTGGGCTTGAAGGGGGCTTGAAGTTTGAATTCCATTATTCTCTGCGAGAAGGGTTATATCGAACACTAGTTCTGTATTGTATCGTAAAGCCAGCCTTTTTACCAGCTATAATCGGTAAGGGGTGTATGTCAATTCGGGGGCGAGTTGCAGGCAAGTTGCCAGCGGTTATCAAGCCTGGCGCGCATCTGAGCCGCTCGTACAGGTGACAGTCGTTCAGGGCTGACTTTGTTCAAGTAAATATCCGCCTGGGTATACCGATCGCTGAGCCGTCTACGGCCATATTCTTCCATCTCGCTGCCAATCTCCCAACTCCCGGACTAAGTCCTTTGTCTTCCGGCCACAAATCGCCCCGAAAGAAACGAGAAATGCCGGTGGAGTGAATAAAAAGAAGTCCCGGCCGAATAAAAACCACACGGTACCCTTTACCAAAAAGATGCGCATCTTTTGATCAATAGATGCGCATTTATTGGGTATCCGCTCGAGAGCGGATTGAAAGGAGTCCGTATTTGTTGT
>JAFGMV010000084.1 GCA_016927315.1 Anaerolineales bacterium | reverse complement strand
GCTTTACACTCCATCTCAGCTGTCTCCCTGGTGATGTACGAACGCGTCATTTTCCCACACATCTTGCCCCTAAACTGACATGCACCCAGCGCCCGGGCAACCTTTCTTCCTGTTTTTTTATCTGCTACAATCTTGTTACCTGGAATTACAAACGACTTTACTCGTATTTCAAAAGGGAAGTATCGACAATGATTACAACTGTTCAAAATTTCAAATCCTGGCTCAAAATCACAATATTGGTATGCCTTGTACTGTCTTTACCTGCCTGCAACCTGGATAGTCCAATCCCCGATGAAACGGCGCCGACATTGGATCCATTTCATGCCACCATCATTGAATTGCAGGGAGATGTCCGAACCAGACAGCCTTATCAGAATGAATTTTCACCCGCAGAACCTGGGATGAGACTGGAAGTTGAAGGACTGATAAGAACAATGCTGGACGGTCGTGCCCGACTGGATCTCTCCAGCGGGACTACCATCCGGATAGCGCCTTCCACCACCGTCCAGATACTGGACAATCAGATATCCCAGTATGGGCTCAGCACACGCTTGCGACTCGAACTCGGAAAACTCTGGATTATCCTCAACGGTGGGACCCTGGAAGTAGAGACCCCATCTGGGCTGGCCTCAGTGCGGGGTTCATATATGTCGGTAGAACTTCTGGCAGATGGGGAAATCACCATCACCTGCCTGGAAGGAAACTGCAGGCTGGGAAACAGCACCGGAGAGGTTAATATTACAAACGGTCAAACGGCTACCATCACCTCGCCCCAGATCTCACCCATAGCGGGCGCAATGAGCCCGGGTCAATTCGACGAATGGCAGCAGGAGAACCCCGAAGCAAAAGATCTTGTGGAAGAACAGCGAAATGCACAGCCGGAGGGAACTGAAACACCGCTCCCCCAAACACCCGCCGAACCGGCAAGCTATGGACCCGACCCGGAAGACTTTCCCGAAGGCTTCAACCCGCTGACCGGCCAGCCGACCAACAACCCATCCAACCTGAACCTGCCTGCCATCCATGTGGCGGTATCACACTTCCCGGCTGCCGCTTCACGCCCCCAGTTCGGGTTGTCTTTCTCTCCAATTGTCTATGAAATCTCCATTGGTGATGGACAGACCCGCTTCCTGGCCACTTACTTCGGAGACTTCCCCTACCCCGATGCCACCCTGACCGGCGATTGTGAAGTACGCACCGAACCCATCCAGCAAACCGGCGTGCTGCTTGGGAACCGGGTTTGGGCAGACCTGGATGAGAACGGACTCCTGGACCATCTCGAGCCAGGGATTGGTGGTATCTGTGTACAACTATTTGATGGTACTGGCAGCAACCTGCTGCAGACAACCACAACTGACTCGAATGGGTTTTTTGCCTTCAATGTCACCGAAGGAGGAACCTACCTGCTGGAGTTCATCAAGCCGGATAAAATGGAATTTACCCTGCAAGATGTGGACACCAATGACAGTGTCGATAGTGACATCGATCCAGCCACCAGACAGACAACCGTGATCGGCTCAGACCGCCTGGACCTGACCTGGGATGCAGGCATGCTGGTTGACCCTGCTCTGTTGGAAATTCCCCTGGTTGATCCTGTCATCGGTCCGGTCCGCTCCGGCCGCATCGCCTTTATGCCGATCGTCGATTTCTTTCAGGGTTCCTGCTTGGTGCAGGCCGGCGCCGACAAGCAGGTCGCCAAAGAGCTGAGGGTCTGCGCCAATGTCTTCGGACCGGACGCCGGCGCCGGCGCTACAATTGATATCTCCCGTCTGGAAGCCATCGCCCGGGAGAACAGCAGTGGGCAACACACCGTAGATTACTCTGGCAACACTTTCACAGAAATCCCGCCAGCCGGCGGCCAGTCAGCCAACGACTTGAGACTCTTTTACAGCTACCTGGACCAGTCAAAATGGGTTTATGACCCGATCTCCGGGTCTTGGCTGCGCTATGTTGACGACAGTACCAAGGCAAATGCCGGTGTCTTTCATCCGGATGTCGATCGACTAAACGGACGCCGGCTTCACTTTGAGAATGTGATGGTAATGTTCGTCGAACACCAACTGGTGGATAATAATCCCCGTATAATTGACCTGGTGATGGATATCGGTGAACGCGGTGATGCTTATCTCTTCCGGGACGGAATGATGTACCCAATTAAATGGAACACAGAGGGCGGGATTGATGGACGCCGGACTGTAATGAAATTCCAGGACCAGAACGGCAATCCCTTCCCGCTTAAGCCCGGTCATACCTGGATCCATATTGTCAACCTGGGATCGAGCTTTTACCAGGAACCGGAAGGTTCCAGCAGTTGGGTTTCACGCTTTTATGCACCGTAAGGAGAAATGATGAATTCGGAAGAACGTAGCAAAAAGATCGAAATCTACGGAGGAGCCGTAGCCGTCCTGGAAGTCACCCTGGAGGGCATTCCCCGCTCAGCCTGGAAATACAGGCCCAAACCCGGTGAATGGAGTATCCACGAGATTGTCATCCACCTGGCAGACAGTGAAACCAACGCAGCCTTACGCGCCCGCCGCCTGGTTGCCGAACCCGGGAAACCGGTCATGGCCTACGACCAGGATCTTTGGGTTAAAGAACTGAACTACCACGACCAGGATCCCGACGAAGCCTTGAAATTGGTGAAATATGCCCGGTTAACCACCTACCAATGGCTCAAGACCCTGCCCGATAAAGTCTTCAAGAACAGCGTTGTTCATCCTGAATTCAATGAACCCTATACTTTCGATATGTGGCTGAACATTTACGCAGCCCACATCCCTGACCACGTGAAACAGATCAAGAACAATTACGTATTCTGGAAAAATACCCGATAGCGCAACTCTACACCACCAGGGTCTTCACCGGACGGAAGCGGGATGGGTAACAGATGGAAGTAAAACAAATCTTCGTCCATGGCGCAGGCGCCATGGGAAGCGGGATTGCACAGGTGGCTGCTACATCCGGTTACCGGGTGACTTGTATGGATATCTCTAACAAGGCACTCGACCTGGCCAGGCAGTCGATCGCCGGGTCGAC
The DNA here is from genome assembly GCA_016927315.1 of Anaerolineales bacterium. Lineage (GTDB taxonomy): Bacteria > Chloroflexota > Anaerolineae > Anaerolineales > Villigracilaceae > JAFGMV01. The sequence goes on along the minus strand of JAFGMV010000084.1, from coordinate 26,272 downwards.
AGTCAAGCTGCTTGAAAAAGAAATCCTGACCAGCGAGCAAGCCGCCAGGGTTGAAAAGATCAACTTTGTACTTACACTAGAAACAGCCCGAGAAGCCCAATTGGTGATCGAGGCCGTCAGTGAAAACCCTGACCTGAAGCTGAACATCTTCAGGGAACTCGATTTGCACACCCGCCCCGAAACGATCCTGGCTTCCAATACATCTTCCATTTCTATCACCCAGATCGCATCCGCGACCGGACGCCCCGAGAAAGTTATCGGAATGCATTTCATGAACCCGGTCCCGCTGATGAGGCTGGTCGAAGTGATCCGCAGTCCACAGACCGCTGACCAGACCACCCGGACAGTGGTGGAAGTCTGTCAGGTATTGGGCAAGGAACCGATCGAAGTCAATGACGCCCCCGGATTCGTATCCAATCGTATCCTGTGCCCGATGATCAATGAAGCCATCTATGCTCTGCAGGAGAACGTCGGGACGGACGAGGCCATCGACGCAGTCATGACCCTGGGGATGAACCACCCCCTGGGTCCGCTGGCCCTGGCCGACCTGATCGGACTGGATGTAGTGCTCTCCATCCTGCGCATCCTGCAGCGCGACCTGGACGAGCACAAATACCGCCCGGCAGACCTGCTGGTCGAGAAGGTCAACGCCGGGCAGTTGGGCAGGAAGACGGGGCGAGGGTTTTATGAATATTAGTTGATTAGTTGATTAGTTATCAGGGATTAGTTATCAGACGGGATCGGTTGATTAGGGATTTGTGAACAGGGTTGGTTATCAACATTCGGAAAAGCAGATGAGCCAAAGACTTACACCAGACAGGAGTACGCCATGAAGAGGGAAATCATCACTACTATCATTATTACAATTATTTGTTTCGCGTTCTGCGTAGCCTGTTCACCGGGATATGCGGAAACATTCACTCCGGAAAATATTACTGATGAATCACTTACACTGCCTCCCCTATCAATTGAAAACAGTCCAACTCCGACACAGGCTGCAGTGGTGGAATACACCAGCACGCCCCAGATATTCAATCAAACCTGCCCGGGTATTGATGACAGCCTTGTAATGGATTTGAGTTTCGATCAGATAAACAGTTGGAGAAATCCTGATCACAAAACAATGCTTGAAATACTGGATTACCTTAACCGGGGCGGCAATCCTATCAAGTTAACACAGGCACTGGCAGATAAAAAGGCCAATCTCTTGATCAGCGATGTCACCGGTGACGGAAAAAGTGAATACATCCTTGTCGCTGATATCGAATATTCATTTTCGGATTACCTGGGAATATTTCAATGCAACAATAGCCACTACAGGCTGACAAGCTATCCAGCCGAAGGAGCATTAGGTATTGATACTGGAAGTTATATCGATTTGAAGATGGTCAGAGACACAAACCTGAACAGGACCGTAGATATTGTTATTTCAGAAACCAAAGACCACTACGTGTACGCCACGATCCTGGAATGGAATGGTCATGAATTCATCACTCTAAGTCCCAATGCGAGGATATGGAAAGGGTATGGTCCAAACAGTCTCACAATAAAAAACCGCAGCGAGGATAGTATGCTACGTTTTTCACTTCGAGGGAGTGGGGTACCCGATGGTCTGGACATTTCACCTTACGATATGGAGGGTCCCAGCAGGAGACAAATCAATAATTTTGATTGGGATGGTTCTAACTTCACATTATCATCGATCGAATACGACCTGCCACGGTACCGGTTTCAGGCGATCCAGGACGGAGATCTTTATGTACTTTACGGAAAATTCAATTCGGCATTTATGTCATATTCGATGGCAATCAGTGACAGAAACCTTGATTGTTGGTCTTCTGAAAAAGCCCAAAACTATGCAGCAAGTCGAGAGGCTTCTTGGAATTCACCCACCCCCACCCCAGTTCCGCAAGATGATAATGAAACCCTGCAGTTGATTGCGTATGCCTATTACCGGATCATGGTGCTGCATACTTACCGAGGATATCAAGCACCGGCTGAAGATACTTTCACCCTTCTGTTAGAATTATTCCCGGAGAATAATCCCGGCCATCCATACGCTGAAATGGCAGAATTGTTCTGGAAAGAATACCAAGCCTCTCACGACATGACCCGTGCCTGTGGTGCCGCTATCCAGTATGCCGCCGAGCATCCCGAAATTCTGGCCCCGCTGGGCAGCGAATACCACGGCACCCAAAGCCGCTATTATACGCCTGAAGTCATCTGTCCGCTCCGGTAGTGGGGATTTATCCTGCACTTTGTTCCTTTGGCAGACCCGACAGGGAGCGGTAGACCACGAACAGCACATAGGCAAAAACCGGGATGGTGACCTGGAAAGCGGCCGAAAACAGCGCCAGCTGCAGGTTGGTCAGGGCGGTGCTCAGGAAAGTCGCCAGCCACATCAGCAGGAACAATGGCCGCCAGGTATCCCTCATCTCAGGGACTGCCCGCCACAGCAGCACCGCCGGGATCAGCAGTACGCTCCACTCATAAACCATGGCGTGTGGTGTAATCCACATCATCATCAGGATTGCCCCCGAGAAATACAGGTCATCCCGCCCAGGATATCTGCGCAGGAATAAATAATAAAAAACGATCGCCGGCAGGGTCAACAGCAGGCTGACAACATCTGCCAAGACCCGGATCCCCGGGAACAATAGTCGGAAAAAACCGCGCACCGTGTGGACATGCCAGATTGGGAAATCCGGCAACCAGATCATCTCAGGCAGCACTTCCCTGGAAATCTTGAGGTAGTCCAGGCTGGCCTGCGGCAGGAACAACAAACCCAGCCCGATCAGTACCAGGCTGCCCGCAGTCAGGCCTATCAGGGCTTTCCAATCCCGCTTCCAGCGTACCAGCCACAAAAAACCGATCCCCAGGATCAATTGGGGTTTGTACAGCACCAGGCTGACAACCAAACCAGCCAGGAAAGGGCGCTTCCTCTTCCAAAGCGCATACCCCAGGCCGAACAGCCCCAGGGTCAGCAGGGAGTTCTGTCCAAAGGAGATCGCCGCGAACACCGGGTACCACATCAGGGCAAACCCGAAAGTTCTGAGAGTTCCCATCCCCAGCCAGCGCAGGCTGAGCCACAGCAGCAAGCCGCTCAGCAGGCTCCACACGATGAAACTGGGGATGTAGGGTAGGAATGACAGGGGGACATACAACCAGGCCAGGAACGGCAGGGTAATAAAGGCGAACTGGCCATCCAATTGTTCGCCGACAATGCTCCGCTCCAGGGCTAACTGGAAATTGGCGTCATACAGCCGATCCCCCTGCCCGCTGCGCAGGGTCTCGCCGGCTGAATAAAACTGCAGGTAGTCGGTGCCGATCACCTGACCGGCGGCATCGAAATAGCCGCTCCCGAAGGATATGCTTACCAGCCAACCAAGCCACAGCACGCCGCCTGCGATCCAGGTATAGTTGAGACGCGCGGGGGTCAACCATTGGTTTAATTTTGTCAGGAATGGAGCATCGTTCATTTTTACTCCTCTCGAATCTGTACCTAAATTCAGTTTTCTCTGTTAATACTAGATGAAGAACCAAATAATGTAAAATCTATTCCAATCACTACTCCAACAGGAACCACGCATGCAAAAAAACTATGATTACATCATTATCGGCTCTGGCTATGGGGGATCGGTTTCGGCTATGAGATTGACTGAAAAAGGATACTCAGTCCTGGTCCTGGAACGCGGTAAACGCTACCGGACGCAGGATTTCCCCAAAAGCAACTGGAATATCTGGAAGTTCCTGTGGCTGCCAGCCCTGCGCTGTTTTGGTTTCTTCGAGATGACCTTCATGAACGGCCTGCTGGCTTTGCACGGCAGCGGGGTCGGCGGCGGCGGGCTGACCTATGCCAACGTGCTGATGGAACCAGACGAGCGCCTGTTCCAATCCAAATACTGGCACCACCTGGCCGACTGGAAGAAAATCCTGGGACCCCATTACCAGACCGCACGCAGGATGCTGGGCGTGACCCGAAACCCACGCCTGTGGTATGCAGACGAGAAGGTCAAAGAGATCGCCGAAGAACTGGGAATGGGAGAAACCTTCCAGGCCACAGAAGTGGGCGTTTACTTCGGGGATCCAAAGAAAGAAGGTGAAACTGTACCCGACCCGTATTTCGGCGGCACAGGCCCAGAGCGGGCTGGCTGCAATCATTGCGGCGGCTGTATGGTTGGCTGCCGCTACAATGCCAAGAATACCCTGGATAAAAATTACCTGTATTTCGCCGAGAAAAATGGGGCAAAAGTACAGCCTGAGACGAAAGTGATAGATATCAAACATCTGACCATGGAAGATGGACCCAGATATGAAGTCGTTACTCGCAGCAGTACCAATCCATTCCAACGGAAGCAGGTACTCAGGGCCAGGAATGTAATCGTCGCAGCCGGATCTCTTGGCACCATGGAACTGCTCTTCCGCTGCCGGGATATCACGCACTCACTGCCAAAGATTTCCACCCGTCTGGGAGACAACGTCCGAACCAACAGCGAGAACATCCTGGGAGTAACCAACCGTGGGAAAGTGATTGACCATTCGAAGGGTATCGCCATCACTTCCATCTTCCAGGCCGATGAAGTGACCCGCATCGAGCCGGTCAAATATTCCGACGGCTCATCTTTTATCCGGATGCTGACCGCTCCCTTGGTGATCGGGGACCATCCCGTCCCGGTGCGCTTTGCAAAAACCCTGTGGATTATCCTTCGTCACCCGATTGATTTCCTGTACGCCAAATTCTTTGCTCCCTGGGCCCGCCGGACGACCATCTTCCTGGTCATGCAGACCGAAGAAAACCTGACCCTTGTACGCCTGGGCCGCAACTTGTTTACCCTGTTCCGCAGGAGACTGGTGCTCAAACCAGATGAAAACGCCCCCATCCCTTCCCAGATCCCGATCGGTAACTATGTCGTACAATCCTTTGCCGAGAAGATCAACGGCATCGCCCAGGCAGCCTTTACCGACAGCCTATTCAATTTCCCGACCACTGCACACTTCATGGGCGGGGTACCCTTCGGCAGGGATGCCCGGGAAGGGGTCGTCGACCTGGACTGCCAGGTGCACAACTACCCAGGTTTGTACGTGGTCGATGGATCGATTATGCCGGGTAATCCCGGGGTCAACCCCACCCTGACTATCACCGCCCTTTCGGAATACGCTATGTCGAAGGTGCCAGAAAAGAAGTAAACTACCACAACCAAAGGTGGTGACTTTGAAAGTTTGCACCTAGAAGGTGCGACGCTACACTACTATTCAAACATTCGTCCTTGCTTTGTTTCAGCTTCCTGCTCTTTTACAGTCTGCCATTTCACATACTTGCAGATCCGCTCTTCATCCAAACCTACTGTACTCATACAGTATCCTCGTGACCATACATGCTGACCCCAGTATCTCTTTCGCAATTCAGGATCGGTCAAACATCTTCAAGGCCAACTTCCCCTTCAGATATCCCTTGTACTGCGATACTGTGTATTTCGGTGGTATCGTCATCACTATATGGACATGATCAACCTGTACATTCACTTCCAATACTTCTATGCCATCTTTCTGGTCACATGATACTCGACATACTCACTACAACGATAGAACCTTTGCTTGATCCACTACCATAGGTAGTGAGAAGCCGTACAGAGGCCATCCGCTATGCCTCGCAGAATCAGGAGAAGGGAGGTGGAGGAAAGAAGGATGAAGGATAGATGTTGAAGTTCAAGTGGGAGTTTTTGATTTCAAGAGGCGGTAAGCTATAAAACCTGAAATTTTTATGTATTTGTGGAACATGGACGGCTCTTTCCTGAAATCAAGGCAGACTACAGACTACGGACCACAGAATATTCCTGGTAGTGCAACCGCTTGGAAGCAAACTGATACTCACAGCCCGAGACACAACCATCCACGAATGGGACCACAAAGATATGATTAGTCTGTGTGCTACCATTGAATTCGTGCATATTCGTGGACGGTTCTTTCGGCAGAGGGATCATCATGCACAGAAGCAGTCTCCATGTATAAGAGACTGCTTCGTCGCTGCGCTCCTCGCAGAGTCATAATTTTGAAGTGACTGTCACCTTTGATTCTCTACATACACCCGCACAGCCTCTCCCATAAAATCGGCCAATTGAGGGTGTATCTGGTCAAAATTGGCTTTGAAATCCGGGCTCTGGCTATACATGGCTGCCAGTTCCAGCAGTTGGTCCAGGCCGGGAGTCCAAAAATAATCCATATGCACCCGCCAGCGCTCGACGATGGCCTGCACCTCGGGTGAGGCCGGACCCTGCGACATGACAGCCGCCATATCCAGGTAAACCTGCCGGCCCTCCTCCAGGATGGCCTGTTTCTTCGCAACCGGGTACGATTTCCACTTACGGTTGGAGGCACGCACGGTCTCGGGATCATACAACTGCTCGGCCTGCCGGGCATATTCTTCCTGTTGTTCTTCACCGAAACCTGCGAAAAGGCGTCTATCATTCATCTTTGTTTCTCCTTTCAAATGCTGGATGGTCTCATTTACCGTCCGGATGAGCCGCTCCAGGCGCCGAACCCGCCCCTGCAGGGAACTGCGGTGTTCCTCCAGCGCATCCACTATCCGGAAATCGGGGCGGTTCAATATATCCCGTATAGACTCCAGGCTGAAGCCCAATTCCCGGTAGAACAGGATCTGCTGCAGGCGCAGCAGGGACTGCTGGCCATAATAGCGATATCCGTTCTCGCCGACCTCTTCCGGTTTGAGCAGGTCGATCCGGTCATAATGATGCAGCGTGCGGGGGGTCACGCCCGCCAGGGTAGAGAGTTGTTTTACGGTGTACATCCTTATCTCCATCACCGCCAGCCGTTTGTGAAGCGATCCCATGCTTTGCAAGAGACTACCACGCTTCGCTCACAGTGACAAATGAAAGTATAAACTATGACGTAACGTCAATGTCAAGGGGAATAAAGGCCTCAGGACAGGCAGCCAGCCGGGTTTTACGATCACAGCAGTATGGTTCAGTACAGGATGAATACAGGATGAGTACAGGATGAGTACAGGATACTACCAGGATCCAGGCAGGTTCCTGCTGCTCCTTTGGAATATTCTGCGGCGCCGGATGAACTCAGAAAAACCTATCAAAATCATGGAAAATTGTCTATCGTTGACTCGTCTTTCTGTGGTTTAATGAAGTATGAATATACTCCATCTGGATGAAGACCTGCTGATCGTGGAGAAACCCTCCGGACTGTCTGTCCTGCCCGATGGCTGGGACCCGGAGGCGCCTTATCTGCGACGGATGGTAGAGCAGGAATACGGGCCAGTGTGGGTTGTGCACCGCCTGGACAAGGGCACTTCGGGCATCCTGATCTTTGCCCGCAGCCCGGAAGCGCACCGCGAGCTAAATATCCAGTTCGAACAACACTGTATCAAAAAACACTACCACGCCCTGCTGAACGGTAACCCACGCTGGGAGGAACATACCGCCAGGCACCCGCTGCGAGCCAACGTGGGTAAGAAACACCGCACGATGGTCGATAACAAAAAGGGGAAACCGTCAGAGACTCACTTCAAAATACTCGAACGGTACCGGGACGGGGTCCTGGTTGAGGCCTCCCCAACTACCGGACGTACACACCAGGTACGGGTGCATGCCTATGCCCTCGGCTTTCCGCTGCTGGCCGATGAACTGTACAGTGCGCCGCCCACCAGGTTGATCCAGCGCCCTGCACTGCATGCAATCCAAATTGAATTCAACCACCCAAGAACGGAAAAAAGGATGCACTTGAATGCCGCCCCCCCCGATGACTTCATCCGGGCAATCGCAGGGCTGCGTAACAAACCACCTGCAAAGTGAAAGGCGCTCCCATGTCTGTCGCCCTGCCTGACCTGCAAATCGTGCCTGTTTCCAGGATCATCCTGCACGAAGACCATGACCTGCAGCGTACCCTGCCGCTGATCGATAAACTACGCGCCCAGGGGATCCTGCGCAACCCGCCCCTGGTCATGCCGCTTGAAGACAGCACGGAGCGCTACATGGTCTTGGATGGCGCCAACCGCGTCACGGCGCTGCAGGAGATGGAATTCCCGCACATCGTGGCACAGGTCATCGCCCCTGATAACCCGAAAATGCACCTGGATACCTGGCGCCATGTTGTCTGGGGGATTGATAGTGAAGACCTGCTCAAGAACATCCGCGAGGTAGGCGGCCTGAAACTGGCCGATGCCCCCAAAGGTAAAAAAAAGTACCTGAAGCCAGACTACCTGCCGGTAGAGATCCAGCTGGCTGATGGCCGCAACTTCCTGGCCTGCTCGGCCGGTAAAGGGCTGGAGTTGATGGCCTACCTGCACGGCATCGTCAACTCCTATAAGGACAAGTCCTATCTGGACCGCACCAGCCAGACCGATATCGAATTCTTCCGGAGCGTGCACAAAAACCTGACCGCGCTCTTTATCTATCCCAACTTCAGCATCCGGGATCTGCTGCAGCAAGCCAGTGAGGGCAACCTGCTGCCTTCTGGATTGACCCGCTTCACGGTCTCTCCGCGCGCACTGCACCTGAATTACCCGCTGCACGAATTATCCAGCGCCAAGCCGATCGAATACAAAAACAAGTATCTCAAGCGCTGGATTCAGGAATGCGTGCAGAAGAAATGCGTCCGGTATTATGCCGAAGAGACCTTCCTGTTCGATGATTAGCGCCTCCTCAAGGCAGTAAACCCAGAAAGAAAATGAAAAAACGCTGCACCGGCCCAGAACCAGCCCGCAGCGACACTGGTACTGGGTTTATCCGGTCCCTTCATAAGGTTTCGACAACAGGCAGGAAAGCACCCCTACACTGCGAATCCTGGTGAACCAGGATGAAGGAAAGTAGCACCCTGGGGTAAGTAAGGATATAATCACTGCATGGACTTCTTCTTTCCCGATCAGGACCCCGACATCGAGCGCTTCCCTCCTGAAAAAGTCGTCATCACCAACTTACAGGCTGAAGCCTACCCGGATGGAAGGCGAGTGCGGGTAACCCTGGAAACCACACCGTTCGAACAGCGGCCGCACATTGAAGTCAGCCTGCTGGATGCGGACGGGAATGAGATCAGCAGTACCAGTATCATCGAACCGATGGCCTGGAAACTGGAATTTACCCTGCACATCCGATGCGACCCTCCAGGCAATTCCTTTACACTCACAGCCCAGCTGTTCTATCCGGAGGGTCCACAGGCAGAACCCTATTCGCTAAACTTTGAAATTTCTCCGGATCCATAACAACGACCCTCCCCCCAGACCCTGGAGCCAATGAAACCTCTCCACAACTCGTTTCAGAAACCTGCGATTTCACGCCACTGTGTACTGTTGGGTTTATTGGGTATGCTGTTGACCTTATCTGGCTGCACTACCCTGCTGGCCACGCCCACATCTACCCCTGAACCGACTGCCACACCCATCCCCACCAGCACACCGTTCGAACTGACCGGTCTGGACGACCTGTTCCTGCTTTCCCTGGTCGAGAACGGTTACGCCCATTTGTTCGCCTACTCTCCCAAGGGTTTACCGCTCACCCGCCTGACCAGCGGTGAGTGGAACGATATCACCCCCTCCCTCAGCCCCGACGGAAAACGGCTGGCATTTGCCTCCAACCGGGACGGCAGCTACAACCTGTATATATTGGATTTGCAGAGCGGTGAACTACGCCAGGTAACCAACACACCGGACTACAATGCTGCCCCCAGCTGGTCCCCCGATATGAGCTGGCTGGCCTTCGAAACCTATACCAATGACAACCTGGAAATTGCACTGCTGCTGCTTGCGGATCTCGATCAGGAGCCTGTCCGCCTGACTGAAGACCCGGGCGCCGACTACGCCCCGGCCTGGTCGCCATATGGAAGACAGATTGCATTCGTCTCTTCCCGCACCGGCGACAGCGACATCTGGCTGGCCGACCTGGATATCACGGATGAAGGCCGCTATATCAACCTCAGCCATACCCCACAGGCGACCGAGGATCATCCCACCTGGACCAATGACAGCTCACACCTGGCCTGGGCCTCCTCTTCCGTCAGCAGTGCATTCAGCGGCATCTATCTGTGGGAGGCAGCCAACCCTTCCCGCCCGGCGCACTGGATCGGGACCGGCAGCTGGCCGGCCTGGAACGCGGATGGGGACCAGATCGTAGCCCAGATCGATACGCCCAATGCTCACTACCTGACCGCCTACAGCCTGGAGGGAAGTCTCTTGCTGCAGCCAACCCGCCTGCCGGGATTCGTGCGCGGCCTGGTGTGGAACAACCTGACACTGCCAGATCCACTGCCCGAAAACTACCAAAAGGCCGCAGCCGAAAAGTACGGTCCACTGTGGATCCCATTCTATGAACAGCCGGATGATAAACTCGAAGATCGCTGGGCATTAATGGACCTGAAAGATGTCGTCGCTCCATGCCCACAACTGCACGACCAGGTGGATGAAGCCTTTGCAAGCCTGCGCCAGCGGGTAATCGAGGAAGCCGGCTGGGATGCCATGGCAAACCTGCAGAACGCCTTTACCCCGCTGACAACCTCTCTCGACCCCGGGCTGGGGGATGACTGGCTGTATACCGGACGCGCCTTTGCACTCAACCCGGTTGTCAGCAATGCGGGCTGGATGGCGGCCGTCCGAGAGGATTTCGGACAGCAAACTTACTGGCGGGTTTACCTGCGCACCTTGAAGCAGGATGGGTCTATGGGAGAGCCGCTCCACACCCCACCCTGGGATTTGAACGCCCGCTTCGCACTGGACCCACGCAGTTATGAACAGGGAGGCAAATTCGCACCGGTACCGACCGGCTACTGGATCGACTTCACCCTGCTGGCCAATGAATATGGTTGGAACCGCCAGCCTGCACTGCCCAACTGGCGCACCTACTTTAACGGCGCCCGCTTCACGGAATTCGTCATGGATGGCGACCTGGATTGGTACAGCGCCATGCTGCAGATCTATCCGTCTGAAATCCTGATCACCCCCACCTCTGTCTCCCCGCCGACCTTCACCCCGACCAAGACGCCCTACCCAACCTGGACGCCAAAACCAACGCGTACGCCCAAGATCACTCCGTCGGCAACACAGCCGCCTTCCCCGACCCCAACCATCACCGACACCCCCCTGCCCTACCTGCCGACGCCCGGAGGAAATTAGTCATGGGCAAACATGCCGGCAGATCAATGCCTGCCAGACCCGGTCTTTTGATCTTGATGCTGACCTCGACCTTGATCCTGGGCCTGGCGGCCTGCCAGATCAACCTACCGGCCCTGGGTGAGAATCAAGAGAGCGGGCCAGGGGGCCCGGTCGATGAACCAGCCAGACCGGCGCCGACGGCAACCCCACCGATGCGCTTCACCATTCCCACTCCACGGGCAGAGCCGGCCTCGATCTGGCGTCCGCCGCTTTACCCGATCCCCTGGGCAATTTCACAGCACGACCACTTTTACTTCAACCGGCCGATTGCAGCCGACCAGGTCAACTGGCCCCTGGCCGATTACCGCTACGGTGGGATCTTCTTTGCCAACGTGGTACACACCGGCGTGGATATCCCGGCTGACGAATGGGCGCCGGTATTGGCAGCCGCAGAGGGCATGGTCGTTTGGAGCGGTTGGGGGCTTTTCAGCGGTTGGCACCTGGATGAAGGCGATCCTTATGGATTGGCAATCGCCATCCGCCACGATTTTGGCTACCAGAACCAGCCGCTATATACAGTCTATGCGCACATGAACCAGTTGGACGTCACCGAAGGGCAATGGGTAGAACTCGGACAGCAGGTGGGGCTGGTCGGCATCACCGGCGCCACAACCGGGCCACACCTGCACTTTGAGGTCCGTTCCGGATTGAACTCATTCCACCACACTTATAATCCCGAACTCTGGATGGCGCCTCCACAGGGATGGGGAGTACTGGTCGGGCGCATCCTCGACAACAAACGTGAAACCCTGAACCACTACACCGTTGACGTGCGGTCCCTGGATACCGGTGTGTTGAGAAGCGTAAAAACATACGGCCTGGGAGCCACAAACGGGGACCCTTATTACAATGAGAATATGGCCCTGAGCGACCTCCCGGCCGGGCTCTACAAGGTAAGCCTGAGCTATAAAAACCAGACCCTGCAGCACTGGGTCATGATCTACCCCGGACAGGTCACCTACTTCAGCTTCAACGGATCGGAGGGTTTTTCCGATGATCCACCTGAAGAGAAACGACCGGACTTCCTGCCGATCACTCCCACCCCAACTGCTACTCCCAAATAGTTTATTTTATTAACCACACGGTAAAGAACGCCGCCGGGCAAAAACCTGCTCTTTCTTGAAAAAGCCATGTAGGGGTAGGTTACGGCTTTCTCAAAGACCGTGATGAAACACCAAGAAGGCAGACTATTCACCACAAAGGAGCACAAAGTTCGGATTTTTGCCGCATTCTTTCGTTGTCAAAATCCATTTTTGTGACTTCGTCAACTTTACGAACATGACTGTGAGAAGTCCCTGAGGGGGTTAGGGCAATCGCATTAGAAAAAAATTACTCATCATAACGATGTCATTGCTTCGTGCTAACGCCTTTGCAATGACAGTTCACTCTTGTTTTTACTATAAATAATCCAAATGCGATTACGCCAAGAGGGGAGCCAGTCTCCCTTGACTTACTGAACATCTGTGCTATACTGTGCCCATATCGTTAAACTGGTCTGATTACCTATTCTCCGGGAGATAATCGTAATGGCTCGAAAAAGTGAAGAAAACATTGAAGATGCACGTCGTGCAGTACTGGAAAAGGCTGTCGGCGATATTATCAAACGTTACGGAGACGGCGCAATCATGCGGCTGGGCGAGGCCCAGAGCATGGTAACCGATGTTATCCCGACCGGGTCGCTGTCGTTAGACATTGCTCTGGGGGTTGGAGGCGTCCCCCGTGGTCGAATAACAGAGATCTATGGCCCTGAATCATCCGGGAAGACCACCGTCTGCCAGCACATAGTGGCTGAAGCCCAAAAACTGGGCGGCACCTGTGCGTTTATTGATATGGAACATGCCCTCGACCCCGCCTATGCAGCCCGCTGTGGCGTCGATATCGATAACCTGCTGGTCTCCCAGCCCGATACCGGAGACCAGGCGCTTGAAATTACCGAAACGCTGGTGCGTTCGGGTGCTGTGGAACTGGTGGTGATCGATTCAGTTGCTGCCCTGGTGCCTAAATCTGAACTGGAAGGCGATATGGGCGACCCGACCATGGGTGTCCAGGCCCGCCTGATGTCCCAGGCGCTGCGCAAGCTCTCAGGAGCGATCAACCAGACCAAGACTGCGGTCATTTTCACCAACCAGTTACGCCAGAAGATCGGCGTTATGTTCGGCAACCCGGAAACCACAACCGGCGGGAATGCCCTCAAGTTCTATTCATCTGTCCGGATGGATGTACGGCGGATCCAGTCCATCAAGGTTGGCGCAGAGGTGGTTGGGAACCGCACACGGGTGCGCGTTGTCAAGAATAAAGTTGCCCCACCCTTCAAGACAGCCGAATTTGACATCATGTACAACGAGGGGATTTCGAAAGCCGGGGATATGCTTGATCTGGCAGTCGAATTCGAAGTGGTTGACAAGCGCGGAGCGTTCTATTCATACGGAGACGTTCGCCTGGGTCAGGGGCGAGAAAATTCGAAAGAATTCCTGCGCCAGAATCCAGAAATGATGGGTGAGATCGAAGGCATCATACGGCAACAGGCCTTGAGCGGGGCACGACCCATGCCGCTGGATGATGTTGAAGAAGATACCGCAACGGATGAAATATTCAACGAAGAAGCCTGAAGCAGAACCATCAATATGGACTAATTCACAGATGGATATGGATGGACGTTTTCTCTCCAGGCTGGTATCAGTATCTCTCTGTGCTTTATTTACAGTAATCGCTGCAGCCTGCCAACCGGCAGAAACACCGACGCCATTCATTCCCCCGGCAGCAACGCCGACGCCGACAGCAATTCCTGTCTCCCCGGCGCCCATCATTCCAACCAATACAGAACCCAGCCCAACTGCGACACAAGTCCCCACCACTGCACCTGAGCCTGAAAGAGATTGCTTCGATAACCTGCTGTATCTCGCTGACCTGACAATCCCCGATGGATTATTTGTCGAACCCGGCCAGGTAATCGATAAACAATGGCTGGTTAAGAATAATGGCACCTGCGATTGGGGCGTCGATTACCGGCTCTGGCTGGTTGGCGGGGAGGCGCTGGGAGCCTCTGCCGAACAAGGGCTCTACCCGGCAAAAGCCGGCAGTGAAGCAACCTTGCGGGTACTCTTTACTGCCCCCCTGGAACCGGGTTACTACGTAAGTTCGTGGCAAGCCTACAGCCCCAATAACATCCCGTTTGGAGATGCGCTCTATTTGAAAATAACGGTGGGAGGCTGAATCCTTCCTGATCTTTTGGAGCTGTTTATGTCGAACCTGAAAGCCGAAACGATACTTGACGATACTTCGTTTACAACCAGGATTGCCCACCATTTTATTGATGGCATCAGTCACGAAGAAAGCCTGCTGCAGTTACCCTTTGAACACAACTGCATGAATTGGATATTCGGGCATATTGTTACCAACCGCAGTCATGTGCTTGAAACCCTGGGGATATCGCATGAATGGGCAGAAGCGGTACGCACACTTTATCACCAGGACACTCCCCCGATCAAACCGGGCAGCCCGGCTATCAAAATAGAAACACTGGTCCGCTGCCTGGATGAGAGCCTGGATCTGATGGTGTCCCTGCTTACGGATGCAAGTGATGCGTTTATGGAGGAAACATACACCAACTACAGGGGAGAAAAGACCCGCTACGAACATATCAGCAGCTTCAACTGGCACGAGACCTTCCATCTCGGCCAGCTTGAAATCCTGCAGGCGTTTATCCAATCGAGAAAATAATTTCTACAGCATAAGATGCAGATGGACACCCTCAACATCCCTGATACGATCATTGCCCTTGAAAGGACTGCCCTCGACCACTGGGAAAACGGCGACCCGGGGGGCTTCCTGGAGACCACCGCTCCAGAGGCTGCCTATTTTGATCCATATCTTGAACAGCGCCTGGATGGCATCGAGGCCTTGAGGACACTATACGAACCCATCTGGGGGAAGATCTATGTCGACCGTTATGAGTGGGTCAATCCCCGTGTTCAGGTCTGTGGGGAGAATGTTGCTGTATCGACCTTCAACCATATTGTCTACAGCAGTGACGAAATCACACGCTGGAACTGCACTGAAGTCTACCGGCAAGATGATGGGCATTGGCGTATCATCCAGACGCATTGGTCCTACACCGGACACGGGAAGTAATGCCGTGACAGCCTCAAACCCGGAACTCCGCAAACTGGCCGGCGGGAATATGGATATCGACCTGACAAGCAACTCGGGAACAATCAACTGGGAACAGGAAGCCTGTCCCTGGAACGTTGAGAACAATACACACGAACACCGCTGTGCAGTAAAAAATACCTCCATCTGCCCGTATTTCTGCGGAATCGAATACCTGGATATTGTTCTGTGTTGTTATCCAAATCCAAATCCCCTGGCAGAAGCTGGCGCTGGCAACAACTGAACCCCGGGCACTCCACCTTTCGGGTGCATGTAAAAGGGTTAAGACAAGAAAAGGTTCACACCGGGAAGCGGGAAGAATCATTGAGTTCCACTACACCAATACGAATAAATATTTCATAAAAGCTTTCGTAATAATCACCCCTTAGATGTACAAAATTTCTGTAGAATCACCAGATCCGAACGTCCCAAAGGGTTTCTATCTAACTATCTGCCTTGCAGATCAACCTTCGGGAGGCTGCGCTGAGGATGCCAGCACTGTAATAAAATCTCCAACATTTTCGTACACCCGCACCCCTAAAGATAAAACAATTTAACCCCAGACCTGTTATACTTAGCTCATCCTGCCGGTGAACGCCGTATTTACGCGGGACAGGCTTTCTGCCTATCATGCAAATTCCAATGGAGCATATTCACTCATGACTTACAACCTGAAGCTTTTCTGGCGGATGGCCTATCGTTCCTTTTTTGATAACAGGGGTACACCGGGTGAAATCAACCCCAAACGGCTGGGTTTCATCCTGCTTTTTTATGCGGTCTGGCCGGCCTGGGCCTTGTTTACAACCCTGTGTTTCAAACTCGATGATCTTCTCTTTGCAGGTCATAAAGATCAAATTATCGACAAGCCGCTCTTTATCCTGGGCAACTTCCGCAGCGGCTCAACCTTCCTGCACCGGCTGCTTTCACGAGATTCGAACTTCACCAGCCTGACCACCTGGGATATTTACATCACCCCGACTGTTACCCAGCGTAAGATCGTAGGCCTGGTTAAAAAGGTCGATAACGTTTTGGGCGGACATCTCAAACGCCTGATCTTGTTAATAGACCGCCTGACTCTGGGACAGGTACAGATTCACAGGATCAGTTTCTTTGAACCCGAAGAAGATGAAAATATCCTACTGCATGCCTGGTCCTCTTATTTCACCAGTGTATTGTTCCCATTCCTGGACGAGCTTCCCCCTTATAATTTCTTCGACAAAGCCCTTCCGGCAGGAGACAGGAATAAGATCATGGCTTTTTATCATTCCTGTCTCCAACGGCATCTGTATGCAGCCGGTGGGAACAAGCGTTTTGTTTCCAAGAACCCGGCTTTCAGCCCCAAGATCGAAACGCTGGCAGAATTTTTCCCGGATGCCCGAATCATCTACCTGGTTCGGAACCCGCTCGATATGCTGCCATCTACCGTCTCCTGGTTGAGCTATATAACCAGTGTTTTCAATCACCAAAAAGAGAAATACCTGCACCAGAGTATGATCCTGGAAATGACCCAATACTGGTACCGCCACCCGTTGAAGTATATTGATGAGCACCCTTCAAAAAACCACCTGATCCTAAAGTATGATGACCTGATTGGACAGCCAGAGCAGGTCATTCGTGATTTCTACGACCAGTTTGAATATCCCGATAAACCCGACCTGGATAATATTGTCAACGAAGCAATGGAAGAAAGCCGGATTTTCCGCAGTGATCACTTTTATTCATATGAAGAAATGGGCTATACATACCAGCAGATCGTGAATGCCTATGCAGATATCTTCAAACGCTTCAACTTTGACGAGCGAACACCGATCACAGCCCAGAACAAGCTGGATCATGATATAGAATTGACCACAGCAACCGACTGATTAAAGAAAAACCGGGCGAGGGTTATTGCCCTCGCCCGGTTTTTTATTTCTCTTTTTGAGCAGCACCGTCTGAAGTCTTCTTCCGGCGATGAAGATTCCTGCGCTTCTTGGGAATATCCTCGAACCTGACCGGCTTCTTTTCCGGGGCTTCGCCTTCCGCATCTGCAAGCGGCATCGAATCAAGCGAATATTCACCAGGCCATATCTTCAAGAACGGCAAACGGATAAAACCAGACTGAATTAACAACATGATCAATCCGGCCACTCCCATCAACAGGGAAAACACCCGGGTAAAGCTGATATCTGTCCCGGCGAAACGCGGCTGGTCGGGCCGGAAATCTTCAATAAAGACTCGGCCAATCCCCGCCAGCAAGAGCCATCCGGCAAAGATCATACCGGGTTTTACCCGGTCCCTGAAACGGCGCGCGAGCCACAACAGGAATCCCGCAGCGATAAAATTCCAGATCATCTCATAGGCAAAAGTCGGGTGAAAGCGAGTCGACTCCGGAAACTGGTCCAGGTTATTATACGGGGGGATACGATGCAAAAAATCGATCGGGATTCCCCACGGGACAGTCGTCGGCTGCCCATAGAGTTCCTGATTAATAAAATTAGCCGGGCGGGCAATTGCCTGCCCAATAAAAGCAGTCGGGGCAATTGCATCCAGTATCAACCAGATATCCACTTTGTAATGCCGGGTGTAGATGACGATCGCAATTACACCAAACAACAGCCCGCCGAAGAAGTGAAGTCCGCCATCAGGTATGTTGATAATCTGTAGTGGACGGTCGAGGTAATAGGAATTTCCTCCCAAGGTCGCGTTGGCCACGTACCACAAACGGGCGCCAATGACACCCACCGGGACCAACCACAATAACAAATTCCAGACATGTTCACCGTCTTCACCACGACGACGCACTTCTCTTTCTGAGATGAAGGCCGCTACAACCACCCCCAGCATCACCAGAACACCATACCAGTGAACAGACCATTCAAAGTTACCAAAGCGAATCGTAAAAATTACCGGATCGATCACAATACTTCCTCCAAAAACAGATTGGCCGAATTATATCACCGCCTGGCAGTGATTGGGCAGGTCCCCATCGGGAGGCTGCCCCGAGGATACCATCGTTACAACAAGAGCCAAACATTTTTATGCACCCGTTCCTTGCCGGTATGCCAGGCGTTGGTAAACAATAGCCTTGGCAAAACATCCCACCGGGGCTCTATAAACATGAATGGGTTGATACTGGTCAAGATAAGCAGTGTTGGACACAGATTGGAGAAAATCATTGTTTTCTGGAAAAAAGATAATCATAGAAAGATGACAAAAATCATCTCAGCTAATTAACCATTCAGTTTTATTTCATCCTATAATGAGTAGGTATCGTCAGAAAATCAATTTATAATTTTGATAATACGGAGGACAATCTATGGATCCAGTTGTACTATCAAGGTGGCAATTTGCAATAACCACCGTTTACCATTTCTTTTTTGTCCCATTGACGCTGGGACTGGGGTGGTTTGTCGCCATCCTGCAAACCCAATATTACCGAACCGGCGACGAAACCTACAAAAAAATGACCAAATTTTGGGGCAAACTGTTCCTGATCAATTTTTCTATGGGTGTCGTCACAGGTATTGTCCTGGAATTCCAATTCGGAATGAACTGGTCCGAATACAGCCGCTATGTAGGTGATATCTTTGGAGCGCCGCTGGCAATCGAAGCCCTGCTGGCTTTCTTTCTGGAAAGCACCTTCCTGGGCATGTGGATCTTCGGATGGGAGCGCCTGCCCAAAAAAGTGCACCTGGCCTCAATCTGGTTGGTTGCGATCGGCTCAAACCTGTCTGCCCTATGGATCTTGATCGCCAATGGGTTTATGCAGCACCCGGTTGGCTATGTGATCAACGAAACGACCGGCCGGGCTGAGCTGGTTGATTTCTTCGCGTTGATCGGCAATCCCAAAGCCTGGCTTTTCTTCTGGCATACAATTACTTCCGGTTTCGCAACCGCGGCCTTTTTCGTCCTGGGGATCAGCGCCTGGCATCTGGTCCGCAAGCAAAACGAAGACCTGTACAAAAAGTCGTTCCAACTGGCAGCGATCATTGCCGTTATTTCGATCACACTGGTCGGTCTGATCGGACATACTCAGGGCCAGGAATTGGTGCAGACCCAGCCAATGAAAATGGCTTCCATTGAAGCCCTCTGGGAAACCGAACAACCGGCTTCCTTCTCCATCATTACCATTGGAGACCTGACCGGGAAGAACCTGGTATGGGAATGGCGTATCCCTTACGCACTCAGTTTCATTGCCTGCAATAACTTCAGCTGTGAGATACGCGGTGTAAATGAAATCCAGGCAGAATACGAAGCCCTTTACGGCCCGGGTGATTACATCCCCTTGATGGTGATCACGTACTGGTCGTTCCGCTTTATGTTTGGAGCATCATTGATCATGGTTGCACTGGCCTTTTACGCCCTCTACCTCACCGTGCGCAGCTGGCCAGAAAAGCTGTCTCATCCGCGCTGGTTGAAATGGATGGTCCCGGCCATTGCACTGCCTTATATCGCCAACTCATCTGGCTGGATACTGACAGAAACCGGCCGCCAGCCGTGGATCGTGCAAGGGCTGCTCAAAACAGAGCAGGGAGTCTCCACTGCCGTCAGTCCGGCCTGGATCTTGGCGACCCTGCTCGGCTTTACACTGCTCTATGCTGCGCTGATGGCGGCTGATATTTACCTGCTGAGGAAATACGCCATGGCCGGTCCTGACGCTGCCCTGCAAGAATCTGAAGATAGCGCTCCCGAACTCGTCGGCGGGCAAGATTAGAAACGGAGGGATTTCATGACAACTGAATTTCTGCAAATCCTGTGGTTTATCCTGATTGCTGTACTGTGGATCGGCTTCTTCTTCCTGGAAGGGTTCGACTTCGGTGTAGGTATGCTGCTGCCGTTCTTGGGGAAGAATGATCATGAACGCCGTGCCATCATCAACACAATTGGACCACACTGGGACGGGAACGAAGTCTGGCTTATAACTGCCGGGGGAGCAACTTTTGCGGCTTTTCCACACTGGTATGCAACTTTGTTCAGCGGGTTCTACCCGGCACTGTTTTTCCTGTTGGTCGGGTTGATCATCCGCGGGGTAGCCTTTGAATTTCGTTCGAAGGATGCCAATCCAAAATGGCGCAGTTTGTGGGATTGGTGCATTTTCACCGGATCGGCCCTGCCAGCACTGCTGTTGGGAGTGGCTTTCGCCAATTTTTCCAAAGGGATGCCCATTGACGCCGATATGCAGTACACCGGCGACCTGCTCACCCTGCTCAACCCGTTTGGGTTACTGGGAGGTCTCGTCACTGTTGCAATCTTCCTGCTGCATGGGATCATTTTCCTGAGTCTGAAAACAGAGGGCGACCTGCTGGAACGAGCCGCCAGGCAGGCCGGGAAAGTATGGATCGTTGTTATTGTATTGACTGCTTTAATGCTGGTTGCAACGTATGCGTACACAGATATTGTCAGGCAGCTTGGCATCAACCCCGGACTGGTACCGATCGCCAGTATGATTGCGATATTACTGGCAGGCTTATTTATCAGCCGCAGGCAATATGGGTGGGCTTTTGCCATGACAGGCCTGACAATCGCCCTTACCCTGATCACTGCCTTCATGATCATGTTCCCACGGGTAATGATTTCTTCCACCAACCCTGAATACAGTCTAACGATCTACAATGCTTCTTCGTCGCCCTACACATTGACCGTGATGAGCATTGTTGCATTGATCTTTGTTCCTATTGTGCTGGCTTATCAGATCTGGACCTATTATGTTTTCAGGCAAAGAGTAAAAGCCGACCCGAAAACACTTACTTATTAACCCCGGCAATTCCCAAAAGGAAGGTTGCGGGCAAATATTGCCTCAACCTTCCTTTTTTGGAAACCGAAAAATCTTTCCAATGCATCGCCGCTTACTGGCCCTTTCCCGAAGTACGATCTGCGGATTGACGATCACGATCCTGACCGGTTTACTGATCGGGATCCTGGTTGTCGGGCAGGCCTGGTATTTAAGCCTGGTCGTTGATGGTACGTTCCTCGGTGGAGGGCAGCCAGGCAAAACAAACGCCTGGATGCTGACATTGATATTTATCATCACTGTCCGCGCCCTCCTGACCTGGGTAAATGAAATCAGCGCCAGCGCCATTGCGATCAAAATCAAGACCCGCCTTCGTCAGCAGCTGCTGCGGCAGATCATCAAGCTTGGACCGGCATATACCCGCGGTGAGCGTACAGGAGAGCTAACAACCACCATCATCGAGGCAACCGAAACCCTGGACGCCTACTACAGCCAATACCTACCCCAACTAGTTATCACAACCCTGGTGCCTGCGTCTATTCTTATTTTTGTTTTTCCAGTAGACCTGCTTTCCGGCCTGGTATTGATGATCACCGCGCCCCTGATCCCATTTTTTATGGTGTTAATCGGGAAAGGGGCGGAAACGGTTACAAAAAAGCAATTCGAGGTCCTGCGCCTGCTATCAGCCCATTTCCTGGACAGTTTGCAAGGCCTGACAACGCTTAAACTTTTCGGGCAATCGAAAGCCCATGCAAAAAACATTGCCCGGGTCAGCAACAAATTCAGGGATACAACCCTGTCTGTACTGCGCATCACTTTTCTATCGGCTCTGGCCCTCGAATTGATTGCCACTCTCAGTACGGCTGTGGTTGCGGTAGAAATCGGGCTGCGGCTGCTGTATGCAAAAATGACCTTCCAACAGGCATTTTTCCTGTTGATCCTGGCGCCCGAGTTCTACCAGCCCCTGCGTACCCTTGGGCTGCGATTCCACGCCGGGATGGCAGGAACAACTGCCGGAAAGAGGATTTTCGACATCCTGGACTCGGATGTAGAAGATAATCAAAGCGCCGGCGAGATAGAGATACTTCCTGATGATCAACACACCGACTGCCTGTTTACACTAAACGGCCTTTCTTATACATATCCAGGTGAGAGATCCCCTGTATTACAAAACCTGAATTTAGAGATAAAACCCGGACAGCATATCGCCCTGGTGGGTCCCAGCGGGGCGGGTAAATCTACCCTGGTGCAACTTTTACTCGGCTTCATACGGCCAACCGCCGGGAAACTTACCCGTGTACATCTCGAGAAAATTGCCTGGGTACCGCAAAGACCATACCTGTTTCATGACACGATTGCAGCCAACCTGAGAATAGCCAAACCGGAGGCTGCTGAAGAAGAACTTGTCGGCGCTGCACGGGCGGCTTATCTGCTGGACTTCATCGAAGACCTGCCCGGAAAATTCGACACATTAATTGGAGAAGGTGGATCCCGTCTTTCGGGCGGGCAGGCCCAACGTCTGGCGATTGCCCGCGCGTTCCTGAAAGACGCCGCGGTGCTGATCATGGACGAACCCACTTCCAACCTCGACCCTGAGAACGAGGCACGCCTGACAGCCTCGACCCGAAAACTGATGCAGGGCAGGACGGTCATCACCATCGCTCACCGGCTGAATACAGCCGCCAATGCAAACCAGATCATCGTTCTCCAGAACGGTCAAATCAACCAGCAAGGTACCCATGATAAATTACTGAAACAGGACGGGGTCTATTCGCAGATGGTCCGGCGAATGGGCCTGGCTCCCCGTGGTAATGCAAAAGACCCTGCAAATCATTCTCCGAAATTCAAACCGGCACAAAAACACACTGCCGGTGAACCAACCACCCTCCCACAATTTTCCGTCCCGGACACACAGTCCATATTCCTGCGACTGCTGTCTTTCTTGCGCGGTTCCTGGCGCCTGGTTGCGCTCTCCATTCTGCTTGGGAGCCTGACCATTGGCGCTTCCATTGGGCTATTGGGTACATCCGCCTGGTTGATCTCGACGGCCGCCCTGCACCCGTCCATTGCCGAACTGCAGGTTGCAATCGTTGGCGTGCGGTTCTTCGGAATCAGCCGCGGCATCTTCCGCTATCTGGAAAGACTGGTATCGCATACTGTTACCTTAAGCCTGATCGCCCGTCTGCGCGTCTGGTTTTATCAAAAGCTCGAACCCCTGGCTCCTGCCCGGCTGGCGACTTTCCATACAGGCGATATCCTGGCCCGTATCACCTCCGATATTTCTACATTGGAAAGTTTCTATGTTCGGGTGGTTTCACCACCATTGGTAGCCCTTTGTATCACAGCCCTGACCGCGATACTTTTAGGCGCTTTTGCACCAGTGTTGGGACTGATGATCTGCGGTCTTTTGCTTGTCCCGGGATTGTTCTCACCAATGCTGACCCAGTTCCTGAACCGCGGCTCCGGGACCATCCTGATCAATGCCAGGGCTGATCTTCATTCCTTGATGGTTGACACCATCCAGGGACTGCCCGATCTGCTTGCCTTCGACGGTATACCAACCCAACTGGAGAAGATCACTACAGCAGAGACTTCTTATGCCCGTTCTCAACGACAAGCCTCCTGGATCTCTGGCTTGAACAACGCATTGGGAGTGTTCCTGACCGGCCTGGGCGCCTGGGTTCTATTATGGCAGAGTATACCGATGGTTTTGGATGGTTCGCTACCGGGGGTTGTGCTCGGAGCGATCATCCTGATCGCCCAAGCCAGTTTTGAAGCTGTCACACCACTGGCGCAAACGGCGCAGACATGGAGCACATCAAAGCGTGCAGCCGCGAGGGTCTTTGACATTCTTGACGCCGCTGCCAGCCGCAAATCACTGATCCAGGAATATTCAGTAACCCAGTCGCCGCCCTTCATCAAGTGTTCTCGTCTTACCTTTGCCTATCCGGCCTCAAGCACCCCCGCAGTAGAGAACATCTCTTTTGAATTACCGTTTGGCAAATCCATTGCACTGGTTGGGCCAAGTGGAGCCGGAAAATCAACCCTGGCGAATTTGCTGTTGGGTTTTTGGAGAACCTTCGAAGGAGAGTTCCTGTATAATGATAAAAGTCTCGTTACATACGACCCGGAAGACATCAGAGCTCAAATTGCCGTTGTTCCGCAAACCAGTTACTTCTTCAACACCAGTGTTCGTGCGAATCTGCTCCTGGCCTGGCCAGAGGCGACGCCGGATGACCTGTATTCAGCTGCCAGAAAGGCTCAAATCCATGACTTTATCCTGTCACTCCCGCAGGGATATGAAACCCGGCTGGGTGAACAGGGACTACGCCTGTCCAGCGGTGAACGTCAGAGATTGGCAATCGCGCGTGCGCTGCTTAAAGAAGCGCCCATCCTGCTGTTCGATGAACCCACTGCCAACCTGGACCCAATGGTTGAAGCGTCAATCCTTGAGACACTGCATGGCCTGATGCTGGAGAAATCCACCCTGCTCATCACACATCGCTTGATCGGACTGGAACACATAGATGAAATCCTGGTCATGGAGAATGGCCGGATACGCGAACGCGGACGACACCGGCAATTGATCAAATCAGGCGGCCTATACAGCCACCTGCTGGAACTCCAGAATAACGCCTTACTGACCGAATGAATACAGTGCAGCAGCTTGACTTTCCGGGCAGTACGCCCAAGATACGTACTGGCTGCATCTCCGCCGCGATGCCAGTTCCACCACAGGGGAACCTGCAGAAATGGCGCCACAAAAGCATCCGTCTCCGGATGAGTAAGGGGATGATTAATCCCGGTGCTGGCGACATATGCCGCCGCCTGGAGACCCTCCCGACAATATCCAACATCCATTTACCCGCCAATTGATGACCAAACGATGAACAGCATTCAAGACATTATTAAAGAGCGGTATTCAGTCCGCACCTACCTGACCAAACCTGTCGCGCAAGAAACCCAGGCGGTCCTGCAGTCTTACCTGGATAACCTGAAAACCGGGCCCCTGGGGACCCCCGTGCGCCTGGGCATGATTGCCGCGGCTGAAAAGGACCGGCAATCCCTGCACCGCCTTGGCACGTATGGCTTCATCAAGAACCCGACCGGATTTATCCTGGGCGCAGTGCAAACCGGCCCACATGCGCTGGAAGACTATGGGTATGTCATGGAACAGGCCCTCCTCCAGGCGACCGCACTTGGATTGGGTACCTGTTGGCTGGGTGGTTCTTTCACACAAAGCAGCTTTGCGCGCAAAGCAAAAAAACAAAGGAATGAGATTATCCCGGCTGTAACCTCTATCGGATACCCTGCACCCAACGCCCGGGAGAAAGACTGGATACGACGCCGCGCCCGGGCAGATACCCGTAAGCCCTGGAATTTGCTGTACTTTCACAGATCATTCCAGACACCACTTACCAAAAAAGATATAGAACATTCCTATGTGCAAGGCCTGGAAATGGTTCGCATTGCCCCATCGGCTTCAAATAAACAACCCTGGCGGATCGTTAAGGACGGCAGCCGCTGGCATTTCTTCTGCCAGCGTACACCCGGATATGGGAAAGGAAGCTGGTATTTCACCCTGCTGCACCTGGCTGACCTGCAGCGGTTGGATGTCGGTATTGCCATGTGCCATTTCGAGCTAACTGTTCGCGAACTAGGTTCAAAAGGCAAATGGATCGTATCGGATCCTGGTCTGGAGCTGATCGACGAAAAGACACTCTACATTGCATCCTGGGAAGACATCAGATAAATCGTTTTTGAAACGGGCTGCAAAACACCCTGCCGGCCGCGGAACCTGAAACCAAGACAATGTGGATGCCCAAATGGAAGGCGGCATCGTCGATGGGTTGACAGCGGCCATGAAGGTACAAATTACGAGTGGTCAAAGCCGTGCCCAGCAGAGCAACTACCACGATTATCCACTATTGCGATTTTCTGAGATGCCCCTGATCGAAGTCTATATCATCGAAAGCGACGCACACCCAATCGGGATTGGTAAAATGGAGGTCTCCCCCATTGCCCCAGCGATTACTAATGCAGTGTTCGCGGCGACAGGGAAACGCATCCGCAAGATCCTGATCTTCAAGGAAGACCTGGCAGAAAACGCCTGAACAGTCTTGTGCAGGAGGCGTTTCAGTTACCTGGACATGTTTCTATACCTTACCCGGGTGAGAATTGCGTTTTTTGAAAAAGCTGAAAATTCAGGGCAAGCAGAGAGTCCAAAGCTACTCGATGTGTGG
>JAFGMV010000083.1 GCA_016927315.1 Anaerolineales bacterium | reverse complement strand
TTCTGCACGTTTTTTCTTGACAATTATTTGTAAGACTCTTATACTGGTTTTGAACAATTCAACGGGGAGCCTGCCAGACAGGCTGAGAGGAGCGTGTTGCGCTCGACCCATAAAACCTGATCCGGATAATACCGGCGGAGGGAGAATATCTTTCAAACCAAAAACCTCCCACCACCGGGAGGTTTTTATGCCAGTTAATCGAGTTGTAATATTTGTGAATGGGGAATTGCCAGAATTAGGAATGGCCAAAAGCCTGCTCCGGTCAGATGATGTGCTGGTTGGTGCAAATGGGGGCACGTATCACCTACTGAACCTGGAACAGCAGCCAGACCTGGTAGTCGGCGATTTTGATTCGCTGGAGGCTGGTACAGTCGAAGCGCTGGAAAAGGCAGGAAAACGTGTGATCCGATATTCGAGTGATAAAGATGAGACTGACCTGGAACTGGCTATCAATCATGCACTCGAACTTGAACCGTCTGCCATCCTGTTGGTTGGTGCACTGGGAGGCCGTCTCGACCAGACGCTTGCCAATCTATCTCTGCTGACCCGGGAAAAGGTCGCTGACCTGGATGTGCGCTGTGATGATGGTGTGGAAGAGGTATTCTTTATCCGTGATCGGGCTTGGGTGCAGGGCAGCGTTGGAGATATTGTATCCCTGCTTCCCTGGGGTAATCCGGTGACCGGCATCCATACACACGGGTTGCGTTGGCCGCTTTCCGGTGAAACCCTCTACCCTTATCAATCCCGTGGGATCAGCAATCGGATGACTGGCAACCTGGCAACAATTCAAATAGGTTCAGGATTACTGTTTTGTATCCATACAAGAAAATAAATGAGGTGATAGCTATGAAAAAAAAGATGTTTTGTGCCTTACTAGCAGTACTTATTTTGACTGCTTGTGGCCCTGGTACTCAGGAGAGAGCAGAGTTGACGATCATGTCACATGATTCTTTTTCTGTCAGTACAGAAGTGATTATTGCATTTGAACATCAGAACAATGTTGATGTGGTTCTCCTTGCCAC
Source organism: Anaerolineales bacterium (assembly GCA_016927315.1). Classification (GTDB taxonomy): domain Bacteria; phylum Chloroflexota; class Anaerolineae; order Anaerolineales; family Villigracilaceae; genus JAFGMV01. Next base: position 7,682 of record JAFGMV010000083.1, on the reverse strand, counting down.
CGGGGATACCGGTTCTATGCTTAATAAGGCTATCTTATCGAAGGATGCACCTCTGGCAGATGTTCTTTTTGGTGTGGACAACACTTTTCTTTCCAGGGCTCTGGAAGAAGGTATTTTTGAGACCTACAATTCTCCCCTCTTGGCCGATATACCCGATTCACTCAAGCTTGATCCGCAGAACCGTGCACTCCCGGTGGATTTTGGGGATGTGTGCATCAATTATGACAAGTCATACTTTGCTGAAGAAAATCTGCAAATCCCTCAAACACTGGAAGACCTGGTCCGGCCAGAATATAAAGGTTTGCTTGCGGTTGAAAACCCGGCGACTTCATCTCCAGGGCTGGCGTTTTTGCTGGCGACAATTGCACATTTTGGTGACCCGGGTTATTTGGAATACTGGCAGCAGTTAAAGGAGAATGGTGTGGTTGTGGTGGATGGCTGGGAGACGGCTTATTATACCAATTTCAGCGCTTCTTCTGGCGCCGGGCCCCAGCCGATGGTTGTCTCGTATGGTTCCAGCCCACCGGCAGAAGTGATCTTTTCAGAAACTGAGCTTGATGAAGCTCCTACTGCTTCGATCACTGGTCACGATACTTGTTTCCGTCAGATTGAGTTTGTGGGCATCCTGACCGGGACCCCGAACCGGGTCCTGGCTGAAAAATTTATCGACTATATGCTGAGTGTTGAATTTCAGGAGGACCTTCCTATGCAAATGTTTGTTTTCCCTGCCAACCAGCATGCCAGCCTGCCGGAAGCCTTTGTAGCGTATGCCCAGATACCAGAGCAGCCAGCCAGCCTGCCACCGGAATTGATAGCCAAAAACCGTGAGACCTGGATACAGGCCTGGATGGAAGTGGTTTTACGGTAAAGCATTGTCCTGGCAACTGTGGGTTCTATTGGGCTGATTCTCTGAATAATCGAGGGGTGCAGTTTCCTGGTAGGGTGATCATCGTTCAGGCACAGCAGTGTTTGCAATTCCGCAAGGGCTTTCAGAGATTCAGGAAGGGGTTGTTGGATCACTGCGCGAGATTCCGGGGCTTCAAGGAGTAGAATAAGAAATTCAGAAAAGATTCGATAAGAATCCTGTAAAGACCGGACCTGGGATAGAACCAGTTGGTTTCACCTTGTTGGCAGAGGAAATAATAGCGGTTTTTGCCCGGGCATCCAAGAAAATGGAGAGATGATGAATATCAGCGAACTCTACGAGACGATCCGGGATCGTCGAGAAAATCCCACAGAAAAATCCTATACGGCTTCCCTGTTTGACAAAGGATTGCCGCGCATTGTCCAAAAGGTAGGTGAAGAGGCTACTGAAGTAATTGTGGCCGCCCTGTCACAAGAGAAAGAACGCCTTGTGGAGGAGATTGGCGATCTGGTTTATCACCTGCTGGTCTTGATGGCAGCCCGGGAAATTAGCCTGGATGAAGTGACAGCCGAGTTGGAGAAACGGAAGAAATGAAAGCGCTCTTTGGTGTTTCCTTAACAAATGAATAGTTGATTGACATTTGTTCTCCAATAAACTGGGTTTGACACAACCATTTCGAAACGAGTAACTCAATGCCAGTCAATCAACTTTATCATACAGTGAAACGTCAAATTTATGAGCGACGACCCAATACCCGGATCACCCAACTTCGTAACTTTATGTAGCTGAAGAGCGGTATCTACAAGAGCCGTTGTGTTCACCTGAGTAAGATAGCCCATCACTGGCAAAACGCTTGAGGACTGCCAAGCGATTGAACCGTTTTCTGAATACCCTGGCCATTTGTGTTCGAGAAAGGAGTTTTTTGTTCTTAATGTAGTATGCCGATCATTTTGATTGACAGGAAAAACATCAATCGAATGGGTGGAAAACAAAAAACCTTTGGGAACTACAGCGTGCTGCGAAAATATCTGAACTGAAATTCTGGTTTTTGAAGGTGCTTTGGATCCAAGTTTAGATATTTAGGCAAGAAGCAGTAACCAAGATGGACTGGTGTGGAATGATACCTGTAATAACCACAGGTTGAAGCTTTTAATTAGTTTCACATCCAGGGATGTTTTCGGGAAGAAGGTCTCGCCTGACTTTCGGTTTTTTACAAAAGGATCCGTACAGGAAATCCAGAGTCGGATAACTGTGTATCTGGTTTCGTTTTTTTACTAATCAGGTAAGGCAATTGATATTGTCAGGATGCCTCCCGTCGATTGGCCTGACCAATACCCTGGCAGTTTGTTAAGCTCTGTGAATGGATTATTATTGGGTTGATAGCCAGAAGTTAGGTTGTAACTCCCTTTTATTGGTATGATCCAGGCGATTTCGGAAAGATGTTGATGCGGCATACAACTTTTTTCGTGAATTTGCGTATATAGTATAGAGTTTTTCCGGACTTCACAGGTTCGGGGTAGAAATCAAAAGAAATAATGGTATGGAAACCATTATAGGAGATGAAAGATGAAATCTGTAAAACCAATCTTGATCCTGGTTGCGGTCACCGTATTCCTGGCCGCGTGTGGGACTGCCAGTACTGGCGATGGTGACAATGCCACTGCAGTTCCGACTGTTGTTGCAGACGATCGTATCGTTGCCGAAGGACGTATCGAACCGATTCAATATGCTGATATGGCATTCAATTCAGGTGGTATCGTTGGTGAAGTGCTGGTCACTGAAGGGGAGCCGGTCGATGAAGACCAGGTGCTGGCCTGTTTGGAAAACAGCGCTGCCCTGGAAGCTGAGGTAGCCCGGGCTGAAGAAGCCGCCCTGATGGCCGAACAGGATTTTACTGGAGCCGAAGGCCAGGCTCTGTTTGACCTGGCTGCCGCGTATGAGACTTATCGTATTGCCCAACAGAAGATGGATGATTATGATGTCCCGGGTAAATTCGATGGGATGACCCCGGCCGAGGCCGTAGCTGAGATGAAGAGCAAACTGGATGCTGCTCGTGAAGCCTATGAACCATATATGGGTTATAAAGCTACGGATAAATACGTGCGTGAACTTGAAAAGCGTCTGGATAACGCCTGGGCAGATTACAATCAGGCCGTCATTTATATGGAAATCGAGGCTGACCTGAATATCGCCAGGACTACCCTGGAAACTGTGCGCCGGGATTATGATAACCTGGTAACCAGCCAGGAGAGCGGCGAGAAAGCGATTGCCCTGGCCAGGTATGAAGCGGCGCTGGCAAACCTTTCGGCTGCCAAGTCGGCTCTGGATAATGTTGAACTGCATGCCCCGTTCGATGGGACCGTTGCAGGATTGGATGTACGGGTGGGCGAGACGGTTGCTGCCGGGCAGAAAGTTGCCAGTATGGCAGATTTCTCGGATTGGATTGTCAAGACGACCGACCTGACCGAACTGGACGTGGTTGAGATCAAAGAAGGTCAGGACGTGATTGTCACCCTGGATGCGATCCCCAATAAACCCCTGGCCGGCAAGGTTAAAAGCATCGGGCAGACTTATTCAGAACGCCAGGGGGATGTCGTCTACGAAGTGGTTGTTGTGCTGACTGAGACGGTCCCCAATATGCGCTGGGGTATGACCGCAGTCGTCAAGTTTACTAAATAACGTTTATAACTACGGGATGCTGGTATCCCGAACACCCGCAACCTGAGTGAAAGAACCGAGGTATGTATGTGGACTTTACCTTTTTGGGGCAATGGAAAAGTGAATAAAGGCGTTGCTGTTGCATCGGACAACGAGACGCGTGTATTGATTGAATTACAAAGAGTTAATAAACTCTATAAGACTGCTGTTGGAGATTTCCCGGCGCTAAAAGATGTCGATCTGCATATTCGCAGTGGTGAGTTCGTCAGTGTGATTGGTAAATCCGGCAGCGGTAAAACCACCCTGCTGAATATGATCACAGGGATCGATCGGCCATCTTCCGGAGAAGTATGGGTCAATGGAACTGCTGTCCATGAATTGAACGAAAATGAAATGGCGCGCTGGCGCGGTAAAAATCTGGGAATCGTCTTCCAGTTCTTTCAGCTGCTGCCTATGCTTTCTGTGGTTGAGAATATCACCCTGCCGATGGATTTCTGCAACACCTTCCCACAGAATGAGCGTGAGGACCGGGCCCTGGAGTTGCTGGAGCAGATGGAACTGGCTGACCATGCCTATAAACTGCCTGCGGCCCTTTCAGGCGGCCAGCAGCAACGTGTCGCGATTGCACGCGCACTCGCCAATGATCCCCCCATTGTTATTGCTGATGAACCGACCGGCAACCTGGATTCCAGGACAGCTGAAACCGTTTTTGAGTTGTTCAACGTGCTGGTTGGACAGGGCAAGACGATCATTATTGTCACGCACGACAGCGCCCTGGCCAGACGTGCCAAGCGTACCGCCTTGATCACCGATGGACAGATCGTGAATGAGTTTGTTGCCAAAGCCTTGCCTGCCCTCTCTAATGAGCAGTTGTTGAAAGCCACTCGCAGACTGCAGCCCCAGCAGTATAAAGCCGGCACCATGATCCTGCAGGAAGGTGCTGCAGGAGAACACTTCTTTGTGGTTTCTTCCGGGACCGTCGATGTTATCCTGCAGCGTTCGGATGCATCAGATGTGATTGTAACCCAATTGGGACCGGGAAAATATTTTGGTGAGATGGAGTTCTTCCAGAAGGAAGGACGCCGCGCTTCAGTACGTGCATCCGAAAACGGACCGGTTGAAGTGTTAGCGCTCGATTATGAAACCTTGAGTGAACTATTAACGTCTTCTGATACAGCCCATGAAGTCTTGTATCAGGCTGCTGAAAAGCATCAACATGAGAATATTACATTCCGTGGGGCAAAGAAATGACTACCCGCTGGCGAAAAGTAATGGCCGACTTCTGGGCCAATAAGACCCGCACTTCCCTGATGGTGGTTACCATTATGGTAGGGGTTTTTGCTGTGGGCTTCAACCAGAATGTCGGTTTGTTAATGAACAGGGACATGGACAATGACTTCTTGTCTGCAAACCCTTCTGAAGCGACTCTCTACATCTCCCCAATCGATGATGATATGATAGGCATTGCCAGACAAGTTCCCGGTGTGGGTGATGTTCAGGGGATTTCTTATGCCGATGGTCAGATCCTTTTAGGTGAGAGAAAAGTCAGTATCGAGTTCAATTCCATCAAATCTTTCGAAGACTTGCAAGTCAATAAACTCAAACCTGCCTACCCGGGTGATACTACAATGCCGGTTCTCGGTGACGGGGAAGTTGTTTTCGACCGTTCTGCGGCAGTGCTTGGGTTTAAGCCCGGAGATACTGTAACGGTCGAACTCCCGGATGGAAAAATTCGTGAATTGACTTTTGTCGGGTATGTCCATGATGTTGTGACAATTGCTTACAACATGATGGACCAGGTTGCTGCGTATGTGACGATCGATACGGTTGAATGGCTGGGCGGTACCTATAATTACAATAAAGTTTATATTAGCGTCGCCGAGGACCCGACAGATCAACAGCATGTTGCAGATGTGGCCCAGGCGGTTGCCGATCGCCTGGAAGATGGCGGCGCTACTGTTTATTTCATCTTTACTTTTAATCCCGGGCATCACTTTGCCTGGGAGATTACCCAGGGTGTCATTGTGGTCCTGGGGGTTTTGGGTTGGCTGACGGTTTTCCTGAGCACCTTCCTGGTCGTTAATACTGTTGTCGCCTTGATGGCACAGCATGAGAAGCAGATTGGCATTATGAAGGCCATCGGAGGTGAAACCCGCCAGATCTTGATGATGTATCTGGTCTTGGTTCTCAGCTTCAGTGCTGCATCCTTCCTGATCGCAGTACCGCTGGCCTCCTGGTTGGGGAAAGTGGTTCTGGGCGGAATGGCGGATTACCTGAATTTCGACCAGGGTCATTTTGCTATTTTCCCGGAGGCGGTCTTACAGCAGGCGTTGGTAGCTTTCCTGGTGCCGCTGCTGGCGGCATTGGCGCCCATGTGCAAGACTGTCCGTATAACCGTGCGGGAAGCCCTGAGCGATTATGGCTTGGGTGGGGAGATCAAAAAATCAGACAGAACTGTTGGGAAACGACTTGGCTTGATTTCTCGTCCGGTGCGGATTTCCCTGAGAAATGCATTTCGTAAACGGGCACGCCTGATCCTGACGCTGACGACGCTGGTATTGGCCGGTGCAACGTTCATTGCAGTGATGAACCTGTATGGCTCTTTTGATCAGATTATGCGTGATATCGAAGGTTACTTCCTGGCCGATGTCAATGTAGATTTCAACCGTTCTTACCGGTACGATAAAGTGGCTCCAATGGCGATGAGTGTCCCGGGGGTGAAAAGTGTTGAGGGCTGGATGATTACGAACGGTTCTATTCTCTCTGCAGATGAGAGCACTTCCAACGAACTGGCGATCGTAGCACCTCCCTCGAATTCGAACCTGATCGATCCGATTGTGACCGCTGGGCGCTGGTTGACTCCACAAGATGAGAATGCCATCGTGATAGGAAATCACCTCCTGAGCGTCAGACCGGACCTCAAAATCGGAGACTGGGTGACGATCGATCTGTATGGGGATGAGACAGAATGGCAGATCATTGGCTTCTACAGCATACCCGGGAATATCATCCCACCGCTGGTGTATACCAATTACGAATATTTGAGCAAGGTCGTAGCCCAGCCGGGTCAGGTTTATTCGCTGCGCGTGATTACAGATGAAAACCAGAAAGATGCCGGCAGTGCACGCATACTCGCTGACCGTTTGCAGCGGGTTTTCGATGATGGCAAAATCCAGGTCGGGATGGTACAGCTGGCATCAGAATGGCGCGCTCAGCAAAAGGCCCAGACCGATGTGCTGGTTGTTTTTATGCTGGTCATGGCTATTCTCACCGCTATCGTTGGAGGCCTGGGGTTGATGGGCACGATGAGCATCAATACCATGGAACGGACACGGGAGATCGGTGTCATGCGGGCAATTGGAGCCGACAACTGGGCAATTCAGCAAATTGTCTTGATAGAAGGATTGGTGGTTGGCCTGATCAGTTGGATGGCCAGTATCCTATTCTCGATTCCGATTACCTCCTTCCTGGTCTACGGTGTTGGGATAGCGATCTTCAAAGCACCGCTTCCCTTTACTTTTGACAGCGCAGGTATTCTGATATGGTTGTTCGGCACACTGACATTGGCAGCACTTGCCAGCGCCCTGCCGGCCAGACGGGCCTCGCGCCTGACCATCCGCGACACACTGGCTTACGAATAGTAAGTCTTAGCAGAGTTAACTGAAGCTCCTCAGACCCGGCCGTGGTTTGGGGAGTTTTTTTGTGGGTGCGAAACATTTACCCCGTTTTCCTGTCTACCTTATCGGAAGCACCCGGGTTTTATCGCGATTGTATAGTCTATTGTTAGCTGATGGATAGGTTGAATTCCAGGGGGTCTGATACCATGCCTGCGGTGAAAGAAGATTCATTGAAAATATCCCCCTCCGGGGAATTGTGATCGAGAGGAGTTCGCAAGATGAGTAAGAATAGTTTTCGAAGCATTATTCTATTGATGGCGGCAGGCGTTCTGTTGTTATCTGCCTGTGCCTCGGATGCCCAGGCTGCTGAAGGTATGGAAGTTCCGGTTGTCAGGGCTGATAATACGATTGTTGCCGAAGGTCGACTGGAGCCGGTGCAGTACGCCGAACTGGCCTTCAATGTCGGGGGAGTAGTGGGGCAGGTATATGCAGCAGAAGGGGACCCCGTAGAGGCCGGGCAGGTGCTGGCGCGCCTGGAGAAG
>JAFGMV010000082.1 GCA_016927315.1 Anaerolineales bacterium | reverse complement strand
GCGCGACTTCGGCCTGGACTGGGCGGCTGTGCGCATCACCACCAGTGGAACCGCCCTCATCCCGCCCCCGGCGCCGCCCGGCGCACTAGCAGCCCTCTCCGGCTCAAGCACCCAGGTCACCCTGACCTGGATTGACAACGCCGGCGACGAACTCGGCTTCCGAGTCGAACGCTCGCCGGACGGCAGCGCCTGGACCGGGATCGCCTCCACCGCAGCCAGCCCGGACAGCGGAAAGACCGTCGCCTACGCCGATACCGGCCTGGCCCCCAACGCCACCTACTACTACCGGGTGCTGGCCTACAATGACGGCGGCGACTCCGCTTCCTCTAATCTGGCCAGCGCCGCCACCCTGGCCCCACCGCCCCTCACGCCAGAATCCCTGACCGCAAGCGCCAATTCAGACAATCAGGTAATCCTGACCTGGACCTACAGCAGCGGCAATACTATCGGTTTCAAGATCGAACGCTCGCTTTATGGAAATTCCTGGATAGAGGTGGCTGCAATTGATGCTCATCCTGACCCCGAAAACCTTTATTCCTATACTGATGGATATCTGGAAGCCAACACGTCTTACCATTACCGGATATTGGCTTACAACAACAATGGCAGATCCGGTTATTCGAAACCAGCCAGCGTCACGACATTGGCTGCAACCCCTTCTGCCCCTGTCAACCTGACAGCAAGCCTCGGCTCTGGAGACAAAATCACATTATCATGGATTGACAGCGCCAGTAACGAAGCCGGTTTTATCGTTGAGCGCTCACCCGACAACAGCAGTTGGATCGAGATCGGAAGAACGCAAGCCAGTCCAGACAAAACTAATCTGATGACGCACTCAGACAGCAGCGCAACCGCCGGCGTCACTTACTATTACCGGGTACAAGCGTACAACAATGGAGGCGTCTCAGAGTATTCGAACATTGTCAGTACAACCATACCCGCTTCCCCATCCAATATGACCGAAGATCCTGCAACTGGGACTCCTCAACCTTAATTAACTATTCAATTCCTGCCGCTTGGCCTTTATGTTTACAGAGGCAGAAAATCCCTGCCTGTACCCCCTGGCGTTAACCGCCGGGACAAGTGTCCGGTAGCTGATATATTCAATCGAGAAGTGACAAATGCCTGATCGAACAAATCTCCCCTTCATCGAAATCCGGTCTTCCAGTATTCAAGGTTTGGGAGTCTTCGCCGCAATCGACATCCAAAAAGCCACGCGTATCATTGAATACATGGGTGAGCGGATTTCTCCAGACGAAGCCGATACCCGTTATGACGACGATGCGGGCAGCTGCACCCACGTACTCTTGTTTATCGTCGACGAGGACACCGTTATCGATGGCGGCATTGGTGGTAATGAAGCCAAGTACGTCAATCATTCTTGCCAGCCAAACTGTGAAGCCGTTATCGACTCCGGCAGGGTCTATATTGAATCACTGCGAGAGATTCCGGCTGGTGAAGAAATAACCTTTGATTACCGCCTTGAACGCGCCGGGGAATACGAACCTGAATGGGAGGAAAGGTATGCCTGCAAATGCGGCTCTCGCAGATGCAGAGGTACGATGCTGGCCGAATCGCCTGCCCGGGAAACTGAAATAACTGGAGATTGAGAGCCCAGGCAGCAGTTTAGAAATACTCCCATAATACCTTATTGCAAACACAAAGCGCCGTTTTTTTTTCGGCAGAAACACTCTAAACGGATTGAAACTCACCGTCTATCTTTAAAAAGATTTTTACGATCTTTAGCGGCGGATGCTTGTTGAAGATACGACCCTTCACTGCAGGCTAGTCTGCGAGATGGCGTTCGTAAGTACCTGCCGGTCCATATGCCCCGCAGTCTTCATGGTTGATCAAAATAACTTCCTTGACCTTATGTAAGCGCTGCGCTACCGCGACCTGCTCGAGGACTTTTTCTGCATCAAGGATACCGCAATCGACACCCGATCGTAATTATTTTCTTGCAGGTTCCCATCCAACCAGGAATTCAGGTAAGACTGCAGGCGGCAATCAACACAATGGACAACCAGATAATCACAGGTATTTTTCAAAACTCACCCCGGGAACTAAAGAAGCGGTGCACCTGGCCGGCGTTTTAAAAACCGGCCGCCGCCGCGCTTCCCAAGCCATTCTTCTCCATCTACGATCAGTTCACCTCGCAGGAATACTTTTTCAGGATACCCGGTTAGCTCCCAGCCTTCATACAAATTGTAGTCTGTGCGTTGATGGCTGTGCGCCACGCCATATTTCACCCGTCTTTCAGGATCCCAGATGACGATATCTGCATCTGATCCGGGCAGCAAGGCGCCTTTTTGGGGATACAGTCCAAATATCCTGGCTGGGTTAGTACAGTTCAAAGCGACAAACTCATTGGCAGTAATATGACCAGCCCGTACACCGAAAGACCATAAGATCGGCAGGCGATCCTGAACACCCGGCAAGCCATTCGGTATTTTCGTGAAATCATCGCTGCCCAGTTCCTTTCCCGGGATAGCAATTTCGCTGCCTTCATAAACGATTGGCCTGGTTCCATCGAAGAAGAACGGACAGTGATCTGTCCCGACCGTCTGCAGGGTCCCTTCTGCAAGACCCTGCCAAAGGCGAGTGTTATCCTCATGGGTACGCATCGGGGGAGAACATATCCATTTGGCGCCATCCAGGCGAGCCAGGTCTTCTTCGGTAAAGAACAAATACTGCGGGCAGGTTTCTCCCATGACAGGAACACCCCGCTCCCGGGCATATTCGAGCATATCCACTTCCCCGGCCATATTCATGTGCACAACATATACTGGCGCTTCAGCCTGAGCTGCCATGGCGGCCGCTCGCATGGTTGCTTCAACCGCCCCCCAACCCGGGCGCGTGCGGGCGTGCCACTCCGGTGATGTATGACCGGCCGCCAGCGCCTCAGCCGCCAGCGTCTCAATCACGTCCCCATTTTCCGCATGCAGCATCACCAACATGCCATGTTCCCTGGCGATCCGCAAGGCTTTAAATATCGCCCAGTCATTCAGGCGCAAGACGTTATTATAGGCAGTAAAGACTTTCAAGGTGGTAATCCCCATTCCAACCAGGGAAGGTATCTCGCCAGCCAGGGCATCGTCCATCCGCGTCAGATTCATATGAAATGAGTAATCGATGGCCGCTTTTTCGGCTTTCGTATGCCAGGCATTCACCGATTCGGCAAATGTTGGAAAATCGAGCGAAACAAAATCGATCACCGTTGTGGTGCCGCCAAAGGCCGCAGCTTTGTGACCGGTGTAATGGTCATCAGAAGAGATCGTCCCAAACATTGGCAGGTCAAAATGCGTGTGCGGATCAACCCCCCCCGGCATCACCAACTTCCCGCTGGCATCCACCACTTCAGCATCCGGGACATTGAAATCCAGTCCCACTGCCAGGATCTTCCCACCATCGATCAGGATATCTGCTTCAAACTTGTCTTCGGCAGTCACCAGGCTGCCGGAGCGAATTATTGTAGTCATTATCAACCCCTCTCCAGCGACGAAAAACCTCCGCCATACACGTTCCTTGCCGGAACAACCGTCACAAAAGCGTTTTTATCCAGTTTGGCCACCAGGGCTCTTAATTGTGGGATCTCGGTAATAAAAAGGGCACACATCAATACGGTCCGGTCTGCACCGCTGAAAGCTCCTTTTGCCGGGACGATAGTGGCGCCCCGCCGCATTTCCTTCAAAATCGCCTCAGAGATATCCTTGGGCTTCTCCGTTATGATGAAGGTTAACCGCTGTTTCCGGTGTTTGGATGGCCGGAACCAGGCGCGTTTATCGTCAGAGCGCCTGTCCTGGCTGTCATCAAAGAAACTTTCGGGTAAACCAAAGCGCGGCAGAACCTCCCCGGAGGCTTGCTGCAGGCGAACCGTAACCAAGCCCAACAAGAATATTGCCATATAGAAGAGACCGACCAGCAGAAAAACCCAATACCCGCTTACCCAGGCCAGGTCAGCCCGGTCCATAATTTCATACAGATTGTCCGCCGGTTCAGGGAACATGGCCAGTTTGGCCAGCCAGGAGATCCCTACGATGCCATAGATCCACAAATAATTTCGCCGCAGCCGGCGGCCCAAGGCTTCCAGTTCGGATATCGGGAATGTAGGATGAAGCAAACTTTCCGCCAGGGATTCCGCCCAGTCTTCCGAGGGATGAAAGGGGGGTACCAACATCGGTGCAATGAAATCTGTCTCCATCAAGCGTACCCGGTAGGACCACAATTCATAATAACGATACCTGCGGGCTTCTACCCACAGGAAAAGCGTGACCAAAGCCAGGTCAAGCAGGATCACCAGGTGGCTTTCAGGCTGTGTAAAAGCAAACGAAATCACCGCTCCGGTGGTAATTACCGCCCAGTTTGTGGTCTCGTCCAGGCGCCGCCTCCAGACATTGGCGCGGGTAACTTCAGCCCGGAAGAAGTGCACCATGGCTGTCGTAAAGTGACCGGGGTTCAGCTTGTAACCGCGAAATGACCAGATCGGTTCATCTGGATCCTGATATTCATCCTCTTTATTCATCATGAATTTCACTCACTTCCAGGCTGGAGTTCTTTTTCTACGACATGATTACTATCACACATTCATTCGCCCGCACGACGCGTTTCTCGATCTTCCGTTATTCCCAATAAGGCTGCCAATGCTTCTGACGGCAAATCAACTTCCGGAAGTTCGGCAGTTCGATACTGGTTCTGCCGGGCGCGTTCCCTGAGGGAGCGCCACAACAGGGCGCGCTCATCCTCCCGAACCACCAGATCGCGAAAGGCTTGCGCCTCCAATAAATATTCCCCCGTTGTATATAAAAAAGTCAGGCGCTTCCACTTATCCGCCCGGATTGGCTGCGGGATCTTTTCGAGACCATCGAGTTGGATTTTAAAATACTCTTCCGCAGCACGTGGGTGATCAGGCTCTTCCCGAAGCAATTCTGCGCGGGTCGTCAATTCATGGCCGCGCACTGAAGCAGCATATTCAATTTGCCCGCCGCGCATTCCAAAACTTCCGGGTTGATAAAAAGCCAGTGCATCAACGGCAATCACTTTTGGTGCAGTTCTAAACGGAATTCGATACCACCCCAGCAAACGTGCTATCTCCAGGTCGCGCGGCGATGGGATAACACAAACCAGGACTAGATCAGCAGCAGTTATCATATTCCTATTATAGCTTTGTTAAAAGAAAACGGGAGAGGTATGCTCCAGTAAATAGAATTCACTACGCAACCGGCGCCCAGGAACTAATTTTTCGAATTTTTGCGATGGGCTTTTCTTTGACAGCCTTACACTTGGTTTCTGCCAAACAGAGGCTCAGCTTCTTAATGCGCTGCCGCCGGCGGCCGATTTCTCTTGCTCGATCAGCTGCCACAGGTATATCTCGTTAATTATATCGTCGCCATTAAATAATGGAAACCTTTTATAATATGTTAAGATAAAGACGCGCGTCTGGCAGCCTGGCAGCTTCAAACCAGGAACATGTTTCTCTTCAAAATAATACACCTGCCCGCCAGAACGATCGGTAACATGGTGACAGTCTTATGAACAGAACACTCCCCTTGCTGTTCAATGTTGTCCTGGTATTTTTACTCGCGGCCTGTGCAGCAGACCCCAAGGGTTTGTCCACACCCATACCGAAAGCAGCTGGTGTTTCTTCATCTACCCCAACAATACATACATCCCCCACAGAAGCGACCACAACGCCCATCCATCTGGCTGCCTGTTATCCAATCAACTCATCTGATAATCAATTCCTGGTTATCGGATACCTGCCCGATTACCAGGAACTGGATCCCGCCTGGGGAAGCTGCCTGACCGATCTGATTTATTTCTCAGCCGAACCACTGGAAAATGGCCAACTAGATACCAGCCGCCTGAATCCGGATACTTTACAGTCGCTGCAAAGCATGAAATCCAATTACGGGACACGGATTCACCTCTCACTCGGAGGCTGGGGACGCTCCGGCTCTTTCAGCCAGGTAGCGTCCAACCGGCAAACAAGGCAGCTCTTCGTCGAAAACCTGAGCCAGTTCTGCCTGCAAAACGAACTGGACGGGATTGACCTGGACTGGGAATTCCCGAAAACTGAAACCGAGATCCAGGGATATGCTGCCTTGATCACTGAAATCAAAAAGAAAGGCCTGCTGGTCAGTGTGGCGCTCTATCCTGATGATCAGATCGATTTTCAGCCTTACCTGCAGGCAGACCGAATTCACGTTATGTCATACAACCGCGGGAGTAATCACGCCTCTTTCGAACAGGCGGCGCTCGACCTGGACATCTTCGCCCGGCAGGGCTTCCCTGCTGAAAAACTGGTCCTTGGCATTCCCATGTATGGTCTGGCTGCAGGAGATCCCTATGCCAGTCTGTCCTATGCCGGCATCATCAACAAATACCAGCCCGACCCATACACAGACGAAATCGACGGCCTCTCTTTCAATGGGATAAGCACAGTCAGGGATAAAACTTGTTTCGCACGGGGAAACGGTTTCGGCGGCATAATGTTCTGGGAACTCGGCCAGGACACGAAAGATCACACCTCCCTGCTGGTCGCCGCCAATCACGCTGTATTCGAACCCTGCCCACCACAAAACGAGTAGGACGAGGCGCGCCTCGTCCTACTCGTTTCATCAAAAATAACCGGCGGCGCTGCCTCCGCCGGCCTGGCAGTGAGTGGTCTCACCTGTTTACAACAAACCTACCTCAGCATTGAAATCTTCAATCAGGGCATCGATTTCACCTACCTGTTCCTGCACCGCAGTCCAGTAATCCCTTTGACGCCACATATCCAGGATCTCTTCGTAGGTCTTCCCCTGCTGTTCCACCCAGGTGTAGTATTTAAGGTTATGGATCATCCTGCGATCTGTGTAACGCAGTTCACGCAGGTTATCGGTCGATTGCCCGTGCAGATATCGAGCAAAGTCTGCCGCGGCATCCCGGTCATTGTACACACCGTATTCCGAATGCATTTCCTTCAAGCGGGACTGGTACAGTTCCATTGAATCAGTCAGGACCGTTAACAGGATATCGTTTTCGTCCATTTCATAGTATTTGGCTGCTTTAATCGCCGACAAGACATTGGAGATCCCAGAGAAACCCAGCAGGTCCAACTGACCCACAAGCTCTCCGGGCGCTCCTTGTTCTATAAGGAACTTACGGCCAGCAGGCTCATTAAATAGACGTGAAATATTGACAACTGCATTATCGTCAATGGCTACAACCATATCCGTATTCTTCGAATTATGGATCCAGGGCACGTGTTTATCACCGATCCCCTCAATCCGATGAGCGCCAAAACCATTTTCCAGCAGCGTCGGACACTGCAGGGCCTCGCTGGCAACAATGACACTATCTGGGTAAAGCTGCTTCATATAATCGCCGCTGGCAATTGTGCCAGCCGAACCCGTAGCAGAGACCATACCACGATAACGGTCCCGTTTTCCCATTGCCTTCCGGAGCACTTCTTCCATCGCATGACCGGTAACTTCATAATGCCACATATAGTTGCCAAATTCATCGAACTGGTTGAAGATCATCAAGTCCTGGCCCGACCTGCGAAGTTCCCAACACTTATCAAAAATTTCCTTGACGTTGGATTCGCTTCCGGGTGTCTTGATGGTCTCACCGGCAATCCCCGCCAGCCAGTCAAAGCGCTCTTTCGACATCCCCTCCGGCAATATGGCAATCGAATCACAAGCCAGTAAGGCCGAATCGTATGCCCCGCCCCGGCAGTAATTCCCCGTGGATGGCCAGACCGCTTTCTGTGTAGTCGGGTCAAACTGCCCGGTAACCAGCCTGGGCGCCAGACATCCAAAGGCCGCACCAACTTTATGCGCACCGGTAGGGAACCACTTCCCAACCAGGACAATGATGCGGGCCGGTACGCCGGTCAATGAAGGAGGCAGTTCTAACCAGTTAACACCTCCAAAACCGCCGCCGGAGGGTTTGGGCTCGTTGCGCCAGGTAATGCGAAAAAGATTACGCGGGTGGACATCCCAGAGACCGATCTGCTTTAGTTCAGTCTTTATTTTATCTGGTATAAGCTCCGGGTTCTTCATCTGGGCATAGGTTGGAATAATAATATTCTGTTCCTTCGCCCGCTGGATCGCACGCGCACGCCGATCCTTGTGGATGGTCAGGTCAATTACAGTCATTTGGATCATTCCTTCTGGGAATAGTTGTCAGACAAATTTTATTATACAACATTCTATACGCTCTTTACAAACCACTCCCCTTTACAAATGTGAAGATTCGTTTTTGTTGGTTTTGTTGTATGATGGATTTAGAAAACCACCCCACTAAAAAGGAGGTGCACATCGACAAAATGGAAGTAATACCACAGGGAGGAAAGACCGGGTAAGCAATCATGGTCGGGGTCGATCAGGCCCATACCAAACGTCACCCAGGACGCAAACTGGACTTACTCGCTCTTTCCTGAGAACATGATCAACCAGCGGATGGGAAAAACCCATCCGCTCCTTCTTTTTTCCAGGCGGTCTGCCTGCGCATCAATCGTCAACCTGAACTGATCTGCTTCAAACCAGGCCGGGGAACTCCGGCCCCCCTCTACCCAGGGAACTTCGCAAATAAAATCAGGCACAAAGCGTTTGATCTTACTGTTTCAAATACCATACTGTTCGCTTTATCACCGATCAATGACCCCATAGCTTCGGGATCGTGGGCTGCGATCAGGTCTGATGGGATCTTCGCGAACTCCGGCTCCGCCCCTAACGTCCTGGCTGTCTCGGTGGGGGTCTGGTTCCAAGAGGGGACCTCGCCCGAGGTGAGATAAAAGGCTTCGCCAAGCGACCCCTGCCTGTCAAACGGACCCACCCCCCCCCTGGCAAAACCCCCGTTCCAGGGCATGACCCATCGCAAAGATCCATTTTCTCGAAGGATGACCCGCTTTCTCATCTGCACCTGACTTCGCTTATTTTTCAGCCAGCAGGACAATCATATCATCCGGGGGGGCGTCTTCCTCGCCGGTAAGCGTTGGAAACAATTGGAGGGTAACAAAGCCGGACGCCGCCGCCAGCTCGCGATAGGCGGCCTCCTGGTATGCCTGCAAACTGGCCGAGTAACAGTCTACCTTCCTTTCCACCTGGTCCAGGATCCAATAGCGTTCTGTGGAAACAGACAGGGCTTCATCCCAGTAACTCTCCATCAAGCACAGGTGCGGATTGGCAGAAAACAAACCCTGCTCCGCCGAATACCACATCGCTGGCTGGCAGCCCTGTTGTTCGAGGCCCTCGAAGGTGGAGACTTCCATTAGAAGCTTTCCGCCGGGCGCAAGCGCGGCATACACCTTGTCCAGGATCAGGCGGGCATCTTCTGGCCGAAAGGCGTTGAACTCTCCGAAGATGAACATAACCAGGTCATAATTCAAACCGAACACTGCAGCCCTCAAGTCTGCCTGCTCATAGGAGCAGCCTTCCGGAGCATTTTCCCGGGCATAGGCGATAGAAGCTGGTGAAAAGTCGATCCCATGACAGACATGCCCCAATTTTGCCAGGCGTGAAGTGTATAGTCCCGGCCCGCAACCCAGGTCCAGGATCCGGGCGGGAGTCTCGCCAAGCACCGTGGAATGGATCCAGTGGATATGCCGCTCAATCAGCTCGGTCCTGCGGCTGGCAGCATCGTGATCCTGGGCCAGGTGCTCGGCCAGCATACGCTGACTAAAACCCGGTTCGTTCCAGGGAACCTTTTCTCCTTCTTCCCAGGGAACCGGAGCCATATTTCGATCGATGATTTCAAGTATATTCATTCCTTTACAAAACTCCTTTTACATACGCAAGCACAGAGTCAGGCGCTCCTCAAACCACCGGGTTGTGTCGACCACCAGGCGCTTCTCATCCCAGGGCATATCGTACTCCTTCGAGCGCCGCACCTCTTCGCGGGTTAACTCATGCCAACCGGGCAGAGGCTTCTTCGGGCCGGCAATGTGCGCGCGGTGAACCCTTTCACTGGCATAGAGACCCCAACCACAAACTACCTGATCATTTCCTGCCCGGTCTGCTGTCTCCGGGTGCAGCGAACAGACAGGGCCTGCCAACGCCGTCCAGGAGAGCAGGCTGCCCTGACACCAGCTGCCTTTAGTCCGGCATGGCGGGGAATTCAAAGCCTGCAAACCCCATATCCATAAACCTGCGGGTTTAAAAACCGCGGCAAATCGAAATTTCAAATCACCACCAGCCGATAGGGTAATTCTTCCCCAAAAAAACGACCTCTTGCAAACGAAACGGTACTTATTGATAAAAATATCGGACTTTTTAGTCAAAAGATGCGCATTTATTGGTCAAAAGATGCGCATCTTTTTAACAAAAGATGCGCATCTTTTCGAAAACAGATCGGATTAATTCAGGATTTTCTCCATACGATTAAGGGCTTCTGCCAGGGTCGCTCGCGGACAGCCAAAGTTCAGACGCACAAAGTCTTCTCCTCCCGGACCGAAATCAGCGCCATCGTTAAGAGCCACCCTGGCTTTCTCCAGGAAGAAGAGGTGGGGACTGCCTTCAATCTGGCCGGCCCGGACCAGTTCGCTGCAGTCCAGCCAGAGCAGATAGGTGGCATCCGGAAGGGTAGTGCGGATACCGGGAAGTTTATCGTGAATAAACTGGACCGCAAAATCACGGTTTGCCGTCAGGTAAATACGAAGTTCATCCAACCAGTCATCGCATTCACCCGACATGGCTGCCTGGGCAGCGATCAATCCCAGACCATTGACATGCAGGGTCATGCAATGCATTTGCTTTTCAAATTTCTTCCTGAGTTCTCTGTCTGGAATGATCGCAAATCCGCAAAACAGACCGGCAATATTAAAAGTTTTACTGGGGGCAACCAGGGTTATCGTATAGGCTGCAATCCCGGGTGAGTGCGAGGCCAGCGGGGCGTAATCAACGCTGCCAAGCAGCAGTTCGTTATGAATTTCATCTGAGCAGATAATGATTTCTTCCTGACGGCATTTCTCGGCAATGCACAGCAGGTCAGACTGGCTGTAAATCTGCCCGGTTGGATTGTGCGGCTGGCAAAGCAGGCACATCCTTGTACGGGCGCCATTTGAATGAACAGCGCCTTCAAAAATTTCCCAATCGATTTCATACCTCAGGGAATCTCCCCGGCTGTGCTTTTTCAAGGGAGCCAGCTGCCGCACCAGCTGCTGGTTTTCATGCACACTCAGAAACGGAAAGTAAACCGGCGGCTGCATCAGGATGCCGGTTCCCGCATCACAGACTGCGCCGGCAGCAACATTGAAGCCGCTCACCAGGCCGGGAACCGCCACAACCATTTCGGGCTCGATCTGCCAGCCGTACAGTTTCTCCATCCGAACTGCAACTGTTTTATAAAGCGGCTCACGCGGCCAATCATACCCAAAGACTCCGTGATCCACTGCCTGCCGCAGAGCCCGCAGGATGGGTTCCGGGGCAGGGAAATCCATATCGGCCACCCACATAGGCAGAACATCCTGAGGATATCGTGACCATTTGACACTGTTGGTCGAACGCCGGTCGATGAGACTGTCAAAGTTGTATTCCATACCTGCTCCTGATCAACACGCTGCAATGCGGTAATTATACATTCGCATGGGGTCTGGAGGGTACTTCCTGGATTCCGGGGTACACTGAAAATCTATAAAATCACCAGATCCGAACGTCCCGAAGAATTCCTATCAGAAATTCTACCGGGCTGACCAACCTTCGGGACGCAGCTCTGAGGATGCCGCTGCGACGAGAGAAACCTGCAACGTTTTCGTGAATCCGGGTTCCGTCGCCAGCGGCGCTTACACCTAAACTTGCAATAATCAAAACACACTACCCAACAAACAGAAACCCGGTATATACTTATCTATATTAGCATCCGAAGTGGGAATATCCCGCGCAGCGTGACAAGAACTTTCCTCTTTATGGTATCACGATGATTGTAGAGCAAAATTCCGCAGGGCTGAGATCAAAGCAAAGAATACCCTTCACCCGGCTGTTGGCATGTCTGGAAGAAAGCACCAATGAAAGAAAATCAACCGATCTAACCCAATGATCATAGGAAAGAACGAGGACCTGAATGGGAAAAAAAATAGAAATCAATCTGCCGGCGCCGGACTTTTCTCTGCCAGATTTTAAAGGAAGGATCGTTACTCTCTCATCATTTCAACATGAGTTCAACGTATTACTTGTCTTCAATCGCGGGTTCGTCTGACCCTTCTGCCGCCGGCACATGGCGCAGTTGCGTCAGGACTCTTCAAAATTCGATCGCCTGCACACAAAAATCATTGTGGCAGGACCTGAAAACGACAATGATTTCAGGTTGTACTGGGAAAAACACCGACTCCCCTTCATAGGCCTGCCTGACCCGAAACATTCTGTCTTGAAGCGGTATGGGCAAGAAGTGAACCTCTTCAAACTGGGGCGTATGCCAGCCCAGGTCCTTATTGACCGGGACGGGATCGCGCGCTTTGGTCATTATGGCCACTCAATGAGTGATATCCCCGAAAACAAAGAGATCCTTGAAATCCTTGAAATGCTGGAGAAGAAGGAACCGTAATGCCTGGAACAGGGAATGTTTGCCGATGACAGCGATCTGGTGGCTGCGCCGGGATTTACGCCTGGGTGACAATCGCGCCCTGCAGGCCGCCCTCCAGTATGAACGGGCAATCCCCCTGTTCATCCTTGATCCTTACTTGCTGGCCAAAACTTCGATGCGCAGGCGGGATTTTTTACTCGCCTGTCTCAATGAACTGGATCAGGACTTACAGGTACGCGGCAGCCGGCTGATCATCCGGCGTGGTCCTCCCGTAGAGGTGCTGGGAAATATCCTGGTCGAAAGCGGGGCCGAAACAATTTTTGCCGAAGAGGATTTTACCCCGTATGCCCGCAAGCGAGACCGGCTTGTCGCTGAAAAACTGCCGTTGGCGTTATGCCCGGGGCAAACCGTCCAGCATCCCATGTCCATCCTGAAACCAGATGACAGCCCATATACTATCTTCACCCCTTATTCAAAAAGCTGGAAAGCCTCCACTCCATCAGGCTTTGAGGTACTCCCGCCCCCCCAGAAGCTGCCTCCCGTTGCAGACAAGCTCAGCTCGCTGCCGTCTGGACTCAGCGGAAAGGAGAAATGTGAGTTCCCGCCTGGAGAATCCAACGCGAAGAGATTACTGGACAAATTCCTGGACGAGAAAATTTATAAGTATGCAGATACACGCAACCGCATGGACCTGCCCGGCACATCAACCCTTTCCCCTTACCTGCGCTTCGGTATGCTATCCATCAGGCAGGCTGCCAGTGAAGCCCTGAAAGCCATTGCCAACGCCAGGAACAGCCAGCACGCCCGGTCGGCAGAAGCCTGGCTCAATGAATTGATCTGGCGGGAATTCTACATTCAGATCCTGTATCATTTCCCATCCGTGAGCAGGGAATCCTTTAAACCGGCGCTCGCCCACCTCCAGTGGCGCAATAACCATGATGAATTCGAAGTCTGGAAAGCCGGGCAAACGGGTTATCCCATCGTCGATGCAGCGATGCGCCAGCTGCAAACCACCGGCTGGATGCACAACCGGGCGCGCATGATTACGGCTTCATTCCTGGTTAAAGACCTGCTGATCGATTGGCGCTGGGGAGCGAGCTGGTTCATGGAAAACCTGATCGATGGAGACCCGGCCTCAAACAACGGTGGTTGGCAGTGGACAGCCGGCACAGGAACTGATGCCGCGCCATATTTTCGGATCTTCAATCCAGTCGTCCAAAGCCAGAAATTTGACCCACAAGGAACATTTATCCGGCAGTGGGCGCCAGAGCTGTCACACCTGGATCCAATCTCCATGCATGCCCCATGGGAAAAAGGCCTCACGCTTCCCGGCTACCCGGCGCCGGTTGTCAACCACAAGTTCGCCCGGGAACGAGCCTTACTCGCTTATCAACTCGCCAGAGAAAAATATACCCAATAAACCAAGGAAGTTCCTGACTGCGCTGAAATTATGAGGGAAGATGATCCGTAAGAAGGCTGCCCACCAAAGCACAGTTTAAGGCAAGATTATTATCTTACACGATCAACTGAAGCCGCTGACAAGTTACCAGCGGCTTCAGTGACCGTATATGCTACTTGCTATTTATCGGGGGCCTGCCTGACCACGTACAGCGGTCTTCCTTTCGCTTCATCGTACAGGCGACCAATGTACTCCCCCAGAACCCCCAGGGAGATCAATTGAACGCCCCCAAGAAAAAGCACGGCAATCAAAGTCGTTGCCTGCCCGGTCAACTGCTGTGAACCGACCACGCGCAGCACGATGACCACGGGAATCGCCAGGATCGATATTCCAGCCGAAATAAAGCCGAAATAAGTCGCCAGTTGTAAAGGAAAATAGGAAAATCCAGTGATCGCATTCACCGCCAGCCGCAGCATCTTCCGAAAAGGGTACTTTGTCTCCCCGGCAAAACGGGCTGAGCGCTTATATTCAACACCGATCTGTTTGAAGCCAACCCAGGCAGACATCCCCCGCAAGAAACGATGGCGCTCACGCATGGAGTTAATAATATCGACGACCTTGCGATCGATCAAACGAAAATCACCGGTATCCAGGGGAATTTTCACATCCGTTATGCGAAAAATCAACCGGTAAAACAAAGAAGCGGACAGCTTTTTAAAGAGAGACTCGCCTTCACGTTCTGCCCGAACAGCGTAAACCACTTCATTCCCCTCTTTCCATTTCGCGAAAAGATCCAGCATGACCTCTGGGGGGTCTTGCAGGTCTGCATCAATTATGACAATGGCCTTGCCTCTTGAATAATCCAGACCAGCCGTCACCGCTATCTGGTGACCAAAATTACGCGCAAAAATTACCGGCCGGATTCTCCTATCGCCTGCAGCCAGTTCCCGGATACAATCTGTCGAACCATCTGTTGAGCCATCATCAATCAATAAGAGCTCCCAGGCTTCTCCGGTAGACTCCATCACAGCCCTTACCCGTTGATACAACACAGGAAGATTTTCAAACTCATTATAAATCGGGGCAACGATGGAATACACTGGCAGTTTACTCATACTCAACCTCACCATCCTTATTTTTTGTAATTATTTCCTGCTCCGGTTCCAGAGCAAGATCCACTTCCTCCGGCGGAGGAGTGAACAACAGTCGGGCTGCAAATGGAGGCAAACCAATAATGCGCCTACGCAAGTACTCCCCGACCACTGCCAAGGAGGCTATCACCGGCACAACCAATAACGCCCCCAACAGTCCCCACCTCATCGTCGCCAGGATAATTGCTATGAAAACCAGGCCTTCATTCAAACGTAAACTACGGCCCATCACCATTGGCCGTATCTTCAACCCATACGTAATCATGAAAGCCAGGTATACAACCAATACAATAAAAACGATCCAATAATGGGGGAGAGCAATCCAACTGGATCCCTCCAAAAGAGCGACCCCCATGGTAAGCAGCAGGGCAATAAACGGTCCAATTTCGGGTACCAGGGTAAATAAACCAGCAATCCCCCCCAAAACAACTGCCCCGGAAATCCCCAGGACACTCCAGGCAATGGAAAACACCACCCCGACCAAAACCATCAAAACGATCTGGCTTCTTAAGTAACTCATCCAGACCTGCTTAAGACGGCGGTATAGTTCAGTTACTTCTTCTTGATAATCTTCCGGAAAAAGGGAAATCAACCAATCCCGCATGTGCGGCCAGTCTGCCAGCAAAAAATAGGTTGAAATCACAACGACTACAAAGCTCAGCGCTCCCCGGGAGGTAGATTCAAGCAGATTCCAGACCTGCTTCGGCAATGGGGCCAAAAATTCCCCCTGGAATTCTGACAGACCGTCCACCAGGCCTGCAAATTCAAAATGAAATCCGAGCAGTTCTACCGGCTGGGAGCCCCATTGCTCCAATTGAATGGCCAGCTGCATGAGGTCGCGGACAACCCGCGAGACTTCACCATAAAAAAAAGGCGCCAGGCCGACAGGGGCCGCAATAATCAGCAGCAGGAGGGTGAAATAAACAATATTCACCACCCAGAACCGGGTAAGGCGCGTACGCTGGTCAATGTAGGTCACAATGGGACTGATCAGGTAGGCGACAAAAGCCGCCATCACCAGATATTGGATTATAGTGCGCACATACCATAAAAACAAAGCCAAAAAAATAACGAAAAGCGTCAGTGTCAGGTATCGGGCTGACGAGCTCCATCTTTCTTTCATAGCAATCTCTTAACTGCTTTCAGGGTTGGTTCAATTACGGGGGCTTCCGGAACTGCCATCATTGCCGCCTGTACATCTTTCAAGCCGCTGCCGGTGTTAATCATAATGACCGAGTCTTCGCTTCCCACGATCCCCTCGTGAGCAGCCTTTACCAGACCCGCATAGGCAGCCGCCCCGGCCGGTTCAGCGAAAATACCTGCCTGGCCAAGTTTTGCAATCCCTTGTAGTATTTCCACATCGCTGACTGTCAGGTACGTCCCGTTTGTTTCCCGGGCGGCTCTAACCGCCCGCACACCATCTCGAGGCAAGTCAACGGATATACTGTCTGCCAGCGTTTTGGCTGAGACCGGGATGATTTTTTCATCCCCGGCCTTAAATGCGTTGGAAATTGCAGCAGAACCTTCCGCCTGCACACCGATAATACGAGGGATAATTTCAATCCATCCCAGGGCCTGTAGATCCTTAAATCCTTTGTGCAATCCAGAGATTATATTGCCGTCCCCAACAGAAACGAATACTGTTAATCTGGCTGGGCGATCTGTTACTGCAGAAACAAACATATTTTGTTTGAGCACCTGTTCCCAGATTTCAAAAGCTGCCGTCTTTTTGCCCTCGGCGGTAAAGGGGTTATATCCGGTGTTGCGACAATACCAGCCAAACTCCTTGGAGGCTTTGATCGATAGATCAAAGGCATCATCATAAGTACCGTCAACCAGAATAACCTTGGCGCCAAAGACGAGCAGCTGAGCCACCTTGGCCGCAGGCGCTGCTTTCGGGGCAAAGATTACTGCTTTTTGTCCGATGGCCGCCGACATACCCGCCAGCGCAGCGCCCGCGTTTCCGGTTGAAGCGGTCACAATGATCTCCGCCTTGATCTCACGCGCCCTGGCGGCAACCACTGCACTGGCACGATCCTTGAAGGAGGCGGTGGGGTTTCTGCTTTCATCCTTGACCCACAATGCGCTCAAATTCAATTCTCCTGCAAGCCCGGGCAAGGAAAACACGGGAGTCCATCCGGCAGCGTGGAATGGCGTCTCACCCGGTTCAATATCCTGGACAGGCAAAAGGGGTAAATATCTCCAGAGTGAACATTCTGAACGACAAGAAATATCTTCCGGTTGATATTTCTTTTTCAGGTATTCGTAGTCGAGAATAATATCCAAATTCCCGCCATCCCGCGGGCAGGTATAGCTGGCCTGACCAGGCAAGAATTTGGTTCCACACAACGAACATTGATATCCAATGAATTTTTTCATAAGATTCCCTTCCCTGCGATTCTATCCCATAACAAAAAAAACTGCTCATTCAGTTTAATTCTGCACCCCGACCTTCATTTAACAACCCCCGAATACGTTCTTTGCTGGCCGGCAACCGATCGATGCGTATCCCAACTGCACGATAGATCGCATTGGTGATGGCGGGAGTGGTGGGTATGCTAACGATTTCGCCAATTCCTTTCGCCCCATATGGACCCGCTTCAATTGGATGCTCCACCACCAGTGAAGTGATCTCAGGAGTCATCATAATCCCGGGAACACCATAACGAGCAAGCAGATCGGTCGATACCTGCCCGTCGCGAACAAGGAATTCTTCAGTCAGCGCATTTCCCAGGCCCATCATCACCCCTCCCTCTACCTGCCCTTGCAGCCCCAATGGATTCATAATCTGTCCCACGTCAGTGGCCGCAATAATCCTGATTACACGAACAGCGCCAGTCTGCTTGTTCACTTCCACTTCGGCAGCCTGGGCCGCAAACCCAAACGCAAAATGCATCTCACCACCTTCCCCAAGCGGCCTGGTTCCTGGAGCATGATACTCATACAGGACTTTTGGCTGTCTCCCCTGGGACCGCATGGCCCGGGCGACCTCAGCCAGTGGAATTGACCGGACGTTCAACCGAACTGCACCGCTGTCCAATTGGATGCTTTCCGGCGGCTGATCATACATCTCTACTAACCATGAAACGATTGAAGCCCGCAGGGCCCGGGCAGCAAGGCGGGCAGCATTTCCTGTTACAAAGGTCTGACGGGATGCAGTTGTTGGCCCACCGTCTGGCGTCAGGTCGGTATCCATGAGCAAGACCCGGACCTGTCCAAGCCTGACAGAAAACTCTTCAGCAACAATCATCTGCAGTACAGAGACCAGGCCTTGTCCCAGTTCGGCAGCGGAAGTACGAACCTCCAGGGCCCCGTCAGCCAGGAGTTCCACCTCGGCGCCGGATTTATCAGGCGCGCCGCCTCCCAACCCGGTGTTCTTGAAAGCTGCTGCAAAACCCCAGGCGCGGACCAGGTCCGGTTTGCCAGGAACCGGGAAAGGATCAAAAAGTTGTGCGCGGCTCACCACCCCGGTTTTATTGGCTGTGCGCAGCATTTCTGCTTCAACCTTTTCGATGCAGTCTACCAAACCAACACTTTCGCGCAGCAGTTGTCCGGTGCTGGTGGTGCTGCCAACCCGCAGGGCATTGAGCTTCCGGAGCTCGATCGGGTCAATTCCCAGTTTCTCTGCCAACATGTCCATCAAGGATTCGACCGCAAAAGCAGATTGGGTAACACCAAAGCCTCGAAAAGCCCCGGCTGGAGGATTATTGGTATACATAGCAAAGCAGTCTGCGCGTACATGTGCGATATCATATGGTCCGGTAGAGTGTGTGGTGGCGCGTGCCATCACCTTCTCCCCCAGGGATGCATAGGCGCCTGTGTCTCCATAAAGCTCCGTTTGTACCGCTACCAGGCGCCCGGATTTCAGCATACCAGCCCTGACCATAATTTGTGTTGCGTGTCGTTTCGGGTGCACCAACAAGCTTTCTTTGCGGTCAAAAAGCAGCTTGACCGGCTGCCCGGTGGCATTTGCCAAGAGCGCTGCATGGATTTGGCCGGCAATATCTTCTTTGCCTCCAAATCCACCGCCCATCAACTGCCCGACGATTCGAATCTTTTCTTCGGGGAAGCCAAGTGCCAGGGCAATTTGTTTTCGATCAGAATATGGGATTTGGGAACCTACATAAATCTCCAAGCGACCATCGCCGGTTGGAGCTGCAATGCTGCACTCCGGCTCAAGAAAGGCGTGTTCGGTCATCGGTGTATAAAAAGTATGTTCCTGTACGACATCTGCCCGGGCAAACCCGGCAGCGATATCTCCCTTGCGAACCTTGATATGTTTCAACAAGTTGCCATCTTCATGCAAAACAGGCGCGCCGGGCTGGAGAGCCTCAAGCGGACCCGTAACAACAGGCTGTGGATCGAAATCCGCATGGATCAAGGCTGCGGCTTGACGTGCAATCTCTTCCGTTTCGGCAGCCACAATCGCCAAGGCATCTCCAACATACCTCACCCGTTCCCCGATTCCCACCATGATCGGCCAATCATAAACGAATAAACCGTGATTTTTCTGCCCGGGAATATCCCTGGCAGTCAACACCGCGTGGACGCCTGGCAAAGAGGCGGCCCGGGAAATATCCAGCGCATGCAGGAAGGCATGTGGAACCCCTGCCCGACGAACACTTGCATATAACATCCCATCAAATATAAGATCATCCGTGTAAACCGCGGCCCCGGTCACTTTCGCAACAGCATCGGGGCGAATTTGGCTTTGACCAATCAGCCGCTGGCTGGCTGCCGACTGCTGGACGCTTGCCAGTTCGACAGCTTCCCCGGTGCGGATGGAATGCGCCGCAGACAGTATCGCCCGTTCGATGGTTGGATAACCGGCACACCGGCAGAGAACATTTTTCAGCGCATTACGAATTTCGCCTGAGTCTGGATCAGGATTGTGTTTAAGCAGGGCATAGGCAGCCATAATCTGGCCTGGAATACAAAACCCGCACTGCACGGCTCCATGCTTGATAAACGCTTCCTGCAAAGGATGCAAATAAACCAGATCAAGGTCTACCAACTGATCTGGGGCCAATCCGGTCAGGCCCTCAATCGTCAGGATATGTTTGCCATTTGCCTTCTTGGCAGGATACAGGCAGGAAACAACTGCCCGCCCATCCATATAAACCGTGCATGCGCCGCACTTCCCTTCGCCACAGCCAACTTTCGTCCCGGTCAGGCGCAGTCGATTCCGGAGCAAAGATGATAACTTTTCACCCGGAATAATTTCAAGTGTATACGCTTGCCCATTGACGACCAACGAAATATGCTCCGGCATTCATTTCTCCAGCGCAACCTCGGTTGCAGTTTCTCTCGAGGGATATCGATGTTGATAATCGCCGCGATTATAAAACAACCGCGGCGACTATCACTCTTCGACCAAATATAATATGATAGATCAATCTCCAAGCGAGCCAGGCAGGCAGGCAGGGCCAGGCTGGCCGGAAGAACTCACAAGCCTCGTTCACCCCGGATGTACGGATTTCCCAAAGCCGCCGGAGCACCCAGCCGTTTTCGAATAGCTTCGCGCGATCCAATCACCAGCACAACAATCGTAAAGGCATAAGGAAGCATCTGCAAAAAGAAACCCCAATATGGATTGTAGTAAAAAGGATTATCAAAACCAAACAAAAGCATAGGTCCCTGAATATCCAGGATCAGACGCCGCAGGGCGCCGAAAGCATAGGATCCGACGGCAGCCCGAACCGGATCCCACTGCGCAAATATTACCAGCCCGACGGCAATCCAGCCTTGCCCGGCCGTGGTCAACTCGCTGAACCAGCCGGGCGCCACTGCCAGACTGATCGTTGCGCCGGCCAATCCCGCTAACATGCCGCCAATAAATACATACAGGTAACGCATCTGGAAAACATTAATCCCAAGGGCATCGGCAGCAGCCGGATATTCCCCAACCGCCCGTAAATGCAGACCTGGACGGGTACGGTTAATGTAGTACCAGGCAAGAGGGATCATCAAATAACCAATATAAACCATAATACTCTGGCCTGTAAAAAAGATCGAACCGATGATCGGGATTTGCGAAATGATCGGGATCGACATCGATGGTAGCAGGGAAACGGTACCGGCCTTGCTCAACCCTTCACCCAGAACCAGGCTGATCCCTGCTCCCAGAAAGGTCAACGCCAGACCGCTCACGACCTGGTCGGCTTGCAGGGTAATTGTAATGAATGCATGGATCTGGCTGATAATGCCTGAAAAAAGCATTGCAGCAAGAACACCCAGCCAGGGATTTCCGGTTGAAATCGCCACACTGAACCCAGTCATGGCGCCAATCAACATCATCCCTTCGACGCCCAGATTCAGCACACCTGCTCTCTCCGAAAATATTTCACCAACCGTCGCAAACAGCAGTACTGTTCCGGTAGCAACACCAGCCTGTAAGATCACAACAATATCCATAATCAGGCCTCCACTCCAGCCCGGGAAACCCGAATTTGATAACGCAGCAAGAAATCACTGGCGATCAAACAGACCAGAATAATGCCCTGGATCATCTTGGGGATACCAGAGGGTTGAATTTCCCGACCAGCTAACAGTAATGCACCGAACAAGATCGAGACCAGGATAATCACCAATGGGTGCAACTTTGATAACCAGGCCACGATAATGCCTGTAAAACCATATCCGGCAGCCAGGGGAGATGTTTGCAGCCGGTGCACGACTCCGCTCACTTCCGTCATGCCTCCCAGACCAGCCAACATCCCCGACAGCATCATTACCAGGATTGTATTGCGGGAAATATTGATCCCTGCATATTGCGCAGCCCTGGGATTATCGCCGATCAGGCGTATCTCATATCCCCAACGGCTGCGATATACCACCAGCCAGAGCAGTACCGCCGCCATGATCCCAATCAACATACCCGTATGCGTCGTCAGACCCCTGAACAATGGGATAGTATCCGAGAAATCCAACAAACGAGGCAGCCAGGCTGCTTTTGGAAACTTCGGACTCATTTGAAATCCGCCTTCAGACCACACCCCAAAAATCCAGAAATTGATCCAGGCAATCGCAATATAGTTCAACATCAAAGAACTTATTATCTCATTGACATTGAAGCGCGCCTTCAAAAAACCAGGCATGAAGCCCCAAAGAGCTCCGGCTGCCATACCAAAAGCCATCATCACTGGCACAAAAAGCCACCCCGGAGTTTCCGGTGGAAGGATTGGCGTCAGGACAACCGCTGCAGCTCCAAAGCCTCCCATAATGAACTGCCCTTCGGCGCCAATGTTCCAGAGCTTCATACGGAATGCAATTGCACAGGCCAGACTTGTCATCAAGATCGGGGTGGCTTTCACCAGCGTATCGGAGATCACACCGATACTCCCAAAAGAAGCCCGGGCAATATGAGCATACGAAAGAAACGGATTCCCTCCCACAAAGGCGATCAGAATTCCCCCAAACACCAGGGCAATCACAATCGCCCCGAAAGAAACCAGGGGCGGATACCAACCCGGCGGTTCTTTGAGACGCGGCTCTAATTTGATTCGGTACAAACGAGATAAAGAAAGTATTCTCATTTTTTATAGACCCTCACCAATCTTTTCCATTGGCGTACCAGTCATCATCAGCCCAATCATATCTACAACCTGATCGGAAGGTTCTTCAAGACCGATATTAACTTCCCCCATGATCTTCCCCTCGTAAATGACATAGATCCTATCACTCAGGGCAAACAGCTCTTCCAGTTCTTCTGAGACCAAAAGCACCCCCGCCCCTTCATCTCTCTGGGCCAGCAGCAGGCGATGGACTCCTTCAATTGCACCTACGTCCAACCCGCGAGTTGGCTGGACAGCCACCATAAAATCGGGTCTTCCTGAAATTTCCCGGGCCAGGATCACACGCTGTAGATTACCACCCGACAACAAGCGTACCGGTGTATCAACCGTAGGAACGATAATATCGTAGGCTAGCTTAAGTTCCTCTGCAAACCTGTTTGCCTGGGACATATCCAGTAACCCGCCGCGAGATATCGGCGGCTGCCGGTAGGTCTTCATGATGACGTTATCAGTCACACTTAAATTGGGCGCCGACCCAACCTGGGTACGGTCTTCAGGCACATATGCCATGCCCTGTTCAATTCCATACAGTGTGGAGCGGTTACTGATCTTTTCATTATGCAGCAGGATTTCACCTTGTGCGCAATTGCGCAGGCCGCTGATCAACTGCGCCAGTTCCCGCTGTCCATTCCCGGCTACCCCGGCGACGCCAACAATCTCCCCGGCGCGTACCTGCAAAGACAAGCCAGACAGGGCAGACAGACCTTTATCATTTTCTGCAAATACTTTTCTGACATCCAAGACAATATCACCCGGATTGCTGGCTTGTTTCTCAAGGCGAAAAATAACTTCGCGGCCAACCATTTGCCGGGCAAGTTCTTTTGTCGTTACCCCTTCGGATGACAATCCGTTTGCGGTCGCTTTACCACGCCTCAGGACTGAAATCCGGTCTGCAATTTCAACTACCTCATTCAATTTATGACTGATAAAAATGATCGACTTTCCCTGTTCCGTCATCGATCGCAATATTTCGAACAAGCCTTTGATCTCCTGTGGCGCCAAAACAGCCGTAGGTTCATCCATGATCAGCACTTCTGCGCCACGGTAAAGCATCTTCAGGATTTCCACTCGCTGCTGTTCCCCAACCGACAGCTGCCAGATATTTGCTTTTGGATCCACTTTCAAACCAAACTGCTCACTCAGCGAGGCTATTTTCGTGTCATATTCTTTCAACCGCATAAAAAATCTGGGCTCATCCAAACCCAACAAAACATTCTCTGTTACTGTCTGTGAAGGGACCAGCATGAAATGCTGGTGGACCATGCCAATTCCGGCATTTATCGCATCCCGAGGGGATGAA
Organism: Anaerolineales bacterium; assembly: GCA_016927315.1. Lineage (GTDB taxonomy): Bacteria > Chloroflexota > Anaerolineae > Anaerolineales > Villigracilaceae > JAFGMV01. Next base: position 22,089 of record JAFGMV010000082.1, on the reverse strand, counting down.
AAATTTTCGACCTCGCCTCTAATAATAATCTCACCCTCATCCGGTCGATACAGCCCGGCGAGTATATTCATCAGGGTACTCTTCCCGGCACCATTCTCTCCCAACAAGGCATGGATCTCTCCCCGTTTCAGTTCGAAATCCACATGATCATTAGCAAGCACACCCGGAAAACGCTTTACAATCCCTGCCATCCTGACGACAGTGTTCTCTTCAGTTTGAATTGCGGATTCAGATTTCACCATCTAGCTACTCCCGAAAATCCAAGAGACTGCGAAATTTACAATGCAAAAAATGGGGCCAGGAACAACGCCTGTCCTGGCCCCAAAAGTCTGATGCGAATTACTCAGGTAATTCTGCGGTGATACCGTCCGCCCACCACTTCATACAATACTTACAATCCAACCCGTATTCAGGGAAGGCATCCAGGTCAACCTGCTCCAGGGCTTCCCCCTCCGGAACAACCAGGTTACCCTGGTTATCATAAATGGGTCCGGAGAAGACATCAAAGCGGTCGAAATCACCGGCCAACATCTGAGCCAGGATATCTTCCACTTCGGCAATAACGGCCGGATCAAGGTCCTGCACGCCAGGCGTCAACTCCTGGCCTTCCATGAAGCCGTAAAGACCAAGCGCACCAGTCTCGGCATCGAAGTAATCCCAACCTGGGATATAGGTACCCTCAATGATACCCTTTGTAATACGGGCGTATTCGGGTCCCCATACCCAGTATGGTGCTGTCAGGCAGGCGTCTACCTTGCAGGACCCATACCAGTCATAGGTGACGCCCCATTTGCCCTTCTCCTGGGCAACGTCTGCAACCGCGGGGGTATCCGCGCCGGTAAACACAACCTGGGCGCCTGCATCGAACAAAGAAGCGGCGGCTTCCTTTTCGATGATCGGATCGTGCCAGGTATTGATCCAACGCACATCCATCGTACATTCAGGGCAAGTCTTCTTCATGCCCAATGCAATCGAATTCCCAAGTCGAATTTCTTCCGGGATCGGGAATGTAGCCATATATCCTAACTTCGGATTACCATCTGCTTTGGCGCGAGCCCCGGCAAGCATACCCGCCAGATACTTCATGTCTTCCATCGCACCCATTAAATTACCAAAATTCTTTGTGTTTGATTTAATACCAGTTAGATGGATGAACATAAGATCAGGATACTCTTCTGCTACAGACTCCATCGGATCCATGTAACCGAAGGATGTACCAATGATCAAATCAAATCCTTTTCGAGCAAGAGCACGGAAGACTTGCTCCGAATCGGCGCCTTCGGGGACATTCTCAATGTATGCACCATGAACATTATCAACGTTTTCTTCCACGTACAGCAAACCTTCATAATGAGCCTGCGACCAGCCGCCATCATCATGCGGACCAATCAGGACCATGGCGACATTGAACTTTCCCTTCTCGACATTAGGAATTTGGAACCCGCCAACTTCTTCGGGTTGACCCGGACCACAGGCTGCCAGAACCATACTGAGTATTACAAGTAACACAGCAATTCGTGAAATGTACTTACGCATTTGTTGTTTCTCCTCATGAAATTGATCGGTGATTATTGTTATAGGAACTAACCACTTCGTCCCCAGGAACCTCCTTTCTCCGGCAAGAAGATAATTGTTCTCTCTACAGGTATCATTTTAGCATGAATGACTTAATATGCAATTACCCTTATGGAGAACAATCAAATTTCTCAGCTTTCTCAACAAATTCCCGCTTTGAGTTTGAATCTGGAACCGTCGCATCAATCCTCTGCCAGAGTTTGCAGAGCAGAGGGCCAACATACTCTTTCGATATGCGATATGATTTCAGGGACAAGTCCCAGGCCTGATCCCACCTGCCGACATGGGCATATCCTTCAATAAAAACAAACCTTTCCACAGGATTATTGGGCGTATCTCCTGTTGAGAACGCCAGGTCGCCAAGATCTGCCACTTGCTGCCAATCTCCAGACTGGCGAGCCAGGTCTGCCTTTTCAAAGTAATAGCACCAGTTCGGCCCAGGTTCCGGACCAAAGAAATGCGGCATTCCTGGCTGGGAAGCTGCAAGTATGGGTGATGTTGTTGACAGCACGGCCGCTTCTCGCAGCATACTCTCACGAAGGAGAAAACGGTTCTCAGGATCAAAATCCGGATCAAGGACTCGCAGGCAGCCCGGGGGAGAATATTCCAGGACCACAACCTGAGAGGTATTTCCCTCAAATTGCCCAGCAATAAAGTTATGGCTGATGCGCTGTCCGGGCGCGAAGGAGGGCAAAGCCTGCCCGATACGGTTGGTTGGATAGAACAGCATGTAATCCACATCCGATGTATGGTTATCGGGAGCATAAATCATATTCAGCGGTGCGCTGATGGAATTATCAGCATAATAATCCAGGGGGCCTTCATTGATCAATATCAATGTATCGGGTTCCAGGGCAGGAATACGCCAGCTCATCTGCCAGAACATATCCTGAAGTTCTTCCCAATCACGGCGAAATTCATTGGCCCACAAGAATTGACGCCCCACAGCCAGCCCAACCAGGACTACCGCCAGACCGGTTCTGATCTTCCCGGAGGGGATTAATTCGATCAGGCCTGCCAGCAGAAAACTTGTTCCCAACATGAAGGACAGCGTAAAGCGGTTAGCAGGAAACCCCAGTGTCACCGAAAGGTCCACCAACCAGAAAGGCCAGCCAGCCAGGAACAAGGAGACTGCCCCCAGCGCCAGGAAGGATAATGCCGTTTGATTATCCTTATGGCTTTCCAGGTATTGCTCCGACCGGAGGCATCTCCAAAGCCACAAGAAAGTAGCCAGTACCAAAACAGCATAGGCCAGCGTACTTAACAATCCGGCCTCCGAAGGATTTGGGAATTCAAAAACCTGCCCCCAGGCCGCGAATGTAACCGTCCACCAATCGTTTAGTACAACCCCGAGCAAGTACAGCATTGTATCAAGCGGATTGCGGCTGAATTGGGAGGCCAGACTTATCCCATAGATCTGGTTGTTGAAAACAAACATCCGCGAGAATACCGCGGTGATAAACACCACCAAATATGGAAACCAGTGAACCAGGACCTGTTTCAACCGCTTCCTGAGATCAATACCCTGCGGTCCAAGCGCTGCCCATAAAATAACAGGACGCACCAGCTCAAGCACAAAAAAGTATTCCATCATCCAAAGATTCATACCCGAAAAGAGCATCCCCACAGCATTCAAGCGCCAATATCGCTGCGGATTGCGCAGCCCCCATATCATAAAGAGGAACGATAACAAGAAAAACGACAATACAATGAAAAAATGGCTGTACAGATAAGACGCCCACTGCTGATTGAAACCCGGATACACCAAAAACAGCAAGCCCGTTACAAGAGCCAGCCGCCCTCGTCCTGTCCAGATATCTCTCACCAGCATCCAGACCAGAATTCCCGTGATCCAACGCAGAACCAGGGAGAGTATTTGCCATGACAGCGGCTGCCAGGGCATCAGCCAGGTCGTTGCCTGGTAGACCAACCCCCAGACAGGCCTGTTGGTCGAGAAATACTTCGCCATCGCCTCGGGCCCCAGTTGATACCGAATCCAACTCATCGGTAAATCATCCCAGTAAAACCCTAACTGAGCGATCAGCAAACCATAAGCCAAAATGGCTGTTACTGCTAATGCCCAGGGAGCAGGTATATTAAAAAATTTTTCAAGCTTTTTGATCCGGAATTTCATCGATGTCCTCTAAAAAAAATACTGGCAGAGATAGTCTATTCTCTGCCAGTATTCTACTCGACATCAGGGCACAATCCTGGTTCCAGTTTCACCATGAAGCGCCCTCTTCATATTGGGCGGATCAGTGATCAATGCCTTCTTCCCGGTCGTTTTCACAAATTTAACGATCGCCTGGATTTTCGGCAGCATGCTTCCCGGTGCAAAATGACCTGCCTGGATATACCGCTCCGCTTCCTCAACGCGGATCTCGTCCAGCCATTTTTGGCCAGGTTGGTTGAAATTGATCGCCACCTTCTCAATGGCAGTAGAGATTAACAGCAGGTCGGCCCCAACAAGCTCAGCGAGCAAGCCTGAGGCAAAATCCTTATCGATTACAGCTTCAATCCCCCGGATAAACCCACCTGGTCGTTCAACAACCGGGATTCCCCCTCCGCCAACCGCGACGACAATAAATTTATTGTCAACCAGGTTTTGAATGGCATCAATTTCCACGATTCTCATCGGCTTCGGTGAAGGAACGACCCTTCTCCAACCCCTGCCTGCGTCTTCGACAAAGGTCTGCCCGTCTTCCATCCGCTCTCTGGCCGTGGCTTCATCCAGGAAGGAACCAATCGGCTTGGAAGGGTTATCGAAGGCTGGGTCATCAGGGTCAACTTCAACCTGGGTGACCACAGTAACGGCTTGCAGGCCCAGTTCCCGCTTGTGGAACTCGTTTCGCAAGGCTTTCTGGATCATATAACCAATCGCACCTTGGGTATCAGCGCCGCAGTAATCCAGTGGTACCGGATGAAGTTCGTGAATTGACAATTCCGAACGACGCAGGATAAAGCCCACCTGCGGACCATTCCCATGGGTAACGATCACCTGCCATCCTTCTTCGATCATGTCGACGATATGCCCAACTGTTTCTTTGACCGCATCGAACTGATCAGGAACGGTTTTGCGGTTTTTATCCAGAATCAGTGCATTCCCGCCCAGGGCAACTACAGCAAGTTTTTTAGCGGACATTTAATTCCTCATCGTTAAAGCCATGACGGCCTTCTGGACATGGAGACGATTTTCTGCTTCATCAAACACAACCGAGTTCGGGCTATCCATCACTCCACTGGTTACTTCAATGTCCCGATCAGCAGGAAGGGGATGCATATAAATAGCGTCACTTTTTGCCTTGCCCATCAAATCAGAATCGGTAATCCAGTGCTTATACTGATCCTGGATTTTCTTGCCTTCTTCCGGATCGTCTGTGACCAGCAGTGGTCCCCAGGACTTTGCGTAAACAACATCCGCATCTTCAACGGCTTTTTGCATACCATCCTTATCACTGATTACTTCAAATCCGATCTGGTATTTCCTGGCCTGTTCCCGGGCTTGCTCCATGATCTCGGGCATCAGCTTGAATTCAGGCGGGTGCGCCAGGACAACATCCATTCCAAAACGAGGCATTTGCAAGATCAGGGATTGAGGAACAGAAAGCGGTTTCAGGTAAGAGGAGGCATACGCCCAGGAAACAACCATCTTCTTTCGGCGCAGGTCGCGCCCTTTCTTCTCCATGATCGTCATTAAATCAGCCAGGCATTGAAAGGGATGATAAATCTCACACTGCATGTTCAGAACAGGTACGCGTGATGCTTCCGCGACCAGGTTCAGATAGCGGTTGCCTGTTCCCCAGGTAACATGACGGATAGCAACAGCATCAAAATAACGTCCGAATATTTCACCCATTTCACGTTCGGTATCGCCATGCGCTATCTGGGTGGTTTTGCTGTCGATAAAGGCGCCGTGACCACCTAACTGTGCTATCCCGGCCTCAAAGGAACCTCGCGTTCGCGTGGATGAGAAGAAGAACAACATCGCCAGCACTTTATCACGCAGGTATGCATGTGGTTCCCCTAAAGCGCGTTTCCGCTTCAAATCCCAGGCGACATCCAGTACAGTCTCAACTTCCTCCTTTGAGAAATCCAGATCTCCAATCAGATCCCGGTTGCGAAGATCAGTTTGCATAGTTCTCTCCTTAAGACTTTACTGCGAAGGGCGGCAGTGTCTATCACCCTTCGCAGCAGCGAGTTTTTTTATACTATTCCATTGCGCCAAGGATAAGCGCCAGCAGGGTCATGCGCATGACAACCCCATTGAATGCCTCCTGCCAATAACGAGACCACCTGGTAATATCAACATCTGGCGGGATCTCATCCATGCGCGGCAGGGAATGCAACAGAATGGCATCTGATTTGGCCTTCTTCTCCAGCAGCTCTCGCGTAATTTTGTAATTCGCCGGGGTCAGCCCCACATTGCCATCCCGCTCATCGCGCGACTTGGTATAATCCGGTTGTACTACCGGCTCGACCAGGATAACATCGGCCTCTCCAATAGCCTGTTCAACATGCTCGGCTTCTTTGAAATTCACACTATATTCTTTAAGTTCTGCCTTGAAATCATCGGTCAGGTTCATTTCTGGCGGGGCAACAAACGTTACCGGACAATCAAATTGAGACAGTGCATATCCCAGCGAATGCATGGTACGCATACGCATATCCCCAACAGCCAGCCACTTCAGGCCATCTATGGTGCCTTTTTCACGCAGTACTGTATACAGATCCGTCAGGATTTGTGTCGGATGTTCTCCCCATCCATCACCACCGTTTATGATCGGCACCGAAGCCCACTTTGCGGCTTCATGGGGGGCACCCTGCTGGAAATGACGCATCACGATTACATCACCATAAAATTCCAGCATTTTCACAGTGTCTTTGATTGATTCCTGATAAAAATCACCGGCGCGTGTCATCTTTGCATCTGAAAAACCGGTTACATGGCCGCCCAGGCGATGCATCGCCGCTTCATGCGCCAGACGAGTCCGCGTAGATGGTTGGTAGAAAGCCGTTACCAGTGTTTTTTCTTTGAGTAAATCTACATTCTTTCGCTCACGGGCAATGATTTCCATATCTTCGGCAACATCAAAAACATGAAAAAACTCATTCCGCTCAAATTCCTTGAGCGAAAGAATATCACGTCCTGCAAAACTACGCATTTTTACCTCCAAAGGATCCTGTTGAGATGATAAGAAAATTATAGGATTGAGCCATCAAACATTCCATTTGACAGGATATATTTACTTCTGGCAGGAAAAACTCCAGAACCAGGTGAATGACCGTCAATAAGCGCCGGGCATTCCCACCCTGCGTACAATATGAAAATGGAAATAGCCCGGAATAAAGTAACTGTTGGATATGTCTGCAACCCGGCCATTCGCCGTAAACAAGCGGGATATAAAATGCAGGAGTACATCACCTCGCTGAATTTCAAGCGCTTTGGCAACATCCGCTGCCGCACCCAACGCTGAAACGTTGGTGCGTGAAACTGTCAGGGGATCCCCACGCTCAATCAAAAAGTCCAGCACTGAGCCGCGGAAATCATTGGGAAGGTCCCCAAGTTTCAGAATATCTTCCGGAAGGATATCCACCAGATAGGCAACCGGACGATTGTCTGTTCGCATAACGCGCTGAACACGGATCAAACGGGTTGCCAGGGGAACTTCCAACCCCTCTGCGTGATCTTCTTCTGCATAAATGCTCTCAGTCATTAGATTCGCAACAGACAGGGATAGACCCAGCCGTTCGGACAGTGTATCAAGGCTTTCCAGCACTTCCAGACCGCTTTCCATAACCGGCACCCGTCCAACCACAAATGTACCTGCCCCCTGCCGCCGGCGAATTAACCCCTGGGTTTCAAAGGTTCGCATCGCCTCTCGCAGCGTCGCTCTGGAAACCCCCAACTGCTTTGCCAGGTCTGGTTCAGATGGCAGCCTTTCCCCGGCAGGAGTGTTTGATATTATTATCGCCAGTTCTGATTGCAAACGTTGAAATGGAAAATGGGGCATCGTTCCTCTCTTCCTGATATTTTCTCTACCGGTCATTCAAAACCGATAAGTATCAAAGATCTAATAATCTCCGGGCCGCCTGGTTATGCTTTTGTATTTGTTGTTTCTCATCTATCGTAACCAGTCGACCTTCTTTCACAACAAATTTCCCACCAACTACAGTGTAATCCACCCTTATTGGATGGCAAAAAACTGCCGCCGCTACCGGATCGTGTAATGCGCCGGCATAGTCCAGCCTGTCTAATTTAATCGCAAAGAAATCTGCGCATTTCCCTGATTCGAGTGAACCGATATCGTTCCGGCCTAACACGTCTGCTCCACCACGGGTTGCCAGATAGAGTGCTTCCCGCGCAGTCATCAATTTGCGCGCAGGATCATCTGAACGGGAATACCCGGTAACCCCCTCTTTCACCCTGGACAGCAGCAAAGCCTGGCGAGCCTCTGCCAGCATGTGAGAACCATCGTTACTGGCCGACCCATCCACACCCAAACCAACCTTGATGCCGGCTGCACGGTATTCCTTTATTGGCGCAATTCCGGAAGCCAGGCGCATGTTTGAAGATGGACAATGTGCAACTCCACAGCGGTGCTTCGCAAAAACATCAATTTCTTCTTCATTCGTATAAACTGCATGGGCAAACCAGACATCCTCCCCTACCCATTCAACTTCCTGCATATAACCCACCGGCCGATGGCCATATTTTTGCAGGCAAAATATTTCTTCATCTTCAGTTTCCGCCAGATGCGTATGCAGCGATACCCCATATTCACGCGCAAGTACTGCAGACTGTTTCATCAATTCCCCGGACACGCTGAACGGTGAGCAAGGCGCCAAAACAATTTGTACTTGCGAACCCGGTTTTGAATCGTGATAACACTCAATCAGTCGCTGGGAATCTTCCAGGATGGTTGCTTCGCTGTCTACCACACTATCTGGAGGCAAGCCCCCATCTGATTCGCCCAGGCTCATCGACCCACGCGAGGCATGAATACGGAGCCCAAAATCAACAGCCGCAGCAATTTCATCGTCTAACTTTGAACCGTTCGGGAAAAGATACAGGTGGTCGGAGGCGGTTGTACATCCGGATAACGACAATTCAGCCAGAGCCGTTTGGGTGGATATATAGATATCCTCTGGATTGATGCGAGCCCAGATCGGATACAATGTACGAAGCCAATTAAATAAATTGGCGTCCTGGGCCGGAGGCACCACTCGCGTCAGGGTCTGATAGAAATGGTGATGGGTGTTTACCAAACCGGGCAGGACCATGTATCCCTTTAAATCCAAAACCTCATCTGCCGTCGAAGGCAGAATATTGCCTGGCCCGACCTGCTCGATAAATCCATCCCGGATGAATAACCCGCCATCAGGAATTTCCTGACGGGCATCATCCATCAAAACAAGAAGAGTGCTGTTTTTTATTAAAAGTGTTGACATAGTTACCCGAAATAATTGTCTAGTTGTCAGACAAATACTAATATAGTTTAGCAAAATATAAACTGTTTGTCAATTGTCAGACAAGCTTTTTATGCCAAATTCCCTTAAGAAATTTGACTTTCTCACCCTTTGTGAAACAATAAAAATCCAGGAAGTGATGTTGGAATGGAAGGATTGTATCAAACTGGCATTCCGATAACCCAATGATTGTCTCAAGATATCCGCCAACAATGACGATACTCCAATCCGGCTTGGAACAACTTTTCATCCTTACTGATCGCATTGAGAGGACTCCGCAAAGATAGAAGGACGCAAATTTATTGTCCACTTGTTATTCGGGAAAAGTTCAGGTCATTCGGGTCTGCTTGCAAGTGTATATTTCAACCAGGCGAATCCGTCTGACCGTGCTGCCAGACGAAATTACACAAAATAATCCTGATAACAATAAAAAAAGAACTGCTCGAAATGGGCAGTTCTTTTTATGAGCACTCTTCGGCAGTCTGGCTATCCTGGATGCTGGAGATTATCAGCAACTGTAGACCCATGACTTTGCGTCACCGGCTTTTACCGGTTTTACCTTTCGGTAGTCTGGCAGCCTTTGCTTCGTTTAGCTTTAGACCCATGACTTTGCGCCACTGACTTTCGCCAGTTTCACCTTATCGACAACCTGGCAACCATAGTCATCACAACTTTAGGCCCATGGCTTTGCGTCGCCAGCTTTCGCTGGGTTTGCTTTTTTCGGAGTGCAACTACATTATCGCGCTTTCCAGCATCGGATTCAATGCTTTTCCACAAATTTAAGAAAACTGTATACCCTCATAATGATCAACGCTTGTAAGTTGTCTTACACTTTTTCAATAATGTTTTTATTTCAACTGATGCTTCCGATAAGGAAACATCATCAACGGTTGCCCATTCCTGGCAGAGCACGTTCAATAACTGCTCTCGAAATTCAGAAACAGGACCAAAAAGAGGTTTTTTCCATCCAAAAGCAGTTATATCTCGTATTACCTCACATTGAGCCGTAATCCCACCCTGCTTTATTCGACCGGACAAACCAGCCAGCATACCGCGGCCAGATTCTATCTTAAGGGGAGCAGACTCCAGGGTATCACGACATTTGTCAATTTCATTTTTAACGCTCAACTTTCGCAATCCAGTATTAATAAAATCGACAGGGACCCACAAAGTTGTTTCCTTAATTTGAATTACATAATACACGCGAGTGACCTCTGGCTCAAATTGCCTCTCCTCCATGCCATCGACCAATCCAACACCAATCTGCGGGTGAACAACTCTGTCGCCAACATTAAACTTTAACTCCATTGGTTCACTCGCCTGCGACAATCTGCCGCCCTCTCTCTAAAAGAGTTTCGATCTCAATTTCAGCTTCATCGGGAGTAATACCTTCGATTGCGGCCCATTCCTGATACAACACAAGTTGGGCTACTTGCAATATTGCATTAATCGTTCCCCCAATTGGTTTCATCCACATGTGTGCGTAGAAATCCCTGATCACTTCACAACGAGCTGTTAATGTGCCCAGACTCAAACGAGAAACCAATTCCATTTGCATTAAACGCAAATCTTTATTGAGATCTTCCGCCGGAGCCATTAATGCCTGGCGACAATCTTCAATCTCACTTTTTGCCGATAATTCTCTTATTCCCAATATTGTTTGTTTCAACGGGACCCATACTGTTTTGTCCGAAAAGAGGACTTCATAGAAAAGGTGTTTTTCTCCCTGCACAAACTGCTCAATACTTAACTTTACAACACGTCCTACACCACAACGCGGATGGACTACGTAATCACCAGACTTAAACATATTGTCTCCTTGAAAGCCAAGGTTGCAGTTCCCCGCGCCTCCTATAACACCAGTAGAATTATTGATTTACCAGATGATGTTTAACTGTCCTTTTACATCAATACACGAATCAGGTGCCTCAATCAGCATGGTGCAACTTCTAGGGAAACTCAAAAACAATTATAAAAAAATCCACCAACCCAATAATAGGGTTTGGCGGGAATTTCGCTTGACCTGCTATAGATTATTTTTATTATATCATAATTAACATGGCTCTTAGGATTGCTATGAGGGAGCAGTCAAATGTTGTAGAAATTATATTTTTGTTCGGTGCAGAAAGCTCCCTTTGGGAGTGTTTCGCGAAAATCCTTCCTCAGATCGTGAAAGTCGGATAAAACCGACTCGCATTTATAGCCCGGAGGGCTTCCGTGCACTGAGGAAGAGCTTCGGTCCGCACGATTTGCGAGCAGAAGCACTAACGCAAGCTGACAAACATAGCATTGATCTACAGAGTTTGAATGCTTTCCTGCTGTGGAAGATGGAACCGAGCCAGGACCATTAACATCGTTTCATTATTTGATGATAGAATGAAATCGCTTCATGATCAGCAGAATTTTTATTGGCAAGGCAATTGATAATTCATCTCCCACATAAAGTATAAAAAAACTGCTGTACAGGCTTGCATCAACAACCTTCCACTTCTCATTCAGGAGATTGATACTCAGGCAGCCTGGATCTAACAATCCTACAACCATTTCGTAAACCGCAATAATTAGGCTCACTGTTGATCATTGGAACTGCATTGAACCGTTGTATTAGACCGCTGTCGCCGTTATGGACGGCGGTTTCTCATCCCGGTCACCCCGGAGAAAGTCCTTTATATGGCTGTGAAGCTTTTTGTAGGAAATCTTTCAGGATCAATTACTTCAGACGAACTCAGGTTATTATTCACCAAAGCCGGGAAAGTAATATTAGCAGATATTCCCATTAATCGAAGAAACGGCGACTCAAGAGGGTTCGCCTTTGTTACGATGGGCACACAAACTGAAGCCGAAAAAGCTATACACATGTTCAACACCTATTCGTTGAATGAAAAAGAAATAATCGTTGATGTCTTTCAATCGACATATGACTTCTAGGAAAAATCAACTGCTTCATGTCATATGGATATTTACTCGTTCTACCACGGGAATTAGGTCTATCCTCAGGTCGATGTTTGGAAGCAGGAAATAATTTCTGTAGATGCTAATAAATCCTGACTTCTTGGATTTCAGTTAGTCTGCTGTAAAAGGAGCATGTGATGAAAAAAAACAAAAAATATCCATTCATTGCAGGATTAATCAACATGTTGTTACCCGGATCTATCCATATTTACATCCAAAAAAAATGGGGCCGGTTTCTCATAATCTTTATCGGCCTGGAAATTGTGCTGGCATTACTCATCGGATTGGGGGTTTCTCTACAGAGAACTCCGTCTTTCAACTTGCCTCAGGGGCTGTGCCCGGGAGCACTAACCCTGATCGTTCTTGTCCCCTTATTCATTAATGGTATGAATAAAACCAGAGAATATAACAAAGAACTGAAAAAGGAAGGTTTTTATCAGTCACAAATGCCGATCTCACAAGATAACAGCGAAGAACAATTACAAAAAATCCAAAAGTTGCGCGACACGGGCTTAATTTCTGCCCAACAATATGAAAATAAAAAAAGAAATTTAAGTAATAAAAAATAAGGTTCTATTCGTTATATGACTTATTCTAGAACAATAACCGGCTTTCCGCTATACTTAGGCCATGAATACGCAAATGGATATCTCCCAGGCCATTCACCTACTTGGCAACCTGCTAGGGAAGGTAATTTCGGAGCTCGAATCGCCACAAATATTTGAATTTGTTGAACGTATCCGCCGGGCTGCTAAAACTCGCCGATCGGGAGATCAATCTGCTGCTGGTATTTTAAAAGACGAGGTCTCGAATCTCGATCCTGATTCGGCCCGCGCCGTCGCGGCCGCTTTCGCAACCTATTTTGACCTGGTCAATCTTGCAGAAGAGAATCAGCGTGTCAATCTACTCCACCAGCGACTTGATGGTTGTTATCCGGAACCGATCAGCGAGTCAATTGGTGAAGCGATCCAGATTCTGAAGGACCATGACATTACGCAGGACGAGATGTCCGAGATACTCGATTCGCTTTCCATCGAACTCGTTCTGACTGCCCATCCAACAGAAGCCCGGCGCCGTTCGATACTCTCCAAACTTCAGCGCATTGGACAGCTGCTTAGAAAAATGGGGTTAAAGTATCATTCACAGCGCGAAGTCGATACCTGCACTACCTCTTTATACGCAGAAATCACTGGTCTCTGGTTGACTGAACGCACTCGCACGATCAAGCCGGCTGCCACAGACGAAGTACGCACAGGCTTGTATTTTGTGGATGAAATCTTCTGGCAAACGCTGCCCATGATTTATAAAGATCTTCAGCAGGCACTCGACAAGCATTACCCGGGATTAAAGCCAAAACATACCTGGTGGAGTATGGCCTCCTGGATGGGTGGAGACAGGGACGGAAACCCAAACGTAACCACCGAGATCACCGCGGAAACCCTGCGCCTGCATCGTGGATTGGCTGTTGAAAATCATCGTAAGAATCTCTCAGCGCTTGCTCGCCGCCTGAGTCTCAGCGCCCGCCGGATACCTCCCCCACGTGCGCTGTCAGAATGGATTGAAGCCCGGCGTCCATTTCCGAATCGCGTGGCCTATATTGACAAGCGCTATGTCAATGAACCCTTCCGGCTGGTACTCGCGCTGCTCTCAGCCTATCTGGCAGAAGCCTCGCAGGAGGACATGAAATCCCACTTACTCAGTCGCACCTCTCAGCATGCTCATTTGCAGCTGCAGGACCTCATCGAACCTATCGAAATCATTGAAAAAATTACTCCAAAAGCCCTCTGGAGTTATACATTAGAAACCCTTCTCTACCAGATGAAAATATTTGGTCTTCAAGCTGTCAGGCTGGATCTGCGCGAAGAATCTGGGCGTTTGAACGCAACCCTGGCTGAAATTCTACGGGCGCTCCGGGTTGAGCCTAATTTCGATCAACTGTCGATATCTGCCCGCCTGGTTCTGCTTGCAAAAATGCTGTCTGAAGAATTTCCCCACCTATCCGAACACCCCGGCGTTACCGAAGAAACCTCTGAAACCTGGGCAATGTTCCAGTTGATCGGTCGTGTCTGTGAAGTATATGGTGCTGAACTATTGGGGCCATTCATCATCTCTATGACCCGCTCTGCAGCCGATATTTTAACCGTTCTGCTGCTTTCACGTTGGGCAGCCTGCGACTGTGGACTGGATATTACACCACTCTTTGAAACCATTACCGATCTGACGGAAGCGCCGCAGATACTGACAACACTTTTTACCAATCCAATCTACCGCGAACATTTAAGGACCTGCAACAACCAGCAAACCGTAATGATTGGCTATTCTGACAGTAACAAGGATGGAGGCTTTCTTATGGCCAACTGGGCACTGTATCAGGCCCAGGAACAAATCACACATGTCGCCAGGGAACACGGTATCACCCTGACGATCTTTCATGGACGCGGTGGGACGATCGCTCGAGGCGGGGGCCCCGCCAATCGAGCCATCCAGGCCCAACCTCAAGGTAGTATCAATGGACGCTTCCGCGTAACCGAACAGGGAGAGGTAATTGCCTCCCGCTATGCCAACCCTGTCCTGGCCCATCGGCATCTGGAACAAGTCACTTCGGCTGTCCTGCTGGCATCTGCCCCTTTGAAACGAAAACAAACCATAATCCCTGACACATGGCGAATCATTGTTGAAGACATGGCTCGAATCAGCCAGGCATCCTATCGAGAACTGGTTTACGAAACTCCTGGTTTTTTTGAATTCTGGCAGCAGGCCACCCCTCTGGATGAGATCAAACGGTTACACATCGGTTCACGCCCGGCTGCTCGTACTGAAGAGCCTGCTGTCACTAAAATCCGCGCTATTCCATGGGTATTCTCATGGATGCAGTCACGCTTCAACCTGCCGGGGTGGTACAGCCTGGGAACCGGTCTGTCAGCCTATCGGGATATTGAGCTGCTGCAGGAAATGTATGTCAATTGGCCCTTTTTCAAAACCATGCTGGACAACACGGAAGTCTCCTTATTGAAAGCCGACCTGGACATCGCCAGGCTTTACGTTGATCTGGTCCAGGATCAGGATTCAGCCGGTAAAATATTCCGGCTCATCCGGGATGAACATGAACGCACCCGTGCAGCCATTCTCACAATCAACGGACACCAAAACCTGTTGGAATTAGAACCGGTTACACAAAACGCAATTCAACTCCGAAATCCATACATAGATCCCCTGAATTACATTCAGGTTGATATGCTTCGCAGACTGCGCGCCCTTCCAGATCAAAAAGGACCTGAGGCCAAAGCCCTACGAGAAGTGGTTTTCTTGACAATTAACGGAATTGCGGCTGGTTTAAAGAATACAGGATGAAACTCCGAGAAGAATGATTACCATCCTGTCAACTCCATCCTTGACAGTCGTTCTGCAATCGGTTATCGTACAGTCTGCTAAATCAATACCATCAGCAGTCTTTGCTCCGTTTCCCCCAAACCACGCTCGACTTCTGAAGAAAAGGAATTTTACGTGAACTTCAAGCAGTTCAACCTGGATGCTCGCCTGCAGGCAGGCATCGGGCAGGCAGGTTATCAAACTCCAACTCCTATACAGAAACAGGCCATTCCAACTGCCATGGCTGGACACGACTTGATTGGCACTGCCCAAACCGGCACCGGTAAAACGGCCGCTTTTATACTCCCGATTTTGAATAATCTTTTAAGCGGTCCTCGCCACCAGGCGCGAGCCCTGATTGTTACCCCAACGCGAGAATTGGCCGAGCAGATCCATTCAGTTGTTCAGACTCTAGGAAAGGGCACTGGATTACGGAGTGCGACCATCTATGGCGGCGTCAATGCCGCCCCACAGATATTGGCGCTCAACAAAGGAACAGAAATCCTGGTAGCCTGTCCCGGTCGCCTGTTGGATCTGATCTCAAAAGGATATGCGAAACTTAGTACTATCGAGTTTCTTGTCTTGGATGAAGCTGACCGAATGCTAGATATGGGATTTCTGCCTGATGTCAGGCGTTTGTTAAAACACATACCAACCGAACGGCAGACTATGTTATTTTCGGCTACTTTCCCGAGCGAGATTGAGGAACTGGCAGCCCAAACGCTTAATGAACCAAAACGCATTTTGGTTGATATCAGCCGCCCAGCCCACACGGTAACACATGCACTGTATCCTGTGCCAAGACACCTGAAATACAAACTTATTCTGGAAATGCTCAAAAGGACTGATACAGATTCCGTGCTTATCTTTACACGCACACGCCATCGCGCCCGCAATCTGGCTCGGAAGATTGACGAAAAAGGGTTCAAGGTTACCAGCCTGCATAGCGACCGCACCCAGGGACAGCGTCAAAATGCTTTGAATGGATTCAAAGAGGGCAAATTCCAAATCATGGTCGCCACAGATATTGCGGCCCGCGGGTTGGATATCGAAAACATATCCCATGTGATCAATTTTGATATGCCAGATACCCCCGACGCATATATCCACCGTATCGGCCGGACCGGACGCGCTAAACGCACAGGCGATGCGTTTACCCTGGTAACACCCGATGACGCAGACATGGTTCGGAAGTTGGAAAAGATCATGAAGCAAAAATTACCACGTGAACAGATGGAAAGCTTTGACTACAGCGTCGAAGCTCCCCCACCTCCACCACGCCAATCTCGTAAACCAATAACGGCCAAGGACCTACGGCGCAGGCGATCAATAAAAAGAACTGGTTAAAAAAAATGCATCCTGATAACTCATCTCATGATGTTCCTTATTCATTATTCTTCCATCAAGGGCGAACAAGATTCCCGGATTACTAAATGTGAAGGTAATATCTTGCGCTCAAACGGTAAGTCAGGTTGATGAATACGTTTTATCAACATCTCAAAAGCCAGGCGTCCCAACAACGCCTTTTCCTGATAAATCGTAGTCAGGCGTGGAATTGAGTAATTCGCGAACTCAATATCATCAAACCCGATCACCGAAATATCTCCTGGCACCGAAAGGCCTAAATCGACAGCTGCTCGAATCGCTGCGATAGCCAGTGGGTCCGAATAAGTAATTACAGCCGTTGGCTTTTCCGGCAGGTTTTGCAGATTTATAAAACTATCGTACCCCTCCTTCAGGGTATAACAGGTCATACAAAAATAATCCATCTTAAAAGGAATATTGTTCTCTTCCAGTGCCCGCCGGTAACCAGACAGACGGTTGTATGCAGATTGAGTCGGAGAGGCGTATCCAGAAATACAACCGATACGCGTATGTCCCAAACCTAATAAATATACGGTAGCGTTATAACCAGCCTGCTCGTCATCATTATGGATACAATCGGCCGGTAAATCAGGTGAATAAAATTGAAGCAGCAGATAAGGAATTCGCAGACAGCGTAAACGTTCAAATATTTCTTCATCCTCAATCAGAGAATTAATAATCAGACCATCAACTCCATTACCTAACAAAAGGTTCATATCAGCCATTTGTCGCTCCAGATGGAACTCGGAATGACTGATCAGCATCCCGTAACCGGCTTCCCTGGCCGCGCCTTCAATCCCCATCAGGACTTCCGAAAAATAAGGATCGAAATCGGAAAGGTTCAACACGCCAATCTGCCGGCTTAGACCGGTCTTCAAGCTGCGCGCCTGGGGATTAGGCCGGTATCCCAATACCAGGATTGCCGCTTCAACACGTTCGATTGTCTCCGGATTGACCTTGCGGGTCTTGTTGATCACATGAGATACAGTTGCCGTCGAGACCCTGGCCAGGTTTGCTACATCGCTGATTGTCGCCACCACACAACTCCTATACCGCATCTACAGCTGGTTCGGCCGTTATTCCTTTGTGAAAGATGGATGTTTCTCCCCTATAAAAACGGACTGTGTTGATAACCCCGCGTATCATTTCGTCCGTGAAGATAGCAATAAATAAACCAATCATTTTCAGGTCAACCGTGAACATGAGCGTGTAGCTCAAAGAAATAATAAAGACAATCCCAAATATTTGTGTAGCCAGCATCCAGATCGTATCACCATAACCGCGGATGCCGTGCCCACTGATAATATTGATTGAGCGAGGAATAAGCGTGAATGCGGTAATGCCCAGTAGTGGGATCGCTTGTTGAATAAAGAGTGTATCCGTTGTAAATAATCTCAAGATATGCTGCGGGAAAACCACAAACAAAGAGGTAAACAGCAGACAGAATCCGGCCGTGTACAAAGTACCGATCAAACCAACCCGGCGCGCTTCCGGTATATTACGTGCCCCGGTCCGATTGCCAACAAGCGTCGTCACGGCACGCGCCAGGCCAATATAGAAAAATATTGGTGTAATTTCGATCTGGTAAACCAGGCGGTAAATCCCAACCGCTTCCTGGTTGATCAGATTCAAGAAGTAAGCCAAAACCAAATTGCCCGAGTTCCAGAGCACATCTTCCACACCCACCGGCAAACCTACCTTCAATACTGTACCATACTCCTTGATTGGAGCACGCAGGACAGATCTCACTTGTGGACGAAATGGCAAATCTTTATGCGTAAAGAAAATCACCAACAGCAAAATAAAAGAAACCACCCCCGACAAGGCAGTAGCCAGGCCTGCACCGGCAATTCCCATTTCAGGGAAACCAAAATGGCCGAAGATCAACAGGTAATCAAGCAGCATGTTCAACAGACTGCGGATGATCCCGGTGATCATTTCCGGCCGCGTAAAACCCGCACCCTGGAAAACCGCACCGATGGTAACCGCCGCTCCCAGATAAACCAATTCAAGACTCATTAAGCGAATATATTTCAGGCTGAGTCCTAGAATCGGTTCACGAACCCCCAGAAAAACAAATATCTTTTCTGCAAATAAGAACCAGAAACCCAACACCACCAGAGATAGTAATGTATTGAATTTGATGGATGTCTCAGCAAATCGTCGGGCTTTTTCCGGTTCGTTAGCACCTACCCGCTGCGAAACAAGAATAACGGTTCCAGTGGTAATTGACCAAATAAAACTCAACGAGACGATGTAGGGGAAAAATACATTACCAACGGCAGACAAAATATCACTGCCAGTGAGCAGAGAACCATCTACCATGGCGATACTATAACGGCCAAGAAAGGCTGTATCGATCAGCATCTGGATCTGGGTAATAATGCCGCTGATTGCAATCGGTATTGCGATTTTGAACATCCGTTGAGAGATTGATTTGAAACTTGATTTTGCGGCCTGGTTCATGAAATTATCCTTTAAATTCCTTTTAATCGTTTACGTAATCGATTGCGCGGCGTAGTATAGTCTTCACAAAGCCTTCTGTCAATAGGTCAAAACCATAGGTCAAAACCAGAGGCGTACAATATCCGCTCTTTTGTGAAAAGGAAGTGACAAAAACCAAAAGAAGATTGCCTTCGCAAGAAGAACATAGTCTGATGACGCTCCCCGGCGCCGCCCCGCTCGCGGCAGGTGTGCGCCACATTCCCAGAAGCACATCGTCCGGCTGTGCTTCTGGCACAGGACAGGTGAGAATTCTATTAGCAATAGTGGGAATTTCTGCGTCTTACCAGACCCGCATTGCCGCTTGTGTTTTGGAATTCAGTCACAAGTGGGAGAAAATTTCACACGATTCAGCACAAATGTGCTATCATTGTTGTCTTGTAATCTAAGGAATTCCTATGTTTGGTAGATTTAGAGATATTTATAATCAATTTCCCAAGAAATTCTGGACCGTTGTTGCCGTTATGTTCATTGACCGGGTTGGCAGCACAATGTTGTTCCCCTTCTTTTCTCTTTACATCACCAAAAAATTCAGTGTCGGGATGACAGAAGCAGGAATAGTGCTAATGATCTTTTCGGGCTTCGGAATGATTGGCAGCATGGCCGGTGGAGCTCTGACTGACAAATTTGGCCGGCGAATCCTGATTATCTTTGGTCTGGTATTCAGCGCCCTGAGCACATTATCCCTGGCATTTG
The DNA here is from genome assembly GCA_016927315.1 of Anaerolineales bacterium. Lineage (GTDB taxonomy): Bacteria > Chloroflexota > Anaerolineae > Anaerolineales > Villigracilaceae > JAFGMV01. Next base: position 2,163 of record JAFGMV010000082.1, on the reverse strand, counting down.
CCAATTCCATCTCGACCATTTACGGTCTGGCAATCATGGTCGGTTTACTCTCCAACGTCAGCGGCCCTGCTCACCAGGCTATGATTGCGGATATCCTGGAGGAAAAACAGCGCGCAGAAGGGTTTGGAATCCTCAGGGTGATAGCAAATATGGCCTGGATTATCGGGCCCACGGTCGGCGGATTCGTCGCCACGCGATCCTATTTTGCGCTCTTTGTCATTGATGCCACCGTCAGCTGTTTTGTCGCCCTACTCTTTTTCCTTTTGATTTCTGAGACCAAACCTGATTCACCGGATGATAACAAGCAAAAAGATCAGGGCATCCTGGAATCTCTGAAAGGCTATGGTACAGTGCTGTCAGATGCAGCTTTTATGGCCTTCATTGTTGCTGCTACTCTGATGGGCTCGGTCTATATTCAAATGTACAACACACTCTCTGTGTTCCTTGAAACACACCACCAAATACCAGCCCAGGGTTATGGCTTTCTCCTGACCACCAGCGCAATTACGGTCATCCTGCTTCAACTTTGGATCACCAGGCGTATAAAAAAGCTGTCTCCTTTCCTGATGATGGGATTGGGTACCTTATTCTATATGGTCGGTTTCAGTATGTATGGATTCAATTCTGTCCTGAAATTCGACATACCGCTTGCGATTGGCGGTTGGTCGGGCAACTGGACCGGACAGTATTCCTGGTTTCTACTGGCAATCATCATCATCACAATTGGTGAGATGGTGATTATGCCTGTCAGTCAGACCCTGGCAGCTAATTTTGCCCCGGAGGATAAACGTGGTCGCTATATGGCTATCTTCGGATTGTGTTGGGCTTTACCCGCTACATTCGCACCACTGGCCGCAGGGATAATATTGGATAATCTGGATCCAAATTTACTCTGGCGAGGCGGAGGTTGCTTATGCGCCCTGACTGCACTGGTATTCTATGTACTACACCAGCACATCGGTAAACAAAAACGATTCTCGCCAGCAGCCCAAGAAGAAAAACTTCTGGCTAAGACGGCATAAGGTTTTTTATCCATTTTTCTGTTCATCCTAACGGGAAAACCCAACAAGGAGAAATATTATGTATAGAAATTCATTATCTATTCGATTCCTTGGAGCAAGTATTGTTCTGATGACTGCATTATCTGCCTGTGGTCAAATTACAATTGTCGAACCAGCACAACCCCCCTTTTCTGCAACCCCACACATCAGTACACCGACTTTCACGAATATCCCATCTACAATTACCCCACTACCAACCACAGAAACTTATACACCTCAACCAACAGCCGCCATCACCAACATCCCAACTGAAACCCCAGTACCAACTTATACAATTCTACGTGGTAAAGTACTTAAGCAAGCCAACTGCCGCTATGGTCCTGGCTGGTCTTATCTATATAAATATGGTCTTGTTGAAGGCAGCAACCTTGAAATCATCGGTCGACTAGAGAATAACAAGTGGCTCTATGTCCAGGCCATTGGCGGAAACAATCCCTGTTGGGTCAAAGCCGACTTGATAGATATCAATGGAAATCTGCCTGGGGTAGAAGTTACTTATCCCGGGTCAGCCACACTTCCAATATCCCCATATTATCCGCCAACAACCGTTCTCAGCGCCACCCGTTCGGATAAAGTGGTAACCGTGTCTTGGCAGGATATCCCCCTGCGGGCTGGTGATGAAGAGGATGAAAATATGAACCACTATATCATCGAAGTCTGGCGATGTGAAGCGGGGGAGATTGTCTTCGAACCCCTGGCAACGAATGCTCTTCAAATCTCTTTCATCGATGAAATGGGATGCAGCCAGATATCTCATGGTCGTATATTTGTACAGGAAAAACATGGCTTTGCCGGACCAGCTGAAATTCCATGGCCCCCATTTGAAGGATAACCGCCCTAACTCGAACAAGCTGAAACCAAAAAGGGAAAGTCGCACAAGGTGTGGCTTGCCAGAGGCAAGAGAAACGGGATAAGTGCGAGGCTTTCCCAATGGCGACCTTCCCTCGTGCTTATTTTAGCAGACTTGTAATGAATTTTTTGAAAGAATGTGATTAAATTGCTCAATCCATTTGTAAAAACTGGAGATGAGTCATGGACGAACTGCTTTGTGAACGGTATAAGCATGAGCTGGATGGAGTTTTGAGTTGATAAGATCGAATTG
>JAFGMV010000081.1 GCA_016927315.1 Anaerolineales bacterium | reverse complement strand
GCCTGCCACGAAACGATCAGGATCGTATTACGCTTGTTCTCGATGTTGTTGCGCAGGTGGTGCAAGATCCGGCCGGCCTCCGCCATCCCGGAAGCCGAGATGATGATCATCGGGTCTTTCCGCTCGTTCAGCGCCTTAGACTCATCCACCGAACGCACATAATGCAGTTGGGGGAATTCCAATGCCGGATGCTGCCGTTTGGCTACAAATTCACGCGTCTCATCATCGAAGCATTCCGGGTGCTGCCGGAAGATGTCAGACGCATTGACCGCCAGGGGGCTGTCGACATATACCGGCGCTTTAATAACCCCATCGTTATACATCATTTCATTGAAAGAATAGACCAGCTCCTGGGTGCGCCCGACCGCGAAGGCCGGGATAATGACCTTGCCTCTGTTCTCCAGGGTCGTCTTCACAACCCGGCGCAGCTCCTCATGAGCCTCACGCGGGTCCCGATGTTCCTTGTCCCCATAGGTGCATTCCATCACCAGGTAGTCGACATCCTCCGGCAAGACCGGGTCACGCAGCAGGGGCAGGTGCTCCCGCCCAATATCTCCGGAGAACCACAGTTTGACCTTACGCCCCTTTTCTTCCAGCGCCAGCAGCACCGCAGCCGACCCCAGGATATGCCCGGCCTCCACAAACTTTGCCGTCACTCCCGGTACGGGTTCGAACTCCCGGTCATAAGGGACCTTTTCCAGCTGCCTTGCCGCCCGTTCGGCGTCTTCGATCGTATATAGCGGCTCCACCGGCGGCTCGCCTTTGCGGGCGCGTTTCTTGTTGACGAATTCGACATCCGACTCCTGGATGTGCCCCGAATCGCGCAGCATGATACCCGCCAGGTGAACCGTCGCCGTGGTAGCATAGATCTTGCCGGTAAAGCCCTGCTTGACCAGGTTGGGCAGGTTCCCGCTGTGATCGATATGGGCGTGGGACAGCACCACTGCATCGATGCTGGCCGGATCAAACGAGAAATTCTGGTTGCGCTCGTAGGTATCCTTGCGGCGCCCCTGGAAGAGGCCGCACTCCAGCAGCAGGCGGGCGCCGTTGATCTCGACCAGGTGCTGCGAACCGGTAACCGTTCGAGCCGCTCCATTGAATTGAATTCGCATGGTTACTCCCTGAGAACATCTAATATTTGAGAACTATACTTTGAAAGCCGCCACGAAGGCGTCCCCAACACTGATTCCAATTGATCTTTCGAATTCGGGTTATCACGAGCAATCGCATAAATATAAGCGCGGGGCAAGATTACATCCGACTCCACCCCCATCTTGCGAGCCTGAGCCTTCCGCCAGGACTTGAGGGCTTCCACCCGCGTAATGTAGTCGTCACTGGGACGCTCGTTCCGATGCCGGGATACCAGCGGGGCTATCTCCCCCTCGTTCACCGCCTCCAGCAGAGACTGCCCGGCATACCGCAGTTGTCGTTCGCTGACCCCCACCGCCTTCAGGTCATTCAGGCTGCGCGGCAGGGTCTGGGCAATTGCCAGCAGGCGCTTGTCATCGATCACCTTGAAGGGCGGACGGTCCATCCGCTCGGCGATCTGCTCCCGGCTGTCATACAGCGTTTTCAGGATCGTCTCCTGCCTGTGAGTCAGGTCGTGCTGTTTGGCTGCCCGTTCCCAAGAGGCGCAGCCGTTGTTATTCCGGGGGGCATTGTTTTCAGGCGTCTCACAGGCCCGCTCGAAATCTTCTTCCGCCAGGTTCCAGCGGCCGCTCTCCCCCAGTTCTGCATACAACAGGTCACGCAGTTTCAAGAGGTAGTGGGTATCGAAGCGGGCATAATCGACCTGGGCAGGCGGCAGCGGGCGTGCGCCCCAATTAGCCTTCTGGTAGCGTTTATCCAGGCTGACATCGAATTTCAATTCCAGCAGGGTATTCAATCCCACCGCCTTATACCCCAGTATACGCGCCGCCTGCATGGTGTCGAACAGGTTCGCAAACGCATACCCGAAATCCCGCCTCAGGCAGATGACATCGTATTCGGCCGCATGGAACACCTTTTCGATGCCGGGGTCCGCAAAGATCGGGGCCAGGGGACCAAGATCATCCAACGCCAGCGGGTCTACCAGGTAATCTTTCGAGACAGTCGAAAACTGGATCAGACAGACCTGCTCCCGGTAGGCATACAGACTGTTCGATTCAGTATCCACTGCAATGCGCTTCTGCCCGGCAAGCTTATCGACCAGGCGTTTCAATTGCGCAGGCTGGTCGATCCAGACCGGCGGGCTGAGAAGGTGACTCGACATGCCCCCAATTATAGTACATTTGATTCCGGTCTTTTCTCCATCACAACTGCATCTTCCCCATCATCGTAGTACCGGCGCCAGATATCGATCGTCCGGTAACCTTCCTGCTCATACAGGCGGATGGCGCCCCGGTTCGACTTGCGCACCGATAACCTCAACCGGGGCGTTCTCAGCCGCTGCTCGCAGCCAAGCAGCAGCGCCCGGCCGATCCCCTGCCGGCGGTATTCCGGCAGGACACAGATGGTTGCGATCCACGAAAACCCTTTCGAAGATCTGGGATCCCCGGCCACAAACCCGACCATCTGCCCGTCCTGCACCGCCTTGAGCCGGACGACATCCGGGATGGTCAGCACCCCGATCAGGTCCAGCAGGGACCAGGCATCCCGCTCAAAGCAGATACTCTCCATCCGGCGCAGGTTGTTCAAATCACGAAGCGAAGCGGTTTCGATTGCCATAAGATTAAGACCTCTCGCAGAACGGCGGGAGGTCTTAATTGTAAACCGATTTCTCCGGGTTGACTTAATGAACAGGATAGCCATCCTGAAACAACACGACCGAAGGCCCCCCACACACAATACGGGTGGCTGCTTGTTTCGGGCGTTCCACCCTGAACTCGTTAAAGCAAACCATAGGCAAGAAGATATCTTGCACTGCGAAAAAACGCTCCCGCACATCCGCCGGATATACGGGAGCGTAACATACTCTTCTTTCGAGAAACGACTATTTCTCTTTGCCCCTGACGAAATTATCGATCATGCTGGTGAATTCCATCGGGAAGATGTACTTGGTAGCCGGGCTGTTGCCAAGACCCTTCAAGGTCTCGAAGTACTGCAGGGTCATGGTCTTTTGGTCCACCGTCTTGGCAGTTGCATAGATAGCTTCCAATGCCTTGGCGAAGCCTTCCGCTTTGAGCGCCTGGGCCAGCTGGGCGCCTTCCGCTTCCAGGATAGACGCCTGTTTGGCGCCTTCGGCCCGCAGGATGGAGGCCTGTTTTTCACCTTCGGCCACGTTGATGGCCGCCTCGCGGGTACCGGTCGATTCGGTCACCACCGCACGGCGCAGACGTTCGGCCGACATCTGTTTGTTCATCGAGTCCTGGATCTCACGCGGCGGGATGATCTCACGGATTTCCACGTTGGTCACTTTGACGCCCCAGCGTTCGGTCACCTCATCCAGGCGGGTGCGCAGTTGGGCGTTGATATGCTCACGTTCAGACAAGGCATCGTCCAGCGGGATACCGCCGATAACCGCACGTAGTGTGGTGGTCGCCATCCCCTGGGCTGCGGCCTCAAAGTTACCCACGGCCAGGACAGATTCTGTTGGATCGAGGATCTTGTAATACCAGATAAAGTCAACTGAGATACTGGCATTATCCTTGGTAATGGCCGTCTGGTGCGGGATCTCACGTACCTGCTCGCGCAGGTCCACCCGTATGCCGCGGTCGATACCCGGGATCAGGATTACGATACCAGGGCCCTTCTCACCGACACAGCGCCCCAGCCGGAAGACCACCAACCGCTGGTATTCCGGGACAATCTTGATCGCAGCAATCAGCAGTAATCCCAAGAAAATAAAAGCCGCAATAACAAAACAAACAACACCACCTAACGCTTCCATTGATTACTCTCCTTTTCTAATTCTGTATCTAAGGTTATTCACTCTTCTTCTACTTCCACTATCACCCTTCGCACGCGAACCCTGGAGTTGGGTGCAATGGGATACTCACTGACTGCCGGCCAGGAGCGGTCCCCGATCCTCACCGTCCCGTCCCGGTGGACCGAACCCTGCGTCTCTCCCAGCGCCCCGGCAGCAACCGGACCAGGATCTTCAATGCCCCTGCCTGTCTCAGGGCCGCCCAGGTCGATCTCGATACCACGGTCAATAAACGGGATCAGAAAGATCAATCCGGGGCCCTTCAGACCAATATCCCGTCCCAACCGGTAGACCCGCAGCCGCTGGTATTCCGGCACAATCCTGATCGCACTGGCGAAAACAAACATAAACACCAGTATGGTTCCGCTCAAAAAAGCAATGAATGGAAACAGGGATTCCACCGCTATCCGGCCTTCTCGACCAGCAGGACGAACCCTTCCCGTGCAACCACCCGGATGACGCTGCCGGCCGGGATGGCTTTCTCACTGCGGGCGCTCCACAGCTCCCCGTCTACCTGCACCGATCCCTCCACATAGATTTCAGTCTTGGCCTCCCCCACCTGTCCGATCAGGGCGCCCAGGTCATGCGCAGGCCGGGCATGCACCGCCTGCAATGTCTTGCGCAGAATGAACCACAAGACCAGCGAATAGATAACCGAGACGATCCCCGCTAAAACGGGGTTCACCGCCGGGATCAAGCTGTCCCGGTTGAACAAAAACGCCGACCCAATCACGAATCCCAGGATTGCCAGCGCCAGGAAGAGCTCCCTCTTCGGCTTCTGGATGGCATAAACGAACGGGATCAGGCTCAAGAGAAGGATCCCAAAGGCAAAGGGGTTAATCGAGGTATTCCAGGCAACATAACCAACATAGACGGCGCAGAATACAGTGCCGGCCTCCAGGGCGCCAGTGCCCGGGGTCACAATTGCCATCAACCCTAAAAAAACACCCACAACCAGGACCAGATAAGCCAGATTAGGATCAAGCAGGAAGTCCATACTCTCCACCTTTCACGTGAGATTAAAATTATTATACAACATCCGTCTATTTTATATACGCATATTGAATCCCCCGGGTTGCATCAATTCCCTGTTTTTTCGGTCTTCCTTCGATCTGTCTATATCCTGTCTATATCCTGTCTATATCCTGTCTATATTCTCGGTACCATATTCCTGCAAGCAACACAGCTAACCACTCGCAGCTCTCCTTTCTATCATGAGACTTCCAGACAGCGATGCTGTCTGGAAGTCTCACCGCACCGAGAAGCACCGCCCACTGTTTGTAGCGACATAAGGTTGTATAATAAGGGCTCGATTAACCAAACCCTCCAAACAGGAGTCTATGTGAAATTCAACAAAATCTGTGTGCTCGGCCTGGGATACATCGGCCTGCCCACAGCCAGCACATTCGCCGCCTACGGCCTGCAGGTCGTCGGCGTCGACATCAACCGTCAAGTCATCCGCACCCTGCAGAACGGCGGCCTGCACCTGTACGAGCCCGGTCTGCGAACGGTGGTCGAAGCGGCGCTCAAGTCCGGCAACCTGACGGTCGCTCCACAACCCGAACCGGCAGAAGCTTTCATCATCGCCGTACCGACCCCCTTCCGGCATGACCAGACCGGTGAATACCAGGGGCTGCCCTACAAAAAGGCCGACATGAAAGCGGTTACCGCGGCTGCCGAAGCGATCGTCCCCCACCTGCAGAAAGGCAACCTGGTGGTCCTTGAATCGACCTCCCCACCCCGCACCACCATCGACCTGGTCGCCCCCATCCTCGAAAAATCCGGTCTCAAAACCGGACAGGACTTCTACCTGTGCTACTCCCCCGAGCGTGTGCTTCCCGGGCAGATCCTGCGCGAACTGATCGAGAATGCACGTGTGGTCGGCGGCATCACGCCCGAATCGGCCCAGGCCGGCCGTGATCTGTATGCCACTTTCGTCAAAGGGGAGATCCACCTGACCGATGCCACTACAGCTGAGATGGTCAAATTGATGGAGAACACCACCCGCGATATCAACATCGCCATTGCCAACGAGTTCGCCCGGCTGGCCGACCGCTTTGGCACCAACATCTGGGAAGCCATCCGGCTGGCCAACCTGCACCCCCGCATCGACATCCTGACCCCCGGCCCCGGCGTCGGCGGACACTGTATCAGCGTCGATCCCTGGTTCCTGGTCGAAAGCGCCCCGGAACTGACCCCCCTGATCCAGACCGCCCGGCGGGTCAATGATTCACAGCCGGGATTCGTGGTCGACCTGGTGCAGCGCGCCCTGGGAACCCTGGAGGGCAAGTGCATTGCCGCCCTGGGCTTGTCTTACAAACCTGACGTAGACGATCTGCGCGAGAGCCCGGCCGTGGAGACCGCCCGCCTGCTGGCCGCAGCCGGCGCCCAAGTCCATTGTTACGAACCCTTCAAACCGGAAGCAGACCTGCCCGGGTTGACCCTGACTCCTGACCTCCCCACTGCCCTGGAAGGAGCCGATGCCCTGCTGCTGCTGGTCAACCATACCCAATTCCGGCGACTGGACCCGCCCGGCATCCGGGATCTGTCCGGTCTGAAAGTCATCATCGACACAGTCAATGGCCTTCCGGCCGGCGATTGGGAAACAGCCGGCTTTCGCATCTTCCGCCTGGGGGATAACCAGGAATGAAAGTACTGTCGGTCTTCGGGACCCGCCCGGAAGCCGTCAAGATGGCCCCGGTCGTTCGGGAGCTGGCCAACACTCCCGGCATCGACTCACGGGTATGTGTCACGGCCCAGCACCGCCAGATGCTCGACCAGGTACTGGACCTGTTCGACATCACCCCCGACATCGACCTGGACCTGATGCGGCCCGACCAGTCCCTGGCCCAGCTCAGCGCCGCAATTCTTACGAACCTCGACCCCATCCTGTCGGACCTCAAACCGGATTGGATCCTGGCCCAGGGGGACACCACCACCGTGGCGATCACTTCCCTGCTGGCCTACTACCACAAAATCCGTTTCGGCCATGTCGAAGCCGGTCTGCGCACCCACAACAAATACGCCCCCTTTCCGGAGGAGATCAACCGCCGCATTGCCGGCGTCACCGCCGACCTGCATTTCGCCCCTACCGATTGGTCCCGCCAAAACCTGTTGAAAGAAGGTATTCCGGATGCAAGCATCAAGGTCACTGGCAATCCGGTTATCGATGCCCTGCACAGGGTCGCCGGGCAGCCGGAACCGGCAGAACTCACTACCCTGCTGTCGCGATTGGGGATCACAGCAGGGGAGAAACGCCTGGTCTTGGTGACTGTCCATCGTCGTGAGAATTTTGGCCGTCCGCTCGAACAGATCTGCGCCGCCTTCAGCCGACTGGCTGCCCGCGGCGACCTGGAACTGGTCTACCCGGTGCACCTGAACCCTAATGTACAGGAACCCGTCTACCGCCTGCTGGATGGGGTACCGCATATCACCCTGCTGCCCCCCCAGGATTATCTGCCGCTGGTACACATGCAAAAGCACGCCGCACTGGTATTGACCGATTCTGGAGGCATCCAGGAAGAAGCCCCGGCCTTCGGAGTCCCCACCCTGGTACTCCGGGAAGTCACCGAACGCCCAGAAGGAGTGGAGGCCGGGACGTTGAAATTGGTCGGGACCGACGCCGCCCGAATCGTTACTGAAGCCGTCAACCTGCTCGATTCACCTGCGGCCTACCAGGCTATGTCACAGGCCGCCAATCCCTTCGGAGACGGTCAGGCCGCCGGACGGATCGTCGCTGCCCTACTTGCTTGTCGATAGCATCGAATATCCAACTGGAGAGCCAGACACAAAGGCAGCTTCCGCGGAAGCAGCCTGCCTGGCCTATGAGGTTTGATCAGCCTGGAAACTGATGTAAAACCATAATTTTCCTGATTGCATAAAGATTTTAATGTGTGTATAATATTAACGCAATGAAGAGCACATGGCGTGTTTTTGGTATTGTTTTCTGCGTACTGTTATCTTCAATCACAATCGTTCAGGCGCAGGAAATCCGATCTGAATTTTTTGACGAGACGGGACACAATCTGGCGGGGACTTTCCTGGATTTCTATTACCAGGTCGAAGAACCGGTGCTGGTGTATGGATATCCGGTCACCGAAGAGTTCACTAGCATAGATGGAAAGGTCGTCCAGTATTTTCAACGCGCTCGCTTTGAGAAAAATTCTCTTGGGGGCGTGAAACTGACCCCCCTTGGACTGAACAGCTACCTCCCCGGCAGCGGAATAAACGCCTATAACCCACTGGCCTGCCGCTATTTTCAAGCCTCAGGCCGGTCTGTTTGCTATGACTTTCTGGTATTCTACGAAAAAAATGGGGGAGCCTCCCTTTTCGGCAACCCGATCTCGAACTTTGAATATCACGACGACCTGATCGTCCAGTATTTTGAGAATGCCCGTCTCGAATGGCGTCCCTGGATGCCTGAAGGTCAGCAGGTTGTGGTTGCAGACCTGGGCAGGATCTATTTCGACCAGCTCGGAGAAGACCCGGTTTACCTCGAACCGGTCAAACCCCTCAACCTGAACATCGTTCCGGAAACCCTCTCACTCAAAGTGCGGGGATTTGTCTGGAAGGCTGTCACTCAGCCCAATGATGAACAGCTAATCTTCGTGATCGTCCAGAACCAGAACCTCACACCTGTTGCTGGCGCCACCGGGAATGTCATTGTACACTGGCCCGATGGCCGCAACGAGAGCCTCAACTTTGTGACAGACAACAACGGGATCGGGATTCTGCCGCTGCCCATTATCGGGCAGCCCCATGGCAAAGTGATCTACATTGACGTCCAGGCAGCCTTCCCGACCGCGACACAAGTACTGACAGGAGTAACCTCTTCTTCCTTCCGTATCTGGTATTAGGAAAACTTCCCCATCGGATAGAAAAGAGGCCGTTTTATCGGTCTCTTTTTTGATTCGAAGTGTCTCTTCTGTAAATAGTGAAGCCTGGGGGATCAATCACTGCTTTCTCTTCGAACTTTTGCACACCGGTAGTTTCTGTATCCTTTACTGAGATAAGCGCCAAAAAAGAAAATCAACCCACTAAGGTACACCCAAGTCAGGAAAGCCGTAATCGTGGCAACTGACCCATACACCAGATTCGAGGTGGTCAGGTAGCTGGACGTGTACAGTTGAAACCCGCGTTTGGCCAGTTCCCACAAAATACCACAGGTGATTGCCCCCGGCAGGACATCACGCCACAGCGGCCTGTTCCTGGGCACCAGGCGGTATAGCAGGCCAAACAACAGGCAGCCGATCAGGGTCGAGACCAATGGCGACAGCAGTGAATACAAACGAGGCACAAAATCGGGTTCATAATAGCGGATAATGGGAATTACAGTCGAGGCAACGAACAGGATGGGTAATACCAAGATACTCAGGCCTAAAACAAACAACAGCGATAACCCCCGGTAGCGGAAACCGGTGCGTGCTTCCTGGTCATTCCAGATCAAATCGAGGGTGCGGGCCATAACACTGAAAAGCGAAGAACCAGACCAGATCAGGATTAGGCTCGCAAATTGGGTTACCGACCCGCGTGTTTTGATCACCTTTTCAAGGTTGGTACCCAACAGCTTGGAAAAACCCGGAATAATAAAATCGACCTGGTTGACGATCTCTGCTTTGACCCATTGTGAGTCAAACCACAAGCTGGATACTGCAATGATCAGCAAGAGCAGTGGAAACAGTGAAAACAGGGAAAAAAAGGCAATCCCCGAAGCCCCCAGGGTGGTGTCAATCCCAAAAGTTTTTCGAAAAGCCCGTTTCCAGATGGTGATATGTTTCCGAATACAGGCAGTTAGCTTCATAAAAATATTATATCATCCGGACTGACTTACTTTTGTAATTTTGCAGTTTCGATCACTTCGAGTAATTCAGGCAGATTTATCCCCAATTCTTCTAATTTTTCAGTCATGGGAACACTGTTTGTATCCCAACCCCGGCGCTTATACACCGCATCAAGTAGTTGTTCGTACTGTTTCTGCCTGTAATCACGCAGCCCGGCGATCCTTTCTTCAATCGCCAAGCCTGCCGGTTCGATTTTGACCAGTCCCCGCAGTTGTTCATCGTAATGATCCTGGCGAGATTTGTACTCATCCACGGTTACCGGTCCCATAGCCCGGTATGGCGGGTAATCATGCTCACGCCCAATACGCCCCATTCGCATGGCAAAGATCTTCTGAAAATTGTAAACCCGTTCAGATTGGGCAATCAACATTTCAGGAGTAGTTGGCTTACCTGTAACCCCTTCATGGATCATAGTATAGTTATCTACATGTTCAGGTACTTTGGCAGGTTCTGCGGTGTCCTTGTTGTTCTCTGGTGTTATATCGTTCCACGGCAGTTTGCACAATCCATGTAGACTGAACCAGGTTCGCCACATTGGAAAGTAATGCAACGCTTCTGCTTTGTCTTCAAATGTCGGCAGCTGTTTCTGGATCTGGTCCATCGAGATCAACCAGGCTTCATCATGCTGCGCTCCTTTGGTCGATAAGCCATAGCCACCTTGCTGAGCAAGCGACTCTTTTGTGCCGTATTCGGAGATTTCCATCCCCTTGATCTCCATACCGATATCATTTAGAAAATCAAGGTCAGCGCCAAAGGTCTGTACAAAGTAATTTTTCATGAAACGAACCCCCTGGCCTACAATTACCCCAAAACCTTCACCGTCTGCCATCTGATGCAACAATTCCAGTGCAGCTTCTCCGTTCCCGAAGTTGAGCTGCAGTCCGCCGGTAAGTTCCTCTTTCAGAATGCCTTCTTCGTAACATTCCATTGCAAAAGCTACACTGTTCGCAAAAGAGATGGTATCGACGCCATAGGTATCGCAGTAAAAATTTAATTCCAGGATCTTCTGAGGATCGAAGTTACCGATGTTGGCGCCCAGTCCGGCTGCATTCTCATACTCCGGACCATCTACGAGTACCCGGGTGCCGGCATAGGGACCGGTCAATACCGGAAACTGGTCCACAGCATGGGAGCAAGACATACCACACCCCAGCCAGCAGCCATCCGGCATGCCCTGGGTGAAGCTTTCTTTCCAAACTTTTGAATCGATCTTGTAGGTATCCGGATGAGAACCATAACGAAAGTTATGTACCGGCAGCAGGTTGAAATGGTCCATGATCTCCACGATATAAGCCGTACCGACTTTACGCATCTGGTTCTGGATATCATCCAGTTCGGTGATCTCTTTATTGATTCGCCGTCCGGCCTTCCGGATGAGTTCCATATCGGCCACACCATTTTTGTCTCCTCCCATATCCGTGCAACGGACCACAATCGCTTTGAGCCTCTTATCCCTGAAGACACGGCCGGCCCCTCCCCGCCCGGCCTGTTTGAGTCGGATTTCCTTGCGGCGAACATCATACCAACTGGAATTGATCAGGGCAAAGCGTATGTTTTCGGCCGCCTGCCCGGCAGACAGTACCGCGATGCCGCGTTTTGACCTCTCATCTCCTTCTCCGTACATCACAGTTAGTTGGTTGGCAATCAGGTGGGAATCGACTTGTTCCAACGGCGCCGTCTCAATGGTTACCCTACCGGTATCACCATCAATAAAGACAATAACATCTTCGGCGGCCTTGCCCTGGATTTCCAAAGCATCAAAGCCGGCGAATTTCAGGTACGGTGCAAAATACCCCCCGGCATTCGAATCGATCACATTTTCGGTCAGTGGACTGAGCGTCACAACCGTGACCTTACCGGTTCCGGGATAGGCAGTGATCCCACAGATCGGACCATTGGCAAATACCAGTTCATTATCTGGATCATTCCACTTCGTTGCAGGGGTAACCGCATCCCAGAGCAGTTTCAACGCGAAACCTCGCCCGCCGGTAAAAATCTCTTTCATTTGACTGGTTACCGGCTTCTCACGGACGATATTTTTAGACAGGTTAATATAAAGGGTACGATTGGCGTACCCGCGCTCGACCGGCCGAAGCTCATAGGCATACTCAACAAGTTTCCTGTGTGCAACCTTCATTTTCTGGATCATGGCAGGGTTTTTCAAGTGTACTCCTATCATAATATTTCCAGCACCGTTTTTTTCCAAAACAACTGGAGTCGATTAATAAAACACGAAGAACTGATGTTAGTCACTGTATTCTCTTATGAGTTTCCCATGAAAATAATAAATTACAGGAAAAAGCGTTCATGATACCCTTATAGAAATTACCCGCAGTTACATATTCATCAATACTTCACGTTATAATAATGAAAATCATCGGTACCTATTCGAAGGAGGAATAGCGTATGAATATCGCAAATTTAATGAGAATAATTTCTTCTGTCAGTTGGCTTGCTGCTCTCAGTCTGGTTGTCTTGGTTGTCACCAGAGCCGCCCGCCAAAGACCGGTAAAAGGTTTAATCTCTGCAATCTTGGGTATCCTCATCCTGGCGATCATCCTGTCGACAGTTAGCGCCGGTTTGGTCTTCATTCAGCCGCAAGAACGGGGCATCGTGATCTCCGCCTTTGCTGAAAAAGGCTATCGAGAGCTTGCCTTACAGCCCGGCTTGCGCTGGGTGATTCCTTTTGCTGAAAATGTAAAAATCTATCCCATCTCAAAACAGACGTATACAATGTCGATCTCGTCTTCCGAAGGGAAAATCGCCGGGGACGACTCTGTCGCCGCCCGGACTGCGGACGGCCAGGAGATCTATGTGGATGCTTCGGTCATCTTCACCGTTGACCCCAATAAGATCATATATGTACACATTAACTGGCAGGATCGTTACGAAAATGACCTGGTGCGGGCACAGTCTCGCGGTATTATTCGTGATTCTGTTTCGCAATACCGGGTAGACCAGGTGGTCAGTACGGAACGCGCCAATATGGTCGCAAATATCCGCACCACCCTGGAGAAAAAATTAAGTGAGAACGGCCTGATCCTGGTAGATTTCGTGCTGCGCAATATCACCTTCTCGGCTGAATACGCCAATTCGGTCGAACAGAAACAGATCGCCGAACAGCAGGCCTTGCAGGCCAAGTTTGTGGTCGAATCGAAGAAACAGGAAGCGGAGCAGGCCCGCCAGGTAGCCCAGGGGCAGGCTGATGCCGCAGTAATCGCTGCCCAGGGTGATGCCCAGGCCCGCCTGATCCAGGCTGAAGCTGAGGCCAAAGCGCTGCAACTGATCGCTAATGTTCTCAAAACCAACCCCGACCTGCTGACTTACGAATATATCCAGAATCTTGCTTCCAATATCGATGTGATGCTTGTCCCGAACGACAACCCCTTCCTGCTGCCGCTGCCCACACCTACACCGTAACAATTGTACATACCAAGGGACAGGACTGCCTGTCCCCTCTTCACTTCAATTCACAGGAAAACAATGACTGAAAAAGCCGCTCCTTCAGGACGCCAGATTAGATTGACCAGCCTGTCAAACTGCGCCGGTTGAGCTTCGAAGCTAAAGGCGGAGACGCTGGCGCAGGTTCTGCGTCCCATTCAAGATTTATATAACCCACAGGATTATCCTGATCTTCTGGTCGGGCTTGCGGGTCCTGACGACGCGGCAGTCTGGCGGATCGATGAAAAACGCTCCCTGGTGGTCACCACCGATTTCTTCACCCCGGTTGTGGATGATCCCTTCGAATATGGCGCTATCGCGGCTGCCAACAGTCTGTCAGATGTGTATGCAATGGGCGGTATGCCCTTCCTGGCCCTCAATATAGCCGCCCTGCCCCCAGACTTGCCAGCAGAGGTCTCCAGTGAGATACTGCGCGGCGGCGCAGAGATCGCCAAACAGGCTGGTGTGGTGATTGCTGGCGGGCATACAATCCAGGACAAGGAACCCAAATACGGCCTGGTTGCCCTTGGCTTCGTCGAAACCGAAAAGATGCTCTCGAAGGGTGGATTGTCCCCAGGGGATGCCCTGGTCCTAACCAAACCACTGGGCTTTGGGGTAACTACCACGGCCCTCAAACAGGAAAAAGCCGACCCCGCGCATGTGAAAGAAGTCGTTAGCTGGATGACACGCCTGAATAAGACCGCAGCAACGCTGGCCCTTGAATTTGGGCTTATCGCTGGAACGGATGTGACCGGTTATAGCCTGCTTGGGCATGCATTAGAAATGGCCCAGGCTTCGAAGGTCGCCCTGCATTTTGACTATGCACTGGTCCCCTTCGTCCAGGGCGCCTTCGCCTACGCAGACCTGTGGGCTTTCCCGGGCGGCGCATTCGATAACGCCCAATATTACGGAAAACACATTCAGTTTAAAGGTCTTGATGAGACCCGCCAAATGCTGCTATATGACCCGCAGACCAGTGGTGGATTGCTGCTTGGCGTTCCCCAGGACCGACTGGATAAATTCCTGGCCCGCGCTGGCAAAGCCGACCAGCCCGCCTGGGTAATCGGTAAAGCGGTCAAGGGTGAAGGTATCCGCGTTTCTTACCAGGAGTGATATGTTCCGTATTGGTGTATTCGAACTTGGCCTGACCTGTATCTTCGCCCTGCTCCTGCTGCTCATACCCTTTATCATCACACGTTACTCAAAAAGAATAAACCAACACTTGCAAGATATCGAAAAGAAAATCGATAAGAACAGGTAACACAGCCCCATGCCCGATTATGTCAATGAAATCATCATCATCGCCATCCTGATCGTATTCAACAACATCCTGGCGATGTCAGAAGCAGCCCTGCTGGCAACCCGTAAAGCGCGCCTGCAAAAAATGGTCAATGAGGGAGATAAGCGGGCTGGTACCGCCCTGGAAGTCATAGAGGACCCCAACCTGTTCCTGTCGGTCATCCAGATTGGTATCACACTAATCGGTGTCGCGTCCGGTGCTGTCGCCGGCAAAACACTGACAGAAGTGGTCGCCAACCTATTAAAAGAGATCCCTTACCTGGGCAGTTACGCCGATCCGATTGGCCTGACCATTGTTGTCCTGGTGATTACCTACTTCTCTATCATTTTTGGTGAACTGGTCCCCAAGCGGCTGGCCATCCAGAACCCTGAGCAAATTGCTGCCCGGGTCGCCAATCCGATGCAGAAACTTTCCCGGCTGCTCAGACCCGTCGTCAGACTGTTCAGCCTTTCCACGGATGGTATTTTGAGGCTGATCGGTGTCCGCCAGTCGAAGGCGCCGCTGGTAACCGAAGAGGAAATACGGGTCCTGATCGACCAGGGCACCCGGGCCGGGATATTCGAGGCTGCCGAACAGGATATGGTCGCTGGCGTCTTCCGTCTGAACGACCGGCGCGTGAATTCCTTGATGACACCACGCCCGGAAATGGTCTGGCTAGACCTGTTCGATACCCCCGAAGAAATTGAACAAAAGATCGCCAACAGCCCTTATTCCCGCTTCCCGGTCTGCCAGGGTACCCTGGATAACATCCTGGGAATCGTCAAGGCCAAGGACCTGCTGATGCACTGTATAAAAAATGAAGACCTTGACCTGAAGAAATTCCTGAAACCGGCGCTCTATATCCCGGAAACTGCCTTTGCCTCAAATGCATTGAAAAACTGCAAAGAAAACAACAAGGATATTGCGCTGGTGATCGACGAACACGGCGGTGTACAAGGCCTGCTCACCATCAATGACATTGTGGAAGAGATCGTCGGTGACTTGCAGACCAGCGCCCCGCAGGCTACACAACGCCAGGATGGCTCCTGGCTGCTGGACGGCATGCTGGATACAGATGATTTCAAGTCAATCTTCAGGCTGGGAAAGACTCTTCCCCAGGAACAAGATTACGAAACCCTGGGCGGTTTTGTAATGATGAAATTAGGCAAGGTTCCCCAGGTGGCCGACCAGTTCGAATGGCGGGGACTGCGTTTTGAAATCGTTGATATGGACGGCCATCGTGTGGACAAGGTTCTGGTCACCAGCCTGCCGCAGCACCCTACTACAGAATGAAACTGCCGCTTACCTGAGGATACTCGTGAAACTGAAATTCTATATCGACACGCATAAGGGCCTTACCTTTACGGCCATCTTAGTCATGATGGCTGTGTACCATCAATGGCACAATCCCACCGCCTGGGTATATCTCTCCCTGCATGGCACCTATGGCCTCCTGTGGGTGTTCAAGAGCCGTATCTTCCCAGACCGTAGTTGGGAGGAGAAAACCCCGCTCTGGTTCGGACTCGCCAGTTGGGCTGCCCTGACCCTGTATTGGATCCCCGCCTGGCTGCTGACCTGGCGCGGCGTCCACGCGCCTGGCTGGCTGCTGGCACTGGCGATCAGCCTCTATACGTTTGGAATCTTTTTCCATTTTGTTTCAGATATGCAAAAATTTACATCCCTGAAACTGCAGCCCGGCAAGCTGATCACAGGTGAAATGATGTCCTTCTCCCGCAACCCGAATTATTTTGGCGAATTGTTGATCTACATGGCCTTCGCAATCCTGCCGGTCACTTGGCTGGCCTTCGTCCCCTTGATCCTGTTTGTCCTGGTTTACTGGATCCCAAACATGCTTCGAAAAGACAAAAGCCTAGCGCAACTGCCGGGTTTTGACGAATACAGACGCAGGACAAAACGTTTCTTCCCATTTTTGTTCTGACATCACCATTGAGGAGAACTGAAATGACAGCCTATGTAATTGTCGATGTGGAAGTAATCGATATGGAGGGGTACCAGGCATATGCCCGTCTGGCCAGACCAACCGTGGAACAGTATGGTGGAAAATACCTGGCCCGCGGCGGGCAGAACGAACTCCTGGAAGGTGACTGGCAACCCAAACGCCTGGTCATTCTGGAGTTTGAGAGTCTCGCTCAGGCAAAAACTTGGCTCAATTCCCCTGAATATGCTCCAGTCCGCGCCATGCGGCATAAATATGGCTGCACCAATATGGTTGTCGTTGAAGGTGTCTAGCCCCCTTTTTTGAGTATATTTTTCAGAGATCAATCGTATAACAGATAAACACCAGTTCAATGGTATAATTTCCGCCCGTATGAGCCAAGAATCTGCATCTCAAAAGACAAAAGTATGCCCGACCTGTGGTACACGCCTGAGTGATACTGCGGTACGCTGTCCGGTTTGCGGTACCGATCTGGGTACCGGTTCAAAACCTTCCACGCCTGAAACGCCTAAAAAGGCTGATAAGGCCCTGCAGGCCAGCAGAATGCCCGAAATTACGCTCAGCCTACCCGCGGCCATAGGGTTTCTGGCTTTATTCCTGATTGCCGGAGCAGTTGTAGTGTATTTCTCCCTGCGCGGGATCGGCGCAGTGCAGGATCCAACTCCGGTTCCTACGGTTACCGAGACACCCACCTCAACGCTGGTACCAACTGAGACCTTGATCCCCACCGACATACCAACCGCCACTCCCCTACCTCCCCTTGACTACACCGTTGTTTCAGGCGACACCTGCCTGAGCATCGCAGATACATTCAATGTCTCATTCCAGAGCATCATAATCGAGAACAACCTGGCAGCCAACTGCAGCAACCTGGTCGTGGGTCAGGTCTTGAAGGTGCCTTATCCAACCCCGACCATCGCACCGCCCGCCACCAACACTCCGGAATCATTAACCGCCACAGCCATCGCCTGTGATAAGATCAATGTTACTGTTCAGGAAAATGACACGCTGTCCAGCATCGCAGCCAATTACCAGGTGCCAATGGAAGCTATCAAGGAATTTAATGGCCTCTCTACGGATAACGTCTTCCTGGGTCAATCGCTGATTATTCCGCTCTGCAGGCGAGCTGCCACCCCTGGGCCAACCCCGACTGCGACCATCCCGCCGCCCTACCCAGCTCCAAACCTGCTCCTGCCGGGAGACGGCGCTGCCTTTACCCTGGCAAATGATGTCGTCACCCTGCAATGGGCCTCAATCGGCACCCTGCGGGAAAACGAAGCCTACCAAGTCACCGTGGAGGATGTCACCGAGGGACAGGGACGCCGCACAACCGAATACGTTACCGACACGAAATTCATCGTTCCGACCAATTTCCGCCCCAAGGACAACCTCGCGCATATCATGCGTTGGTGGGTGGTATCCGTACGGCAGACCGGCACCGACGAGCAGGGAGAGCCAATCTACGATACAGCCGGGGCCACCAGCGAAAAACGCACTTTCTCCTGGATGGGAAGTGCACCAGAAGCTACCGAAACCCCCTGATTGAACCGACATCGGCTTGACTTTAAAAAACTCCCCGCCTGGTTTCTATACCACGGGGATTATTTTTTCAGGAGTGTCCTTTGATTAAAAAGAGTCTTGCGGTCATGAACGAATACCCCAAGTCATTCTGGTCATTGATCATCATCACCTTCATAGACCACATTGGCGGCTTTATGCTGTACCCCTTCTTCGCACTGTACATCACCAAACGGTTTGAAGTCGGCATGACGGAAGTCGGCTGGCTCTTCCTGATCTTTGCGATATCCGGAATGATCGGCTCCACAATGGGAGGCGCTATCAGCGACCGCCTAGGCCGGAAGGGCATCCTGGTGTTTGGACTAATTGCCACCTCGCTCAGTTCCCTGGCCATGGGTTTTGCCAACTCGATGGTCCTTTTTTTCATCCTGGCCACGCTTTCTGGGATCACCGATGTTGGCGGCCCGGCCCGGCAGGCTATGGTGGCAGATCTACTCCCAGAAGAAAAACGCGCCCAGGGTTATGGGATGATCCGAGTGGCATTCAATGTGTCGGCCGCCATCGGACCCGCCATCGGCGGCTTCCTGGCTGCCAGCTCATACCTTACCCTATTCATCACGGATGCTGTCATCAGCATCTTCGCTGCCATCCTAATCGTCCTGATGCTGCCGGAAACCAAGCCCGGCCCGGAGGAAGATACACCACTGGAAAGCATGGGGCAGACTTTTTCCGGATACCTGCGGGTATTTAATGACGGTTTATTCCTGCTGTTCATGGGTGTTTCCATGCTTTCTGCGCTGGTGTACATGAACATGAACGCCACCATGGGCGTTTACCTGGTCAAAACCCACCACCTGATCGAATCAGATTATGGATTTCTGTTGAGTATCAACGCTGCCATGGTTGTCATCATGCAGTTCTGGATCACGCGCAGGATCGAGAAAAAAGCCCCCTTCCTCATGATGACCTTCGGTACTTTCCTGTATGCGTTAGGGTTTGGGATGTATGCATTCACACCCATCAAGGGCGCATTTCCCATTGAAATCCCACCAATGACAATACTGAATGGTATCGAACTACCCGGTTTAAGCTGCATACTCACCGGCGTTTTCCTTTGGTTCCTGATCGGTATGGTCATCATAACCATCGGTGAAATGATTATCGCACCGGTCTCCCAATCCCTGGTAGCCAGATTCGCCCCGGAAGATATGCGCGGCCGCTACATGGCCATCTTTGGATATTCCTGGGCCCTGCCGTTTGCCATCGGCCCGATCCTGGCCGGCCTGATCATGGACAATTATGACCCGCGCATATTGTGGATGATTGCCGGATTGATCGGGCTGGCTTCAACGGCTGGCTTCTACAGCCTGAACTTCCTTGTCCCCAGGAAAGACATCAGAAAACAAGCGCACTCACCAGAAGTGAACGGGGGCGCGTGACGGCTCAGAACCGCTGATCAGTTATAATTCCTGCATATTTATTTAAGGAGTTCATTTTATGGATTTTTTCAAGAGACTGTCCGGTATGTTCACCCCCAGGCAAGAAGATTTTTCTTTCTGGCTGACTGTAAAATGCAACCGCTGCAGCGAAGTGATCACAACTCGTGTTAACCTGGCAAATGACCTGAGTATCGAATTTCATGGGGATAGCTCTGCCACCTATCACTGCCGTAAAATCATTATGGGAGAAGGCAATGGAGAATTGCCCTGTTTCCAGAAGATTGAGGTTGAATTGGAGTTCGACAAAGATAGAAAACTGCTGGAAAAAACAATCACTGGTGGAAAATTTATCGAAGACGATGAAGAATAGCCCCTAAATAAGAAAAGTTCCCGGCTCATCAACCACAGCCGGGAACTTTTTCAAATTTATTCTTTACAATCCGTATCATTGACCAGGCATTCCAGCATTGGGGTTGTCAATGACTTCGGTCGTTCAAGGGGCTGGTTGAGCGCACGCGCCCAGACATAATTGGCAGTGACACCCAGCGCCCGCCCGACGCCAAACAGGACCGTGTAAAAATCGAACCCTTCAATACCGTAATGATATTGCAGCGCTCCGCTGATGGCGTCCACATTCGGGGCAGGATTCTTGGCTTTTCCCTGTTCGATCAGGACATCAGGAACTACATCAAACACCAGTTCGGCAATCTTGATCAACGGATCTTCAGGGAAATGCTCACGGGCATATCTCAATTGGACCATGAAGCGCGGGTCTGGAACCCTCAGGACTGCATGCCCATACCCCGGGATCACCTGCCCGGCATTGAGTGTCTCCCAGGTATACTCGCGCAGCTGGTTGCGGGTTGGCACGCCACCAAACTTATCACGCACACCCAGCAGCCAGTCCAGCCCCTTCTGGTTCGCCAGACCATGCAGGGGACCTGCCAGGGCATTCAGACCAGCCGAATAGGCATAGAAGATATCCGACAGGGTGGAACTAACCAGGTGTGTGGTATGTGCGGAAGCATTGCCAAGCTCGTGGTCAGAATGGATGATGAAATACAAACGCGCCAGATCAGCATACCCGATCTGGTCTTCTACACCAATCATGGCCGCAAAATTAGCGCCATAATCCAGATTTGCGCAATCCGGTTCCTGGCCTTCCTTGTATTTCAGGTTGTAGATGTAGGCAGCGATACCGGGCAGCTTGGCCGTCAGGTCCAGGGCGTCTTCCAGGGCCGGTTCCCAGTAATCTTCCTTCGACATCCCTTCATGGTATCGCTTGTAGAAGGCCGAATACGGCTGCAGCGCCAGGACCGCCTGCGAGAACATCACCATGGGATGGGTATCGCGGGGGATGTCCCGCAGCATCTGGAAGATATAGGGAGGAATATCCGACCGCTTGCACCACTCCAACTCGATCTCTTCAGCCTGTTCCTTGCTTGGAATTTCACCAGTCAACAAAAGGTAATACAATCCACCCACATACGGCATGGTCCCTTGGTCGGAAGTAGGCAAGAAGTCAATCGTCTGCGGAACGGTCAAACCGCGCAGGCGGATCCCCTCAGCCGGGTCGACAAAGGAGATATCTGTTACCAGGCTTCTGACCCCCCGCATACCGCCATAGATCTGTGACATTTTCACGGTATCAATGACCATATCCGCATGCTCCCGCACCAGCTTTGCAGCTCGCTCCCGCCATAATGGGATTTGAGCTTTCAGGTTATCATATAAAAACATACCTTCGTTCCTCCGTTGTTGATATAAAAACCCTCAATAATAATTACTTCGTCTCCCTGTGGGTCTTTTGTGGTATCGTGATAAGTTTGTGCAGCATAGCAGTACTTTCCCTGACTTCCTGAGCGGAAGCTTCGAGAGCAGCCTGTTCATTGTTATTCAAGTCGTATTCAATGATCTTTTCTACACCCTGGCGTCCAAGCTGGACCGGTACCCCGAAGAAGATATCCTTCAGGCCGTACTCACCCTGCATGTAGCTTGCAGCCGGGACGATCAGGTGCTTATCTTTTAAGATGGCTTCGACCATCTGGGTAATGGCAGCCGCCGGCGCATAATAAGCCGAACCGGTTTTCAACAGGTTAATGATTTCGGCGCCGCCTTTACGGGTACGTTCTACAATCGCATCCAGACGATCTTTGGGCATGGTCTCATTCAAAGGAACCCCGGCAACGTTCGAATGCCTGGTCAGTGGTACCATTGAATCACCATGCCCGCCCAAGACATAACAGTTGATGTTCTCAACGCTGACACCCAGTTCCATGGCCACAAAGGCACGCATTCGGGCTGAATCCAGTACGCCTGCCTGACCAATCACCCGGTGCGGCGGCAGACTGCCAATCTTCATGGCCATATACGCCATCGTATCCAACGGGTTGGTCAAAATAATGAAAACTGCATCCGGTGAATAGTGTAGTGATTCAGTTGTTGCCGCACCGACAATACGAGCATTGGTGGTAAGCAAATCTTCCCGGCTCATACCCGGTTTGCGGGCCAGCCCGGCTGTGACCACCACCACATCCGAATTGGCTGTTTCTTCGTAACCATTGGTCCCGACCACTGCAACATCTTTACCAACAATGGGCAAGGCTTCGTATAGATCCAGTGCTTTCCCCTGAGGCATCCCCTCGACAACATCCACCAGGACCAGGTCTGCTATTTCCAGTTCGGCCAGCCAATGTGCTGTTGTAGAACCGGTCATCCCGGCCCCGATAATAGACACCTTACTGGTCATCGTTCCTCCAAGTAGTCAGCCTTATTTATACTATATATGTCCATAAACAAACTCAATCAGCCATAAAACTTTGATAAAAAAGGAGATCGGCCGCTTCCTTCAAGGCAGCCGAATCTCCATTCCTTCTGGCAGTAAATGGTTCCAGATTATGCTTCGGCTTCTTCCAGGAAACGAGCGGCCTGGATCGCGGCTGCAGCGCCCATCCCGGCCGAAGTGATCACCTGACGAAAATGTGGATCCGCCGCTTCACCGGCCGCATACACACCAGGGACACTGGTCTGCATCAGGGCATCGACCTTGATATATCCGTCCTCCATCTCAAGCTGGTCTTTGAAAATCTGCGTATTTGGCGTATGGCCGATGAAGATAAAGACTCCATCCGTTGCCAGTTCTGACTCTTCACCGGTTTTGAGGTTCTCCAGTTTGACCTTTTCCACTTTCTCCGCACCGGTCACTTCGGTAACGATCGTATCCCAGATAAAGTCGACCTTCTCATTTTTAAAAGCCCGCTTCTGCAGGATCGCACCAGCCCGCAGTTCATCACGGCGGTGGATAACGGTAACCGAAGAAGCATAACGGGTCAGAAACAGGGCTTCTTCAAGAGCACTGTCGCCGCCGCCAACGACAACCACTTTCTTATCCTTGAAAAACCAGCCGTCACAGGTAGCACAGTAAGAAACTCCCCTGCCGGTCAACTCTGCTTCACCAGAGATGTTCAGGTGATTAGGACTTGCGCCTGTGCTGACAATAATGGACTTAGCCCGGTACTCGCCGTTTTCCGTCTTGACCTTGAACGGGCGGGCAGATAGATCCACGCCGGTGGCCGTATCAAACTCGACCCTGGCGCCAAAGTGCACAGCCTGCTTCTGGAACAACTCTCCCAGTTCGCTGCCCCCCACTCCCTCGGGGAAACCCGGGTAATTCTCGATGGTATAGGTCAGGGCCGCCTGTCCGCCCAGCTCCATGCCGGTCAAGACGACCGGTTTCATTTCAGCACGGGCCGCATACAGCGCGGCAGCAAACCCGGCCGGGCCGGAGCCGATCACCAGCACGTCCAGCAGTTCATCGCCCACCCCAGAACCGGATAAATTAGTTAGGTTCAAATCAACCATGGAAGTCTATCCTTTGAACACCTTCAACTGATCGGCGGCATCCATACGATCAAATTCGAAGGCGTTGAGCTTGATACCGGTACCGGTGTATTTCGGAAAGAGGGCCTTTTGCCCTACTCTTACCCTGATCTTTTCATCTTCACCAATTGCAACAACTTCACCGATCTGGGGGGGGGCCTTGGCGGCTTCCTGCTCGACATAGCGCAGCAACACATGCGCCCCCAGGGGCTCAAGCTTTGTATCGTTCACAATTCCATCTCCTCAAAGTGTGTCTTTATGCCCTATCGAGCATAATCCTTATGTATTTTGTACTATTTTATCAGATGCACAAACTGCGAATAAGTTACATACCCGGCACCCTTCCACCTATCAACAAACAGCCTGATCTGTGATTTTAAGGGCTTCATCCAGGACCTGAAAACCTTCTTCCAACTGTTCCCGGTTAATGATTAAGGGGGGAATGACCAGGACTGTATGCCAGTGTGTATACAAAAAGACGCCCTGGTCCAGGCAATAATTACGGAAAGCAGCCATCTCCGGGCTGTTTTGGTTCCAGGGAGCCATGGGCTCACGGGTCTCCTGGTTCCGGACCAGTTCCAGGATTCCAAACAAGCCAATCGAGCGTACTTCCCCCACCGACGGGTGGGCATTTTTCAGGCTGTCCAGCATATGACGCAACACCACATCCATGGCAGCCGCCTGCTCGATTAGGTGGTCTTCCCGCAAAACACTGATATTCCCGACAGCCGCGGCCAGCGAGACCGGGTGCGAGGTATACGTCAACCCGGACCAGAAGACGCGTTCCCGGTAGGCATCCGCTATCTCCGGTTTGAGCGCAACTGCCCCCAGGGGAGCGTAGGCCGAAGTCAATCCCTTGGCCATGGTGATCATATCGGGGACGACCCCCCAATGATCGACTGCAAACCACCGGCCGGTACGCCCAAAACCGCTCATGACCTCATCGGCGATCATCAGAATGCCGTAACGGTCACATAGTCTGCGCACCCCCTGCAGGTATCCCTGTGGGGGGATAAGGATTCCGTTCGTGCCGGTTACGGTCTCCATCAACACCGCCGCGATGGTCTCAGGGCCTTCATACAGGATGATCTCCTCCAAGTGGTTGAGGTAATCCTGCGTGAAGTCTTCCTCAGAGATATCCGGATTCGTACGGTGAAAGGTCGAGCGATAGCGGTAGGGGTCCAGGAAGTGGACCACCCCGGGCATCAGGTTCGGCTCCCAGGCTGTGCGCCGCGGATCTCCACTCAGGGCCATGGCGCCCGAGGTGGCGCCGTGATAAGATCGGTAGCGGGCCAGTACCTTATGACGGCCGCTAAAACCGCGAGCCAGCTTGACCGCATTCTCATTGGCATCTGCCCCGCCCAGCGTAAACAGCACCTTGCTGAGCTGCCCTCCCGGGGTGATCTCGGCCACAGCCCGGCTGGCAAGCGCCCGGACCTTGGTGGTCAGCCCGGGAGCGGCGTAGGGCAGGGCTGCCGCCTGCTCCTGCATGGCGCGGATCACTCGCTGGTTTCCATGCCCGATATTGACACACATGGTCATCGAATTGAAATCCAGGTATCGTTTGCCGTTCACATCCCAGAAGTAAACCCCTTGTGCGCGTTTGACCGGGATCGGCTGGACTTTGCCCTGGGCAGACCAGGTCCAGAAGACATGCTCCAGGGATACTGGCAGAATTTGATCATCAGGCAAATCGAACATGGCGGCCTCCACAAAGACCTGCAGATGAGGTTGTTATTTATCTGTCACCTGTATCCTATCACGGAGTGACAAAAAAATGTGTACCCGAAACGGCTGTTCCTGGCACAGGCAAACCTGCAAAAGCAAACCTGATTCTGTGAGGGAGTCTGAGCGGAACGCAGCGAAGTCGAAGACCAAAGAAACAGACTCATGTCATTGGAAAACCTTGGCTGCCAGAAAACATGAGACTGCCTGGCCTCAGGGCCAACAAAATCACCACGGCTGGGCAAACCCAAAGACACACTCCCATTGTCCTCCATGTACCAGGTACAATTAATTACCCGGAACTTTTGTGACCCTGCCGCTCCCCAACCTGCAAGAGGCCTATGCACAAGATACCATTTCCATATCGCCGCATCGTAGTCGTCGGTACCACCGGCGCGGGCAAATCGACTCTGGCCGGGCAACTGGCGGACCGGTTGAACCTGGCCCTGGTTGAACTGGATGCCCTCAACTGGCAGCCCAACTGGACCAACACCCCTACCGAAGAATTGCTGGTCAAGGTCGACCAGGCCACCCGGGGAGAGGCCTGGGTGGCAGCCGGGAACTACGAATGTTCCCGCTCGATCACCTGGACCCGCGCCCAGGCCATCTGCTGGCTGGACTTCCCCTTCTGCACCATCCTGTGGCGTTTGGTGAGCCGCACGGTGAAACGCGTCCAGACCAGGGAACTGCTGTGGGGTACCAACTATGAACGCTTCTGGCCCCAAATGAAGCTGTGGTCGAGTGAATCAGTTTTCAACTGGTTCTTCCAGACCTACTGGCGCCGCAAACGGGAATTCCCAGGGCTGCTCTCACAAACCGAATATTCACATCTAAAAGTCTTCCACTTTAAGACCCCGCAGGAAACCCAGGACTGGCTTGACAGCCTGCCCTCGATACATTCCTAACGAGCAGGACAATAGCCGGAGCTTTGTCAGGTTGTGGGTCCTTTGGTTGTTCTAAATACTCTCTCACCCTTGCCTACAGAGTGCTGCGTAAATATTTAAACCGGTTAGTCAATTTACCCTTGTTTTGATTTCTCAGACCACCTATTTATGCAAGAAGCAGTAACTCGCAGTGGGAGGTGGGTATCAAACGCTAACATAATCCTGGAAGTTTCTTCATATTTTTCTAACAATTGACTGGTATGCTGTGAGAAACTGTCTTCATAATCCTGCGAGCCGCCGAAAGCGTCGCAGTAGTCTCATGAGAACAGGAGCTGCCTGCCAGAGATGAGGCTGCTTCAGCCTACCTGCGGATTCCTCGCACAACCATAGTATTATCATAGGGTAACCATGCCAAAGACAATCATGCTCGTCGATGACGAAATTCAACTGCTCTCCCTGCTGACGGATGTCTTCGAACAGGAAGGCTATACAGTGGTCTCTGCCCGCAACGGCGAAGATGCCATTTACCTGGCCCGGCACGAAAAACCAGACCTGATCATCCTGGACGTGATGATGCCCGAACTGGACGGGTACGGGTTCATCCGCCAGCACCGCCAGGAGCGCGACACCCCCATCATCCTGCTGACCGCCCGTGTGGAAGAAACCGACAAGATCATCGGCCTGCAGATGGGCGCCGACGATTACGTCACCAAGCCCTTCAGCCCGCGAGAACTGGTCGCTCGTGTACAAGCCCTGCTGCGCCGAACCGGAAGCACTGCCACCGGCCGTGCACAGACCCTGCGGGCCGGCCCGATCCTGCTTGACCAGCAGAGCCACATGGTCGAAGTCGACGGGACCCTGGTCGACCTGACCCGCTCGGAGTTCGAGATCCTGGCAATGTTCATGTCTGCCCCCGGACGGGTCTTCTCACGCCAGGAACTTCTGGAAAACCTGCAGGGCGCCGTGGTCGAGGGGTATGACCGAACCATCGACGTGCACGTTAAAAACCTGCGCGCCAAGATCGAAGCCGACCCGCGTGAACCCCAATTTATCGAGACCGTCTACGGTGTGGGGTACCGCTTCTCGGCGCCCAAACCAGGTAGAAATTCGGCATGACACACTCACTAACCTTCAGATATGTGCTCGCCTTTACAGCTGTCAGCCTGATCGGGATCGTCTTTGTGGCGGTCTTTGCCAGCCAGATCTCCCAGCGCGAATTCGCCTATTTCCTCGACGCCCAGGAACAGGACCAGCTGGCTGCTGACCTGGCTGCCCTGTACCAGGCCAACGGCGGCTGGGAGAACATTTCCCAGAGGAACCTGCATTCACTCACCGCCGGCTCACAGGGGAACGGCTTTGGCAAAGGACCCGGACCCGGCCGCAGCTATACAGTTGTGGATACAGAGGGACGGGTACTGGTTCCCGGTATGGGCGTCCCGGAAGGGAAGGTCTTCTCAGACCGGGACTTGGCCCAGGGCTCCAGGATCATGGTGGACGACCAGGCGGTCGGCATCCTGGTTCCTTCCCCAATGGGCATGCAGCCGCACACAGACGGGTCCCCACTGACCAGCGCCTTCTCCGAACGCATCAACCAGGCCCTGCTGTGGGGCGGCCTGATCGCCATCGGGATCTCGCTTGCTCTGGCGCTGGTCTTCTCTCGCACGCTAACCCGCCGCCTGGGAGAACTCTCCGAAGCCACCCAGGCTGTTGCCCGGGGTGAACTGGACCGGCAGGTCCCGGTCCGCTCCCAGGATGAGGTCGGGCGGCTAGCCGAATCCTTCAACCAAATGAGCATAGAGTTGAAACGCTCGCAGGAACTGCGCCGCCAGATGACGGCCGACATCGCCCACGAGCTGCGCACCCCGCTCAGCATCATCCTGGGCCGGGCCGAAACCCTGGCCGAAGGTATGCTGGAACCCAACCCGCGCGTTTCACAGGTCATTTATGAAGAAGCCAAACGTCTCAACCGCATGGTCGATGACCTGCGCACCCTATCCCTGTCCGATGCCGGCGAACTGTCGCTGGAGCGAAGGCCGGCGTCCGTACAGACGCTTCTGAAGAAAGCCGTTGGTGCGCATACCCCAACTGCACAGGAAAAGAAAATCACCCTGCAACTGGCTGCCCAACCCGACCTGCCACAGGTGGATGTCGACCCAGACCGCATCCTGCAGGTGCTCGACAACCTGCTTGGAAATGCCCTGCGCTATACCCCTGAGGACGGGCACATCCGGGTCTCAGCCAGCCCCGAAGCCGGCCGGGTGACAATCAGCATCCAGGACAGCGGGCCCGGTATCCCGGCAGAAGATCTGCCGTTCGTTTTCGACCGCTTTTACCGAGGAGAAAAATCACGCCTGCGCGATAAGGGCGGATCTGGGCTGGGATTGGCAATCGCCCGCTCGCTCCTACGGGCTCACGGGGGGGATATCCATGTAAACAGCCAGACAGGCACCGGGACGACCTTCTCGTTCTGGCTGCCGGTCGCAGCAGCTAATCCGCACCATGACTCCGCGAGGAACAGAGTGGCGACGCGGTCTCGTGGCAGCAGGAACTGAGACTGCCACGCCCCGTCACCACCATGACTCTGTGAGGAACGGAGTGACGACGCGGTCTCGTGGCGCCAGGAACTCCCTGCCAGCTGCAAGAGTGCTGCGCCTGGCGGGTTCGCAGAATCATATGGTGAGGAAACACATCCAATCCTTAACAATATCTATCGAGAAATTTCATAAGTTCCTTACATTCTTTTGCTATCCTTGAGACAGTACACCAATCGAGTTACACAAACAAAGAACTCAGAAAGAGGTAACCATGAAGAAAAAGTATATGCTCCCGGCAGTCCTGGTCGTTTTGGTCGCTGCGATGGTAGCAGTCGTTCCTGTTTTCGCCCAGGGGAAATTCCCCCCCTCAGACAACACCGGCCCCCTGCATGAGGTCATGCTGGAAACCTTCGCTGAAGCCGTCGGGCTGAGCGTAGAAGAAGTTGAAAACCTGCAGGCCAGCGGCCAGACCCTGGCCCAGATTGCTCGCGACCAGGGCTTCACTGACGATGAAATCCGCACCCTGCTAGATGAGGCTGCCAACAAAGCCCTGACCCAGGCCGTGACCGAGGGTCTGATCACACAGAATCAAGCTGAGCGCATGTCCAGCCGCCAGCGCCCGTTCTTCGGGCAGTGGTCTGGTCCGTACGGCGGCAACCACGACCAAATGCTGGAACAGCTGGGACTGAGCCAGACCGAGCTGGATGAACTGCTCGCCTCCGGTCTGAACATGCCTGAAATATTCGAACAGCAAGGCCTTGAACCGGGCTTCGGGCGCGGTAACGACCGGGGTGCGGGTCCGGAAGGCATGGCGGAAGCCTGCGGTCTGAGCGTGGAAGAGTTACAGTCCAGACGGGCTGCCGGTGAAAGCCTGACAGATATCTGCCCGGGACTCGAATTCCCTGAAGGTATGGGGCCTGGTCACGGCCGGGGCAGGGGTCCCGGCGGCCAGTCTGGCCAGGGATGGGGACAATAAGTAAGCCAGGACCACCCGCCTTGGGTGGTCCTTTTTTTCTTGAGTCAGAATGAAAACCCGACCTGCTACAAACTGTCATGGGTAACCGCCGAGAGCTGCGTGACAATCTCATACTATCTGGAAAGATCCTGCGGCCACCATGACTCCGCGAGGAACGAAGTGACGACGCGGTCTCGTGGCAGCAAGAGTGCTTCACCCGGCGGGCGCGCAGAGTCATGAGTCAAGGGTATATTCACACCAGCTTACAGCTTGCAAATATGTAATTAAAAAATTATAGAAATGAAAGGCTTTTCAGGAAAGAACAATCCTATAATATGAGCATAATTACAGGTGAATGACAAAGGCTAACCCGGCGAAAGTCGGGGGCGCAAAGCTATGGGTCTACCGTCTTTTGATCATGATCGCCAGGCTGCCGTAACCAGTTTATCTTATCCATCCATCTCGGCGGGCCTGGTCATCAACCGGGCCCTTTGTCATTCCTGAGTACATTACAAAAATCTCGTCAGATAAAGGCAAACCCGGTGAAAACCGGTGACGCAAAGTCATGGATCTACGACCAATGCCGGTTATGACCGCCAGACTGCCAAAGCGAACATACTCGCCCTATCCGGGCTTGCGAAGCCTTTATCCATGGACCAAGAATGGTTTTGTCTACAAAAACACTTCGGCTCGCGATCCTGGTTTCCGGCCTGCTGGTAACTTCAATTCTCCTCTTGATCGGTATACACATGCAGGCAGCAGCGCTGGATGTGGTCTCACAGACTTCACCTGACACGCCAGATGATGAATTCGAGACCTTTGTTGAAGCCCTGAATAACGGCGAGACCGGAGTTCTGCGGGGGGTCTACACGCCAAGCATCATGGCGCTGGAGATCGTACCGCAGCCGGAAAATGATCCGGGTTTTGTCTCCACAGCAGACAATGTGGTGACTGAATTCAGCCAGGCGAATGAGAACGGGATTACCGGCCTCCTGGCCCACAACACGCTTGCCGGTAAGTACTTCTCAGAACTGGCTCCGGGCAGCATTATACGCCTGGTCTATGGCGACAGCACGATTGAAGAATTTACTGTCACAGAGATTTACCGCTATCAAGCGCTGACGCCAAACGATCCCCGGAGTGATTTTCTTGACTTGGATACAGGTGAGTGGATATCCGTGGATACACTTTTTATACGGATGTACACGGGAGCGACTCACTTAACATTTCAAACCTGTATCCTGGCCGAAGGTGATCCGTCATGGGGACGGTTATTTATTATCGCCGAACCCATGACATCACCTGAAGCCCCCTGATTTTGCGAGTAAGGTTTAGCCAACCCCTCCCGATTCTCCCCCTTTCTTGGCAATCCCCTTCAAATGAAGGGGATTGCCGCGTTAAACCCCACTCCGTGGCCACCCTGACTTCGCGAGGAACGAAGTGACGACGCAGTTTCGTGGCAGCAGGAACTCCCTGCCAGCCGCAAGACTGTTTCGCCCAGCAGGCTTGCAGAGTCATGAGACAACGGGAAATTCATGGGGGAACGAGACGGCGTCCCACCTGTAAATTTACCAATTTCCAAAACCTGATAGTTTTTGATAGCTTTTGATAGTCTTTGATAGTCTTTGATAGTTTTTATCATCTATATATAAGCCCAACGCCTGCGGGAGGGTGTAGACGTCCACCGGCTCCCGCCGGTCGCCGGCCATGCGGCCATCACTTATTCAACTTTTCGTGCATCGAAAGGAGGTGCAAAATGGCGGGTTACGTTCTCCTTAATGGGGATCGAATGCCACTATCCACAGACTACTAACGCGCACCAGCGCATAATTTCGCCAAGGTTGCCGGGTGCAGCCGCACCCGGCACAAAGAGTTGACAAAGGAGAATTAAAATGAGCATCAATTACTCACTGCGTGAGAACCGCCTGACCGGTAATCCTGAGGCCTATACTGCCAGAGTTCAGGCTCGCGGCAGCGTCGACCTGGAAACGGTCATCGAGGCCATGGTCGAGCAAGGGTCGACCATTACCAAAGCCGACATCCTGGGTGTGCTGGAAGATTACTTCAGCGCCATCGAGCGGCTGGTCCTGCTGGGCTACACAGTCCTGACCCCCAGCGCCAACTACGGTACCAGCATCAAGGGCCTCTTCGACGGGCCGGATGACAGCTTCGACGAGAGCCGCCACCGGGTCGCCGGCGCGGTCCGCCCAGGCGCACGTTTCCGCAGGACGGTTGTCGAACGCGCCAGCTTCAACAAGATCATCACCGACGTCCCCAAGCCGATCGTGCAGGCGTTTACCGATTTCGAGAGTGGTGAGCGCAACAACACACTGACACCGGGCGGCCTGGCCGAGGTCTACGGCAACCGGCTGAAGTTCGACCCGGGCGCCCCCGACCAGGGCATCTACCTGATCGGGACCGACGGCAGCGAGACGCGCGTCTCGGTGGTCGCCCGCAACCAGCCCGGCAGCCTGATCTTCCGTGCACCGGACGGGCTGGCAGACGGGGTCTACAACCTGCAAGTGCGGGCTACCCAGGGGAGCGAGGAGATCCGGCCGGGGACGTTGAAAGACATCCTGACCGTCGGCCCGCCGATCAGCCCTTAGATATGTGGGTGAGCAGCCCATCCTGATAGAACCGGAGACACGGCATACGCAGGAGGCACTAACCACTATCTGAGAACAGCCATGGGCGTATGCCGGTCCCACAAGATCGAACGACTGTGGGGGTACGGGTTAAACCCGTATCCCCACCACCCCTTTACACACCAGGGGAAATCCCAAGGCAGAAAACACAAAAAAAGTCGCCCATCCAGGCAGCCTTCATAAGGCGCCTGCGGAGCATCTACAGGCGATAAACACCGCGTAAGTCGCCCACTGATTCTCAACAGGTGGGCGACTAATTTAGAACAGACAGGGCAGGTATCTGGTGCTGTGAGACCGATCAGCGAGGGAACTTCTTGTATGGATCATGAACAACGCTAATAGATGAATGACGCGGATCCTTTTGGAAGGGTTTCATATCAAGGTCAGTGATATTCGTGCTGCCAGGGAATTATTAAAAACACCCTACAGAGAGGCTGTGCTGTCCGGCTGGTCCGCGGCGGCATAACCTGTCATAAGAGGGTTAACGTATGGAGACGGCGCGGCTACGGAACAACCACTACGATCAAAGGAGAATCTCCAAACCCAAACAGGAGGGTTGTCGGGTTATGTTTTGCAACTCCATAGATCGCCCGTATAAACACCACCTCATCAAAGACCACTTCTTCGGCGGGATCTTCCAACATCCTGAACATCAGGCTTTTTGGACTGACCTCAATACCGCTTTCAACCGGTTTGAATTCGCCCCAGTTGGGGTACCAGGTATCGCCATTTTCTTCGATGATATGAACCTGCCCCCAGGGAACAGATACTGCAGCCCCTGGCTTCAAATTTACAACCTTTATGCCGAGTTCAACAAACATATTGCCCGCAGTAGGAACCCACTGGAATATCTTGTCAAGATAAACCGTATTAAGGGTCCGCATACTTACCACATTGACTTCATAGTCCCCATTCGAAACCGGAGTGCCCATTGGCGCGGGAATCGGTGTCGGCGGCGCTTCTGTGGCAGTAGGTTGAGGCGTGGTAGTTGGACGGGGTGTCGAGGTCGGACGGGGCGTGGCTGTGTTGGTTGGGACCGGCGTATCCGTTGAAACTGACAATGGACTGAAACTGTCTCCGATCCCGCAGGATAATCCAACGAACGCAAGGACGATGGGAAGTACAAAGCGCTTCCAAGAACGGTACCTATCCATTTGATTCTCCTCTTTCTGAAAGTAGAACTATCTTTGATGAAGAAAGATGGGCTGCCAGACTATGATTTGGTCGAGTTCGTTGCTATCGTTCCCTTATAAAAAAAATGATATTGAGATGCTCACCTGCCCACATCCTCTTTGGCAGAAAAAAACGTTTGCATTCAAAAAATACAATTCCATTTTCCTTTACGCACATGCTTCTTTTTCCAACTCAGAAAACAAGGAGAAGCGAAAAAAATGGGCAAAGGCATATGAAATGGTACCTGATCATCCAGAACAAATCTGTGCCTGTGTGACTGCGTCGCCTTACAGGCTCGCAGTGTCATAATTATTCTACTTGCATTTTGCGCAAATACTCGGGCGAGGAAGGCAGTGACGTCGTATGCCGCGCAGTACCCGAAAAGGTACGCAGCGGCAAGCAGTCTCATTGTGAACTCACACAATTACCATTCCGGGAAAACATATCCCGGCAAGTAATGCTGGCATTATTGTAGCATGTTATTTATTGACCTGTCAGGTTTTGCGTACGAATCTCAACCGCCAAAGAAGAGAACCCTATGGTGTCCTTCGTGGTGAATATGCGCCT
Source organism: Anaerolineales bacterium (assembly GCA_016927315.1). GTDB lineage: Bacteria > Chloroflexota > Anaerolineae > Anaerolineales > Villigracilaceae > JAFGMV01. Next base: position 12,982 of record JAFGMV010000081.1, on the reverse strand, counting down.
ATTTCGAGGCTGTCCAGGTTGTCTCTACACTGCCGCACTGGCTGGTCCTTGCATTGAGTATGCCGCTGGCCTCATTGGTCGAAGCGAAGGTTCCCGTAAATTGAAGCATAAAATCGTCGCTATCGGTTTTGAATTCAAATTCGTTGTCAGTGATATCGATCTTGACATCCCGCGTGTCATTCTGGACATCATAATTCATCTCGACCATGCAAGCAGAATATCCGAATTTTGCATAGAACCTGACAACGAGGTTGTCTTCAACTGTAAAATTCAATTGATAGCCTTGCGCTGTTCGCCCATTCCAGCGACCATCGTAAACGATCGGAGTCGGGGTGATCGTCGGTGTCGCGGTTGGGGTCATTGTTGGTGTGGGTGTACTGGTCGGCGTTATGGTTGGAGTCGGTGTGTTTGTGGGGGTAGGCGTAAGGGTTGGCCCCATTAACTGACCCGGCCCACAGGAGGACAACAGGAATACAACGAGAACAGAGAAAACTGCAAATACTTTTTTCATTTTTACCCTGGCTGTATCGGGCCATCCGGAGACTACTCAGGCAAGTCTCGCATCCATTTATTATTTTCAACCCAGAGCACTCCATCTGGAGACTCAACGATTGCCAAAAACCTTATCATCGGCAAAACCATTTTTCGTCGTGAAACGTCTTCCATTTCCCTCTTGCCATTACACAAGAAGAAAGCAGGAAAAGCACCGTGATCATCTAACGCACTACTTTGGTGGTCTTCATTCACGACTTTTTCTCTCTGCCTTCCAGTCCAGGATTTTAAAGATTTCTCTACCTGCCCCATCAATTCAAAAAAGGATTTTCCAACCATGAAAACCACCACCAGTGTAGCATTCGTTTGCATGGTAAGGGCGGGTTCTCCCCGAAGGAGAACCTGGTGTGTCACTTTCCTAAAAATTCTGCTATTCGCTGATTGAACACCACTGGGGTTATCAAGGTCAGCGAATGCACCCCAAGCCCTTCCTCGAACATGTGGCATTCAGCCGGCGGATAACTGCAGCCTCCCGGCAAAGTAGTTAAGCACCACATCATCTTCAGATACTGTGATCAACATCTTCCCCTGCCATCCCAACAAATCACTGGCATCAAATTTATTATAACCCCTGACAAAATCCATCATCAGATCAATATGCGTGAGTATCTGTGCTTTCGTGTCAGTTTTCTTTTAGTTCCCCAAACCAGCCTTTGTACCACTCAAGCCGCTCCGTCAAATTTCGTTGGATCTCTTCTTTATCAGATTTCGCCATCACCTTGAATATACCTTCTGTCAAAAAGGCTGGCTTGCTACAGTACTGCCCGGGCTTCAGTGGTATTTATGAACTGGATTACTTCAGCATGAAGGCTGTCGATCGTCTTCTGGTTCAGTTCGACGCTGATAATGATCTCCAGAATATCCTCACGCACTGATACCAGGAATTGATAGCCAATTTCTTCTTCCATCGACAGCTTCCCGTCACTCGTTCACGTGAAGCACGAAAGCCCATCCTTCCCCTTGAACAGCGGCCCCTTCTTCAATCGGGAAACTCAACTCGAACTCGTGCGATCCAGCCCATGGGAAATCACCCTGGTAGCCTTCTGCCCTGACCTCGACCAACTGCTCCCCATCGGTCGTTACCACCATCATCAGTGCGCCAGTCTGTTCATCCCCCTGGCAGGTCCCGGTGATGACCACCTGCAGGTCAAAGGAGACCGTGTAAGTGCCCCATTCTTCTTCCAGGACATCCTGGTAAGTGATTGGCCCGTCTCCTGTGATGGCATAGCCCGCTCCTTCCGGAACAACCATAAACGGGATCCTGCCAATGGCAAGCGGTTCCAAACCAACCACCTCGGCCGGGCCGACCAACAACTGCATTTCCAGGGAGCCGCTCAGGTCCTTGCAGCGGTTTCGAGCCGGTATTGGCAGGTTACCGCTGCCGCCCGGCGGCGTGGGTGTGGGAGTCCTGAACATTCCAGGTAATGTCCCGAAATCCGGCGGCAGGCCGCAGGCCAGGATGAGGACCACCATCCCCAATCCAAAAAACAGTTTCCCAAAAAGAGACCGACCCTTTTTCATCGCTGCACTCCTCTCACGATGCAAGACAAACACTTCAACCCTGCTCTTATCATAGCAAGTTTTTTGGGGAAATCAACATGTCCACCCCGGGTTTTCTCATTGGCAGCCGTGTTTCACTCCTGAAAAGGCGCCGCTAATCCATCGATATCCAGATTTGTGGTCTGCCTGCGGATCCAGATACCGTTCTCCAGGCGTTCATATTCGGGTTCGCTGGCCAGGAATTCCCCCAACTGCCCCCATTCATCGGCAACCAGGTCCGGTTTTAAGTCCCTGATGCTGTACTCATAATTCCATTTATTATGTCCCGGCCTGAAGGGAGCAGCCGGAGGGCTGTGCGCAATGATCGGGTCGCTTTTCCCCAACAGGTCGACCGTCTGCCTGTCCGAATAGTAGGGAATTTGCCCGGCTGCGTGGGCTGCAATAACCGCATTTTTCTGTGTGTTCTGCCGGATATGCACCCCGAGCCTGGCCCTCTGGATATCGATATTCAAGAGCGGAGCATTATGCAGGCTCCACTTGAACCAGGGTTCCCCGCTGATCAGCGCCAGGGCTGCCAGGCTGATCCCGAACACTAACCCCCAGGACAGGCGGCGGGGCTGGCGAATATTATCTATACGCAGTCCCAAAGAACGCATAAATCTTTCGACAACCACGCCTGACATGATGATGATGGCAGGCATTCCCTGTGTGATAAACCGGTTGGCGGCATCCACCTGGGGCGCTGACAGCGGCTCGGCATAATCCCCGCCGATGAAGATGGAATACATACATTGGATCAGGAACATGGCCAGCAGCAGGAAGGTGCGCCTGTTCTGCAGGTCAGGATAATAAAGGATTCCTGCGATAATCAGGATCAGTGGTCCCAAGAAATCGCGGGCTGCGTATTCGACAAAGACCTGAATACCAAGCAGCAGCCTCTCATCCCAGGAAACGCCTTCAACTTTGAGGGCATAGGTATTGGGAAAGAGGGATCCAAAATACAGGTACTGGAACAATAAGACCCCTGCTGCACCGGCCAGGCAGCACAACAGCATTGGCCAGCTCGATCCGAAACCCGCTCTCCGTTTGATCTGCCCATCTATCAGGCTGTACCCCAGGAGCAGGACAACCTGTAAGAGCGCATCAAAGCGGACAACGATCGCAAACAGCATCAGCAGGCCTGGCATCAGGGTCTGCCTGACATGCCCGGGACCAGAGTCCAGGACCAGCAGCACCGACCAGTAGACCAGGAAGGTCACCAGGGCTACCTCCGTGCCCCTCAGGGACCAGAAGACCAATGGATAGTAGAAGGAGATAACCGCTGCGGCAATAAGAGGCGCAAGTTTTAAGGCAGGTGCGATACACTTACTGAGCCTGAAAGCCAGGACCGTATTGCCAAGCAGCAAAAGAGCCGATGTAATCATCACCAACAAAGAAAGCTGTGACGCGGGAACGGGGAGCTGATGCAGGCAGGCCATATACAAGGTCCACCCCAGATTGGTGAACCCTTCCACCGGCGGCTGGCCTGCATTCCAGACCAGCCCAAACCCGTTCGAAAGATTCCTGGCATACCGCATGCTGATCATGGCATCATCGATCAGGGTGAAATAGGTCTCTCCATGAATAAAAAAAGCTGTCCGATAAATGAAAAGCGCATAGAAGAGCAGGGCCAGGAATACGATCAGCCCCAGAGAATAACTCTTTTTGTCATTCGGCCTGGTACTTCCGTTTTTTGATCCCATCCAAACCATCCTGTCAGGCTGAAGAATCCGGGGACAGCGCAAATGATCTCAGATCTTTATTGACCCGTTTGCACTCAGCGATTACCGCCCAGGGCCGTGAAATCGATCTGTGCGGCCGGCGCCGTGGTGTTCGAACGACCAGGGTAACTTACCCAAGTCATTACAATGTTGAGATCTTCGATAATATCCGCGGCCTCGATCCTGGCGCCGTTCTCGAGTTCCATCGTCCCGGTGGTGTGGGCATCGCTGATCAGGGTCAGATCATAGCCCCGCTCCAGGGCGCCATACGCCGTAGCCCGAATACACCAGTTCGTGGCCGCACCGGTCAGTACGATGTGGGTAGCACCCAAGACCGCCAGCGTCTCCTCCAGTGAGGTCTGCTCGAAAGATGAGTTGAACTGCTTGTAGATGCGCGTCTCCCCCTCCGCGGGGACGAGTTCCGGGACGAGCTGCCAGCCCGGGCTGCCATAGACCAGCTCATCATCCGAATGCTGGACCCAGATCACCGGTACGCGCTGCGCCCGTGCCCTTTCGACTGCCATACCGATATTGCTAACGACCCTGGAAAGTTCCCAGGCATCCTGCACTGCCCCAACCTGCACATCCACAACCAGTAAAACCGCCTGGTTTCCTTTCCGAATAACAGCCATGCGCAGCTCCTGTTAGACGTTCTTCCTTTTTTCAAATCCAATTCCCACAAGGGGATTCTCATTCTATGTGATCGAGGATCCGTTTACACCTGAAATAAAACGCTTCCCTCCTGCGCCAGGCCCCGTCTTCTGGTTTTACCCGGACCGAGTTGAGCTTCTCCATCTCAAAATTGCCCGTACGATCCCGGCCAAAAAATTCATGCGGGGTACCCTTTCCCTGTAATGCTCGTACGCCGCTCCAAACTTTTCAAGGCTGCCTTTCTCCTCTTCGCAGGTATCCAGATAATAAATCACCGCTGCGATCCCACCCAATGCGATCACCAACCAATGGGGTGTGATCAGCGACAGGGCCACACAGATCAGGATCCCTGCCAGGTACTGGGGATGGCGCACAATTCCATAGATCCCGCTGTCGACCAGGATAGTTGTGTGAATGTAACCCCGCCCCTCAACCTTACCCTTTTTTCGGAATGTAAAGATCGGCAGCCAGCCGAAAATCGCTGAAAGCATAAACACTCCCCAATCCAGGTTGATCACCAGTTCATCACCCGCCGGATTGTAAAACAAGATAGCCAGCACAATCTGCCCCACCGCTGCAATCGTCAGGAGGACTGCATTGATGAATGTCTTATTCATCTTCAAAACACTCCTTTCTTTTGAACTGGTCACACTTGAAATGTCCCTCTCTCGCTGCAGGCGATCCGGTCGGTTCGGAAACAGGTCATTTTGGTTTGTACCATCACAGAACCGACCGGGAAAATATGATTTTCCTCAACAATAGCAAACGATCAAAATCTCTGTATGGCTTACCCACTTTGTGTCTCGCTCAGCAGCCACTCCCGGGCATCTTCAACAGTCTCAAACTCACTGGTCAGCACACCCCGGTTCGCCTCAACTGTAGACACGAACCTGACATCTTCTCTTGCTTTCTTATCTGTTGGCATCACATGCGCGATTTTCAGCAGTGCCGGCTTCTCAGAAAGTGATTCTCCAAAGGTAAAACATCCTGTGATCGAGAAGTGGGTGGTATCCAGGGCGCGCAGATCTACGATGAGTCTACCGCACCTATTCTGCTGACACAACTGCAGCGCCTCATTAAGGGCTGCATAATGCTGTTCCCTGGTAGCGTCACCGGACACCCGCACACCGATGACATTATCTTTTTCATCAAAGGAGACTGTATATGGCATGTACAACTCCTTTCATGCGATCCACCCCATAACGTAGTTAATACTGCCATCATACCACTTTTTAGAACGGATTGTACGGGCTACTCAGGGACTATCAATGGTATCGGTCTACAGGGCCAATTTCTTCTATACTTTGCCGCATTCCTGACGAATATTCAGGAGTGGTCCTGGAAGACACGCCGACAACCCGCTTGAAGCCTTCCGGTTTTTCCAACGATCGGCAGGTATGCCGTATCCGGGAGGCAGCTTTGACGCGCCGCGGAAATATTCATGCTTTAGAACTGCCCGCCGTGGCGCAGCCAGGATACCAGTTGGGTGATACCAAAGGCCGCCACCAGCACCAGCAGGACGCCCCACTCAAAACTGAACTTCAGGTTGATCACCAGGGGAATACTGCCTAACAACATACCTGCCACTCCCAAGATCACGGCGCGGGCGATATGACCTCGTTCCAGGCTGCGGCTGTGGTCATCACGGGCGCCCAGGTACAGGCGGCGCAGAAAATCGGTCAGGTCCCAGGCGATCAGGACCCCCGCCACTCCTGCGATCATCCAATTCAATCCGGCCGACAGATCGATCCACATCCCATAGGCAGCAGCCCCCACGGCAGCCAGCAGGCCCAGGGATGAAAACCAGTACCAGCGACGCCACAAACTGCCCCCCCAAAAGACAACAAGCAGAGCAAGAACCAGGGCAAGCCGGTGGAAACCAGATGTATAGTACCCCCAAGCCAGGGAGCCCATCCCCAAGGTCAGGCTGATGATCAAAGCAGTTAATGTCATATCAAAAATCCCAGACAGATCGATTTTTTTGAACAAAGCTCCGCAAGCCGCAGCGACATGGGGACCAGGTCATCTGACACACAAAGCGATACCCCACCCCTGGACCTGCCTTTGCCTTGCTCAGTGTGTTCATTCCCAATGGCTCTTTCATCATTATATCCCTGCCCGGGCCCAACCCGGTGGACGACCAAGGGACGTGCGCACAAGTTTGTCAAAAGGCACTGACACATTCCAATCCAGCACCTGCACACCGGCCCGCTGGACCTTTTGCAGCAGGACCTGGCGTTCCATCCGTACAATGCGAGCTGCCTGACGTACCTGCTCAGTATCTGGCAGGGATGAAAGCTCATAGGTCACCGGATCAGGACTGACCAGCATCACCTGGTAACCATTGGCCCGAAACTGCAGCAGCATCTCCAGGTCGTCTTCGATCAGCGGACTGACCAGCACTACTTGAGAGTGTGGTGGGAATAAACGTGTTGGGATAGAACCAAGGTCTGCGAAGACCTGGTTTTCACCCGGTTGGGCGTGTGAGAGCGCCTGCAGGATGCGTTCCCGCTGAATCTTACCGTACCCCGGCAGGGTCCAGCGTAAATACTGGCCATAGAGCAGCAGCCCCACCCGGTTGCCCTGGTTCAGAAAGGCATCTGCCAGTGCAGCCGCTGCCAGGACAGAATGTTCAAACAGCGAATGTCCGGCATCCAGGGCATTGGTGCGCATACGGCCGTCCAGGATGATGCCGATATCGGCTACTCGCTCCTGCTCAAATTCGTTCGAAAAGATCGTTTGGGAATGCCGGGCGCTGGCCCGCCAATTGATCCAGCGCGGAGAGTCACTGTTCTGGTATTCACGCACCCCAAAGAATTCAATGCCCGGCCCACCGGTGCGAGCCGGGATATTCCCGGAGTAGACCCGCGTCCGCCGCGGGCGGATGGCAACCTGCTGAAGACGCAGGACCGGTGGCAGGATAAACAACTGACCGGGGGTAGCAAAACTCTGTTCATGCTGTACCAGTCCCATGGGCTCACTTACTTCAACCTGTACCTGGTTGAAAGCATAACACCCGCGCGGCCCACTGACCAAAATTGTCCAGGAAACCACCTCACCAGGCTTCAGGGCCAGCAGGTGACAGGTATGCCCTTCTTCGACCGTGAGCCCCTCGGGAATCTTATCTTCGATCAGAACTTCCCCCAAGGCAGGGCCCACATTGCTAACCGTCAGGGTTATTGAAACCGGGGCGCCGGGTGATACTCTCTCTGCACTCACACTGCGTTGAAATTCAAGCCCGATTTCACCGGGAGCATCCCACATACTTGAAAACAAGTAAAGCGCCAGCGGCAATGCCAGCGCTACCAGTTCCCCACGCGTTGTGATCAGTCCGGCCAGCAGCAAGCCATAGAACAGGCTGCTGAGAAAAATGGTTCGCAGGTTCATGAGATCAGCACCTTTGTGCAGCCAACGGAAGCTACTTTCGGGCGTTCAAAAACCAGACTCACTTCACGACCGGAACCGGCACTTTATTGAAGACATCACTAATAATGTCATCATGCACCCGGCGAGACATCCAGAATTCAGGCTGCAAAATCAGGCGGTGACTGAGAACCGGTATCCCAAAGTGCTTGACATCATCCGGGAGTATATATTCACGCCCATCCAGGGCTGCCCTGGCACGGGCGATTTTCAGAAAAGCCAGTGAACCGCGCGGACTGGCGCCAACCGATACCCGACGATCCTGGCGACTCGCATGTACCAGGGCAGCAATATAGGCTTCCAGGTCTGGGTCGACATGCACCTCTTCAACCACACGGCGCATCCCCAGCACATGTTCTGCGTGGGTAACCTGCTCCAGAAGGACCTCATCCTGTCGGCGCTTGCTGCGGCGGTGTAAGATCTCCTGCTCCTCACCCAGATTGGGATAACCGACAGCCAGTTTCAGCATGAAACGGTCTAACTGGGCTTCCGGCAGTGGGAAAGTACCTTCGTACTCGATCGGGTTCTGGGTTGCCAGCACCAGGAAAGGTTCAGGCAAAGGCAGGCTCTCGCCTTCCAGGGTGACCTGACCTTCTTGCATGGCTTCCAGCAGGGCTGATTGTGTCTTGGGTGAAGCCCGGTTGATCTCATCTGCCAGGATGATATTGGCAAAGACCGGCCCCTGGCGAAGTTCAAAAAGGTTTTCCTGTCGATTGAACACATAGCCGCCGGTAATATCACCGGGCAGTAAATCAGGAGTGAACTGCAGGCGTTTGAACTCCAGGCCTAATACTCTGGCAAAGCTGCGTGCAATCAGGGTCTTTCCAAGACCGGGAAAATCTTCCAACAGTACATGTCCACCGGCCAGAACCGAGGCCATGATCATCTCCAACAACTCGCGTTTTCCCACCACTGCCCGCTCGACTTCAGAAATCACCTGTTTTCCCAGGTTCGATACTTCGCGTACGTTTGAGATCATTGTTTATCTCCAATTTGTTTTTCCAGGTAGTCAACTACCTGCCAAACATCTGCATCCAGCGGGGTTTTGACTTGAGGCGAAAAAAAACAGCGCCTCTCTGAAAAATCGGCAAATGAGTTATTCAGGCCGGCATCGAGGTAATTCACAACCGATGCAGGCGGCGCCCAGCCACGCCCGGATAACTGACTACCCGCCGGGAAGGCATCCTGCCCCTCTCGCAGCCGCAGCAGCGAGCGCGCCAGGTTTCCCAACCGGTTGGCAACCATCCATTGATAGTATCTACCCTGTTTTAGCTTTCCCAGGTTCTCAACCATGGCTTGCACCTGCCCCCGCCGAAAATTATGCCCCGAAGCAGGAGAACGCTTCCAGCGAAAACGGCCATACAGGCTGCTGAAAGCCAGCCAGGCCACTACCAGGAGTGTTATCCCCCATAAGACCAACTGAGCGATCAAGCGATACAAAATCGTGAGCGCAAACCATACATAAGAAAGCGGCTTAAGCAAAAACGACTCGATCAGGTCTTGTAAAAGAAATGCCAGCAGGGCAGCCGCAAGTATAAAGATCCCCGTCAGAATCCATCTGCGGCGGTTCATGACGCCTCTCCAATATACCGCAAAACGGCCTGCAGGCAGCTTAAGGCCTGGTTGGCTTCAGTCTGGTCTGAACCACTTTGGCCATAACGTGCTTTCTCAAAGAGGCGGGTAAGCTGCCGGACCGGCTCGACCGGCAGCCCCGCCTGCTCCAGGCGTTTGGAGAATTCAGCCGGTGTCATGGTTAGTTTTCGCTGCAGGCCTCGCTTCCTGTCGACTGCTGCGCTCATTTGCAAATAGCAGCGAATGACCGCATCGTTCACATCTTCCCCGGCAGAAATCTTCTCGATCGCCGAGCGGGTGAAATCCGCCAGATCCACCAGCACCGGAGAGATTGATCTTTGATTCAATCGGCGCCAGAGCCGCCACCCCCCTGCAGCACCAGCCAGGATGACCAACAGGCCAGTCACAAACGGCAGCCAGGGAGGGATGACCGGAGGAATATAAGAAACCGTCTCAGCAGCTTCTCCGGCTGTGTTCAGTTTCTCCAGGGAAGCCTGGGCATTGACGAAAAACGGTTCCTGGTCTGTTCTGAAACGCGACATGGCCCAAAAGACCGCAATCGATAAGAGTATCAATTGAAACAGCAGGCGGATCAGGCGTTTGCGCGCTTCCGGAGAGAGCATCATCAGTATTATGACAAACAGGACACTCAAACCAACAACCAGAATCAACACGTCTATCAAAGTGATCGTTGTAAGCACCGGGTAGGTTTCATCGATCTCTGTCTCAAGTTGTTCTCCCGGTACGACATACAATCGACCGGGTTCCAATTTCATTTCCCCTAATCCGGATGCGAGAATTAACAGGACGGCAATAGAAACCAGGGCCAATACCAGAATACCCGGCCGGCTTAGCTTGATCCGCTGCAAGAATATCTTCGGCTTTTGTGGAGAAATCTCTGGAGTCATATTCCAGATTCTACCACTCCCACATGATATACTCCCCAGCATGAAAGACAAGAATGATCCCTGTCGGGGACCAATTCACCCCAAGGCAATGCAAGGCATCCTGTATTTCAATAAAGGCATGTATTACGAATCCCACGAGGCTCTGGAAGACGCCTGGAAAGTCGAAGGAGGCCCCATTCGAGACCTGTACAAGGGGATCCTGCAAACTGCTGTAGTCTACTTCCATATTACCCGCCTGAACTACGAAGGTGCGGTCAAAATGTACGCCCGCAGCCAAAAATGGCTGCGGGACTGGCCTGAAGTTTGCCGCGGAATTCATATTGGTCAGCTACGGAGAGACCTGGAGTCCACCATTGCCCAGGTACAACGCTTAGGCCAAGAACCTATCAGCTCAATTGATGCGGACAACTTCAAACCGATCACCTGGAACAAAATGGAAAAACATGAGCATGAGTAAGCTCCCATTCTCAGGGAAAGTTGTACTGGTTACCGGCTCAGGCCGCGGCATCGGGCGAACCATCGCCCTGCATTTCGCCAGTCAAGGCGCCGATATGGTAGTCAACTTTTTCCGAAACCGGGGGGCCGCAGAAAAAACCCGTGCTGACATTGAAGCCCTTGGTCAACGTACTCTGCTGGTCAAAGCAGACATTGGGGATCTGGATCAACTTAAACGATTGTTTGAAGAAACAGAAGCTTCCTTTGGTGGATTGGATATTCTGGTACACAATGCGGCCTCCGGCTTCAACCGTCCGGTCATGGAACAAAAACCCAAAGGCTGGGACTGGACCATGAATATTAACGCCCGTTCACTGTTATTTGCCGCCCAGCAGGCGGTGCGGCTGATGGAAAAACGTGGGGGTGGGCATATCGTCAGTATCTCCAGTCCCGGTGCTCATTACGTGCTGCCTGAGTATGTAGTTGTGGGTGCCAGCAAGGCGGCCCTGGAATCCATCACTCGTTACCTGGCTGTGGAATTATCCGAAAAAAATATCATTGCCAACGCTGTCAGCCCAGGTGTGGTAGAAACCGAAGCTTTGAAACACTTCGAGACTACCAACCGGACCGGCATCATCGAGCAGATTACCGCAAATACACCCGCTGGACGCCTGGTTTCGCCCCAAGATGTGGCAGAACTGGTAGCTTTCTTATGCTCTCCGGGCGCCTGTATGATCCGCGGCCAGGTCATCGTACAGGATGGGGGATATACCCTGCCAGGTCGCGGGCAAATCAAAAACTCTTCAACAGATTAATTCCAGGAATAAACTATGAATCTCAACATCACAGGTAAAACCGCCCTGGTTACCGGGGCCTCCAGCGGCATCGGTGCAGCAACTGCACGCGTCCTGGCTGAGGAAGGCGCCAATGTGATCGTTTCTTATGGAAAAAATCGTACCGGTGCTACACAAGTCACAAAGGAAATCGAAGCACTTGGCGGCAAGGTCTGGCTGCACCAGATGGACATCTGCAATGCAAGGGAGGTGGCAGACGCAATCCAGGCAATTAAACCCGAGATACCGGGTCTCGACATCTTGATCTCTTGCTCCGGTCAGACCATCGATACTCCATTTATGGAAGTTTCCCCGATAGAATGGGAGCAGATTGTCAACGTCAACCTGAATGGGCCGTTTTACGTACTACAGGCAGCCAGGGAATTGTTCAACGAGCAGGCATCAGTCGTATTGGTCGCCAGTGTGGCCGCCCATACAGGTGTTCCACATCATGCTCATTACGCAGCCGCTAAAGCCGGCTTGGTGAACCTGACCAAAAGTGCAGCCCGCGCGTTAGCTCCACAGGTGCGGGTTAACTGTGTTGCTCCCGGAATCACCCTAACACCCATGGGGCAGCGGACTATCAATACCATAGAAGATGGTTATGCAAAGAAAAAGCTCCTGGTCCAGCGTTTCGCAACCCCTGAAGAGATTGCCCGCTGTGTAACGTTCATCGCCAGCCCACTGACTGGTTTCATGACTGGTTCCACATTGGACATAAACGGCGGCCGGTATTTGCGCTAGAAAATACTGGCAAAATATACAATAACGGGTGGAATTCAAAAGACAGGAACGACTACCCAGTCAAGTCAAACCGGGCACAGTGGATTCGTATATCTGCCAATAGGAATTAGCGATTCAGAGATATGATTTTTATCAAATATTAACATCGGGATAATAATTTATTATCTACTTGTCGGATGTGAGAATTGAGACCAATCAGAATCAATGGGGAAAAAAGACCCTGGATCCAGATCAGTCCGGGATAATAATCACCGTGGAAAAGAAGGGCGCCTGTCCGTTTAGGGGCAAGATGTGTGAGAAAATGACGCGTTCGTACATCACCAGGGAGACAACTGAAATGGAGAGCAAAGCAGAAAAACGAGCCCGATACCGGCAAAAGCAGTCCAGGTAACTTTCGTCCCGTTTCCAGACCCGGGTTCGTAACGACCAGGCGTTCAAACGCCCGAAAATAGGATATGCTTTCCAATAAATTGGATCTTTTCCACAACAAATACGGACTCCTTTCAATCCGCTCTCAAGCGGATACCCAATAAATGCGCATCTATTGATCAAAAGATGCGCATCTTTTTGACAAAAGGTACCGTGTGGTTTTTATTCGGCCGGG
>JAFGMV010000080.1 GCA_016927315.1 Anaerolineales bacterium | reverse complement strand
TATGCCAGGGCAACCGAGCTTCTTTATGTCGGTCGTGGAGAGGACAATTCTCCTCAAAGCGCCTTTGAAGCCTGGCTCAGCGGAACATCCAGCTACAGCCAGTTGGTTTACCCCGCGTACAATCGAGTGGGTATCGGATATATTTATAAAGAAGACAGCACCTACGGTGGTTATTTCACTCTGATATTGTTGGCTGTCCAGCCTGTTGTCGAATAAAATTTTGCCTTATGAAATAAAAGACAATTGATACTCCCTAGCTACTAGGCAGTATCAACTGTCCACTAAGTTAATTTTTCATTTACGTTTTTAGTCTGATGAGCCCAAAACCTATTTGATTTCCGTGCGCGGGTCCAGTGCATCTCGCAATCCATCTCCAAAGATATTGGATGCTAGTACAAAAAGTGTGATCATCGCCCCAGGGAAGACCATCAGCCACCAGGCCTGGCGCAGGTAAGGGCGCCCGTCTGAAAGCATCAGACCCCATTCTGATGTGGGCGGCTGGGCGCCAAGCCCAAGAAAGCTCAGGCTTGAGCCCGCCAGGATAGAACCCGATATGCTCAGGCTGGCCATGATGATAATCGGCGCAATAACATTCGGCAATACATGCGAAAACATAATGCGCCACGGGTTTCCGCCCAGTGCACGCGAAGCCTGTATATAATCAATTTCTTTAATACTCAACACGCTGCCACGGACCACGCGTGAAAACCCCGGCAAATCCCAGAAAGCGATCGCAATGATCACCTGATTCACCCCTGGTCCCAGCATAGAGACAAGCCAAATGGCAAAAAGAATACCCGGAAAAGCCAGGATTAGGTCCATGAATCGCATGATCAGATTGTCAACGACACCGCCTGTATAACCTGAGATCAATCCCAGAGGGACTCCAATTACCAACGAGAGAATGACCGCAGAGAGACCAATCCACAGGCTGACTCGTCCCCCATACATGATGCGTGTGAAGACATCCCTACCCATCGCATCCGTCCCGAACCAGTATTCGCTGTTCGGGGCAGTCAACCGCGCCTTGGCGTTCAGCTTTATTGGATCGAAGGTAGTGATTCTATTCGCAAAAATGGCCGACAAAACGATCAAAATCATCAAGATAAAGGCAGCAATGGCAATCCAGTTATGGCCAAAACGTCTAAACGCCAATTGAAAAGGTGTCTTTTCTTTTGGAATTCCAGGAACCTGGTATTCGCCGTCAATCGTATCGGATTCGAGGGTCAACGTAAGCATACATCACATCCACTATAATATTAACGCCAAGATAGGTAAAAGCCGTAAACAATACGGTTCCCTGTACAACCGGGTAATCGCGGCTGGTTATACCGTTGATCACAAGCGTACCCATTCCAGCCAGCCCAAAGATGTTCTCGGTGATTATCGCACCACCTAGGAGTCCGCCTATTTGAAAACCGGCGATCGTGATGATTGGCACCAGGGCGTTGCGTAAAGAGTGTTTGACTACAACACCCCACTCATGAAGGCCTTTGGCGCGTGCGGTCCGGACATATTCGGTATTGAGAACCTCCAGCATTGAGGCGCGCACCAACCTGGCTAGCGATGCCGCTGATCCGGCGCCCAACGAGATTGCAGGAAGCAGCAGACCTTCCAACGAAAGCATATCCCCCTGTACCGGTAGTACATCGAGCCACACTGCAAAAATCAAAATCAACATCAGGCCTAACCAGAAAGTAGGCACGGATGCAAAAGTTACAGACATTATCCGCATGATGTTGTCCAGCCAGGTGTCGTGATAATACGAAGTAATTACTCCCAACATCAGTCCCAGCGTCATGGAAAAGAGAAAGCTGTAAATCGTTAGGCGGATGGTCACCGGATAAGCCCCGATGACACGATCGGTGACAGGCAATCCTGTGAAAATCGAATTCCCCAGGTCACCCTGAAGCGCATTCCTGACAAAGATGAAAAATTGGATGTGCAGCGGTTTATCCAGGCCCTGCTTGATACGCAGGGATTCTATCATCTCTGGTGTGGCAAAATCACCAGCCAATGTCTGAATTGGGTCGCCAGGCACGATCGTGCGAAGCATGATAAACACTACCGCAACAAGTGCCACAGCTAGAATTAGAGTTGTAAAAAGTCGACGGATAAGAAAATTGACCATTTTGTTTTTTTACCGACTTTTGATGTTTCTGATAAAGATATGGGGTAGAGGTGTTTCCACCCCTACCCCAACATACTTGTTACTGAACAGGATACACATCATCCCAGTAAAATCCGCCGAGGATGTTGAACTGGGCGATTCTAATCTTGTCAGACCGATAGCCGTTATAGTACTTCGGGCTGAGAAGCGGCACATGGAAGCGGTGGTCGATCAGGTATTCGCTGATCGCATCCGTTGCTTCCTGGCGTTTGACTGGGTCAAGCTGCTGATCCTGTGCATCCAGCAAGCTGTCCAGGTATGGATCGTTGACGTGATTGCGGTTGGAGGCGCCGATGCGGCTGGAGCGGAAAATATAGGTCGTGATGTCAGGGGTGAGCATGGCATAGCCCCATGTGATCATCTGATGTGAGCCTTCAGCTGTCCGTTGTCGCATGAGGGTGGCATCCACCACTACCAGCATGGTATTGATACCAATATTGCGCAGCTGTGATTGTAGGGTCTCCGCAATACGCTGCCGGGTAGGATCCTGTGGGAACATCAGCTCATACTCCATCTTATCACCGTTGGGGTCCTCGCGGATGCCATCGCCGTCACTGTCAACAAAGCCTAACTCATCCAGCATAACTTTGGCCATTTCTGGATCGTTGCTGGTTTGCATGCCGTACTCTTCCATCTCAGGGTTGTAGCCTGTATTAGCAGTTCCCAGCGGCTGGTAGAGCAAGTTGGCCTCACCTTCAAAGGCGATCAGGTTGATTTCTTCGCGGTCGATTGCATAGGCGATTGCCTGGCGCACGCCTTCCTCGGTGAACGGGTAGAAGGTATTATTGAAACCAAGGTAGTAAGTATCATACCCGTCTGATTCAACCACTTCGATATTCGGGTTGTCCCTCGCCTGCTGCAGGTATTGAGCGGGGATAGGTGCATAATCGATCTCGCCGGTTTCCAGCATGGCATACACTACCGCTTCGTCGGTGACGTACTTGATCAACAGTTCATCAAAGTTGACATCGCCCGGATCTTCCGCAAATGGAACACCAACCCAGTCTGGATTTCTCACGTATTCGATCGACACATCCGGGGTAACTTTCTTTACGATCCACGGTCCATATGAGATCAACTGCTGGGCATATTCTTCTGGTCCCAGCGTTTCATAGGCAGTTGGGCTGGCAATTTCCTTCCATGACAGCTCATCCATCAGCATTGCCCATGGAACAATCAGGTTGATGCGGAAGGTCAGCTCATCGATCACATCCACGCTCGAGACAAACTCGCGGATGGTACCGCCGCCTGGAGAGGCCAGGTCAGGATCCAGGTACATGTCAAAGTTCCATTTCAGGGCTTCGGCGTTGATCGGGGTGCCATCAGTGAACTTTAGATTTGGTTTTAGTTTGAACGTTGCACTCAGGGCGTCTTCAGCAAACTCCCAGCTTTCAACCCAGATGCCACCAAATTCCTTCAGGTCCAGTGAATAATCCCACATCGGGCCAAATACCGCAAAGGTAGGGGTAGCATGCCAGGCATTGGTGAAGGGATCCAGGGAGGTATAGCCGCCGCTCTCGACAAGTGTTATCCGTGTCGGTCCGGTTGGCGCGGGCTCTTCGGTGGGGGCGGGTTCCTCGGTAGGTGCAGGTTCTTCTTCTGCTGACGCTTTAGTGGGTTCAGGCTCTTCCTCAGCCGGTGCTGCTTCTTCTTCCGCAGGGGCAGCTTCTTCTTCCGGCTCCTCCACCGCGGGAGCTTCTGTGGCTGCAGGTGCACAGGCAGCCAATTACATGCTGCCGACCACCAGCAAGCTCAACATAACAAACAAGAGCTTTTTCATTTGTCTTTCTCCTTATGTAATTGAAATGGTGAAAACGATGCGATACATTCCCTAACTATATTAGCAATTTATCTTATAACCTTCCTCCTTTTTTTAATTTTACCCCACTGTTTATTTAAAGGCGTTGTAAGCGAGCAGTGCGATTTCTCCCATGGCATTTTCGATTTCAAATACCTGCTGGCGTGCCGCCCCGGGGTCTTCCGGCGGCTGCCAGAGCACAAACTCGCTCAGGATGACATGTGAATGATCGTTTACATAAATAATACCCGCATCGTTTCGCACCGGGCCAATCGTGCCCGTTTTATGGGCAACCATTGTGCCCTGCGGCAGGAAACGGGGAATGCGGTCGTTCAACTGCTGATGCAGCAGGATATCCAACCCAAAATCGCTCCATTTGCGGTCTGGAGTCTTCCCCTCGTAGATCAACTGGAGCAGCTTTGTCATGTCGCGCGGAGTTGAAACATTGTTTTCAGGCGTAAGCGCTAATATGCGCCGTGCGTCCTTCAT
>JAFGMV010000079.1 GCA_016927315.1 Anaerolineales bacterium | reverse complement strand
CCGCGTATACTGTTCCGTTCAATTCTTCCGCTGTGTGAATCCGTTGCATCGGGCTCTGGAACCAAGTCAGACCTTGCATAATAACAACATTTATTACGCCGTACCAAAATAGTATTTGCCCGATCTTTTGCTTATTCATTTTTTCATATCTCCTTGCGACGGGCGGGCTAAAATAACCTGTGGCGGATGTACGTGTTTTGTATCAGAACTCTGCCTGGGCAGATAATTAATTCCGAGTTGTGCAAGTTCGACGGCTGCCTGTTCTTCTCTGCCCGGAGAATATCTTTTTACAAAACCATGATCTTATTCTACCGGATTTTTAATGCACTTCCGCAAATCGCCATTTCAATAAGTTGCTTTTTGTTTGGCCATGTTCGAAACAGCCTGACAAAGTAATTTTGTAAATGCAGTGTTGTATGCGATACCGGCCCCTTGCTTCTTTTGAGTGCAGCTGGGGCTTTTCATCTGCTACAAAACACAGATCCTGGGCATGGGCATAGATTATGGTTGTACGCATCCTTATGCCCACCCCCACCCGCTCCCCCAGCGCCCTGCGCCTGCCGCGGACCAGGTCCTCCTTTCTCAGGCACGGCCACATAAAAACGGGCAGCCAGCTGATGGCTGCCCGTTTTGTCTCCCCGGAGAAAAACTAAACCTGGATAAATTTCGCAACGGGCACCACGAATACGGTGGCCCGTTTTTCCGTCTCGTCAGGTGAACTGGTGGTTTCCCGAACGACATCGATGGCTGCCTCCACGCGTTCATCGTTTACTCCGATCAAGAGCGTAACCACACCACGCCGCAGGAAGCCGCCGGTGGAGGCGATGCGCGTAACGCGGAACTCACCATTGGTAAGCGCCCGGGTGACATTCTCGGCATCATTATCCTTGATAATCACGATGATCATTTTCATGATTAAAACTCCTCGAATCTTTCTACAGGCAGGGTGAACACGGTAGCCCCCCCAACAGTGACGGGAATAGGGGCCGGAAGCGGCATAGGAGATCCTTCCATCGGCAGGGCCAGGTATTCTACCCGCTGGCGGCAGACTTTCTTCAGGGCTTCTACGGCCTGTTCTTCTGCTCCCTCGGGTAGACCGATCAGAAAGGTTGCATTGCGCCTCCCCAGGAAGCCGCCCATACTGGTCAGGTAGACGGCTGAGACGCCCAGGTCTTCCAGGGCTTTCAAGGCCAGGTCGAGGTCAGATTCCTGGACTACCGTCATCAACAGGGATCGGATCGGCCGGCGGTTCACTTTTCATCTCCCAATTTGCTCCTCAGGCCGACAACGCAATGCGTCGGCAGCACAACCAGCATACCAGTCTCCGGCTCGTTCAGGCTACCGGCCACCTCTTCTGTTGCGGCGACGATCCTGGCAATCAGTCCCTCGTCTTTGATCACTGTAAAGAGTGTCCGGTTGAATTCTTCGCCAAGCACATTATAGAAGTCATTCAGGGAGGGCATGATTGGCAGATCATCCCGTGGACCTCCGCGCTGGCGGATTCGACCCAGACCGGTGCTGGGCAGGATAGTCACACCCTGCACGCCAATCTCTTCCCAGGCGGCCAGCAGGTCTTCCAATAGATCTGGGTTGTGAAGGACAAAGAGTACAAAAAACATCAGGCTTTCTCCTCACTCGCGGCGAAATTTAATCCTTTTGGTTTGGAAAACAATGCCCGCAGGATCGGCGGTGTAATGATCGTGGTCACCAGGATCATGGCAACAATCGCTGAAAATTCATCGTCCCGGACCAGTCCATATTGTATCCCAATGCTGGCGACAATCAGGCCGACCTCGCCGCGCGAAATCATCCCGGCCCCCAGCTGGATCGATTCGCGCCAGGACAGGCCGGCCGCTTTTGCACCCAGTCCCGAGCCCAGCCATTTTCCGATCACGGCTACGAGGATAACCGCCAGGGTAAGCCACACGATCTCCAGCTGCATCCCGCGCAAATCGATCGACAGACCGATATTAATAAAGAAGATAGGCACAAACAGACCGTACGCCAGCGCCTTAACGCCCTCTTCCAGGCGTTCTTTTTCACGACAGCGGGCGAACATCAAACCGGCAAAGAACGAACCGGTGATCGCAGCAACACTTCCAACCAGCTCGGCTGCCAGCCCATACAGCAGCATGATAACGATACCCAGGGTAAGTATCCCCTGGCTGATAGGAAGACGGGATATCCGGCGGACCAGGCCTGGCAGCAGCCAGTATCCGAAGGCCCCGGAAAGCAAGACGAAGATGATCATTCTCACGGCCAACAGCAGGATTCCGCCCAATCCGCCGGCGCCGGACAGGGTCGCCAGGAAGGTCGACAGCAGGAAGATCACCAGTATGTCATCAAAGACTGCCGAACCGAGCAGGCTCAGGCCAACCCGGCTGCGGAGTACCTTCAACTCCATCAGGGTTTGGGCCGAAATGCTGACACTGGTAGCGCCCAGCGTCAACCCCAGGAACACTGAAGCGCTGTCATCCATACCAAAGAGACGCCCGGTTCCCCAACCCAGGGCCGTCGGGACAACCACACCCAGAATACCGGCATACGCCGCCACGCGGGTATTACGCGCCAGTTCATTCAGGTGCAATTCAAGACCAGCGATGAACATCAGGAGCATAACCCCCAGTTCTGCCAGTTCCTTAATGATCTCTGTCAGTTCATGCTCGACAAAGGAAAGGTGCATGATATTGATTAAGGAAGGTCCCAGGAGGATTCCAATCAATAATTCTCCCAAGACCGAGGGCTGTCCGAGCCGGGTGCTCAGGTAGCCGGCAGCTTTTGCGGCGATCAGGATGATCGCCAGGAGGAATGAAAATTGCAGAAAGGTAGACATCAATTTCTATTCGTCATCAGATTTGTTCAAATCGATCCACAGCCAGGACAAAGATCGTGGCCCGCTTCAGTCCCGGGTCGACGCCCGGGGCGCTGTTCTCATGGATCAATTGTACCGCACCCTGAACCCGGCTCTGTTCAACCCCGATGAGCAGGGTTGCATTCCCCCGCCGCATGAATCCACCGGTCGAGGCAATCAGCGTCACGCGATATCCTTGGTCGAGCAGCGCCTTCGAAATTATTTCGCCCTCTGTATCCCGGACAATGGCGACGATCAGTTTAAATTTCTGGGGAACTGTTTTGGGTTTAGAACTCATCGTAAACCTCTACATCGAACACAAAGATGGTTGCGCCTCCAACGTTGATCCTTGTCGGCATCGGCAGTGGAACAGGCGAGTTTCGCAGTGGGGTTGAAACAAATTCCATACGCTGACGGCAGCTCTTTTCCAGGGACTTAACAATGGCGTTTTCGAGGCCCTTGGAAAAACCGATCAAAAGAGTGATATTCCTCCGGCTTAAGAAGCCGCCCGTACTGGGCAGCCTGGAAACGGACACGCCCAGCTTGATCAAGGCGTGAATGGCGCTGTTGGTATCCTGCTCCTGAATGACAACCGCCATCAGCCGTTTGACAGCGCCGGCCGGGAAGTTGTTCGAGTGAATCAGTTCAGGCCAGGCAAGGTTGCTCTCTGTGAGGGCCATATCCACTTCGCCCACCAGTTGTGAATACGTCTCTTCAGAGATGACCCCATCCCGCAGCAGACCGGTCAGGGCGCTGCGCTGTGCACGCAGCGCTTCGCGCCGGGCGGTATCCAGTTCCTCTAATTCTACGGTCGGATCAGAAATGATGACATCCTTTACCGCATCAACCAGGACAGCATTCTGCTTTTTCATGATAGGCGACAGTCTTTGCCAGGTGTGTTCTGAGATCAATCCCTGCTGGTTCATACGCTGCAGATAGTCAAAGGCTGCCCGCCCGGCCACAAAGCGAGCATGGCGGCGTTCATACTCTTCCTGAAAGTTGGAATGCTTTACAATGCGAAGTTTCTTGACCAGCCAATCCATGGAAAACCCCTGGACCAGCAGGGTGAAGAGCACGACGCCAAAAGCCATGGCCTGCAGGAGATTAATATGGTCTCCCAGGCCGGATTTATTGGACAGGCTCAAGGCAAGCGCCAGGGCAATCGCGCCTCGCAGCCCGCCCCAGTACAGGATATGGTTCCACTTCTTGGGGATATCGTGTGTGAACAGGCCCAGCCAATAAGTACCTGCTGCCCGGGCGATCAGTACGGCCAGGATGGCGATGCCAATGGCCTGCCAGTTATCGATCATTACCCGAACATCGATCGTCAGGCCGATCAACAGGAAGATGATCGAGTTCGCTACAAAGGCCAGATATTCCCAGAAATTAAAGACCACCACACGCGTGGTAGCCGACATGCCACGGGGACCAACATTCCCGTTGACAATCCCGGCCGCAACGACCGCCAGCACTCCGCTGACCCCCAGGATCTCTTCCGCAACCAGGTAAGCGCCGAACGCCAGGACGGTCGTCAGGGTTGTTTCAACCAGAGCATCGTCTATCCGGCCGATAATATGTGAAAAGACCATCCCCAGGATCGTCCCGACCAGCGTCCCGCCTCCGGCCACCATCAGGAAAGCCGCCACACTGTTCACCAGGGAAAACTGCCCAGGCTCAAGGAACGGCATCTCTACCCATCCAACACCCGCGATCGCCAGCACCAGGCTGAACATGACAATGGCGGTGCCATCGTTAAACAGGCTTTCTCCCTCTAACAGAACCTGCAGCCTTTTGGGCACCCCTAACCGCCGGAAGAGGGAAACCACAGAGACAGGGTCGGTAGCCGCAATCAACGCACCAAAGATCAGCGCATACTTGAACTCAAGACCGGTCCCTCCGGAAACCATCCAGCCTACCAGCAATGTTGTGATGATAACACCGGGCACAGCCAGCAGTAAGATCAACCAGAAATCTCGCTTGAGGTCTTCGAACCTTACATGGAACGCGGCTTCAAAAACCAGGGGCGGTATCAGTAAAACCAGGATTATTTCAGGCGACACTTGAACGATCGATCGGGTAACCGTGGTTAATGCCAGGCCGATCAATACCAACCCAACGGTGTAAGGAATGCGCAGCCAGCGTGCGGTTACAGATACCGTTGCTGCCACCAGCAGCAAGAAAATGATGACCTCTTCAACAAAAATAACGCTTACGCCAAGTTCTTCCACCTGAACCAACCTACTCTTCTATCCTTGCGCTTGAATGCGGCCTTCTAGAGTGCTACTGTGCAGGGAAACGAGTCAATGACGGTTGTTACCGGTCTGTTCGGAAAACTTATTTCGGTCCGGTCACTATGGCAGACAATCGCCAAATCCCTGTATTTTATTGTAACAGACCAGGGAAAAGGATTCAGCCCGGTCAGGTGCAGGCGTTTTGGCGAGATCCTTTCGATCCCCAGCGCTTTCAGGAAAAGGCCCACCGGGGCCAGTCCAACCAGTGAATTCCGTTCACCCAGGCCTGAGCCAATTTCTGCATGGTAATGCTGGTAGAAAGCCTGGGATTTTTTCAGGTTTTTGATAATACCCGTTAAAAGGTGTGCAACCAGACGGGCGGCTTCATTGCGGAATCCATACGCCAGCAGGCCCTCACCAACAAGCTGGTTCCAGGGCAGGTACACACTTGAAAAAAAGGTTTCGGCCTGCGGGTCCGGAACGGACGGGCAGGCGGGCAGACCAAACGGGCGATCAAATTTCTGGGCATCCAGAATAGCGCGACCGATCATGTTCTGCGCACGTTGTAAATCGGGGATACCGGCCCAAAGCGGTGTGAGCAGGGTATGATCTTCGATACTCAGGTCGATTGTCCGGACCACGACCTGGTCTTGTTTGCCAATCCCCCGGACCTTTACCTTCCCAACCTTATTAAATACCTGTTGGGTGGTGGCTGCCAGTCCGCCTGTACGCCATTGGAATTGGCCGCTGGACAGGTTCTCACTGGCCTCTTTGGTTACGAATTCATGGATACTGACCTGAGGCCTGGCAGCGGCTGTTTGCTCTGTCGTGATCTCGACCAGCAAACGGGAGGCCTTCTCCAGTTTTGTCTTCACAGACAGGTCTCCCGGGCCTTTTCGTTTCGCCAGGATTTTGCCTTTCTGGGTCAGGCCCGTATCCCGGTCCGTGTATTGGTACAGACCGGAACGAGATGACCAGCTGTTTTCAACTGCCTCACGTAGTTTTTCGGCCTGGGCGCTGAGCAGTGAAGCTTCACCCTGCTGGTGAAGTTGTTGTGCCATTTTGATCAGGCTCTGTGCTTCGTGAAAGAGCATCGCCAGCAGGGCCGGGCTTTGAACACAGGTGATATCCACCCCCTGTGACCACGGGTTCCACAGATCGTGAAGCGGGTTCTCTTCAAACCCGGTCTGGAGCAGGTGTTCCCACTCTGGCAGGCCGTTCCCATCCCGATCGTGACTGGGAGAAAACCAGGCCCAGAAGAATTTCAACAGGGGAGAAAAGACGTTTTCCAGGAACCCGACATCCTGGTTGTCCAGGAATACCTTCCACGCCAGGCTGGCAATCAGGGGCGCAGCCAGGAAATTCCCATGCTGCCCGCCCAGGCCGGGCTTACAGTCAATATAGCCGCCTTCGGATTGGGCAGCCAGGTAGTTATCAAACAGGTGGCGCACCATTCGTGGGGCGCCCGGCAGCAGGCTGGACAAATAATAACTATCAAGGGGCGCCTGCCCATTCCAGTTAGACGGGTAATCACTGCCGTCGCCGGTGCGTGAGTATCCATGATCCGGCTGCCGGGCCAGGACAAAAGATGGCTTGGGGAGGTGATCATTCCCATTGAAGAACAGGCTGAAAGCCGTACTCTGGCTGAAAGCCAGGGCGGCATCCCAATCAGGGTCCCCTGTCCGGATATCTACATGATCAGCCGTGTTGACAAGTTCGATGCGCGCCCGTTCTGCATCCCACTGCCGGGCTGCAGTGAGACGCGCCAGGTCAAACGAAGCCTGGTGGTCCGATAGTGCAGCCTGGGCCCAGGTATACTGGCGCCTTTCGCCGGGTTCCAGCTTTACATTGAGGCACAGCGCAGGGTATGCCCCCTCGCCTTCATCGGGCCCGCCGGTCAGGAAGATCACGGGAGCCAGGTTCCCACTCTCGGCTCCCAGCGCCTTTACCATCTGGTGTTGAATGAGCCTGAAACCGCTGCCTTCCAGGGGGAAGAGTACTGCACATATCTCCAGTGAGAAATCAATGGAGGTCGGAGTACCGTTCTTGATTGTCAGCCGGTTGGCAATGACCTGTGAAACCGGCGCCCAGTATTCGCTGGTAACTTCGATTCCTTCCATAGGTGAAAATTCCAGCTGCAGGAAATTCGGGTAAAACTTGCGGATGCAGGGCGGTTCTGCGAAAGCTGCAGGGTCAATGATTTCATTACGGTTCTCGACAAAACGCGGGAAAATGCGCATCGAACGCGCCCGCAGACCGTAGGTGGTGCGCAGGGAAAGTGCACCCGGTTCCCCGCTGCCCAGTTCCAGTTCCCAGATATGATCATTGGTGTAATCGGGAGTGCAGAGACGTGCATCGGCTGCCAGAGTTAATGACAGCGGATCCCCAGGGTGAAGAGACCAGGTTCGCATGGCCATATTGTACGGGTAGATGGCTTGCAGGTCAAAGGTTTTATTGAAGCAGATTATGCTACAATTTTCGTGTGCTTCATCGAACACGCTGTTGTGACTATTTTCCTGCCTGTCTCTCCCCGCGTTGGGCTGCCGGCGCCGGCCGGGTATAACCGGCAGTATGCGGCTTTTGCTGTGCCCGGCGACCAGGCAGACGCAGACCCCGCAGCCGTATTTCCCGATCCGGTAAACCGAACAGGCGCTTTTGGTGTTTATGTAAGAAATCCTGCATTATCACAGAGGAGACAGTATGATGAATTATTTATCTGAAACACACGGATGGTATTTCGAGGAATTCGAAGTTGGCCGGCAGATTATCAGCCCGGCCCGCACGATCACTGAAAGCGATATTGTGAACTTTGCCGGCCTTTCTGGCGACTTCATGCAGATCCATACCGATGCTGAGTTCAGTAAACAGACCCCGTATGGCCAGCGTATTGCTCACGGCCTGCTGTGCCTGTCCATTGCCTCCGGTCTGGCAGCCCGGACCGGATTGATGGAAGGAACGGTCATGGCGTTCCGCGAGATCAAGAACTGGAAATTTGTCAAAGCGGTCATGATCGGGGATACCATTCATGTTGAAATGGAAGTGACCGAGACCAAGGCGCTGCCACGCGTTGGCGGAGGTTCGGTGGATATCTCCTTTGACCTGAAGAATCAGAAGGATGAGACCGTCATGAAAGGCGTCTGGACAGTCTTGATGGCTTCCAAACCCGCCGATTAATACTATGTTGATATTCATACGAAGGAACCATGCCAGAACAAAATTACAGTGAACCTGAAGACACCGCTGAGCGCTTCCGGCGCCTGATGGCTTCTGAAGAGCAGACCAGGGTCGACCTTCCGGTGCCGGGACAGGCCGAGCAGGAAGATATTGAAACCTATCTTCCTGCCGGGGAAACCACTCCGCCCCTCTCCCTGCCGGCGCTGGACAAAAATAATATGCCGCTGCCGCGTCGAGTGGATGAGATCGATATGGGAGCCACGCGTGTTACCCCGGCGGCATACACCCATCCCCCCCAGGCTGCCAGGCCTCCGGTAACTAGACCGCCCGTACAGCCGCCCGGATCCATAAACTGGCGAAAGCACATGGGCTGTTTCGCACGCGGCATGGTCATCACGCTGTTTGTGTTCGTATTGGTGGGCCTGATGGCCGGTTCTTATGGCATGTATCGTTATTATAAAATTGCAAAAACCCTGAACGGGGTCGATGTCGGTGGGCTGCGGGAGCGTGCGGCCCAGTTCGAAACCACCAGGATTTTTGACCGCAACGGCAACCTGCTTTACGAAATTATCGATCCGCATGCAGGGAAACGTTCATTTGTTTCACTTGATGAAGTCTCTCCGGCGCTGGTTGCCGCCACAATCGCAACAGAAGACAAGGAATTTTACAGCCATCCGGGTTTCGATCCCTGGGCATTACTGCGCGCCCTATGGCAGAACTACACCAGCGGCGAAATTGTTTCCGGGGCTTCAACGATCACCCAGCAGTTAGCCCGTATGCTGCTGCTTCCGGATGAACGTTTTGAGCAGAGCTATGAACGCAAAGCCCGCGAGATCATCCTGGCAGCCGAGATCAACCGAAGGTACTCCAAGGACGAGATCCTGGAGCTTTATCTGAATGAAAGTTTCTACGGGAACCATGCCTATGGGGTTGAAGCAGCCGCTGAGACGTACTTCAATACCACTGCCGGTCAATTGACCATCTCGCAGGCTGCTTTCCTGGCCGGATTGCCCCAGTCCCCAGCGGTGTATGATATTTATACCAATCGCGAAGCAACCCTGAAGCGCCAGCAGCAGGTGCTGGTCCTGATGTTCCTGGTGAACCAGGAACGTGGTTGTATCGAAGTCAGTAACAGTGAGGAACCGGTGTGTGTCGATGCAGCAGTTGCTGCAATCGCCGCCGGAGAGATGAAAGACTATGATTTTCCCACGCCAGATTTCACCATGCGCTACCCCCACTGGGTCAATTACATCCGCAGTCTGCTTGAAGAGCAATATGATCCCCAGACCATCTACCGCTCCGGCTTTGCCGTATATACGACCCTGGATCCCGAACTGCAGGATACCGCCCAACGCATGATCACAGAGCAGGTTGCCATCCTGGCCGAAAAGAATGTCAGCAATGGCGCCCTGGTCGCAATCGATCCTTCGACCGGGGAAATCCTGGCCATGGTTGGTTCTCCCGACTTTTACAATGAAGCGATCTCCGGGCAGGTGAATATGGCCACAACCCAGACCCGTCAGCCTGGTTCTTCCATCAAACCGATCAACTATGCGGCCGCTTTCGAAAAGGGCTGGACGCCCGCCACCCTGATCTGGGATGTGCCCAGCGAATTCCCACCATCCGGGAACCCGGACGATACGCGCGAACCGTACAAACCGGTCAATTACGACGGCAAATTCCACGGCCCGGTTACCGTACGAACGGCGCTGGCGAACTCTTTCAATGTGCCGGCTGTCAAGACCCTGGACTTCGTAGGGGTGTACGGGGATACCGGCATGACTGCCATGGCAAAGCGCCTGGGGATCACCTCTTTGACCCGCGAAGATTACGGCCTGGCGCTGACACTGGGCGGCGGGGATGTCAGCCTGCTGGAAATGACCGCCGCTTTTGCCGTCTTTGCCAATGAAGGGGTGCGGGTCCCACCCGTCGCGATTACCAGGGTCATCGATTACCGCGGGGAAGTTGTCTTCGAATACCAGGTCCCGGAAGCCGAACAAACCATTCGCCGCGAACATGCTTACCTGATCTCTTCGATCCTGTCGGATAATGAAGCCCGTGCCCCGATGTTTGGTTACAACTCATTCCTGCACCTGCCCTTCCCGGCCGCCGCCAAAACAGGCACGACCAATGATTTTCGTGACAACTGGACCATTGGCTATACACCTGACCTGGTCGCCGGTGTCTGGATGGGGAACGCTGACTATACCCCGATGGTCAATACCACCGGTTTGAGCGGGGCTGCACCGGTCTGGTCACAGTTCATGCAGTATGCCGTCCCCAACGTCAGCGGAGGGAACCCGACTCCTTTCTTGAGACCCGACGGGATCATTGAGAAAGTTATCTGCACGCTCTCCGGGACAGAACCCTCCAACTCATGCCGGGAACAGCGCTCTGAAATATTTGCCTTCGACCAGCCGCCGCTGCCTGCCGGGCAGGACCTGATGCGCAAGGTAACCCTGGATACCTGGACCAAACTGGAGGCCTCATCAGCCTGTGAGGGTTCCACCAAGGAAGAACGGGTCATGAATGTTAGTGACCCGTGGGCAATCAAGTGGCTGGATTCCAATGAGGGCCGCCAGTGGTTGGATACGCATAACTTCCCCAGGAATTTTATCCCTGCCCCAGAGCGTGAATGCGCAGCGACAGACCCGAAACCAAAGATAGGCTTCAGCGGTTGGGCAGACGGGCAGCAAATTGTCGGGGAAGTGATCGAACTCAATGGGCTGGCCGGCGCCGACCAGGGGTTCAAAGACTGGAGCCTGGATTACGGTCAGGGAGAAGACCCCGGTCAGTGGTACCCACTGGTTGCAAACAACACCTCCCCGGTTCAGTCAACCGGCAGCCTGTACGTCTGGAACCTGAAGCAGGACAATGTCGCCAATGGTGTGATAACCCTGCGGCTGACGGTGCGCAACAACGACGGCGGTTATGCCGAAAAACTTCTGCACCTGGAAGCGGCGCTGCCCACACCCACACCGGAGCCGACCGATATTCCCACTTCCACGCCCACGCAGGCGCCGCCTACGGCCACCCTTACCCTGACGCCTGTCCCTCCGACGGCCACCTTCACACCAACCTTCACGCCAACACCCTGAGAAAACCCGTTCCGGTCCACCTGAACAAGCAAAAACTGCCCGCGTTCCGCGGGCAGTTCTGTCTGCAAACACTCAGGATAAATACTTGTCAGCCAGCAGCCCTAAAACATCATCAACTGGCCCCGGACCTGTTCGATCGGGTCGCTGGCAAGCTGCTCGTTCCAGGTCTGGCGGGTCAGCAGGGGGATATCAGCCAGGGAGCGCAGCAGGCGGAATTTGAGGAAGCGCCAGTTGGCCAGCTTCTGATTCAACGCCGGGTCGCGTTTTTGTTTGTAGGCCAGCAGACTGGCCCGTCCACCAGGGATAACGATCAGGCATTTTCCCACCGGGTAGCGATTCTGCAGCAGCACCCGCCCGGTGATCGCCGAGGCCAGCAGGTAAAAAACCTGTACCAGCTGCCCGTTCTCCTCCCAGGTCAGCAGTTGGGATTCTGGTTTCTTGACGGTATACTCCAGGCGTTGCCCGATAGTCTCGACCAGCGAGACCATCTTTTCGAGATCAGCACGGCGCATGGTGGGTGCGTCTTCCTCCCGCAGCCGCCAGACCCCATCTTCCTCCACCCCGTAAGAACGCAGGACAGCTCCAACGATGGCTTTGGCCGGAGTCAGCAGTCCGGGGAACTGCGGGTATAGTTCAGATTCGATCTCATACAGGCAGGCGCCGGGGTTATGGCTCAGGAAACGCACGACCGCCATTTCGACCCGGTCGGCCAGCGGTTCGTGTTCTTCCAGTTCGGCTCTCAATCCCCATAACCCGACTTCCAGGCTGTGCTGGCTGCCTCCGAAGCGTTCCAGGTGCTCATCGTGTTCGAGCGCCTGCTGGACCTCAGCCTGGAGGTGGGAGACGACCTCATCGATCAGTTCATTGGCCGCCGCCAGGGCCTTTTGGGCGACCAGCGACTCGAGCCCAACCAGGTGCAGGCGCAGGTAGGTGACCGCTTCACCGCGTACCTGCAGATGGTTACGGATGGCGGCCCGGGTTTCGGTCTGCTGCGCCGCGGAGGAATGAAACTCCCTTTCAGACCGCCTTTCCCAAACCAGCTGCAGGGCGTCGTGTTGTGTGCGCATCGCGACGCTCTTCAGGTCGAAACCGGCCGTGTGCGCGGCAGCCAGGGCGGCGCTGGCAAAAGATGGCTCCGGTTCGGCCAGCAGGCCAAAGAATGGTGTGCCTGTGCTGACCAGGTCGAAGATATGCTGGCAAGCGGCCTGCAGGGCGGCAGCATGCCAGTTCCAGTCGTACCGCCTGCGCCGCAGGACGATCTTGAATGGGGCGGCCGCTTCCCGACCCCATAACCAGCCGGCCCATAAAGCCGACAGTGTCCAGAATGCCTGGTTGGGGCGCGGCAAGGCCCCGATGACGGCTTTAATGGGGGCCTGGTCGATCTCATCATTCAGGTCTTTCATGCGCCCTTCGAACAGGCAGATGCCGCCGCTTTCGGGCAGTTTCTCAGGCCACTGCACCAGTGGGACCGGTTCCCTGTCGTCGGCCCAGGTATGGACAGCTTCCTCCAGCGCCAGCCAGACATTATTTTCACGGAACTGTCCTGGTACGGTCAACTGCCTGGGGCGCGGACGTTCGGTGGGGTGCGGCCAGAGTGTGTTGGTCCGGTCGCAGGCAGA
Source organism: Anaerolineales bacterium (assembly GCA_016927315.1). Lineage (GTDB taxonomy): Bacteria > Chloroflexota > Anaerolineae > Anaerolineales > Villigracilaceae > JAFGMV01. The sequence continues at coordinate 104,275 of JAFGMV010000079.1, read as the reverse complement.
AAGCAGCAGGGCCATCAACAGTCGTTCTCGCTCCGGAGAAAGGGAAAGGATATCCAGGCGGTTGATCAACGTTCCCAGAGCATACAGGGTACGCGGCAGGTAGTGTTGGACAGCTTCTTCTGCATATACCCGGTCAGGATCATTGAGGGGGGCAACCCGCTCGAGGACCCGGGCCCGGTGCATCCCGGCGGCGGCGGTGATCTTCTTGAGCAGGTCCAGATCCTGATCGGTGATCAGGCGTTCGCCCTCTTCGCCGCACTCTTTGCAAACCACTACCCGGGCATAGGGAGTGTCTGCATCCTTGCGCCATAAGAAGGCTTCTGCCGGGATTTCGCGGTTGCAGGTCGCACACGACGTCATGTACAGCGCCTGCAGGTGTTCTTCCAGGCGCTCATCTCCCTTCCGTGAAGTCGCCAGTTCAGAAAGGGCGGCGGTAAGCTCTGCGGCCGAGGGCGCCTGTGCGGTAATCTCCACCAGGAAGCGGCCAACCGGATTGTTGGCCGCAACCAGCACCCGATAACCGGCCCGGGCTGCTTCCAGCGCCAGCCGGGGAGAAAACCCGAAAGGATCCAGCAGCCAGGCGCCAGCCGGGATGCGCTCCCTCAGCCAGCTGGCAGCCGGGCCGTCCTCCAGCGGCGGCAGGTAGCGGGCCAGGGGACCCGGCTTTGGGGGGAGCTTTCCGGGCAGGTAGGCCGGGGAGGCTGAGGCGGTCATCATCATAATCCAGTATACAATCCCCGCCGGAAAAAACAAGCCTGAGCAGTACCGATTAAAACCCTTCGAATTCTACTGCCAGCGATACGCCATGTGATCTCGAAAACACCGTGGTGCTTCGATCGAAACACCACGGTGGATTATAGAAAACACCACGGTGAACCGACCAAAACACCGTGGTGATTCGAGAAATATATCGGACTTAACCCCAAACGCCTGGAATATTCTTTTCTTCCTGCCGGCACAGAACTGTGGGCGCTTGCGGGGGCCCTTATCTTGTAACGGTAAAAATCTCAAACAAGGGCAAAAATGGATACAGGGTTCTCAAGCGCCGGACGGCCCCGAGTGGTTGGAAGGCCGCTCTGATATCGCCGATCGTACGCTCGTGATAGTCGCCGGAATATTCCGGGCCAGCCAGCCAGCGGCCGACCTGGTAAAAGAGGTTCTCGGTTGGGCCAGAGACGATCACCTGCCCGCCGGGCTTGAGCAGGCTGACCAGGCGGCGCAGGGTCTGCTCCAGATCCTGGACATGCTCCAGTACATCCAGGGCGATCACCAGATCGAAAGAGGCCGTTGGGAATTTCTGATTATGAGGGTCCCGGGCGTCATAAACAGAGATGTTCTCTGCGAAAGTGATATACTCACCGACCTTCTTCAGGGGCGCCAGGTCGACATCCACCGCAATGACCCGGTTGGAAACCTGTGCAAGGCAGGGCAGCATTACCCCGCTGCCGCAGCCGAAGTCAAGGATCGACTCGTAAGGCTGGCTGCGCTCGATGTGGTTGATCACGGTATGAATCCGTTTCCAGAACAGGTGATTGACAACAGGATTGGGATGTGAATAAGCCGGAAAGGCGGCTTCGTCCAGGGAGCCGGGTTCGGCATTGTTCAGGACCTCCCGGATGGCAGTGATAAACCTGCTTTTATAAGTTTCGAAATCCTTGTTTTTCATATTAACCTTTCAGACGAGCGGTTTGGAGAGCGGTTCTTTCGGGATGGATTGCAGATCAATAGCCGCTGCCGCAAGCAGAATCTGGATCCCCAGGATGACCGGCAGTGTGGCCAACATGACGGTGCCAGTCGGTGCAGTGACGCCAAGGTTGTAATACTCGACCCATTTGACGGTTCCAAAGATCAGACCGAAGAAGAACAGGGGTAATCCTGTCAGCAAATAGATGGACAGCATCGAGAAATCATACAGGAAATTCTTCAACACCATACGGCGCAGGAAAGTCTGGGTCAGCTTGAAAGGAAACTCAAACATAACGTGATACAGGACAATATTCGAAGTCTCCTCCCGGTAGCGGGCCGGAATAGGGATGTCGATGACACTGGCCCCCAGCAGGTACAGTTCGGCCAGCATAGAGGTCTCGAAGTAGTAGGTTTTGGCAATCGCCGTGAATGGAAGCAGTTCCAGTACTTCGGCCCGGATAGCGAAATACCCATTGGTGGGATCAAAGCAGTTCCAGTAGCCAGTGACAGCCTTGGAGAGAAAGCTCAGGCCCATATTCCCCATACGGCGATGGACAGGCATTTCCCGCAGAGCCTCAAAATCCCGAAAGCGGTTACCTTTGGCGTAATCAGCTTTCCCCTGCAGCAGGGGTGAAACCAGGGCCGGGATATAAGCCGGATCCATTTGACCATCGCCATCGATCTTGACCACGACCTGGACCCCAAGGTCCAGGGCCTTGCGGAAGCCAGTCAGCATGGCGCCGCCCACGCCCTGGTTCTTTTCATGCCGGACCAGGATCACCCGCGGATCTTTCTCAGCCGCTTTTCGGACCAATTCCCCGGTCCGATCCGGAGAGCAATCATCCACCACAATAATATGCTTCAGGGTATCGGGCAAGCCTGCCAGGACTTCTTCAATTTCACGTTCGACCCGGTAGGCAGGGATGACCGCAGCAATATCAAAATGTTTGAGGTTCATGCTGTTCTCAGTCATTAAGGGATCAGGGTTGTCATGCTTCTAGCAGAAGACAAACTTCATAGGGCGCCAGGTCCAGGTCAGGCCGTACCTGAGGAGCGGTTTCCCTGTGGGTTGAAAGCAGCAGCTGCCATTCAACCTGTTCATCGGTGTTCACGGATACCCTGACCGGCGTACCGGAAAAGTTCAGGGCAACCAGGACAGCCTGTGCTTCATCTCTTCGTTCGTAGACCAGGGCTTTACTGCCCTTTCCTGCGCGGTAATTGAAAGTTCCCCTGCGCAGGGCAGCCTGCTCCCGGCGCAGTTTTATCAGCCTGCGGGTCAGGTTCAGCAGCGAGTGCGGGTCCATTTCTTGCGCAGCAGCATTACGCAGCGGATAATTCGGGTGGACAGGCAGCCAGGGCTCACCCGAAGAGAAACCGGCATTTTCCGACCGGTCCCACTGCATCGGGCTGCGGCAGCCATCCCGGCCTTTATAGAGCGGCCAGTATTTCTTGCCCGGTGGATCCAGGATCTGGTCTCTCCTCAGGGAGATATCCCGCATACCGATCTCTTCACCATAGTAAAGAAAGGGCGTGCCGCGCATGGTCAGCAGCAGCGCCAGCATAACCCTGGCCCGGGCATCGTCTTCTCCCCGGGCATAACGGGTTGCGGAGCGTTTTACATCGTGATTGCTGAGCACATAATTTGGCCAGACCTGTTCCCCGGAAGCCTGTTCCCAGTTTAGGATGGCATCCAGGAACTGCCTGGCAGAGAAAGGGCGGTGTGTGAAATCAAAGTTAAAGGCTGCCTGCAGCATATCTGGCCCGGAATACAATGCCGCATAGTTGGGATCACTGCCAAAGGTTTCGCCGACTGCATAGCGCTCGTCGTATTGGTCCAGGATGCCGCGCATCTCTTTCAACAGGGGCAGCATCTCCGGGCGGTCGCAGTCGTAGATGTGGCGCTGGCGGTCGAAAGCTCGTATCCCCCAGGCTGGGGGATTGTTCCGGAACTGATCGTCTTTGAAATAGGCATTGAAAACATCCAGGCGGAAACCATCCACACCGCGCTCCAGCCAGAACCGGACCACCTCCAGCTGTGCCTGACGCACTTCAGGATTGCGCCAGTTGACATCCGGCTGCTCTTCCAGGAACATATGGTAGTAGTATTGGTCGCGTTCCGGAACATAGGTCCAGGCTTTACCGCCAAAAGCGGACTGCCAGTCATTGCGCTGTTCACGCCAGATATACCAATCCGCTTTGGGGTTGGTACGGCTGGCAGCGGATTCCCGGAACCAGGCATGCTGGTCAGAGGTATGGTTCAAAACCAGGTCCAGAATGACACGAATATTCCGTTGATGGGCCCGGGCAAGCAGTTCTTCAAAATCGCTCAGGTCGCCAAAGCGCGGATCGATATCAACATGATTGCTGATGTCGTACCCAAAATCGGCGTCAGGACTGGGATAAACCGGCGACAGCCAGATCGCATCAACCCCCAGAGATTCCAGATAGTCCAGCCGGGATATGATCCCTGGCAGGTCTCCGAACCCATCCCCATTACTGTCTGAATATGAACGCGGATAGATTTGATAGATAACCCCGTCGCGCCACCACAAATACTCATCGCTCATAAACGTCTGCCTCGCTTTATGGATATTGGATTTAAGTATATCATTCTTGCAAAGGCGAATTTTTAAATACAAAAAGTGTTACAATCACAAAAAATGAGAAGTCTTCTCAGGGAAAGTGACTATGACCCCAACAGGTGAACGCATCTTACTGGTTGAAAGTGATCCCGATATCAGTGACCAGATTGCCCGCCAGGTTCTTCAACCGCTTGGATATGAAGTACTTGTCGCCATGGATGCCAATGTTGCCTTGAAGCAGGCGCCTGAATTCTCTCCCGATCTATTGATAATCAACCTGAACTTACCCGGCTTAAGGGGTACCGATCTGCTGGTCGCCCTGACTTCTCAGGGTTTTAAAAGCTCATTTGTCATGCTGGCGGAAGGAGGGGAAGAGCTGGATTTAATCCAGGCTTTCCGTATGGGAGCCACTGATTATCTATTATGGCCGGCCAAGGACGCCGAGATTGCAGCCACGATCGAAAGGGCTATGAAGCAGGTACGTGAAGCCCGGACACGGCAGCGGCTTCGCTCGCAGCTCGAGGAAGCCAACCAGGAACTGCAGCAAAAGGTGCGGGAACTGACCACCCTGATCTCCCTGGGGAAAGCTGTCGTTTCTGAGACAGACCAGCGAAAGTTGTTCGACCGGATCATCGAGGGCGCCTTACAGATCAGCCGGGCCGATATCGGCTGGCTTTCCCTGAGGGACGGGCAGACGAATAAGTTCCTGCTTACCGTTTTTCGAAACCTGCCCCCCGGGTGGGCCAAGAAAGTTGGGCAGCCGCTGGAAGATGGCGTCAGCTCCCTGGTAGCACTCTCGGGAGAATCCCTGACAATCACCGGTGAACCGATGCAGAAGCTCAGGATCGCAGCCCTGGGAAAAGCAGCCGCGGTCATTCCGATCAAAGCCCGGGAAGAAGTCATTGGTATGCTGATCATGGTGCGCGAGTCGGAAACACTCTTTGGGCAGCTGGAACAAACCCTGTTGGAAACGGCAGCCGATTACGCTTCAATTTCACTGGTCAACGCACAGCTGTTCCGGGCCCTGGAGAGGAGCGCGGAGATCGCCCGCAGCGGAGAAGAAAAGAAAAACGCCTCCCTGGAGAACTTGAGGGAAACAGCCAGTGTCGAATTGCAAAAAGTAATTCCACTGCTTGAAACACTCCTGGACGACAACGGTGAGGCGTTGTCTGCCGCCCAGGAAGAGAGAGTGAAAGAAATACGAGCCTCCATCCACCGCCTGACTCATGCGGTGGAAAATACAATTCCACCGGTTCCAAAGAAATCATAGGATCCTTATTGATCTGAAATGGGAAAAACCGAGCAGATTTTACTGGCAATAGACGATCCATCAACCCGACAATTTTTTGAACGTGCACTGCGTTCAAAACAATATGATCTTCTTGTCGTTGACAGTCAGGCTGCCCTGGAGAAAAACCTGCGGGAGTATTTTCCCGAACTGATCCTGGTAGGACAGACATTCGCCGGCAGGAATGGTATCGAGATCGCCGGGGCTTCAATCGAGCGTTTCCCTACACTGCCGGTTGTCTTATATTCAGAACATCCCACACTTGAATTGACACAGGCAGCGCTCCAAATTGGGATTGGCGGTATTTTGCAGTCCCCCCTGAACATGGACGATACGGTAACAATCGTTGAAGCTTGCCTGATGCGGGCAAAGCATATGGGGGATTGGGTTCGTAATGAGATACAACGATCGACCATGTCCCTTGAACGGCGTGTGAAAGAATTGGAAACCCTGGTCAACCTGGGAAGGGATATCACCGGAACGCTTGACCTGGACCAGGTTTTGAAGAATGTGGTTGAGGCTGCAGTCGGGTTGACACATTCGGATGGCGGCAGCCTGTTGATGGTAGATAATGACAGTAATGAACTGTACATGCGTTCAGGTTATAACTTTGAAGATGGCTTTGTAAAGGAATTCCGGCTGCCCGTTTCTGATACGCTTGCCGGACAGGTTTTTCGGACGGGGAAGAGCATCCTGCTCAACGAATCCACCCAGGTTAAGATAAAAACCTCCTACCTGGTCCATTCCCTGATCTATGTGCCGATGCAGCTTGGAGAACGAATTATTGGAGTGCTGGGGGTTGATAACCGGGAAAAGGATCGTCCATTCAACGATCACGATACCTTGTTGATGACAGTACTGGCTGAATATGCCGCAATTGCAATCGAAAACGCCAGGTTGTATTCTGAATCTGAAAGCGAACGAAAAAAGTTTGAAACGACATTCAGCAATATTGAGGACGGTGTCCTGATCCTGGATGAAAACGATCGCATCTTGTTTGCCAATGATGCCGTATATTCGATCTTTGAGGAAGAAGGTAATTTCGAAAACCGGCCGGTTCTGGATGTAATCACTCATCCTGATATCAGGACACTACTTGACCGTACCGGGGAAAAAGCCTTGCGGTACCATGAGGTCAATTTTGAGGATGGGCGTGTTTTCAACGCACAGTTCACCCCGATCCCAAATGTGGGTGCTGTGATTACCATCCAGGATATCACTTACCTGAAAGAACTCGATCACATCAAGAATGATTTCGTGTACACCATCTCCCATGATCTGCGCTCTCCCCTTACCTCTGTCTTGGGGTATACCGATCTGTTAAGCCGGGTGGGAGACCTCAATGCCCAACAGCAGGACTTCGTCGAGCATATCCAGGAAAGCATCCGTCACATTACTGCCCTGGTCAATGACCTGCTAGATCTGGAGCGAATTGAAGCCGGTTTCGACACCCGTCGTGAGGTTGTCCGCCTGGATGGCATCTCGCAGTATATTCTTGATAACCTGCAGCCAGCTATTCAACAGAAGAACCTCCAGGTCAATGTCGATATTGAAAAGAAATTATCCCCGTTGAGAGGAAATCCCATCCGGTTGAAGCAAATGCTGGATAACCTGCTGACCAATGCGATCAAGTATTCTCATGAGGGGGGCAAGATCACTGTGAGCATAAAGCAGGAAGATCGGCAGTTGATCCTGATCATCAGTGATTCCGGTCCCGGGATCCCGTTAGAAGAACAATCCCTGGTATTTGACAAGTTTTACCGTGCCAGCAATATCCCGGGCGACACACCCGGTTCGGGATTGGGATTGGCGATTGTCAAGTCAATCGTGGACAGTCACCAGGGACGAGTTTGGGTAGAGTCAAAAGAGGGGCAAGGCTCCACGTTTTTTGTGGTTTTACCGGCCCACGAAACAGTCACTCAAAAGCAACGAAAAACTGATCTTGCAAAGAAATAGCATCGTCGGGTGCAATTGCACCCGACGATGCTATTCGCCAAAGGAGGAGACAGTGAGGAGCATCTTGGAGGTGTCTGTAATGCCGTCTCCATTCACAATCATACGACTGATTTTCTGCAAACGCAAAGTCAAAAGTCACTCTTTGTTAGTGATTTTCTTCACATACCGGCCTGCAACTCTGCAAGAAAATCTCTGATGATTCCTATCGCCATGGCGCTGCCGGTATACGCCCTGACCTTCAACTTTGGGTCTGGATTTCCGGTTATCATTTTTGAGACCGGGCGACCCGCCTCATGCAGGCAGAATACCGGTTTCCCTCTGGAAAGTGCAAAGCCGATTTCGTACCCGACGCCATGCGATGGTGCACTGATTTCAGCTACCAGCAGGTCGCAAGCCCTGATCCAGTTCATATCCCGTGAGTAGATATCTTCAGGATCAGCTGTTTGTTCTTTTTCAACGATATCGGCGCCGGCCAGTTCGGCAGTGGGTATCTCATGCCCGTCCTCCTGCAGAGATTGTACGATCTCCTGGTAAATTGCTTCATACTCCCTGCCGCCGGTAACCGAACAGGAAAAATAGATGTTCATCCCTGGTCTTTGGGAAGCCTGGACAGAATTGAATTGCTCATAGGTCTTTGACCGCTGGGCGTATCACCGCCTCCGTGACGGCAGCTTTCCAATTCTGTGCTGAGCTGAAGCCAGTCGTTTACCAGAAGGACCAGGTGCGGCGTTTTGTCTTTGAAGAAAAAGGAAGAAAGAAACAACCGCAGGATTGTTTCGGAGATTGGGTAGCTGCTCAAATCAATGATAACAGCCGTTTTGGCCGCCAACGGTGAAATAAAATCCCTGCGCCACCCGGAGATCTTTTTGGGTGGGAAAAGAATCCCCATCTGGGAGGTCGAGGTGCGCCGGATGCGCTTATAAGAAATGTTGATCTGCAGGAATGGGGTGCCGATTCGCAGGAAGTTCGGAAAAGTCCTGACGACCGCTGTATTCCTGGCAATCAACAGCAGCAGGGTCAACAAGAATGCGCCAGACGCTGCAATTGCCAGGGTTTGCCAACGCCAGGGCTGCAGCTGTCCGGCAGGCTTGATCGAAACCAACCAGGCAAGCACCCCCACAACAATAGACAGGGACAATGTCTTTCCCCACCAGCGGTCAACCATACGGGTATAGATCAGAAGGGCGTGGCGTCGTCCAGTTCTGGGCATCGATTATTCTTCTTTTGCGATCCCTTTTTCAAAACGAGAGATGGCTTCTTCCAGGTTGGCGCTGCGCAGGCTGAAGGTCATATCGCCGCGGGTTCGTTCGATAATACCCCGGGCGATATCCGTCTTCCGGCGCAGCCCGTCGGTGATCGCATCTGGATAATCAATGGTTACCAGAACGGCATAGATCTCATCCATATAACCCAGCAGCCTTTCGGCTTCGTCTGAGTGCCCATGTCTCAAGATATCCATTATGCGGCGGCGTAATTCGCCCACCGTTTCGGCCAGCCCGTTCAGGTATGTTGCATCCGGCACATCCAGGTCTTCCGGTTCCTGCAATGGCTGCCCCAGGATCAGGGCGCAGGTAACGTGTGCTTCGACATACTCCTTGAGTGCATCCTGGGTATAACCTGCGTAATACAGGTCAGGATGTTCGGCCAGATCAGAACCAAGGGTCAGCGCCAGAGAACGGGCTTCTTCCAGGTGTTCGTTCATTGTGGGGATTTCTTCCCGATGAACAGCACGTATCGCCAAAGCGCACTGGCGAACCAACTGGCGCGATTGGGCCAGGGCCTGGTCGCGTGCGGCTGTGCGGGCATCAAATTGCTGCCTGATCCGATCTGCAATACTTTCCAGTTTGTGCATGGTTTACTCTTATTCTTTCTGATCCGGATCCGAATCAGGAGAGGGGGGACGTTTGAAAGGACGGAAGAGATTATCCGCCAGGGTAGTGTTTTGCGGGATATTGATCTCACCAAAGCTGCTTTCAAAGCGGGCCAGGTTCTCTCCCAATGCCCGATAGAAGAGCTTTGCACTCAGCGGAGACATCAGTACACGCGCCTTGATCTGTGCCTGGTCTTCATTGGGCAGCAAGTGGGCAAAGTCTATGACAATGTCTGAGGGCGAATGAGCAATACGCGCCAGGTTGGCATAAACAACCTCCAGCCCTTCGGGGATTTGGATTTTGATGGTTTTTCTCTTGGGCGTCGCTGGTGGGTCAGTCATAACAGGTCCCCGCTAGAAAGGAATATCATCTTCGGGCGCCATCTCTGGCATACCGTCCGAAGCAAAATCTCCCATTCCGTCACCATCCCCGCGGGAACTCAGGAAGCGCACGGTTTGGGCCGTGACCTCGAAGGACGCCCGGGACGAGCCATCCTGCCCGGTCCAAAGCCGCGGGCCGCCGGTGGCATTGTCTGCATTCAAGCGTCCTTCAACCAGCACTTTGGATCCTTTACTCAGGTATTGGTTGCATGTTTCGGCCTGTTTGCCCCAGGCGGAAACGCGGAACCAGGTTGTTTCTTTGATCTTTTCACCGTTGCTGTTGGTGTACTGGCGGTTGGTAGCAACAGAGAAACTGGTTACCGGCTGACCGGATGGAGTATAGCGCATTTCAGGGTCACGACCTAGGTTACCGACGACAATAATTGTGTGAAACATGGGGAATTCTCCTTTGAAGTTTGGTTACCTGCTCTCAGGGCAGCAGGGACAACTCTATGCATCAATTTTACACCAGATAGAGAAAAATATTCAGTCAATTTCCAGCCTGATCAATGGGATCTCCATCTCTTCACGGGTCAGCCCGCCATGATGGCCATAGTACTTCATGCGGAACCTGTCTTTCTCATACCACCAGACCGACTGACCCAGATACGGCAGGATGACCAGGTTCCCCAAACGCCCGGGAAACTTTTTTGAGAACGGCTTGGGTCCGAAATAGCCCGCCTCGATCAGGTCCCCGGTCAGGACGACTTCAGCCTTGCCCTGCAGTTCATCCGTGAGCAGCTCCTGGGCTGAGATCAGATGTTCGCCGTGCACATACAGGAACATATCACGCGCCGAACCCGCAAACAGGGTTTCTCCCTTGCGGTTGGTACGCAGCCAGGGGAGCAGCCGGCCAAAGCGTTCATCCAGGTTGAGATAGGTAACCGTATCCGGATCGACTTCAGACTGCCCGTGATCGGCAGTCATCAAGAACAGAGTTCGTTTCCCCCCGGTGAACCCCTGCCGGTGGAAATGCTGCATCATCAACAGGAAGGTTATGATCTCTGCTTCAACCTGGGGGGCGGCCGGTCCATACTGGTGCAGTAAGCTGTCGATGCTGTCCAGGTAGATGAAGCCATAGAATGGTTTCCGGGCATTCTGCAGTGCGCCCCCAAGGTTGACCAGTCCTTCTGCAATCGTCCTGAAGGGATGTATGCTGGCCCCCTGGAAGAGCACATCCGAAAAGGGCGAAGGAGTATAGTCGCGGTGCTGAAAGATGTGCGGATCGACCCCCGCGGATTTCAACTGCCGGTAAAAAGCGCCGGATGGATACAGGCGTTTGGGTTTGACCCCTGAGGGCCCGAGTGTATTACGGTCGGCGGTTCCGGCATAGGAATACAGCAGTGGGGCAATGACGGCGTCCACCAGCGGTTCGTAATAGTACCATTCGTAGATGCCACTTTGCCCTACCGGCAATCCGGTGTGGATGGTTGTGAGGTGGGCGGCCGTTGTTGAGGGGAACTGGGCGGTCAGCTTCTCGATACTGGCCTGGCTCCGGATGTCGGATAGAAATGGCGCTTCCCGGTAACGTTCCAGGAACCGCCAGCCGAACCCATCCACCAGCAACAGGACAATGGCTTCATACTCCTGTGAGGCAAACCAATCCCGGATACGCTGCGGCAGCCCGGCAAAGCCGCCGGCATCATAGCGGGGTTTGATGAAGTTTTCCAGCCGCATATAAGCCTCGATCTGAACGATAGGGTATTGTACCCTGACAATCAGCCTGGAGAGGCGCAACCGGGGCTTGCTGGGCGGGAACAAATAAACAGATTGAAGGAACAGCGGACCAACCACCCGGGCTGGAGAAAAACTGCACCGCTGTGTAATGGAGGCCTATGATATGATGAAAATACCTGGTCACAACCCGGGAGGAAGTGATGAAAAAGCAACTGACGCTTGTATTGATGACCCTTGGCATTCTTTTGGGAACCCTGGCCTGTTATTCGACCAAAACCAGGGCAGACCTGATCTTTGTCCCCGAAGAGCTGCCAGCGGCTGAAAAAGGAAAGGAATATGAAGCCGCCGTCGAAGTGCTTCAAACCGAAACGCCTGTGGGAGAATTCATTCTTTCTGAAGGTGAACTGCCCCCCGGCCTGCGGCTGGAGAGGGTATCCGGCCAGGCTGAAAGTGCAGTAATCACCGGACTACCGACAGAGAGCGGGGAATACTTCTTTACCATCTATGTCTGGTGCTATGGAACGAACAGGAACGGGCAGACTGGCGAGCGGGATTATTCTATCCTGGTCCGTTAGGGCCAGTTCCGGGACAGCTGACGTAACCCCGGGATAACCCACGTGTTCCCAAGTATGTATGGGAACCTCATCGCTAACCGTTGTGACAGGCGCTGCCGGGCTGGTTGGGGGAAACCTGGTGCGTGCCCTGCTGGGAGAAAACCGCCGGGTGCGTGCACTGGTCCGCCAGGACCGTGCTGCACTGCAAGGCCTGGAGGTCGAATTTGCCACAGCAGAGCTCACAGACCCAGCCTCTCTGGAGGCCGCCTTCTCGGGTGCAGAGGTCGTCTATCATGTGGCCGGATCGATTTCACTGCGCATGGATAATTGGGAGGCACTGGAAACCGCCAATGTGAGAGGGACTCGCAATGTGGTCGCTGCCTGCCTGCGCCAGGGGGTGCGGCGGCTGGTACATTTCAGTTCGATCCACACCCTGCAGCAGGACCCGCTTGACCAACCCCTGGATGAAACCCGGCCCTTCATTACCAATCCACAGGCGCCGCCGTATGAACGGTCAAAAGCAGCTGCGGAACTCGTAATCCAGCAGGCAGTGGAAAGCGGGCTGGAGGCAGTCATCGTCATTCCGACGGCCATCCTCGGACCGAATGATTTCAAGCCGTCGTATATCGGGCGAGCCCTGCACATGCTGGCCCGGGGACGGATCCCGGTCCTGGTTATGGGTGGGTATGACTGGGTCGATGTACGGGATGTTGTCTTCGGGGCGATGCAGGCTGAACGGTCTGGGACAAGCGGGGAGCGTTTCATTCTCTCGGGGCGCTGGTATTCCATCCGGGAGGTAGCAGGGATGGTATCAGAGATTTCCGGTCTGTCCTTGTTCCGCCCGGTCGTACCACTGCGCCTGGCTGAAATGGCGGAACCCCTGATGGCGCAGCTGGCCAACTTGAACGGTTCTGAACCCCTGTACAGTATGGCAATGTTGAATGCCTTAAGGTCTAACCGTCATATCAGCCATGCCCATGCAGCCGAAAGACTGGATTACCATCCGCGTCCTTTCAGAGATACCCTGGCAGATACGCTTGCCTGGTTCAAACAGCATACTTCGGAAGGAAAATGACTGAAACGCAACTCTTTCAAGTCCTGTTACCGGCCAGTTTTGTTATTGCGGCCGGTACTTTCGCAGCCCTGTTCTTTGTTTCAGCGCCGTATGGACGGCATTCCCGGAAAGGCTGGGGGCCCAAGATACCGAACTGGTTGGGATGGCTGCTGATGGAATCCGTTTCTCCGATCGTGATGGCTGCCTTGTTCTTCCTGGGAGACGCTCCTAAAACGGTAGTAACGGTGCTGTTCCTGCTGATGTGGGAAGCACATTACTTTCACCGGGCTTTTATCTATCCTTTCCGGCTCAGGGATGGAAGCAAAAAGATGCCGATGGTAGTTGCACTGACAGCAATATTCTTCAACCTGGGAAACGGATACCTGAATGGGCGTTATCTTTTCCATTTTGCAGCGGGGGAATATCCCCTGCAATGGTTGCTAGACTGGCGTTTTGTGCTGGGAACATTGATTTTCGTCTGTGGATTCATCATCAACCGTTGGGGCGATGAGAAACTGCGCCAGCTGCGCCAGCCGGGAGAAAGGGATTACAAGATCCCGTATGGTGGTCTGTATGAATATATATCCTGCCCGAATTATTTTGGTGAGATCCTGGAATGGACTGGCTGGGCGATCGCTACCTGGTCCTTACCGGGGCTAACCTTTGCGATCTGGACCCTGGCGAACCTGATCCCAAGAGCCCGGTCTCACCATCAATGGTACCACCAGCAGTTTTCTGAATACCCCTGTGAGCGCAAAGCATTGATTCCGGGCGTATATTAACGGCAAGATTTCGGGAAAAGTCACTGGCAAATTACACATTATGTCATCAGTCAACTGTTTGGTTCATCAGGCTGATAAGGTGCAAATGTCACTTTTTGGGGAAACAGGCATCCATTAAAATGGGTGGGTTATACTTCTATGCATTTTCATTTATTGGAGGCAAACCATGAACACACAAGACAACCTAAAAGAGGCTTTTGCCGGTGAGAGTCAGGCCAACCAGAAATACCGGGCTTTTGCCAAAGCAGCTGAAAAAGAGGGCCTGCCAAACATCGCACTCCTGTTCCTGACCGCAGCCGAAGCTGAGCGCATTCATGCTGAAGGGCATCTTAAAGCCCTGGAGGGTGTGGGCACAACAGTCGATAACCTGCAGGCGGCGATTGCCGGCGAGACGTATGAGTTTGAGCGTATGTATCCTCCCATGCTGGAGCAGGCAGAAGCCGAAGGCCACAAAGCCAAACGCATGTTCAAATACGCTGTTGCGGCAGAAGCTGTACATGCAAAGCTGTACCAGATGGCGCTCGAAGCAGCCGAGCAGGGCAAGGACCTGGAGGCTGAGTTTTACCTTTGCCCGATCTGCGGCCACATTGAAACCGGTAAACCGGGTGAGGCCTGCCCGATTTGTAATGCAAAACCGGAAATGTACATCAAAGTAGCCTGACATTAATATGCTATACTCAAAGCTGGATAGGCGATTCTTTGCCTGTCCAGCTTATTTACAGAGTGCTGCGAAAATATCTGAACTGAAATTCTGTTTTTTGAAGGAGCCTTATTGGATCCAAGTTTAGATATTTATGCAAGAAGCAGTAGTTTCCTTCAGCAGTAAAAGGAGCAACCTATGGCAAACAAAATCAACCCAGCCGACCTGGTCAAACTTTTTTCGACTGTCCAGGGAGTGATGAACAGTCAGAAAAATGCCCTCAATCAGGCTGACACCTATAATAACGACCATGGCGATCATATGGTGGAGATATTTCAAACCATCACACAAGCCATGCAAGAAAAACAGGATACCACCCCGGCAGACCAGTTTTCGCATGCCAGCCAGCTTCTTGGAAAGCAGCAGAGCGGGTCAGCCCAGGTCTATGCCCAGGGGTTGGCGCAGGCGGCCCAACTTTTTTCCGGTGAAGATGCGATCCCTGTCGAGAATTCCATGGCGCTGGTACAGACCTTATTGGGCGCCGGGCAGCAGCCTGCCGCCGATTCGGCGGGTGATGCAGTGGAAATGCTGGGCGCCTTATTAGGAGGCGCACAGGGCCCAGGAACAGGCAGCAGCCAGGCGGGGCAGGGAGGGCTGCTTGGAAACATCGACCTCGCGGATGTGGTCAACGCCGGGGCTGCCTTCCTGAATGCAAAAAAAGAAGGCGACAGCAATATAGAAGCTGCCCTGGAAGCCCTGATGGCTGGCAGCGCCATGAGTGGGTCCTCACACCGCGAGGCCTCCGGGGCCATGGTGGCGAACGCGCTCCTGCAAGCCGTTGGAACCCTGGCAAAGAAGAAATAATCGGCTGCACCGTAAACGCGCAAAACCGCTGCATACGGTTTTGCGCGTATTTATTTACCTAAACAATTCGTGAAAAACGTCACAAGTTCAGACAAATAGCTCCATTCGCGGTATAATCCCCGTTTAATCGATATGGCCAAGCAAAAAACACCTGAAGAGCTTTCCCTGGACGAACTGCGTCGTTTGCTGGTAGAACGGCGGAGAAACGTCCGTAAAGAACGGCTGGAACACTACCGCCGTACTGGTCGGGCTGTGCGCCTGGCCCCGGTCGCTCCGGAAGAAAACAGATTACCCGCGGCTGTGGTGAACACACCAGATGGTGATATCAATGATACACAGCCAACACGACGTGCCAGCAGGCGCCGGCGCTGGTTCGACCGCATCCTGATTGCCATCGAAGTTATGGCCGTGATCGGTGTGATCGGTCTGGTGTTGAGCGCCCTGGGTCTGCTGCGTACATTGAATGAAGAGGTTGCTTCGGCCCTGGAACAGCCAACCCTGACCCCAACGCCATTGGTGATGGCCGTGGTGCTCCCATCGGGACATGTTCCGCCGGATGCACAGGGGAACACACGCCCCAATGATGCCGAGATCCCGGAGCACCTGCGCCCGATGGTACAGTCGTTGGCCAATCTGCCGGTCCCGACGCCAGGCCCTGAGCAGGCAATCCGTATTCAAATCCCGGCCATCGATGTGGATGCCCCTATCGTACAGGGAGACGGATGGGAACAGCTCAAGAAAGGCGTTGCCCAGCATCTCGGGTCGGCCAATCCCGGACAGAGCGGGAATATGGTGCTCTCAGCCCACAATGACGTCTATGGGGAGATCTTCCGCTATCTGGATCGTTTGCAGCCTGGCGACCAGGTGGTGTTGTACACCCAGATGCGCCAATATACGTATACGATCACCAGAACAGAGATCGTAGAACCAACACAGGTGGAAGTCATGGCGCCCACCAGTGATGCAACCGTCACCCTGATCTCGTGTTATCCATATCTGGTAAACAAACAACGTATTGTTGTTTTTTCCAAGTTACAGAATTAGGAGGCCTTATGGCTAAGAAAAGTAAGCGTCAGGTCAGAAGATCTGCCCAAACAACCTCAACAACCCAGAGTCAAACAAAGTCGGCGCAAGAATTCAATCCCGATTACACCCACGTAAAGACCGATTTAAAGCGTATTGGGCTGCTGGCTGGGATTTTTATTTTCCTGTTGATTGCGTTGAGCATTGCATTCCCGTATTTACCGATCGGATAATCCGAATCGAGTACAACACAAAACGTAGTAGAAAGGAGGCTAGCTATGCCTCATATGTTTGTTCCCGGGCCAGTGGATGTCGCAGAAGATATCCTGCAAGCACAGACTCATCCGATGATCCCGCATCGGAGTAAGGAATTTGAAGAGATTTTCCATCGCGCGGCAAACAAAGCCAGGCAGCTTTTTTACACAGACCACCGTGTCTTTTTAATGACCAATTCCGGGTCTGGGTGCCAGGAAGCTTGTGTTCGAAACCTGGCGAACGAGAAAGTCCTTTCCTGTACCAATGGCGCTTTCTCCAACCGCTTCAACAAGATGGCGACTTCCAACGGCAAAAAAGCAGATAAAGTTGAAGTTCCTCTTGGGCAGGCGATTTTGCCTGAAATGGTCGCAGAAGCTCTCAAAAAAGATAATTATGAGTTAATCACCATTGTCCATAATGAGACCTCCAGCGGGGTCCGTAACCCGGTGAAAGAAATTGCAGAGGTCGTCCACCGGGTTAGCCCGGATACGCTGATCGCGGTGGACGCCGTCTCTTCTCTGGGGGGCGACAAGATAGAAATGGATGCCTGGGGCATTGATGTCCTGTTCACATCATCACAAAAGACCCTGGCCCTGCCCCCCGGATTAGCGCTGTGCGCGGTCAACGACCGGGCTCTCAAGAAAGCGGAAACCGTTGAGAATCGCGGTTGGTACTTCGATTTCCTGCTGCTTGAAAAACACCGTACCACCAATTCCACGCCAAATACCCCGGCCATGTCCCTGATCTTTGCCCTGGATAAGCAGCTTGACCGCATTGCTGAAGAAGGGCTTGAAAACCGGATTGCACGCCATGCTGCCATGGCAGCGCGCTCCCAGGAATGGGCGGCGGCCAAAGGCTGGGAGATCTTCCCGCCCGAAGGATATCGATCCCGGACGATTACTGTCCTCCTGACGCCCGAAGATTTTGTCCTGTCTGAGTTCAACAAAGCCGTGGCTCCCCGTGGTATGCGCCTTGCCGGGGGATATGGGCCGATGAAGAATACCAGTATCCGCATTGCCCATATGGGCGAGATCCATCTGCCTGACCTGGAAGATTTACTCTCCGCACTGGATGAGTTCACCGCATAACAAGCCAGGGCGGATCGGCGACGGTCCGCCCTGTTTTTTTTATTAACAGGAGAAGGAATGTCTCAGAACACCTACGATATCCTGATCATGCTTGGTCGACCGGCTTCCGGGAAAAGCGAAATCATCAACTACCTGACACACATCGCGCCCGATGAGCGTCTCGGGCGCTATCACCTGGCAGACCTGGATGTGCTGGATGATTTTCCCATGCTGTGGACCTGGTTTGAGGAGGATCACATTCTAGGAGAAGTGTTCGGGCTGCCCGGGCTGCATACCGATTCGCAGGGCTGTTTCCTGAAGAAAGAATACTGGCACTTGCTGGTCGAGAGACTCAGTCTTGAGTATGCCAAACGGCTGCGGGAGGCAGACTACCACGAAAAGCAGACCTGCCTGATCGAGTTCTCACGAGGGAGTGAACACGGAGGGTATGAACAGGCTTTCTTGCACCTGTCTGATGAGATATTAAGGCGGGCTGCTTTCCTGTATGTCAATGTCAGTTTCGAGGAATCGCTTCGCAAGAACCGACGTCGATACAACCCAGACAGACCGGATAGTATCCTGGAACATGGCCTATCGGACAGCAAACTCGAGCGACTCTACAAGGAAGACGATTGGCACAACCTGGTTAACGGAACAGATGGATTCCTGGAAGTGCGCGGATTTCGTGTGCCCTATGTACTATTCGAAAACATGGACGATGTGACCACCGGGCAGCCGGACAAACTGGCCGCACGCCTGGAAGAAACCCTGAACAACCTGTGGAAACTATACCCGCGGCGATGAGTCAGACAGTTCATACCGTGACCCTGCAAAACCTGACCTATGGGGGCGAGGCAATGGGGCGTCTTGAAGACGGAAGGGCTGTTTTTGTTGCTTTTGGATTGCCCGGTGAGCGGGTACATATTGAGTTGACCGAACAGAAACGCGGGTATGCACGTGGACGCTTACTGGAAGTGCTGCAGAAATCTCCCCTGCGGGTCGAACCAAAATGTACGCATCACTTTTCCCCCGGAAAACCAGGTCCGGATTGCTGCGGCGGCTGCCATTACCAGCAGCTCCCTTACGATGAGCAGCTGAAGGCCAAACAGGCTGTCCTGGCTGACCAGCTGCAGCGAATTGGGAAAATCTCTTCCCAGGTGGTAAGGGAAACAGTGCCTTCGCCAAGGCAGTGGAATTATCGTAACCACGTACAGTTCCACTTATCAGACAAAGCCCAATTAGGATATGTGGGAACGACCCAAGAAATTGTTCCGGTAAAGGAATGTCATCTGCCTGAAGAGGTCTTGAATGAGCTTTGGCCTCAGCTTGAATTCGGTCCTGGAACCTCAGTGGAGCGTGTGTCCCTGCGCCTGGGCGCCGAAGAAGAAATCCTGTTGAGCCTGGAATCGGAGCAGATCGAAATACCTGAAGTAGAAGTGAAAGCCGGAATTTCGATCGTACACCAGGCAGGAGGAGACACGGTTATCCTGGCTGGGGACGATTACCTGCTTATGCAGGCCGGGGCTGGCAATACCATGAAGACCTTCAAAGTGTCGGCGGCCTCTTTCTTTCAGGTCAATACGGTCATGGCGGGAAAAATGGTTGAACACTTGCTCGCAAGGTTATCACTGCCGGCAAAAATAATCCTGGATGTGTACTGTGGTGTGGGGCTTTTCAGTGCTTTCCTGGCGCCATACTGCAAGAGATTAATCGGCATTGAAGCCTCTCCGTCTGCATGTGAAGACTTTGTAGTTAATCTGGATGAATTTGATCATGTGGAGTTGTACGAAGCCCCAGCGGAGGCTGTACTTCCCGGTTTGAACTTATCCCCGGATGTCATTCTTGTCGATCCTCCCCGGATCGGGTTGGACCGGCAGGCGTTGGACGGCTTACTGCAGCTATCTGCACGAACCGTAGCCTATATATCCTGTGATCCTGCCACCCTGGCGCGAGACGCCAGGCGGTTGATCGATGGGGGCTACGAACTTGTGGAAGTGACGCCCTTTGACCTTTTCCCACAAACCTACCATATCGAGAGTATCGGTATTTTCAATCAATGATGCGGGGGGCTTTATTTCTTGTCAGACGGGCTCCCGAAAATCATAGATCCCTTCCACGAGGCCCCATTTCTTACTGCAGGAGGCACACTGTAAGCAGGTGTCCTTATCACTCAAGGATGCGCTGCCGCAACCGGGGCATTTGAAAATTGTATCGGCATGCTCTGCGATACCTGTTCCTCCTACAGCCCTGTTACGGGTAAAGACGCTGGGGGTCAGTTGCCACAGGTCGCCTGTCCATTGGGCGGCTGCATCCAAAGAAACCAGAAGCGCGGTGGGGATATAACGTTTCAGAAGGGCATGCCTGAAGTGCGAGACTGTCAGGGTCTTATCTGTCTTGAAACCTGCTTCTCTCAACCAACTTGCAACGGTCTTTGGATGGAAATCGAAATTGAGGTCAACGAATTCTACTGGTTCTGGCGTGAAAGGATTCCATTCTTGTTTACCCAGCCAGTACCGCAAAATGGCCTTGATATGGCGTTTATTTGCGTATTCCAGGATAAAAGCTGCATTGGGCTGCAGAACATTTCGAACCTGACGTAATGCAGCCGGCGCATCGGCCATGTGATGCAGGGTCCGAATCATGGTCGCCGCATCAAATACTCCATCTTGAAAGGGAAGTCGATAGATATCCGCTGCCACAAACAAAAAGTGACCAGATTTCCCAAGCCGTTCTTGGGCCTGCTTCAACTGGGTGATGGAATAATCCAGCAAAACGATACGATCAAAACCGACATACCGGGATGTGTTTCGCCCGGCGCCGGCGCCCAATTCAAGCAGGAGGCGGCCGCCTTTTGGCATCAGTCGTTTCAGGGCAATGGATTCAGTGAGATCCTCATAGGCTCGATTCCCCTGATCCCAGAAGGAGACCTGGTAATCGGACCCTTCATAATTGCAAACGGGATGTTTGGTCATCGCAGAATAGGCCAGAATTTAATTTTCAGCAGTCAGTTCGTATAGAGCATCAACGCTACTCAAGGTCAAAGCCGCGCCCGATACCACGGTAGTTGAAATTTCGTTCTTTCATGCGCGCAGGCTCATAAATGTTTCGGGCATCAAGAATAACCGGATTTTTTAAACTTTTTCTAAGGCTTTCCAAGTCAAGTTGTTTGAACTCATTCCATTCAGTAACGACAATCAGAGCATCACAACCATCTGCCATCTTGTAAGGATCGTCAAACAAGATTACATCGGGCAAGATGGCACGAGCAACCTCCATGGCAACCGGATCGTATGCATGTACCCTGGCCCTGGCAGCGATCAGGTTATGAGCGATATCGATTGAAGGCGCTTCACGCATATCATCCGTATTTGGTTTGAAGGCAAGGCCCAATAGACCAATGGTTTTGCCGTCCAGGCCCCCAATCATCTCACCCACCCGAGCGACAACGGTTTTTCGACGTTCATAGTTGACTTTCATGACCGCATTCAGAATATCTGGCGTCATACCCTTTTCTTCAGCCATATAAGCCAGGGCTTTAACATCTTTGGGAAAACAGGAACCGCCCCAACCCAATCCGGCATCCAGGAAAGCTGACCCAATTCGTTTATCATATCCCATACCGGCAGCAACTTCTTTGACATCTGCGCCCAATGCTTCACAGATATCCGCAACTTCATTGATAAAGGAAATCTTTGTTGCCAGGAAGGCATTGGAGGCATACTTGATCATTTCAGCCGTACGCAGGTCTGTGATGACGATCGGCGCGCGCAGGGGCAGATGCAGTTGGGCGACCTTTTCAGCGGCGCTGGGATTGAGTGAACCCAGCACAGTTCGATGGGGATGCATGAAATCAGGAATTGCTGAGCCCTCCCGTAAAAACTCAGGACAGGATACGACTGCAAAATCGACCGGTTTGGGTTGAGCATCTTCGACAATATCAGCTACCCAATCACCCGTCCCGACCGGAACAGTTGATTTATTTATAATCACCAGTGGAGCAGTCATGTTCTCTGCAATCGCCCTGGCTGCTGAGGCAACATATTGAAGGTCTGCTTCGCCGTTCATACCGGAGGGAGTTCCTACAGCAATGAACGCAAACTCAGTACCCGCGAGTGCTTCTTTGTAAGATGTCGTGAAGGTTAGTCTGCCGGCCCGGACATTGCGTTCCACCAGTTCTTCCAGCCCTGGCTCGTAGATCGGCATAATCCCCTTCTTCAGGTTCTCAATACGTTGTTCATCTACGTCGAGCGCAATCACACGATTGCCCAGATCTGAAAAACAGGCCCCGGTAACCAGGCCCACATATCCAACGCCAATGACACAAATTTGTTTCATGAAATTCCTCGTACAATTTTTAAAAAGTTGTGATTTCAGGAAATCGACTAACTATACCACACCAGGTGTAGAATTGTCCCCGCGGCCGGGTTGTGTGGTTGTGTGCAGCTTGGCAGGGCAGCATAACTCTGATATATTGGCCTGACAGGAGAGTTGATGCGTATACTTTTTATCGCCGATGGACGTTCCCCGATTGCTTTGAACTGGATCCGCTACTGGGTGGAACGAGGAGATGAAGTTCACCTGGTTTCGACTTTTGCCTGTGAAACGGACTTGAAAGCAGCGTCTTTTCACCTGGTTCCGGTCGCATTCAGCGGTTCCAAACAGGCCGCAGCCACGCGAAAAAACAAATCCAAGGGGATACTTTGGGGGGCGGCGGCCCTGCAGCTGCGCCTCATGATCAGACATTGGGCAGGACCGTTCACCATCCGGACCTCTGCGAACAGATTGCGGGAAATCATAAAAGACATTAGCCCTGACCTGGTCCATGCTCTGCGCATTCCCTATGAAGGCATGCTGGCAGTTGAAGCCGGTCCGGAAGCCCCCTTGATTGTCTCTGTTTGGGGGAACGACTTTACCTTGCATGCTGCCTCTACACCGCTGATGAGTCATTATACTGAGCGGACCATGAAAGCTGTAGATGCCCTGCATGCTGACTGCCGGCGAGATATTCGCCTGGCGAAATTGTGGGGACTGCCAGAAACACGACCTGCCATCGTGCTGCCGGGGAATGGGGGGATAGATACGAATCTGTTCCACCCTCCCGCCAACGACAGGTCAGAATCAGTGATCATCAATCCACGTGGGTTTCGGAACTATGTACGTAATGATACCTTTTTCAAAGCCATTCCAAAAGTGCTGGAACGATACCCTCAGGCGCGATTTGTGTGTCCTGACATGGCTGGTGAAAAGAAAGCAGTCAACTGGATCAAAAAATACGGGATCGAACATGCTGTCGAACTTCTCCCTCTTCAGTCCCGGCAGCAACTGGCAGAATTATACCGGCGTTCGAAGATACTGGTCTCACCCAGTACGCACGATGGGACGCCCAACACCTTGCTTGAGGGAATGGCCTGTGGCTGCTATCCGGTTGTTGGCGATATTGAATCGCTCCGTGAGTGGATCATTCCCGGAGAAAACGGGGCGCTGATTGATCCCGGTGATGTTTCTTCGCTTGCAAATGCGGTGATCGCTGCAATAACAAACAACAACCTGTGTAAACAGGCTGCTGTTTATAATGCAGGATTGATTGCCGAACGCGCTGAATACCAACACTGTATGACCCAGGCCGAGAAGTTTTACGAGGGTCTTCTCTCTTAGCAAAGCGCTATGCCTTTGCAGAACGCAGTTCTTCAAGCCTTTCTCTTAATTCGATCCGCCGTGTATCGGCGGCATGCTGCACTTCGGCCAGGAAATTACTCCCGCGATCACGGATATGAGAACGAAGTTCATCTCCGGTATCGGGGGCCAGTAATAAAGCAACGGTGGATCCGACCAGCGAGCCAACAATCACACCAATCAGGAACCCAAAGAAGCGACGCATAATATTCTCCTTTTGCCAACCCCGGATTATCCAGGATTTCTATTTTGCCCAAATTATAGAACAAAACTAAGATTGTCGCAAATTGTGTTTTGTGGAATAATTATCGAACCGCGCGTATCCTTGTGAACGCGACCGTTGTGTTACTTCATATCACCTAGAGTGGCTTTCTGGTGTACAACCCTGATAAGGCATGGGGAAAAATGAGCTTGTTCCCAGTACGGCCCCTACCAGACCAAATGGAGGGTACCATGTCCACAGAACCAATTTCATCGAACAGCGCAACCAAACGCAAAAAGATTACCACGCTTACATTCCGTCAGAAAAAAGAACAAGGGCAACCTATTTCAATGCTGACTGCCTATGATTATCCGACCTCCCTGGCCCTGGATGAGGCCGGGATTGATTCAATCCTGGTAGGAGATTCCCTGGGTATGGTCGTGTTAGGTTATGAAAATACCCTGCCCGTTACAATGGAAGATATGCTGCATCACTGCCGTGCTGTGGCCCGAGGAACACAATATGCCTTAACCATCGGGGATATGCCATTTATGTCCTATCAGGTCTCGGTAGAAGACGCCGTGCGAAATGCCGGGCGTTTCTTGCAGGAAGGCGGCATGGATACTATAAAACTGGAGGGCGGACGTGAGCGGTTGGATACAGTACGGGCTATTGTAAAAGCGGGGATACCGGTTATGGGGCACCTGGGACTGACGCCGCAGTCTGTTAACCAGTTCGGGGGATTCCGTCCACAGGCTCGTGAGGCAGCGGCAGCCAAGCGGTTGCTGGAAGACGCTCTTCTTTTGGAAGAGGCCGGATGTTACGGTATCGTGCTCGAATCAGTACCTGCGCAACTGGCTGAGTTGGTCTCGAAGGAATTGGATATCCCGACCATCGGGATTGGCGCCGGGGCAGGTTGTGACGGGCAGGTATTGGTCCTACAGGATTTATTAGGGTTATTTGACCGCTTTACACCCCGTTTTGTCAAGCAGTATGCGAATTTAAAAGTAGAAATCATGGAAACCGTCCGCCAATACATTGCCGAGGTTAGAACCAGAGATTTCCCCGGCCTCGAACACTCATTCGAAATGACCAAAGACGAATGGCAGAAACTGATAGAAGTGCTAAAGTAGCCAGCAGGCTGCCAGATGTGCTGGTAACAGGGACAGGCGCCCTGGCATCGCTTTTTGCGGCCCGGCTTTCCGGGGGGGGGCTGCAGGTCGGCATGCTGGGAAGCTGGCCGGCTGGGGTCCAGGCTTTACGGCAGGATGGTGTCTGCCTGGTAAATACAGACGGCAGCCAAAGCGTTCATCCGGTGCAGGTTTTCAGGAATCCAGCCGCCTGCTGCGGGGTGAAGTGGGCGCTGGTATTGGTTAAGACCTGGCAGACAGCGCGTGCAGCCAGCCAGCTTGCTGATTGCCTCGCTGAGGATGGCCTGGCATTGACGCTTCAAAATGGTTTGGGCAACCGCCAGATTCTGGAGGCGGCATTGGGTGAAGAGCGAACAGCCCTGGGGGTGACAACCACTGGGGCGACGCTGCTGGCGCCAGGAAAAGTTCGGGACGGCGGTGTTGGCAAGGTTTCAATTGAAGAACATCCACGCCTGCATGAACTGAAAGATTACTTACACAAGGCCGGTTTTGCTCTTGAGATTGTGCCTGATGCACAGTCACTGATCTGGAGTAAGCTGGTTATCAATGCCGCCATTAATCCAATAACAGCCCTGCTGAATATCCCCAATGGCCGCTTACTGACATGTCCCCTTACAAGGATGCTTATGCGAGCACTGGCCAGGGAAACAGCCAGTGTAGCAGCTGCTCAACACATCCCTTTATCCTTTGATAATCCAGCCGCTGCTGCTGAAGCCGTTGCTGCACAGACCGCGTCCAACCATTCATCCATGTACCAGGATATCAAGCGCGGGGCTCCTACCGAAATCGATGAGATTTGTGGAGCGATTGTCAACGCAGGCAGGAAATACCATATCCCGACTCCCTGGAATTGGCTGATGTGGAAATTGATAGTAATGAAGCGCTGAAAGGGCTTTTTAAATTGTGGTTATACCCAGGCAAATATACACAGCGCTTTATGGTAAGATGTTGATAATTGTTATGAAATTTCGGAGGATATTTCATGCATCACTGGAAAACGGTGGTTTTATTGGCAATCATCCTGGTTACGCCCCTGACTGTCTCTGCCCAAAACCAGGTAACCATTGAAACCCTTGAAGTCCAGCTTTGGCCTGAATACGATCGGCCTGAGATGCTGGTCATTTATTATCTGGAGCTATCTACCGATACCAGGCTGCCTGCTGAAGTCAGTTTTCGAATTCCGATCGAGGCTGGCCGTCCTCATGTTATCGCTGTTGGGCAGAGTATTTCCACCGCTTCGGACAAGAACGTTGACCATTCACAACAGGTGCAGGGAAATTGGCTTTACGTATTCGTTACAGCCACTGGTCCGGCAGTTGTGTTTGAGTATTACCTCCCGATTGAAAAACAGCTAAAGACCCGCCATTTCGAGTTTGACTGGCTGTCAGAGTATGATATCACCAACCTGGTGGTCAAGTTTAAGGAACCTTCAGACGGGAAAAGCTTACGGTCCAACATACCCCTTGAAGACCTGGGGGTTGCGACTGACAATCTTTTCGTTCATGGCGCCCTGGTAGGGAACGTACCAGCCGGAGAGCAGTTCAACTGGGCGATTACGTACGACAAAGCCACTGATGACCTGTATATCTCTGGCGGCGACCTCCAAACCACAGGTGAAATCCCTGGTACTTCTGTCTCTGATTATTTACCCTGGTTATTGGGTATTGTCGGAGTGGTGTTGATTGTTGGGGGGGGCCTGTCGTTCTACCTGACGGGTCGCGGCCAGGGGCAAAGAGTGCACAGGCGTCACGCATCCCTTTCCAGGAAGAAAAATAAGCAGCCGGTAAGCGAAACCGGTGCTGGACTGTACTGTCACCAGTGTGGAAGGCGAGCCCAGAGCGGTGATCGTTTTTGCCGGGACTGCGGGAAAAGGCTGCGCCGGGAAGAAGAATAGATATCCTTCTGGTCGAATTGACTCTGGGGTGTGATTACGCCCTGAAAGAGGGGATGATTAAGGTATGCTGCACGACATGACCACAATTGAATTTGTCTTCGTTCTTCTGGCAGCCCTGGCTGCAGGGGCAATCAACGCACTGGCGGGAGGAGGTACGCTTGTTTCATTCCCGATGCTGACAGCCGTTGGGATCCCGGCCGTGGTCGCTAATGTAACCAATACGGTGGCATTATGCCCTGGTTATTTTGGCGCCACCCTGGCTCAACTGAAAGACCTGCAAGGCCAGGGACGCCGGTTGAGGCTGCTGATCCCGGTCAGTGCGCTTGGCGGGGCGGCAGGCGGTGTGTTATTGTTGAACAGCGGCGAGAAGTTGTTTCGGGAGCTGGTTCCCTATCTGATCCTGCTGGCCAGCCTGCTGTTGGCTTTACAGGAGCCGATGAAGCGCTGGATATCGCAACGCCTTGACCGTATGACAGGTAGTGAAACTTCAGCGGCATGGGCTGCGCTGCCAGCGGGACTGGCTGCAATCTATGGGGGATACTTCGGCGCAGGTTTGAGTGTGATCGTGCTTGCTGTGCTGGGACTGACTTTAGAAGACACCCTTACCCGTTTGAATGCAGTTAAACAGGTGATCGCTTTCAGTGTCAATATTACTGCCGCGGTATTTTTTGTTTTCTCTGGAAAGGTTCACTGGCCGGCAGCATTTTTTATGGCAGGCGGCGCCCTGGTTGGCGGGGCGCTGGGAGGACGCCTGGCAGGCCGGATCCGCCCTATGACACTCCGGTGGGTGGTGGTTTCGCTCGGAGTCCTGGTGGCGATACTCTATTTGCTCCGCTGATCTATGAAGAACAGAACTGTCGGACTACAAGGAGAAGGATTGAGGCAAGGTGACGCTTATTTCTCGAAATAAGCGTCACCTTGTTTTTCCTGCATGCAGTGCCTCTCATACGCCTGTTCAAAACAGCATACCGTTCGGGACCGGCCACACTAGCGTCAAGATCGTTTAAAACAGGATGAATACAGAGGATACTACCAGCAAACAAACAGGTTTTTATATGGACGGTACCGGATGTATGCGCGGATTAATTTGGAGCTAACAACTTGTTGCCCCATAACGGGTTTACTTGTATAGTTATCTGTGAAATAACACAAGGAATAAAAAATGAGCGCCATGCGGAATTACGATGATTACGGTGGTCTGAATCTCTCGGCATCCAATATGATGGGCGGTTTCCTGGTTTTCCTGGGCGCCGGCGTGTTGATCTGGGTGGTAGTCTCACTGTACCAGCTGTTCAGCAGCAGCAGCACCTTTCTGGTACTGGATGGGATCATTCCCATGGAAATGGTTATATCTGAAACGTCCGGCGGCCGACTGCTTTTACCCAGAGAAATATTGATCTTTGGCGTACCGATCTGGGCATTATCTGCAGCCACCAAGATCGGGCTAACTCTTCTGCGCAGCGGGCTGCAGTACGTTGACAAGCCTTCCAAACGCAATTGAAAAATCCAGTTGTTATCCGTTCACCAAAGGAGTCTGTACATGAGTTTGGTAAAAGTATCTCAAGCCCGGGGAAGAGTTCCAGTAACAATTTTTCACCTTCAAGGTAGAGTAAATCTCGGGAACACATCCGAATTGGAACGGGCTGCAAAGGATGCTTATGCTATCGGGATGCGAGACCTGGTGATAGACCTGTCTGAAGCGCCCTCGCTCACCAGCGCCGGAATCAGGGCAGTAATGATCGTCCACAAACTATTGTCGGGGGAGAATGCCAAGTCATCTCGGCATCTAAAGCTGGTCAGCCCAACTGAGTATGTCCGCAATGTGCTTGAGATAGCCGGATTGCTCGATTATCTAGAAGTTTACAAGACGCTTGAAGAAGCAATTTCTTCTTTCTGAAAATATGTAAAAAGGATACAAAGAGACGGCAAAACAGTCGTCTCTTTGTATCCGTTAGTACCTTGGCCGCCTTGTTTTGAGCTTCCTGGCTTCAGGGAAGGTTGACTTCGATCTCTCGTCCGGCTTCCACCTGGACGGTCTTGGACCATCCGAGACAATACGTCCCGGGCTGCAGGTCATCGAACCTGTAGTTCCCTTCCGGGTCCACCTCGCAGCTGGCTGCCATTTTGCTGGCCGGGCAGGCGCCTTCGTAAAGCGGCATGATACTGCCGGCTGCAGCCGGGTCACGACCGAAAATCGAGCCGGTTCCGCCTTCCTGTCCTCCAGGTGCGGGCTCTTCGTGAGGAGGCTCTTCCTGCGGGGGCTGTTCGCGGGCAGGTTCTTCGTGTGGCGGTTCGGCAGGAGGTTGTTCTTCTCCTGGCATCGGTTCTTCGGATGAGGGCTCTTGTGGATGATTTTCTTGGGGCCTGGAATCGTTGGCTGGTTCAGAATTCTCCGGCAGGTTGCAGGAAGACACACCAACGATTAGTGCCAGTATGCTGATGAAAAAAAAGAGTTTGCGTAACAATTGTATTTTCCCTTCCATAAGGTACTCCTTCCTGGTTTGTGCAAACCGTGTTGAAAAAAACGAGCTTCCGATATTCTTATTGTACAGGATCAACCTGTATGGCACATATAATAAGCATTATAAAGGGATGCGTTACAATTGGTATCCATGAATAATTTGCGACTGCTTGCTATATCGACCTTTGGCCTGGAATCCGTTGTAAAACGTGAAATCCAGGCCTTGGGTTTTGAGATTACCCGGGTATCTAACGGCAAGGTGGAATTCGATGCTGCCCTTGAGGAACTTCCCAAAGCCAACCTGTGGCTGCGAAGTGCAGATCGGGTTCTATTGAAAATGGGAGAGTTTCAGGCGTTTACTTTCGAGGAGCTGTTTGAACGAACCAAAACCATAGCCTGGGAAGACTGGATCACCAAGGATGGAAAGTTCACCGTAACAGGAAAGTCTGTCAAGTCAACATTAGGGAGTGTCAGGGCTTGCCAGTCCATTGTAAAAAAAGCAGTTGTTGAACGCCTGAAAGAAAAGTATAAGACCGACTGGTTTGAAGAGACTGGCCCGGAATTTACCATCCAGGTTTCGATGCTAAATGATATCGCGCTGCTAACGATCGACACATCCGGTTCAGGGTTGAACCGGCGTGGTTACCGAAAACATGCCGGCCAGGCAGCCCTGAAAGAGACCATGGCGGCTGCCCTGGTACAGCTCAGCTTCTGGGACAAAGACCGTCTGCTGCTTGACCCGCTGTGTGGTTCAGGAACGATTCTGATCGAGGCGGCGCTGTTGGCCCGCAATATCGCTCCGGGACTTAATCGGGGATTTGCAGCAGAAAAATGGCCCATTCTTGGAGAGAAGACCTGGCAGAAAGCCCGCACAGAAGCAAAACAGGCCATCTGCTCGGAGCCAGTCCTGGAAATCTTTGGGTATGACATTGACCCTGATATGATCCAACACTGCCAATCCAATGCAAAAACCGCCGGCGTAGGCAAAGATATTGTTTTCCAGCAAAAAGATATCAAAGACTTATGGATTGACCGGCAATACGGTATCCTGATTTCCAACCTGCCATATGGCATCAAGCTGGGAGATTTTCGGGAATTGAATGAGATATATCTCTCTATCCATAAAACCTTCAAAAAAAAGAAAGGTTGGTCGCTGTACATCCTGACGGCAGATAAGAAATTTCCTGATTATTTCAAACGCGCACATCCAGACCGGGTCCGAAAGCTTTACAACGGGAGCATTGAGGTTAATTACTATCAATACTATGGAGAACGACCTCCCGTTAACCGCTGACGATCTGCATTTCGACAAGATCAAAAAAGCAGTGAGGAAAAGGAAAACAGATCGACGCCTGACAAGGACCTGGCAATCATTTCAAAGAAGCATGCGCTCGCTCGGTGAGGTCAGGCCGTTCTGTAATATCCAACATCTACCGAATAAACCCGCCCGCGCTTGATCACCTGCTTAACCAGATTTGTTCCGAAGCGATACCCCAGGTGCCGGTACTCCGGAACAGACAAGATCAACAGGTCGGCTTGCTTCCCGGGTTCCAGCGATCCAATCCGGTCAGCACGACGAATGGCATGGGCGGCGTTGATCGTTGAGGCGGCAATCGCCTGGGCCGGCGTTAATCCCATGTTGCGGCAGGCAAGCGCCATGGAAAACTGCATTGATTCTGTCCAGGCTGTCCCCGGATTACAATCTGTCGCCAGGGCCAGGATCGCATTGGCTTCCAGCAGTTTCTTCGCCGGTGTGTATTCACATTCTCCCAGTCCGAATGGCGTACAGGGCAAGGCAACCGCTACGGTGTCAGAGTTACCCAGATTTTTTATATCTTCGTCTGAGGTCTTGACCAGGTGGTCTGCAGATACAGCCTCCAGTTCTACAGCCAGGCTGGCCCCTCCCAGGTTTTCAAACTCATCGGCGTGAATCTTGAGAGGGAAACCTAATGCTTTGGCTGCCTCCAGAATTTCTTTGGATTGTTCAAGGTTAAACGCGTTGTTTTCACAGAACACATCCACGAAAGGCAGATTTTTCCGGTGAGGCGCATGGACTCCCCACCATAATTGAACCAGGGGCAGCATGGTCTCGCAGATCAATTTGACATATTCTTGTGGATTATCTTTATACTCGGGAGCAATGGCATGGGCGCCCAAAAAGGTCACTGCCAGTTCCAGAGGGCTTTCATCATCGAGCGCCAGCAGTGCTTTTAGTAAGCGAAGTTCTGTAGCCGTTTGCAGACCATAACCAGTCTTGGCTTCGGCGGTTGTTGTGCCATGGGCGAACATACGCAACAACCGTGGACGTGTTTGAGCGATCAGAGATTCAATAGAGGCTGTACGGGTAGCCCGAACAGTGGAAATGATCCCGCCTCCGGCGGCCAGGATATCCAGGTAACTTTTACCTTCCAGGCGCGTCTCAAATTCAGCTGCCCGGTCCCCTCCCCAAATCAGGTGTGTATGTGGGTCAACCAATCCTGGCATGACCACACAGCCGGCTGCGTCGACATCCGGTTCATCAGGAAAAGCATCCTGCAGCTCGGCAGTGGACCCAACAGCGGTGATTTTTTCTTCTCGCAGCAGTACAGCCCCATTTTCGATAATACCAAGGTCACCGAGGTCTTTTCCTCGTTGAGGCCCCCCCTTTAGTGTCAAAACTTGAGCTGCAGAATGAATCAGCATAAACTACTTTACCATATTTCAAGACGGTTACACACCCATTCCATTTGCATCTTCACGGCTTTCCCAATATCTGAGATGACGCACCAAAAAGGTAAAATATTCACCGCAAAGGACACAAAGTTCGGAATTTTTCTGCATTCTTTCGCTGTCGAAATCCCTTTTAAGGACTTTACCCACTTTACTACTATGACTTTGAGAAAGCCCCGTATGTATCTTTTTCAAAATGTGTATAATGGGTTTAAGACCCAACAATTATCCGGGTGCTGATGAAAACACTTGAATACCTGACCATCGTCCATGATAAACCAGCTGCAAACCAGGTCGTTTCACTCCTTGACCGGTTTAAGGATCAATCAGGAATTGAGGTTGAAACCAAATTCACCGATTGGGATACAATCTGGCGGGAGCTGGTCAGTGTAAGTATTAATAGAAAGGGAGCAGATATCACGGAAGTAGGAACTTCCTGGTTGGAGAGCCTGGTTACCATGAATTCTCTGCGGCCATTTACGCAAGAGGAAATTATCCAGGTTGGAGGAAAAAATGCGTTCCTGACTTCTGCCTGGGAAGCATTATCAGTGAGGGGCGATAACCAGGTTTGGGGGATTCCCTTACGCTCAGATGTTCGCGTGGTCTGGTATTGGAAAGATATGCTGGAGGAAGCGGGTGTTGATCCTGACAGTGCATTTAAAACATACACTGATGTGCATCAATCACTGGAAACATTGAAGTCGGTTATTCCTACTCCCTGGGGAGTCACTACAGTTCTCGGAGATCCAAATACCATACAGGTTCTGGCCAGTTGGGTTTGGGGTAGTGGTCACGATTTTGTTATGCCAGACGGTAAAATGGTATCCCTGGATAACCCTGCGGCTCTTGGCAGCCTGAAAGCTTATTTTGATCTCCATGAATTTATGCCCCGAGAAAACGAACTGTTGACTGCTGAACTAATCCTGGAGAAATTCTCAAAACGTGAAATTGCAGCGACTGTCGCTGGCCCCTGGGTATATCGTTATCTTAAGAATATAGATATCCCTAAAAGACAACTTGCCCGTGTGGGTGTTGCCCTTCCACCTGGTCCACCTTTTGTGGGTGGGACAGTGTTGGCAGCCTGGAATCACAGCACACGCGGTGAGGAAATTGTGGAGTTTCTCAAGTTTATGACCTCACCGGACGTACAGACACAATACTGTCCGATGCTCGGCCTGTTACCCGTTACACATGCTGCCTGGGCATTGCCTCCCTATTCAGTGGAGCATCACCATAACGTGGTATATCAGGCATTATCTTGTGGGCGGACTTTCCCATCTGTCCCGCTCTGGGGTATGGTAGAAGAGAAGATATTGACAACAATTGCGGGTGTCTGGTCTTATCTCCTGACGACAGAGAATCCCAGGGTAGAAGAAACAATTATCAGGTATTTTGATCCGGTCATAAACCGCTTGAACCTGTCTCTGTCATCTTAATAGAACCGGGCTCAGGCGTACGCCGCCCCTTTCAAGGTCTGAAGTGGCGGCTTATTACGGGTGGAAATTTTGCTGGTTGTGGTACGAAGGATTATACAGAATAACGTAGAAATGTGCGTGCGGTGAAACCAGCCGCTACCAGTGTCAGTATATTCAGGGCGATAAAAAAAACAATGATCTCCCAATTGCCTGAATTAAAAATTGGAGAAGGCGGGGGGTGCATCACATTGGCAGCATTTGAAAAGGCAACCCGCAGCATGATGATAAAAATAATGTTGTTAAGTGAAATGAGCCAGGCATTGCCAAGCAGCCATAGGCCGATTTGAATCAACAGGCCGATTACAGCAAAGATCAAAGCCAGGCGAAAACGCGGTTCAACCAGGAAGAGACCGTTCCAATTGGCTTGCATGGCCCACAAAGACATTGGCAAATAAGTGATCCAGAAAGCGACTCCTGTACGGCCCAGAGCAGCAGACCAGTGATTTGCCTTTTTGTGTCGCAGAAACAGGCCTATCAACCCTGCTATGGCTGCTGTAAAAAATGCCAGTTCGGCAGCGACCACCCAAGAACCATGCAGGTAAATAATGCGCACATTGGTACCCAGAGATTTGTCTTCGGGGCCAAACAACGTAAGTACTGCAATTGAGATTATCGTAAGGAACAGCCAGAACAGGGAGGAACGCGTGATTTTTGACATAGCAGGATTGTATCGTAAAAGCTCATAATTTACACCTGAAAGGGTATCCTTCACGGAAGAACGCTGGACTAATCAATTAAATTTAGGTCCACCCGTGGTTATCACCCATGGGTGGGTGCACTAAAAATCTGTAGAATCACCAGACTCGTACGTCCCGAAGGGTTTCTATCAGAGCCCCGACCGGGCAGAACCGCCTGCGGGATACGGCGCCGAGGATACCATCACTGCGACAATATCTACAACATATCCGTGCACCCCTCAGGGGTACTGCGGAAAGTGATTCACATCAATTGTGCTATACTTTGGAAGAACAGCAAGAGGTTCGTTGTGTGATTTGCTGGCAGAAATAGATAATTCCGATGACAGAAGATCAAACTCGTGCCCTATTGGAACTGCTTTATCATGTCAGCCGGGAAGTCGCTACGGCGCTTGATTTACGTACGGTATTGCAGCGAGTTTTGCTTGAAGCCATCCAAAATGTACACGGAGAACGCGGCAGTCTGGTTGTTCTGGATGATACAGGAAAACCAATCGATGCAATGATCGTCCATGGGGCGCAGTTTCACGAGCATACCACCCAACAGCTTCGGGATACTGTCGAGCGGGGTCTGGCGGGTTGGGTGGTGCGCAACCGTAAACCAGCATTACTTTCTGATACCAGTCATGATGAACGCTGGTTGCGCCGACCAGATGATGAAGTAGCACAAACCGGGGCAAAGTCTGCCATTTGTGTACCTTTACTGGCGCGGGAGCGACTGGTAGGTGTTCTAACCCTGGTTCACCCGGTGCCGAATGCCTTTGGGCCAGAGCATCTGGAGTTAATGCAGGCGATTGCCGATCAGGCTGGAATAGCTGTCCTAAATGCCCGCTTGTATACAGAAAGCCAGCGGCAGGCACGCGTAATGACAGCTCTGGCAGAAGGGTCTGCCGCAATCAATGTCTCCCTGGAATTCAATGCCGTATTGCAAAGCATATTGAATCAAACGATTCAGGCGCTTCAGGTTGAGACAGTCGGACTGGCATTGGTAGAAGATACTGATACTGGAAATCTGGTCTTCAAAGCAGCCACAGGTCATAATGCGGGCAGTCTCCTGGGTTGTCGAGTCTTAATTGGGGAAGGGTTAGTGGGACGCGTTGCCATGGACGGGCGAGGGAGGGTCATACCATCCGTCCAGCAGGAAAAGCGTTTCAATGAGGCGGACCGCTTCAGCGGCATTAAAGCAGAAGCAATAGCAGCGGCGCCCATCAGGACTCAGGGTCAGGTAATCGGCGTTTTAGAAGCGATAAATCCGATCTCAGGGTCTTTTGACCCGGATGCACTGCTTGTCATGACGGGCCTGGGGGGTTTGGCTGGCACAACCATCCAGAATGCCCGGCTGTATGAAAGGCTCAAAGTAGCACATCAGCATTACCATGAACTCTTTGAAGACAGCATTGACCCAATCATAATCACTGATTGGGAAGGCAAGATATTGGAAGCCAACCGCCAGGTTATGAAATTGAGTGATTTTTCAGAAGAACATTTGCAAAAAATGAAAATTGACCAATTACATGAAATCAATCTTGAAAAGGTGGGGGAAGAATTCGAGAACCTGAAGGCTGGTGGAGCAACCAGCTATGAATCTTCATTACACAAACGGAGGAAAGGGGTAGTTCCGGTTGATGTTCATGTTCGCCGGGTTGAGTTCGATGAGACAGATTCGCTTCAGTGGATCCTGCGCGATATCACTGAACGCAAGGAACTGGATACGCTGCGAGAAGACCTGACGGCTATGATCTACCATGATTTGCGCTCACCACTGGCCAATATCGTATCAAGCCATGAAATCCTGGGCGATTTGATTCGAAACAGTGAAAATAAAAACGTAAAATCGGTTTTGAATATTGCTTCCCACTCCACAGCACGTATTCAGAGACTTGTAAACTCTTTACTCGATATAAACCAGCTCGAAACCGGTAACTCCGTAGTGAAGCAGCAATCTGCTGACCTTTTGAAATTAGTCAAAGAAGCATTGGTTGCCGTAGAACCGCTGGCTACAGGACGCCGACAGGCAGTAATTACCAGCTTGCCGGATGAGCTTCCAATGGTTTGGGTAGATCAAGATATGATCCTGCGTGTCCTGATCAATTTATTGGAGAATGCAATCAAATATACACCGGTGGCTGGAGAAATTAAAATTGGGGCCTTATTGGATGGCGCCTGGGTTCAGATCTGGGTAATGGACAATGGGCCGGGGATACCCCAGACAGATCAAGCTCGTGTCTTCGATAAGTTTATACGGCTGCGAGGCGCAGAAAAACCCAGTGGAATGGGCATCGGCTTGGCATTTTGTCGTCTGGCCATACAGGGTCATGATGGAGAGATTTGGGTAGAAAGCAAACCGGAACAAGGTACAACTTTCTATTTTACCCTTCCAATCGCAACCGCTGAACAAATTAATAATGTGAAGTAAGAACTTTTGTATTTATTGATGATCTGAATACAGTAAGCTTTTTTGGGAGCCAGTATGGAAGCCATTGCAGACAATGTTTATTTCGAGCTACAATATCCAGGTGTAACGCTGGGGGTTATCAGTAAACCGCGTGGATTAATACAAATCGATGCTCCCCCTGCTTTGGAGGATGGTCGCGCCTGGAGAGCAACTTTATTAAGCCTGGGAGGAGGTTCTGAACGGGTCTTGATCACTCTCGATTCTCATCCGGATAGAACGCTTGGCATACGTGCTATGGACTGTACAGTGATTGCCCAAGAGCATACGGCCAGTGTTTTTCGAAATCGACCTTCGACCTTTAAAGCCCAGGGAGAAGAAACCGGGGCTGAATGGGAATTGATCCCGGGAATGGGAAGTGTTCGTTGGGCGCATCCTGAAATTTCTTTTTCCAGTTCTATGGAACTCTATTGGGGGGATACGCCAGTCTTGATTGAACATCACCCGGGACCAACAAGCGGCTCGGTGTGGGTTGTGTTACCAGAAGAGAAAATCGTCTTTGTGGGAGACACAATCCTTAAAAACCAGCCTCCTTTTCTGGCTTTAGCCGATCTTGAAGCCTGGATCGAATCATTGGATTTATTGTTCAGCCCCGTATACAAGGGCTTTACGATTATCAGTGGACGTGATGGTATTGTCGCAGATGTAACCATCCGCAATCAAAAGGATCTCATCAAGAACGTTCAAAAGCGGGTTGGAAAACTGATCAACAGAAAAGTTACTCCAGAAGTACTGGAGAAATCGATTCAACCATTACTATCACAAATTCGTTTTGCATCATCGCTTGAAACACACTATGCCCAGCGCCTGCGGTACGGGTTACAGCAGTACATTATGCGACACCTGGGGACACACCAGCAAGAGAATGAGTGAAGAAACACAAACATTGGGGAAAATAGAGAAACAATGACTGTAAAAAAACTGGCTGAGCGTGTATTGTTTGTTCACCAAACCTTGTTAGACTTTTTTGGGGAACCTGCCTGGAGAAATCCTTTACCGCCCCTGGATGAATTGGTTTCGACCATCCTATCGCAAAATACCAACGATGTAAATCGTGACCGGGCGTTCGATGCCCTGCGAGCACGCTTTTCTACCTGGGAAGCTGTTCTGGATGCATCACCGGAGAGCATCATAGAAGTCATCAGACCTGCGGGATTGGCCAACCAGAAAGGCCCTCGTATCCAAAATGTACTGCGCGAGATTATGGTAGAACGAGGGAACCTGGATCTACGTTTCCTTTCAGACCTGCCTGTTGACGAAGCACGCGCCTGGTTAACAAAGTTCAAGGGTGTCGGGCCCAAAACAGCTGCGATCGTACTTTGTTTTTCGCTAAAACGCCCGGCTTTCCCTGTGGATACACATATCTATCGAGTAACAGGACGTATTGGGCTGCGGCCCGAAAAGATAAGTGCTGAACAGGCTCATGAACATTTCGAACGACTTTTCCCTCCAGAAACTTATTACGCAGCACATCTGAATCTAATCCGGCTTGGCAGAGAAATTTGCCAGGCGCGGAAACCGAAATGTCCAGACTGTCCTTTAAACCATATTTGTGACTACCGGCAAGAGTTAAAGAAACAGCAAAAGTAACTGGAAAACGCATTGCCGGGGGGTGGATTAATTTATAAACTGTTCATTGATTTATTTGAAAATTTGTGATACATTTACCTTACAATTTAGTAAGCTTACTGCTTTGTAAGCTTTTTTTTGTAAGGTTTATTTGGGATGGAATTGATCCTGAAAGGAATTAACAAAATGAATTTATTTGGCGATAAAAAGGCCCAGGCATTGCCAGAATATGCTCTGATAATTTCCCTGGCTTCCGTAATTGTAATTTCTGTACTTCTATCTTTCGGCCCGTTACTGAATAACATATTCCAGCAGTTGATTATTTCATTACAACACTAATTTTCCCAAAAAACAGAAATAACAACTCCCTTGATAGGGAGTTGTTATTTTTTAAGCACAAGACACCCAAAGAACAGTAAGTTCTCTAGCGGCTATGCTCTTTCACAGGTGGGAGGGAAACCAGCTCCGGGTTCAGCCTGGCCTGCATTGACCACGGCCCTGTCCAGGTAACTGTAACAGGGATTATTTTGCCAAGTAGATCCCGATCTGTTTCTACGAAAACAAGTTTATTCGTTGGGGTACGTCCTTTCCAACGCCCTTTTACCTTTTCCTCAAACAATACTTCTACGTGCTTACCCAAAAGCCCGGCATTTATCTCGCTGACAATCTGTTCCTGTAGTTCTTCCAACAAGTGGAAGCGACGACGTTTCTCCTGATCTGGGATATTGTCTTCCATCCGGCGCGCGGAAACCGTCCCGGTACGGGGAGAATAGCGAGCCAGGTGTGCAACATCCAGCCTGAGGTCAGACAGAACCCGGTATGTTTCCATGAATTGTTCCTCTGTCTCGCCGGGAAAACCGACGATAATATCCGTTGCAATGGAACAGTCCGGAATATACTCCCTGATGGCTGCTACCAGTTCCCGGTACTCTTCCTGGCTGTACCCGCGCTTCATGTTAGCCAGTACCGTATTGTCACCGGCTTGAATTGGAACTTCGATGTGCGGCATCACTTTTGGCAGGTTTGCAACTGTTTCCATCAGTTCTCTGTCAAAGTAGCTGGGGTGCGACGTCAGGAAACGAATGCGTTTAATATTTTCTTCTTCATGGATAATTTGCAGCAGCTTAGAAAGGTTAGGGCCATCAGGTGTGTCTTTGCCATAGCGGTCCACGATCTGTCCCAATAGGGTGACTTCCTTTACGCCTTGTAAAGCCAGGGAGCGAACTTCGGCGATAATGTCAGTAACCGGTCGACTGCGTTCAATGCCACGTTTGTACGGAATGATGCAGTAAGTACAGGCATGAGAACAGCCGTAAACGACAGGGATATGGGCAGAAACCAGTTTGCCTCGTTCATGGAGCGGAATCAACAGCTCATCATCCATAACAGCATAACGATTTTGTGTTTCTGTTCGATCGAGCAGGTAGCTTTCATCCTGCGTGAGATGAGCGATCAAGGGTCCCGGGTCGGATGGCGGTGAGAACACATCCACATAGGGGAAACGCTGCTTGAGCGTGTCTGTGTCGCGAATCCCTACCAGGCAGCCCATCAGGTTGATAACCAGATTGGGCTTCCTTTCCTTCAGCGGGCGCAGTGAGCTAAGCCTTCCATAGGCTTTATCCTCAGCTGATTGGCGCACAACACAAGTGTTAAGCACAATCACATCAGCATCTTCAGGTTTCTCTGTAAAGCGGTACCCCAAATGCTCCAGAGCTGAGCCAACCCTTTGTGAATCAGCTACATTCATCTGGCAGCCTTCGGTCCAAACGTGGTATTTCATAGGCATCGAATTATACCAAGTTTGTCAGAAATCCATGTTTTTTTATGAGAAACAGGGACAAGAAAGAATTCCTGATAAGGTTGGGAAGTATTCTCGTGCAACCTGGGTTATAAGCTTACCATCTGGGACTGATCGGAAGATTGGTGTATGGCTGAGATCAGCTGCATCACCTGAATGCCATCTTCCAGGGGACAAAGTGAATCGGTATTCCCGGCTGTCAAGGCGATAAAATGTCGCATTTCTTCCAGGAACATGCTATTTCGTTCAAATGCCGCTGGGACAGGATACTCATCCCAGGCTTTCTTTTCTGCCCGATAGACTTTCAGGACTTCATCCGCCAGGCTCCATTTGATGGTCCCCTGTGTGCCCACTACCTTGAATGTGTGTTCTGGAGGCTGCTGGTTGAAATCCAGGTGAAAACTACCCAGAGCACCGCCCTGGAAGCGAATACCGACTTTGACGGTATCTTCGACATCCACTTCAAGGTCGCTTAACTTATCCTTGAAAGCCCAGACAGAGTCAACTTTTTCACCAACCAGCCAGGGCAGGTAATCGAGTGAATGGCTCTGTGTTCCGATTACACCTCCACCTAAGTCTGCGCGGGCAGCATAACCCTGCCGGTAATCTTCCCAGGGGTGCCAACCAGGCAGGTATTCCCCGAAATGGACTTCGGCTGAAATCACACGGCCGATCTCTCCAGCGGCAATTAGTTGTTTTGCCCGCAGCAGGTTGGGATGGAAGCGGAATTGGAAACCGACCAACACCTGTCGACCACCAAGTTCCAGGGCAGCCTGGAGTTCGTCGACTCGGTCCATGGTATTGGAAATCGGCTTTTCCAGCAGTAACATGCAACCGGCTTTTGCTGCCGGAACAGCAACATCCAGATGCAGGGAAGTTGGAGTGGCGATAATAACGCCATCCGGTTTGTGTTTTTCCAGGGCTTCCACCAGATCAGTTTCTACCGGGTAGCCGGCCAGGTCATCATCCGGCAGAGTCGCTTTGTGAGTCCGGAAGAGGACAATATCTGTTTCGCCCAAAGCCACCAGGTTGCGAAAGTGACGGCGGCCGATTGAGCCAAGACCTGCAATTAGAAATTTCATGGGTTGGTTCCTGGTAAGTTAGTAAACCGCTACCTGTTTCTGCCCGGCGCAGTTGATTATTCAGATTATACTTCTCATCGGATGGCAAAGGTGCGGCTACCCGGTAGGCTTCACGAAAAA
This sequence comes from Anaerolineales bacterium, assembly GCA_016927315.1. Classification (GTDB taxonomy): domain Bacteria; phylum Chloroflexota; class Anaerolineae; order Anaerolineales; family Villigracilaceae; genus JAFGMV01. The sequence continues at coordinate 63,315 of JAFGMV010000079.1, read as the reverse complement.
ACTATTTTGCCAGTTGATAACATTCTTCAAATCCATTCATATTCTGCAATGTCATTCCCGGCCTCCTTACTTTTGAAAATCCCCAATTCGCCAAATACTATCTTACCAATCTACCGAATCTTCATAGCCCCACTTCACCAACATCTCCCCGGCGATCTGTTTGAAGAGTGCTTTTTCCTGCCCGGAGAACAGGCGCATCCAGTTGCCGGCTATGCCTTTGGGCAGGAAGGAGGCAATATCCTCGTTGCGCCGTTTCTGCCATTCCTTGTCCGGGTTGGATGACATTTCTTTGGCGATGGCTTCTTCCAGGGTGGGATGGATATCCACGCCTAGGAACTGCCAGAATTTTTTCATCTCTTCGAATGGGGTTTCGAGGAGGTCTTCATAACGCAGCTGGTAGTAATTCTCGCCGAACAGGCGCTTTCCTTCTTTTTCAGACTCGGTCAGGTTCTCGACCCAACCCTGGGCGGTGCGCCGGATGAAGGTCTCGGTGAAGATCGAGCGGCGGCCATCTGCGAAGGACGCCTGCTCTTTTCGTAAATCGGCAATGATGCGTTTGTCTACCGCAGTCAGGAATTTCGATTCTTCGACAAAGCTGCGGAAACGCTCCGAAATGATCACATCCCGCCCGTCCCGCACGATGTAGATCAGTTTTGCGTCCGGGTAGATCCTGGCCAGGTCGCACATGGCCTGTCCGTGGATCAGGCTGGAAGGGCTCTTATCCCCAACAATGCTGGCTCCTTCACGGACAGCATCACGCTCTAGGATAAAGTCTGCCACCGCACGCAGGACCACCGGCGAGAGATCGCCGCCGCGGTTCCAGCGGTTGGAGCGGCGGGTCAGCCACTCTTCGGCTGCGGTGGTTTCGACCAGCGATCTCAGAAATGGCTGGCGGGTAAAGAAGTGGGCCTGCCAGTTGCAGTGTACATCGGGATGCAGCCGCACCAGGCGGGCCAGCAGGGTGGTCCCTGAGCGGGCGTGCCCGAAGATGAAGAATTTATCCCGCGGGAAGAACTGGCGTGCTTCTGCCACTTCGTCAGCGGTGATGGCCGGGATCCCGGTGCGTTTTTTAGCGGCTGCTTCGCCCTTGAGCAGGATGCGGGCGGCTTTCTTGATACGGTTCAATAATTCCATAATTCTCCAATTAATTTTTCAAGAAAGAACACACAGCTTTTGTCTGCGAAAAGCCATACCATCAGTGGTTTCCGTGCGCCATTTCTATCTTTTCCAGTTCAGCATCACCAGACCGGCCAGGCAGACCAGGATACCGACGATGTTGACCCAGTTCAGGCGGTCCTTGAAAACAAAGATGGCCACCGGGACCAGGATCAGCGCAGCGACTACATTGACCAGCACCGCGGCAATACCGATATTCCAGCCGGAGCGATAGACTAACAGGAAACCAACCTCCAGTCCCACCAGGGAGAATGCCAGGACATAACTGGCCCAGTTCAGGCTGCGCAGTTCGGCCACAAAGCCATCCCTGACTGGGAAGAATAAAAAGATCAGGGAGGTGATTGCAAGCGAGACAGCATAGGTGACCAGCAGGGAAACGGCAAAGTTAACATTCCCCGGGGTGCTTTTCTGAACGAAATGATACAGGGAGCTGGAAGCGATTGCAAGAAGGATCGAGAAATAAAAGAGGAACATGTTCTTTTTCATCTGTGTTTTTGGGTGGTTGAGTAGTCCCAAGGACACACCAAGACCACACCGCTGGAGGATCAGTTCTCAAGCACTTTCAGGATGAATTGGGCAGTTTTCCTGCCGGCAGCGGCATCCGTATAGGTGATTTCTTCTTCGATGAATTTACGGCGTTTGGCGGCATCCAGGGTAGGATCCTGCAGGTAGGCATTCAGGACATCCTGCAGTTCGGATTGACTTTCAGCCACGCGTCCGGCCCTGGCTTTCCGGAAGCGCTGGTGGGTAGGCCAGTCCCCGATTTCTTTCAGTGAAAGAGAAAACTTTTTGGGTTTGTTCCAGCCGCCGGGGGTATCGATGACAGCCGCAATGATCGGGGTGTCGTGTACCGCGGTCTCGACAACCATGGTGGAATAGACCGTTACGAAAGCATCCGAATGGGCCATCATCGATGACTTTTCGTCCATATCTTCGCCGCCGTAGTACCCCAAAGAACCGCCCAGGGCGACCGGGCGCACGACATGCACATGCGGGTATTTTTCTTCCAGGGCATGGATGCGTTCCCGTTCTTCGACGAAGATCTGCGGCTTGTCCTGGAAGTGACTGGGGTGCAGCCGGATCAATAACTGTGAAGGTGCTGACAGTCGGTCAGAAGCGATCAGCTTTGCCAGGGCTTCAACATTGGGAAAGTTGGGTGCGAAATGGACAAAAGAGCAGGCATAGGATACCAGTTTTCGGTCCGGATCCAGATTGTGCAGCTTGAAGTACTCTTCTTTCGGCATCAGCCAGGTTTTTCGGAAATACCCGTCGTAAGAAGGTATACCGCCGATGTGCACATGATCCGGATCCCAATCAGAGCCGTACACCAGTTCATCCTTTTGCAGCTGTGACCAGCAGGTGGCCCAGTTTATGGGGGCGCCGGGGATGGCGTAGCTGGATGGATTGTCCCAACCAACGATGGCCGCCATGCTGGGGATGCCCCTGTGGGCGGATTCTCGCAGCAGGTAGCGGTCCAGCCGCCAGCCGGCGGTGGAGGCAATCACCAGGTCGGGCTGGTACTTGTCGAACAGGTCATCGTATAAGGGTGGAGAAGGAACAAAGCGGCTTTGCAGTTTCACCAGAGCCTGCCGGGCCAGCCGGCTGGTCCGCAGGATCAGGATTGCCAGCACGGCCGGCAGCCAGATGCCCAACCTGAACTTCCAGGAGTTTTCTTTCCAGACCTCCCGGATATGGCTGTCCTGGGCTTCGGTGTTGATACGCCATGAGCCGCCTACCCTGCGCAGGTACGCCAGGACCCACTGCTGCCGCGGCCGGACGTTTTTGGCGTAGGCGCCGGCCTGCTTGAGACGCAGGCCTTCGAAGGTCAGACCGGGACGGGTGAAGCGCGCTGCAATGCGCTCCCTGGTTTCATCGTCGGTCAGGACGATGACTTCGATGCCTGCCTCCAGCAGCGTCGGGACAACCTCACTTTGCAGGAAGTAGATAATAGCCATACCGTGGTCGGCGGAGATAAAAATACGTTTCATAAATTCCTGTGCTTAGACTTTCAGCATTGCTTTGCGGGTTTTGCAACCCTTCTTAAGCGTTGCCAGCTTCCTATTCAACCTTTTTGATCCTATTGATCAAATCGAAGAAGTTGTTTATTGATTGGGAGATGAGCAACGGATGAATTCAGACTATTTATCTGTGTATGGTTTTGTACCTTTTTTTCTAAATAATTTTCTGGCAGCCTGATCCATAATCCTTTTAATATGAGTCTGCGAGGCTGCCGGGCAGCCGTACCGCTGCGCGGCATAATCATGGCAATCCTATCTTGTCAAGCTAAACTTCTGCTCGTGCGCCGAGATTGCTTCGCCCTACCGGGCTCGCAAAGTCATGATTCTATGAATAATACCAGTTAAATATCCGGTTATACACAGCCAGCAAAATCTTTTTTACAAGGCCAATCGCCAGGAGACGTTTGCCCAGGGATCGCCTGGTTTGGGCCCGTTTCTGTCCCAGTTCACCGCGTAGATAACCCATTGTATTGGACATGTTCATTGCGAGCGGGTCACTGACCATCAGCCGCAGCAGTCCGGCCTTGTTCATGCGCTGGTCGAGCTGGCGCACCTGTCCCATCGGGCGGGTCATGTCGAAAGGCAAAAATTGCTGCAGGGTTGATTTATAAGCAGTAAACTGCCAGTGGGAGGCGCCGGCCATGGCAGTTACGCCTTTATGGGTGATCTTCCAATCCTTCGTGTCGGCGTAGATTTTCTTGTTCTCTTCCTTGGTCTGACCCAACGAAAGATTGAACTCCAGGAAAGTTTCCCAGGGAATGAACTGCCCATCTTCGAGGCTGGCTTCTTTACGGGCCCAATCCAGTGTGGCGCTGTAAAAATCCGAGGGTGTGCGGAAGGGACGGGCCGTCACCATACCGACATTCGGGTAGGTCTCCAGGATCTCCACCGAGCGGGAAAGCCAGCCCGGAGAGAAGAGCACGTCACTGTCTGCGTAGGCTATGATCTCGCCCGGCGCCCCGGCCAGGATCATATTCCAGGCGCCTCCCTTGCCCAGGTTCTTCTCGGACAGGATCAAATACTGGATACGGCCGGCTTCCTTTTCTTGCACCAGGTAATCACGTGCATCCGGGCAAGAACCATTATCGAAGACCAGCAGATCAAAAGGCAAGCCAGCTTCCTTTCGCATCGAATCCAGGCTAACCCTCAATACATCCAGGGTTTCGGCGTAGAAGCCGCTCAGGAAAGGGATATAAGTCAGCATGGCGGCTGTGATCCGTTCAGGCCGGGCAACCTCTTTTACAAACTTAGCGGGATTTTGGCCTTTTCGCATGTATTGATAACCTCATGTTCGTCAGACAGAGAATGCCCCGACGTTATTTGAACAACTTCCTGAACATCTTAAACCAGCGTTTTGGGCGAACAACCTTCTCGCGTCGTTCATCCGGCAGGAAGAAAAATACTTTACGCAGCAACAGTTCAACAGCACGCCAGAGGCGCCCCCAGGAAGGCGCAGGACAGCGCAAACGTCCATTTATCAGCCGGGCATCAGTATCCAGGATCGTGTAACGGATGGCGGCCTGCCCTCCGGCCAGGCGAATGTTATCGTCCGTCTCAGGCAGGGTGTAGTGGGGCTGTCCACCAGGCAGGTGACTGTAGTCATGGTTCTGGTGGATGATCATAATCGAATCAGTACCATCAATGGCAGGCCACTTTTCCTGGCGAGCCTTATAGATCATCCAATTATCCCAACCAGCGCGACCGATGGCAAAATCAGGGACATCGTTATAGCAATCTCTTGGGAACAAGAAATAATCACTACCAGCCGGGCGGTGAAGTTCACCATTTATCAGGGCTCTTTTTTTCAGTTGTTGAGACCAATTTTTGGGAAAATCAAGAGCTTCCTTTACATCCATATCCCAACGGCGGCCCAGAAGGACAAATTTTTCCGTGAACGCCAGGACCTGTCTGGCTGCCTCTACAAAATCGGACATTAAAAGGATATCTGTGTTGATAATACATAACAATGGGCTGTCGCTGTTTTGCCGGGCAGTTGCGAACATGGAAGAGATCAGGGGTGTTCCATTCAGGTTGCACTGAATATCCGGAATATGCCTGACGCCCAGGTTAACGGCGGTTTCAGCCAGCCCGGTTTCATCTCCCAGCAGCAGCACATCCACTTCCGGCAGGTGTTTCCAAGAATTGATGGCATTGAACTGGATGGTAGAGATGTGAGGGTCAATAAAGGGTTTAGGGGCAGTAAAAAGTGTAATTAACGACATACAGAATTCAGGTCCGTTCATCAATATCAAAAAGTTTTTTATGCGCTACACCAAAATTGATATCAGCCAACCTTGGTTCCCGTTTCAGCAATTTCAGGATATCTTGCCAGGAAAAATCATCCCGACCATCAAAACGATCGAAAACCTGGCGGATGAATTCCAGGTCTTCCGGGGTATCCACCGTCCAGCGCAGTCGGCCGTAATCCGGTTCATGGTTGAGCAGCGCGATATGGAAACCGCGGGTAGAAATTCCTGTTGCCAGAGATGAATTGACAGTCTGCAGTTCAACACCTTCATAAAAATAAGGCATCACATGTTCACGCTGGTGCTTTTCAGCAGCCCGGCGCCAGGCCTGTTCGATCAACAAGCGAGAGCACACTTCCGTGTCCAGCCCGATTGGATAACTGCGTCCCCAGGGTGGGGGCAGGCGGTTGGAAGTAAAATCCGCTCCGGTCTCACGAGATACCTGCACGACATGATCGACCTCAACCGGGTCGATGACAGGGCAATCGCCCGTGATGCGTACAACGATATCAGCCTGATACTGTCGGGCGGTCTGGTAGTAGCGATCCAGTACATCATACAGGCTGCCGCGGGTATGCAGGATATTGTTAGTCTGGCAGTACCCAGCGACCGGATCATCAGATGGATCAACCGTCGTAGCGACAATGACTTCATCAACCAGACTGGCTCTACTAACCCGATCAACCACACGCTGCAGCATCGGCTTGCCATTAATTTCCTGCAGGACCTTGCCGGGCAGGCGGGAGGATCCCATGCGGGCCTGAATGATAACTGAAATCCGTGGATTCATAGACGTGATGAAACAGAAAATCGTCCGGGATCAGGCCGTATGTGCCTGGGAAGGGATCGGCTGCGGTTCAACAAATCCCTTGGCCCGGAATTTCTCGACGTACTCGCGTGTTACCCAATAGTCCAGACCGGTCTGCTCGGCGATATCGAAGATGGTGTGCTGGCCTTCAAAGCGCATCATGATCCTTTCTATGGCGCGGTTGAGAGCCCAATTTTCATTCCAGTCAACCCATAATCCGTGACCGGAGAGAAAAACCGGTCCCCGAAACGTGCGTTTGGGAATGTAGTTACTGGCATAGATACGGATGATTTGTTCGGCAACATCTGCTGCCCCCTGCAGCATGTCTTCGTGCATGATTGCCAGGTTGTCATCCGTGGTGTGATATTCGTCGTATGGCCAGCGATTGATCGAGATGCAGGGCACATTGACGCCAGGGCCGTTCAGGACGCGCTCGTCATTGGCAGGGGCGGCTGCGAACTCGCGCTCTTCGTGGTCTGTACTTTTCAAGACGTATTGAGTAATCCTATCGAGCAGATCGTCATGCTGGCGGGTATGGTGCCAGGCAATCTTGCTCTGGTTGCCGGTCATTTCCAGAAATATACCGGCTCGCAAGGCAGGGATTAAGGGTTCGTTATGAGCCAGGTAAGCGATTGTACCAATGGTTTCGGGCCCAAACCAGAAACGGACGCTCATTGACCCCGGCGGCAGGGGCTTTTCGGCCAGCCGTCTGGCGACTTCAATAGCGGTGACCACACCAGCGGCATCATCATTGGCCTGCATCGGGTGGCAGGTGTGTGACTGGATCAGCATTTCACCGGCAGCCGGGACAGGACCGCCTTCCGGATGAATAATCCCGGCGGCTACCCTGAACCCTGGCTCAGGATCGGTCAGGAACTCTGAGCGGATAACCGCCCGGTATTTTTTATCCCGCGGCATCCGGTCGAAGGTTTCCTTAGCAAGGCAGAATCCCCAGCTGCGATCATAGTATTTGAACTCCCAGGGAATCGCCCAAGGCCGTTTTTCGTTATAACGCAGATGGGGTTCCAGTTCTTCCCAGGGTAGAAGCTGGTCAACAGGAAGAGAATAAGAAATGATATGCAGGGGGTTATCAGCGAAATCGACAAACCGCTGTCCAGTCTCGCTCTCGAGATAGGCTTCGTGGACGACATAACGCTCAGGTACTTTCCATGTCCAGACCGGGGCGCCGGGAGTATATGACTCAACCATGTAGTTGGACTGTCTGGGCATATAGGAACCAATGATTTCAAGGGTTTTATCCATATCATCGGATGCCAGGGTACGGTGTAACGGAAGTATCTCAGCCAGGATAGATTTCAGGTTCATAGAAAACTCCGGTGCGGTTATTTTCCTTCGCTCTGGTACAACAGGAAAGGGTCGCGCTTCATTTCCCGGGCAGTAAATTCGAAGACCTGGTTTGCATTCATCAATTTGATGGTTGTTTTGCCCACCTTGCGCAGTTTGGAAATCCCGGCTTCTTCAAGTAAGGCGCCCATGGGATCGACAGCAGTCAGAATACCCTTATCCAGGTCACGCACCATCATCTGGAACGAATCTTCATAAGTGTTTCCATCCCAATCGGTGACCATCCCGGTGAAGTCTTTCATATAACGATAGTCGACTCCGACCATTTCTTCCACGTGATGGAAGAAGGTCATGCTGTTGTTATATGACAAGCCAATGATCATGATCTTTCCGTCTAATTCACGCAGTTTGGCAAAGACCGAGTCGGGGCCATAACTGCTTTTGTATTTCAGCCCCCCCAGCATCTCTGCGTGTTTGCCGATGATGGCAAAGGAGTATATTGGGTGGAATACACGTTTCGCTCGTGGGTCTTTGCGCACCAATTCTGTCAGAACACCCATATGGGAAGGTGTCTCGCGTACATCCCAGGGTTCACCTTTATTGAAATTGAAATTAAAGGTGGGCATAATCAATGTTCCATCCGGCCCAAGCACATCCAGGAGGGCATCGATGACTGCCTGCGGACCGCCATCTACCTTTCCAATGGAAAGATAGGAACTGTGTACCAGCAGTGTATCCCCAGGCTCCAGCCCCAGGGTGCGGAAATCAGTTACCAGTTGATCGAAATTAAGCATACTGTGCACTCCTGTTATACGGCCTACATGTACTGGCCGCCATTGACGTTGATTACCTGACCGGTGATGAAGCCCGATTGTGGTGAAGCCAGGAAACTGACCGCTCGAGCAACCTCTTCGGGGGTCCCCAACCGACCTACGGGAATCCGTTGAATGACTTTCTCTAAGACATCGTCCGGCATCCCACGCACCATATCGGTATTGATAAAGCCAGGGCAAATGGCGTTCACAGTGATACCGTTCCTGGCGCCTTCCAACGCCAGGGATTTTGTCATTCCCAACAGACCGGATTTAGAGGCCGCGTAATTCACCTGGCCAAAGTTACCGGCCTGTCCAACAATTGAACTGATGCTGATGACCCGGCCATATTGCTTTTCTTTCATATGGTCCCAAGTGGCTTTTATACAATTATATGCCCCGGTCAGGTTTGTATCGATGACCTGCTGCCAGAGATCCAGGGGTAATTTACTCATTGACTTGTCGCGATTGATACCGGCGCAGTTTACCAGGATTTCGATCGCACCATGATTCTTGATGATCGTACTAAAGGTTTCCTGAACCCGTTGATGATCACTAACATCGGTCTGGTATTTTTCAGCCTCAATATTCAGAGCATTCAGCTGCTTCAGGGTGGTATCTGCATCGCCATGATGCTCCAGGTACACAATCGATACATTCGCGCCGTTCTTAGCCAGGTCAAGTGCAATTGCATGACCAATCCCTCGCGACCCCCCGGTTACTACTGCCCATTTCCCCTGAAATTCTTTACCATTGCCCATCAGTAGAAATATCCTTCCAAAAAGTAGATTGCTTGCACAAAGTAACTACGCCGGCCACGATACATGCATAGAAACTTTATCCTTACTATCCTATTCGTACTCTATTGTTTCAGCAGTTTCTTCTTCTATTTGAGCGCCTTTATCTGAAATGGCAGTTTGGTGTGATTCAATACTATTCTCGAGTTCAGCGATCAGCTTCCGTTGTTTTGAAAGTACAACACTGCGTTTGATGACACTGGGGAGCATCACCAGGATGCCGGTCAACAACCCAAACCCAACCGCGATCAGGACGACTAAGGCGATCGACCCATAAGCCGGGTAACCCAGGAAGGTCACGGTTACCATGTTGGGGTTCTCAAGTGCAAAAATCACCGCCGCAATCGCAAAAAGTAGAGCTACGATCAAAATGAATACCATAACAACCTCCTTTTCATCATTAGTTCAACCCAGCCGGACAGCTTGTTGATACGCTGAAAGCAGTCTATTGAAGTTCTTCTGCCAATCTGCCCGGTCTTCGGCAGTTTCTCTAGCCTTCTGACCGAGCTGCTGTAAGTTTTTCCTTTCGTCACAGGCCTGAACCATCGCAACCGCCAGGTCTTTTACATTGCCATCCGGAAAAAGCCAGCCATTTTCACCACTGATAACCCATTCCTTGTTGGCCGGGATATCAGACACCAGGCAGGGGAGGCCGCAGGCAAGTGCTTCCATCAACGAAACGGATGAACCGTCCACATGGGATGGAGAAACATACACATCAGCCATATGATACCAGCGAGGCAGGTCTTTTTGGGGAATTTGACCTCCGAAATCCACCCGCTCCAGAACGCCGCCCCCCTGCAGGATTTTCCGGATCGTATGTCCCTGTGAACCTCCTGCCAGGAGAATCAAGCGCATTTCAGGTCTGCTTTGTGCTGCCTGCACAAAAGCCCTGGCAAGGATATCTACACCGTAGCGCTGTTCCCAGGCGCGATTGCAAAAAAAAGTGAACCCCTCCCCAGCGCCCAGAGGAGGGTCCCGTGGTTCTGGAGAAAAGTGCTCCAGGTCGACGCCCCAGGGGAAGACAATGGTCCGTTCCGGATGCATACCGAATTCAAGAGCCCTATCACGGGTAACAGCGGCATCACTGGTGAAGAATGTAGACCGGTTTAATGTGAACCTTGTGACCCACTGCCACCATTTTCCACGGTAGACATATTCCATCAGATCGAATCCCCACGACATGGTCAGGACCGGGCGAAAGCCTGTCAGCACTGAAATAAACGCACAGGTCTGGATCGGGCCGGCATGGATCAGATCCGGTTTGGTCCGTTTAATCACCTGGCGCAGGCTGGCGACATACCGGGGTACATCCTGCCAGTGGAAGGGTCCCCGTCCCCCGGCCCAATGGATGATCTCCACTCCTTCCGGGACAGCCCGGTCTTCCTGCTGCCGCCGTACTGTTTCCAGACGAACATGAAAGACTATATTTCCGCTGCCGGCAATTGACGACAAAAAGCGGTAATCGTGGGTGCAGTAGTCGTTCGAGAAATACAGTATCTTCATCTTCTAATCAGGTAGTGGCGAAGCATGCTTCGCCACTACCACTCTTATTCTCCTAAATCCGTCCAGCGAAGTTCCTTGCCCAGCGGCATATCTGTTAGCGCCTTGGCGCCAACCACATTCTGGATGTGGTCCGGTTTAATGGCGCCAGGGGTTGCCGGGCGCAGCACAGCGATCATCTCACGGGTGAAGACCTCTCCGGCTTTGATGTCGCGGGCTGCCCGCAGGCAGCGGCGCTGTACGATCTGGGTATCCAATTCATTGCCTGTGATGAATTTATCCGTAGAGCCGAGGGCCCGCTCAAGCAGGCGTGTCTCTGCCACCATATGTGCCCAGCTCTCTGGATTCATAGCAAACTTGTGGTCGGGCCCTTCGCGGTTGTTGTTATCTGTGAAGTGACGCTCGATCACCCGGGCGCCCAGGGCCACCGCACCCAGCACGGTCGCATTCCCGTGGGTGTGGTCCGATAACCCCAGGATCACATCCGGGAACAGGGTGGCGTAGGTCTTGAGGACATTCAGGTTGATGTAATCATAGTTTTCCGGGCTGGCGGTGTAATTGGTGTTACACTGCATCAGCACCAGTTGTTTGTTGATCTTCAGGATGGCATGCACCGCCTGCTGCACCTCGCCAAGCGTCGAAGCGCCGGTGGCCAGCAAGACTGGTTTTCCTTTGGAGGCCATCAACTCCAGGCTTTCGATCCAGTCGATTTCACCGGAGCCGATCTTATAGGCCGGCAGGTATGGATCCACCGCCTCGATCGATTCGAAGTCATAGGGGGATGTGAAGTAGTCGATGCCGGCTTCGTGACACTCCTCGACCAGGGTCGTGGTCCAGGTTAATGGAATGGAAGCCTCAGAATACACCTGGAAGACCGATTTCTTCCAGGTGGCCTGGTGGGAGACCTGTCCCCCGCTCATAGCTTTAAAGCCGTAATCCGAAACGATCTTGGGCGCCTGGAAGTTCTGGAATTTGGCTGCATTGGCGCCTGCTTCCTTTGCCAGGTGAATCAATAACTTTGCCCGTTCCAGGTCGCCGTCATGGTTGGCAGCAATATCGGCAATGAAGTACGTCGGATGATCCAATCCTATCAAGCGATTATTGATCTTTATCTCCATTTTTCCTCCAAAGAACCAGTCGAGAGCAGCACGTCTTGGTAAATTTATCCGGTTCCTGTTCTCTACTTACTTTTCATCTACAAAAACTGTTGATAACTACGGATTTTCTGTGGATAACCATGTTGGTATTGTGTATAAAACCTGGTCAATCCAGTGGATACAGAGGGGATTTCACGCCCCAAAGCCGTGGATAATTTGTGGACAGATAAACGCAGGTTGCGGGATCTTTTGGCCGTCAACCCGGAGTCTTCTACGGAAATCGGATGGATCAAGCCCTCATCAAACCCAAATTGACGGGCAATGCGCACTCCGAACTCGAACTTGGTCAGGCTTTCATTCCCAACCACATGGTACAACCCGGAAAGACCCTTTTCCAGCATCGCAACCAGGGTTTCAGCCAGGTCGCCAACAAACATCGGGCAAAAATATACATCCGAGAAACCATTACAGGTTTCGTGGGCGCTGAACTTGTTAAAGAAAAATTCTGAGAGCGAACGCCTCCCAGATAAACTCCAGCCAAAGAAATTGACACGAGCAACCACAGCTTCCGGGTTATTCTCCAGGACGGCTGTTTCTCCATCCCGTTTGGTCCTTGCGTAAATACTCAGGGGATTGGTCTCATCTTCCTCTGTATAAAAACCATCTTCTTTCATCCCGTCAAAGACAGCATCGGTAGAAATATGCAGCATACGGATATTCTTTACGGCGCATGCCTTTGACAACTGGCCAGGCAGCCAGGCATTCAGTTTGCGGGCGCCTTCGGGATCCTTTTCGCAAGAATCAACGTTTGCGTTGGCAGCCGTATGGATGACTGCCTCAGGAGAGATCCGGGTCAACAGGTGAAGAAAGGCATCGATATCAAGCAGTTCTGCCCGGACAAGTTCAAAAGGGGGGGCGGCCAGTTTGCTGCGATCCACACCGATGATCTCCTGGCTTTCATAAAGCTGCAACCCCAAATTCAATCCCAGCAGACCGCTGGCGCCTGTAACAAGGATACGCATTTAGCCTTCCAGTTTTCCTTCCTGGTAGTGTTTCTCGAACGGGGCAATGAATTTCTTTATGCCCTCGATATCCAGCCATTCCGTATTGGTATCACTTGAATAATGGTATCCATCGGGCAGGCGTTTGCCCTTTTTGTCCCAGGCATATCCAAACCACAGGGCTTCGGCAGGTTGGACGACATACAGGCTATCCAACTCGATCGTGGTACGGGCTTCATCTTCGGAGATAAGCGCTTCATGCAGCTTCTCACCGGGACGAATACCAATAATCTCGATTTCTGCCTCCGGTGCTATGGCTCTGGCCAGGTCAATCACTTTGGTGCTGGGTATCTTGGGAACGAAGACCTCCCCACCTTCCATCTGCTCGATGCAGTTGATCACAAAGTGAACCCCCTGTTCCAGGGAGAGCCAAAACCGGGTCATGCGCTCATCAGTGATGGTGACCTTGCCGCTGCTGCGCTGGTTCAGGAAGAGCGGGACGACAGAACCCCGTGAACCGACCACATTCCCATAGCGGACACAGGAAAAGCGGGTTGATGAACTACCTGCATAAGCATTGCTCTGTACAACCAGCTTTTCGGCTGCCAGTTTGGTAGCACCATACAGGTTGGCCGGATTGACGGCTTTATCTGTGCTAAGCGCCAGGACCTTTTTAACTCCGGCATCCAGGGCAGCCTCAATGACATTGGACGTTCCCATAATATTGGTCTTGATGGCCTCCATGGGATTGTATTCGCAGGCCGGAACCTGTTTTAGCGCAGCAGCGTGGACGACAATATTTACACCAGCCATGGCGCGTATCAGGCGTTCCTGGTCGCGGACGTCTCCGATAAAATAGCGCAGGGAAGGATGATCGAAACCAGCCACGCGCATTTCGTGCTGCTTGAGCTCGTCACGGCTGAAGATAATGATCTTTTTAGGCCGTTTCTCTTCCAGCAAAATCCTGGTAAATTTCTTGCCGAAAGATCCGGTTCCACCTGTGATGAGAACAACTTTATCTTTCCAATTCATAATTTCACCTTTGTTTTACTGCCTGGAACAGGCCTGATACTTTGGTTACAAAGATTTCACCTTTTTGATCAAGTTCACGCTCAAGATCATTCCGTAATAAGGTCATTTCCTCTTCCGAGAACTCCGCAGTGCTGAGGGTGGAGCGAATATAAGCTTCCAGCAAGTCAATATCTGTAATGCGCAGGTTATCATCATACTGGAAGCATTCTACATCCAGGAAGAAAGGCTGTAGTTGTTTCTGCCCATTCTCCAGCGTAAACTGCGCTGAAAAGGGTTTGAAGTGTTCATCCTTGCCTAGGCGCGCCAGCCAGGCATTCAATTCTTTCAAATGGTTATTCCCAACTGTAGTTGCAATCAGATAACCACCAGGCTTGAGCACCCGCCAGATTTCGGACAGAGCTTTTGATCTGTCCGGAACATGATAGAGCATGTGATTTGCAATAACAATGTCGAAGTTTTCACTATCGAATGGAATCATTTGGACATCAATCGTTTTAAAAGTTAACGGATGAGACAGATGATTCAGATTCTTCTGTGCTGCTGCCAGCATGCCTTCTGACAGGTCGCTCAAGGTGATTTCCCAACCAGGCAGGATGCGTTCCGCGCATTCTATCCATAGATTGCCTGTCCCACAGCCGAGTTCAAGCATGCGTGCCTGCCCGGGCAGCTTCTCCAGAGCGTCGAACACCCATGAGAACCAACCCTGTGGATTTGTGCTGAAATGACGGTGCAGTTCAACCCGGGCGTCGAGCCTGGATGAATCCCGGTATTGATCGGTTTTCAGGTAAATCTGGTCAGTGAATTTTGACATGTTTACCTACTTCCGATCCTTACGAATAACGATCATTGGATACTGACCGTTTTCCGCAAAGAAACGCGGGAAAACACCTTCCAGCCAGAACACCATATTCAGGATTGCCCGGCCTCCCAACTGCGGGCGGATAAACCAGCGCAGGACGCGCGTCGAGAGGCTGCGCCAGGGGCGAATTTCCAAGGGTATCTGTCTGCCAATTTCCTTTTTCAACCAGGCTGGCGTCATCTTGCGGACAAATGTCCCCGCCGGATCTTCCTCATTGAACCAGTCTTTCTTCTCTTTGGTCCCCCTACCAGACAGACGACGCATCAGGTTAATCAGGGGCTCCGCCAGGCGGATCAACAGCGGTTCATGCCAGCCATTGACGATCACACCTGTCCGTCCCGTGGCCAGTACACGGAAAAGCTCCTGGTAAGCCCGCGGATGCTCTTCCAGCGGCAGGTGATGAATGGCGTGCATCGACACTTCGGCATCGAAAGCTTCGTTTATAAAAGGCAAGGCTGACAAATCGGCAACCACGAACAGACCATGGTTGCCGAGTTTTTCCCGGGCCTGGCGTAAGGCCTGGATCGAAATATCCAGGCAAACACGCTTTCGGTATCCTTTGGAATAAGTCAGGTATTCATCATACTGCACCGGGCCTGAACCGGCATCCAGCAACAGGTGCCCGGTAGGGAGCAGCCCATCATTGACACGCAGGCGTGTCTGTTGAATGTATTTAATGGAAACCGGGCGCAAGTCTTCGTAACGGGCATTCTGGTACAGACCATCATCTACTTGCTGCCAGCCAATCTGATCGTAAAATTCACGTACTTTTTGTTTGGTCTCGTCTGCCATCAGTCTTTCCAGGTATACGGTTCCCCAACCAGGAACCGGAATGTATCGCCAAATTCGGCCCGGCCTTCAGGCCCAAGTACCCGTTCCAGGGGCCAGACTTCCAAGTCTTCCCAGAACCCCATTAAGCGCCAGGGGAAGGCCAGCGGATATTCAAAAAAGAAGCGGTAGGCATAATTCCAGGCTGTTTTAATCTGTTTCTCGCCCAGGCGGTGACCAGGGATGTCTGCAAGCGCTTCTTTCAATGCTTTAAAATATGCATCCCAATTATTCGGGTCGATCGTAAAGCCGCGCCCACGGTAATGGGTATGCCCGCAGCAGATGACGGGACGACCATTCATGGCCATTTCCAGGCCAACTGTCGTGGTATAGACCAGGCCCAGGTCAGCAATTTCGATCAGATCGTATGTGTTTACCTTATCATCTGGGGCGATAACATGGATGTGTTCGGGGATCGCTGGCAGAGCTTCCCAAACCACCTGCCCCATTGACTTGGCCTGCGGCACGATCATTTCCCCTGGATGGACCCGGATCACGAACTGGATTTCGGTTCTATCTGCCAGGAACTGGACAGTCTTTGTCAGCCATTCACTCATCGACTCGGCAAAAACGTTGCGCCCCAATGTCAGGCTGTCTCCCAGGACATTGGCGGCCAGCATAACTATGGGTCGCTTATCCAGGCCAATCTGCCGGCGGGTGACATCAGCGCCCTGGGAAGAAACGTACTGCCACAAGCGCTTGGATTTACCCCACACGCGTGCGCCCCGGCGGGCATTTTCCAGATCGGCAACCCGTTTATAATGGGTTTCCGTGATTGGAGCATCCTGGCGGGCTTCCCAGATGAAATCTGTATCCTGGCGCATGATCGATGAATTTTGTGCCAGCCAGATCTGCTCGCGCTGGTCGTTGAACTCAAAGGTCATCACCGGAATGCCAAGGAACTTTGCAACCCGGTAGACCACTCCCATCTCGAGGATCAACCCATTGGGGACCAAAACCGCATCTGGACGATTGTCCTGCATCCAGGCCAAAGCCGCCCGGGCAGCGAACTGGTTGCGTCTAATGCGAAGCTGGTAAAGCTGACGGTCTTTACCCTCCCGGTCTACTTCCTCACGCATCAGGGTATACTGGGCATCCCATAAACTGATCTCAGCAATATCTGCATCCAGCTGCTCCGGCAGTGTAGAAGCCGGTTTCAGGCCCAGAAAAGGGACATGCTCGACCAGGGTCGCCAGAGGTTTGAGCGCTTCCCGGGTGTGCAAGATGCGCTGCCGCTGTGTGAATTTATCTTTTTCCTGGTTCCATTCTGAATACGGCAGGGTCATCAGGGTAACCTGGTGCCCCTGTCCGGACAGTGTCAAACTAAGGTAGGCCAGCTGCTCGATCCAGTAGTGCAGGACAGCAAAAAGCAGGATCTTCTTGCCGCGCGGGGCGGCTTCTGCAAAAGGGCGTGCAGTCGCGGCTGCATCCGGAAGGGTTTTTGACAGCCGGTCGAGGGAGAAATGATCCTTGCGCGAACGGTTCCGCTGGCGCAGCAGCCAGTCTATCTCGGCCGTCAGAGGGACTTCCCCCAAGATGGTTTTGAGAGCCTTCTTATTGATCATTCGACCGTCTCAATTTTCCAATCCAACCGCGGCCGGATGGGACCGGGGCGCTGTTCGGCCCAATGCGTACCCGGCGCCCCTGAGATGTCAACGTTGAAAGCCAGGGTCTGTTCGTCTTGAAAGTAGCGGCGTACCCCGAATGAACTGGCGTTGACGCCCAGCGAGAAGCGGCCTTCATTCAGCAGGTCGGGGGGCAGTGTGCAGCGGCTGATGTAATGCCCTGCTTTGCGGACCCCAAATTTCTCATACTGTTTGGCATCATCTGTGTCGAAGGAAGTCAGGAGATATTCACCGCGCATGGTGCTCAGGTAAAATCCCACCCTTAAACCGGTTACCTGCTCTGCCAGATGGTATTCCCATTCGATGCTCAACGGTTCCATCGAACGGATGGTATCGACCACTTTCCCGCGCTGGTCGCGCAATCGCAGGGCAACCGGTTGGAAAGGAGCTGCCGACAGTGGAATATCTTCGGCATCCCAGATTCGTTCGCCAGCCTGGGCCTCCCCCGAAGAGAGATAATAGTCCACAGCCTGTTGGGTGGGCGCACGCATCAGTAAGCGGCCTTTATCCAGCACGATTGACTCCTGTGTCAGGCGCAAGATCGCCGACATATTGTGGCTCACAAACAGGACCGTGCGGCCTTGTTGAGCAACATCGCCCATCTTACCCAGGCACTTTTTCTGGAAAGCCGCATCCCCCACGGCCAGGACTTCGTCGACGACCAGGATCTCAGGTTCAAGATGGGCCGCAACGGCAAAAGCCAGGCGCAGGTACATCCCGGAAGAGTAACGCTTTACCGGGGTATCGATAAACTGTTCAACTTCAGAAAAGTCCACAATGGCGTCGAATTTTGAATCGATCTCGACCCGTTTCATCCCCAGAATGGCGCCATTGAGATAGATGTTTTCACGTCCGGTCAATTCAGGGTGGAAACCGGTGCCAACTTCCAGCAGCGATCCCACCCGCCCGCGCACTGTGACTGCGCCCCGGGTCGGCTCTGTGACCCGTGAAAGCACTTTCAGCAGGGTGCTTTTCCCGGCTCCATTTCGCCCGATGATGCCCAATACATGGCCTTCTTCCACTTCGAAAGAGACATCCTTGAGCGCCCAGATGTAGCTGCTGCGGGGGTTGACCAATTCTTCACCGCGGATCAATGATGAGACATACCGAAAAGGCGCTTTCGCAGTGTCAACAATGACATCACGCAGCATCCCATACCGGAATTTCTGCGGGGCAGAGCCAATCCGGTAGCGTTTTCCTATGTTTTCAACTTTTATTGCAGTCGTCATGGCTAAATCGTATCCGCGAAAGTGCGTTCCATGTTTCGGAAATAATACAACCCGCTGATTAAGATCGCCAGGGAGATTCCCACCGAAATAAGCAGTGACAGATCTGGTCCGGTGTTGGTGCCAAGCAGCGCCCACCTGAACCCGTTGACAACCCCGGCCATCGGGTTGAGTGAATAAACCACCTGCCATTTTTCAGAAATGATGGCAGACGAATACGCCACCGGGGTCAGGAACAGCCAGAATTGGGTCAGGAATGGTAAGGCATGGTTTACATCACGATACTGGACGTTGATGGCCGCCAGCCACAATGCCACCCCCAAAGCAGTTATCACTGCCAGCAGCAGGAACAGGGGCAGGGTCCAGATGGCTGCGGGCGGCGTAACCTGATAATAAAACATCATCCCCACCAGGATCACAAAGGCGATGGCAAAGTCTACCAGGCCGGCTAGTACGGATGCGATTGGCAGTACCAACCGCGGGAAATAGATCTTTGTGATCATATTCTGGCTGGTGGTCAGTGAGCGGCTGCCAGTATTGAGCGCGGTGGAAAACAACCCCCAGGGCAGCAACGCCGCAAAAGAGAAGATCGGGTAGGGAATGCCGTCTGTGGGCACCTTTGCTACCCTGCCAAAGATGAAATTGAAGACAATCATGGTGGCGATTGGCTGGATCACAGCCCAGGCTGCACCCAGCAGGGTCTGTTTATAGCGGATTTTTATGTTCCGCCAGAGCATGAAGAAAACCAGTTCACGATAAACCCACAGGTCACGCAGGTTCAGCGAGGTGATGCCCTTTGATGGACGAATATAAATGGTTGGAATATTATCCGGCTTTACAACAGCGTTTTGGCTCATGCTACTTCCTGCGGTTCCCCTTGTACCATTCAATTGTCCGCTGCAGACCTTCTTCAAACGGCACCTTTGCTTCCCAGCCAAAGTATTCCCTGGCACGGGTTACATCCAGGCCGCGCCGCGGCTGCCCATTGGGCTTGCTTGTGTCCCAAACCAGCTTGCCTTTGAAACCTGTCATCCGGACGATCATTTCAACCAGGTCTTTGATCGATATCTCATAGCCAGAGCCCAGATTGACCGGTTCCGAGCCATTGTACTTTTCGGTTGCCATTACAATCCCATCGGCGGCATCCTCTACGAACAGGAACTCCCGGGTTGGGGAACCATCTCCCCAGACAACCAGTTCTTTGTCTCCACGCTCCTGTGCTTCCAAGGCTTTGCGGATCAAAGCCGGAATGACATGTGATGTCTGCAGGTTGAAATTGTCACGTGGACCATACAGGTTGACAGGCAGTAAGAAAATCGCATTGAAACCATACTGCTCACGGTAGGCCTGGGCCTGCACCAGCATCATCTTCTTTGCCAGTCCGTAGGGGGCATTGGTTTCTTCGGGGTAGCCGATCCAGAGATCCCCTTCTTTGAAGGGGACCGGGGTGAATTTGGGGTAGGCGCATACCGTACCAATGGCAGTGAATTTACCGATACCACGCTGCCAGGCCTGGTGCATCAGCTCGACGCCCATCATCAGGTTGTCGTAGAAAAACTCAGCCGGATGCTCACGGTTGGCGCCAATGCCTCCCACGTTGGCTGCCAGGTGGATGATCACACTGTTTTCGGGTTGAAAGCCTACGCCTGAAGCCTGGAAACCGGCATGTTTGAGATGCGCTGGGATTTTGTCTGCTGGCTGCAAAGCATCCTCCAGCAACTGCTGAATGGACTCTTTTTCAGTCAGGTTGTAATATTCGATTTGCGGAACCAGAATCTCCCCGGCGCCTCGTTCGAATAACCTGGCAGTCACGAAAGATCCAAGAAAACCGGCGCCGCCGGTAACAATGACACGCTTCCCTTGCCAGAAAATATCCGCCATTTACTCCTCCGATTACTGAACAATAAATTGAGCGTTACGGTAATGCTCGTCCGTTGGATTACGAATCAATCCGGTTTGTAACGCATGTAGTACTTCACGCACCCCATCATCGACTTTCAGGGTGGTTTCAAACCTCAGTTGGTTGCGTATCTTTTCAAATGAAACCTGAATGTCGCGCATATCGCCGCCGAAAGTCAGATCTTTGTAGTTGACGCGTGTTTCCGGCAGGCGCTTGAGTACCAGTCCGACGATCTCATCCTTGGTATAGTTTCCGTCTTCGCTGCCCAGATTGTAGATCTGGCCGCGGATTTTCTCTGCCGACGCTTTCAGACCCAGCATGATCCCGCGCACGACATCCAATACATGTACGAAAGACCGTGAATAACCGCGCTGGTAGATGATTAGTTCTCGTTTGGTATAGGCTTCCAGGACAAACTGGTTGACGATCAGATCAAAGCGTGTCCGGGGGGATATACCAAATAAAGTCGCGAAACGAAAAACCAGGGGTACACAGCCGTCATCCTTGTGGCCCGCCAGGAACTCTTCTGAAGCAATCTTGGTTTCAGCATACAATGACTGCGGATTAAGCGGGGAATCTTCATTAACAGGCTTACCATCAGACAGGCCATAGTTGCTGTAGGTGGATGCAAACACAAAACGCTTCACATCCAGATCTGAAGCCTGTCCAAATACTGCTTTGGTAGCCTCGACATTGTAACGCCAGGCTGCCTGACGCCCGACAGCCTGGCAAGCCGGGAAGCCCACGATGGCTGCCAGGTGGATCACGGCTTCTGGTTTTGGCCAGTTTTTTGGGGCCGCATTACGGATGGCAAACGGTTCCGTTACATCGGCTTTGGTAAACTGGAAATTCGGGTGGCTGAGATAGCCCAGCAGAGATTCACCTCCAAACAGCAGGCTGTCCACCACAGAAACCCGGTATCCGGAGCGAAGCAGTTGTCCGGTTAATAATGAACCGATATAGCCCGCCCCTCCGGTAATCAATACATGTTTCTCAGACGTCATCCCTGTGCTCCATGTTCAGCAGGATTTTCATTCCCCTTACTTCCAGGACAGGTGTGCGGCCGTCTTCCACAAGTTCAAATCCCTGTTCAATACAGGTCAGGCGGCAGATATCGGCCACATCCCCCTGGCCCTGAAGACAAATTTGGTTGAGTCCGGCATCCCGGACAATTTCCAACTGCTCCTTCACACGGCGCCGGATCTTCCGGTAGAGATTGAAGGAACGTTCCACATAATCGACCGTTAGTCGGGCTCGCAGTGCAATACCCTCCGGCGTGATAATATAACGCAGTTTCTTGCGTTCCGCACGTTTGACTTTGACATATCCCTTGGAAATCAAGCGCTTCAGGTGCCAGTTGACAGTTCCAACCGCTACACCCAATTGGGTCGCCAGGGAGGCCTGGGTAACGTCGGGGTCCTGCTCAATTTGTTCCAGCAGGGAGAGTTCGCGTTCTGTATCCGGGGTTGTTTCCATAATTCAATGGACGAATTGTATCACAGCAAAAGTCAAAATTCAACGACTGAATTATAAGACTTTCTGCCCCGTGTCCCTTCTCTTCTCGAAGTTAACGCCTGCTGTGACACGATCACTTTTGAATGTGGAATGTGTTGTCCAAAGTACAAGGGAATGAAATCTGATAGTTTTTGATAGTTTTTGATAGTTTTTGAAAGTATTTGATAGTATTCGTAGGGCATACTTTACCCATTCTGAAACGAAATGGAGGTAAGTATGCAAGCAATGTTTAATATAATGCCCGATTTCCTGCGGGACCCAGATGCCTTTTACCAAAGCATCCAGCGCGGCGAAGCAGTCGGGGCGAAGGTTGCCAGGCTGGCTGCAGTAGCCCTGGTGTGTTTCACCATTTATGGCTTTGCCGTTGGGTTGGCAAAGAGTCCACTCCAGGGGCTTTCTTCAGCGGTCAAGATGCCGATCTTGTTCCTGTCATCAATGGCGTTCTGCCTGCCGGCGCTGTACTTCTTCTCGCTGGCCCTGCTGAGGACGCCGCTGCGCATGGTCCAGGTACTGGCGGTGGTATTGTCTGGGATTGCAGTCTCGGCCTTCCTGCTGCTGGGGCTGGCGCCGATCACGTTTTTCTTTGTGTTGACTTCCAGTAACTACCCGTTCTTCCAACTGCTGGCAGTGATCTTTGTCGGCCTCAGTGCTTCGATCGGGGTGTATTTCCTGTGGCGGGGAATGACCCAGGTAGACGTAGAAGCGGAGATTCCCCGGCAGAAGCTCGGGCGGCGGATACTGCTGTTGTGGATCCTGGTATATGCCTTTGTCGGCACGCAGATGACCTGGCGCTTGAGCCCCTTTATTGGCAATCCCTCCGATCCATTCTTTCTGATTAAACCTTCACGGGACAATTTCTATGTAGATGTCATCGGAGCCATACAACAGCTTATCGGCCCCGGGATCGAAGAGTTGGGTTGGTTCGCGCCTATGCTATGTTCGTCGGGGCTGTTATTGATTGGGATCCTGGCAATCGTGTGGATCTCATCTTCCCTCAATAAACGCGCCAACGCCCCGAAATCTGCCAGAGAAAACACATAGAACCTCCCGGCCGGGTTGCTTTCTTTTCACCTGGATAATAATATTTCGGGCTTCGCGTTAACCGATAAGGGATTTATCAAAATTCAAGGGGCTAAAGATGAATCATCAGCCCCGGGAAAGGTCTGTAACGGACGCCTGGCTATCCGGGAATGGAAGCTCTCGACCATCCCCGGATAGTTATTATCCTTTTTTTCACAGGGAAGAAACTTACCCGTACAGCGGAATGCGGGCGCCGGTTACCTGGCTGGCTTCCTCCGAGCACAGGTACATCATGGCTGCCACAATTTGCTGCGGCGAGGAGCCTTTGCCTTTTCCCTCCGCAGCGATCATCCGAACCTGGATGATATTGGCCGTCACCCCGCTGTCTCTGGTCTCTGCTGCCAGCGTCTGGAGCAGGGCTTCCTGGGCGGCTTTGCCGGCCGAGTACGGCCCCATGTTGGCAGATGGCTGGTTGGCCAATGGCGACGAGACCACAATTACACGTCCCCAGTTGTTGGAAACCAGGAGTGAAGTGAAAGCACGCGCCAGGTGGAAAGTGGTCCAGGCATGCTGGTTGAGCATGAATTCCAGGTCTTCCGCTTCAGAGTCGACCAGGGATTTGCCCCCGGTCCAGCCGCCTACCAGGTGCAGCAGCACATCCACATGCTTGAAGCGCTCCTGCACTTCATTGGCGGCCGCCTGTACGGCCCGGGCATCTCGCAAATCTGCGGTTATGGTTAGAGAACGATCTACCGGCAGTTCCAGCTGTTTCTCCAGGACTGCCAGACCCGCTTGATCCGTACCGACCAACACCAGTAATGCGCCCTGGGCTGCAAACGTTTTTGCCGTCAGGCTGCCCAGCACGCCGGTTGCCCCGGTAATGACAACAACCTTATCTTTTAATGACATGGTTTTCCTTTCGCCAGTTTCCTGAACCCTTCAATCTTTTCACATACAACCTGGTTTTACTCTTGCAGCGCCCTGATCTGTTCTTCACTCATCCCGTCGACAATGGGCAGATCGCTCTGTTCTTCCAGGCGTTCCAGCCCGTCCAGATTGATCATGTGACCCGATTTTTCAGCCTTGGTTTTCAGGTAGAACTTATTGTGTTCATTCGGTGGAAGGATGTGTGGAATACGATCCGTTACCTTGATACCATATTGGGTCAGGCCTTCGATCTTCTTGGGGTTGTTGGTCATCAGCCTGATGGACTTGACCCGCAGTGACTCAAGCATGTGCGCTGCGACAGCATAATCACGCTCATCATCCCGGAAACCGAGGGCAAGATTGGCCTCGACGGTGTCGAAGCCGTAATCCTGCAGGCCGTAGGCCCTGATCTTGTTGACCAGGCCAATGCCGCGTCCTTCCTGGCGCAGGTAAAGCACGATGCCTTTCTCCATCCTGCCAATGGTTGTAAGCGCGGCTTCCAATTGGTCCCGGCAGTCACAGCGCAGTGACCCCAGGGCATCACCGGTCAGGCATTCCGAATGGATGCGCACCGGTACCTGCTCGGCATCTGTGACTTCGCCGCGCACAATGGCGACGTGGTCCTTCTGATCCCGGTTATTGTAAAAAGCAACGATATGGAAATCACCAAAGCGAGTTGGCAGCTCGGCGATCGAGGCGATATTTACGCAGACATGATCCGGACCAACGCCATCACACTCGTGGGCGCGGCCTTCATCCAATAATTCCTGTACCTGTAAATGAGTGAGAGACATATATTTCTCCTTTGTAAATTCAGGAAGATACCTGGTAATGCAAAAGCACCCCACCATCTTCATGGGTTTCGGCCTGGACCAGTTTCAGGGGAACAGCTTGTTCACGCGCCAGCCCTGATCCGCCCGCCAGGGTTGGGGCGGTTTCTCCACCCAAGATCATGGGCGCCACATAGATGGTCAACGTATCCACCAACTCCAAGCGCAGCAGTTCATAATTGAGCGTTGCACCGCCTTCGACCATCAGGTGTTGAATATCCTCTTCCTTCAAGATGCGCAGCATAGCAACCAGGTCGACCCGGTCTTCGCCCAGGGTGAAGACTTCTACTCCCTGCCGCTGAAGCAACTCGCACTGTTCTGCTGAAGTACGCCGGGTTGTGAAAATCAACCTTCTGGCCGGACCAGCCTTCAGAAAGTCTGCATCAGGCCTGAGTGCTGCAACTGAGACGACGCCAACCTTGACGGGATTGGGCTGCAGACCGCGGCTGATACGCGCGGCTTTCAAGGCTTCGGACTTGACCGTCAGTTTCGGGTCATCATCCAGCAGTGTGCGCCCACCGACCATGACAGCATCCGAGGCAGCCCGCAGTTGGTCTACGCGGGCCTTATCCCAGGCCGATGAGATCGCCGCCCCCTGGCGCTCGACGGTATCGATCTTTCCGTCAGCGGTCATGGCCAGATTAAGGTGAATGGTTGGGTAAAGTTCGTTCTTCATTGCCCTATTAGATGTCTGGTTTTGTTCATTTCTTACAGGGACCACTGGCTTTATCTCGACGGGAGTACCCGGCCACTGTTGCGCTCCACCACAAGTCTGCCAGTGCTCAGGGCGAGGCAGTCTGCTCATAACAGGAACTTAACAAAGGGCTGCTTCGTCACTCCTGTAAAACTCCCCGCAGAGTCATCTGATTGACCAATCATACGCTATGAAACCTGGCGGTGGTTTTCGCCCACGAATTGATGATGCGTGAAACGGAGGTAACGACTGATTTTGATTTCCTGGTTCATACTCGCGCCCATCTTCCGCCCTTTTCAACAAGGCACGTTTCGTTTCGATCTTCGGGATGCTATTCTGTCAACTCATTTACGGCAATCTGGTTAAGCGAAAACAGCAGCAGCTTCCTCAGCGGATACTTTTCCAGAACCGAGTGCGGAACCTGGCCTTCAAGCATCAGCATGATCAATCCGTGTACCGTCCCCCAGACACTGACAGCGATCTGGTCTGCTGGCCCCGCTTCCAGGATACCGGCTTGCTGACAGACTTCTACCACATCGACCAACTGCCTGAAGTTTTGCTGTGACACTTTGACGAAATCGGAATACTCTTTCTCTTTTTCCAGTGCGCTGGAAAACATGAGTTTGAAGCAGTCGGGCTCCTGTTGGGCAAACCGGATGTATGCCCAGGAAATTTCTACCAGGAGGGCTGGGGGATCGTTGGCATTCATTTTTCGGACGATCTCGAGTTTGTCCAGCAGTCGTTTGAACCCTTCGGTTGAAATTGCGGCAATCAGAGCCTGTTTATCCGCGAAGTGGGCGTAGGGCGCTGCATGACTGACCCCGGCCTGCTTGGCCACGCTGCGCAGGCTCAGGCCTCCTGTGCCTTTCTTTTCCAGGATTTCCATTCCGGCTTTGATCAGTGCGTTCTTCAGGTTTCCGTGATGATAGTTGTCAGAGCTCATACTGTACATCCTAAAGGGAAAGCTTGACACTGTCAATGTAGGACTGTATAATCTTTACGATGTAAAGTTCAGCTTTGTTTGGAGGTTCATGAGCCAGTTTATAGGTACGAAGCAGCAGGTTGTTGAAACGGTCCGGGAATTGGTGCAGAAGGGGTACCTGATGGCAACCGGGGGAAACATCTCCATGCGTATTCCCGAATCGGACGCTTTCGCGATTACACCTTCTAACCTCGATTACATGGTCATGAAGCCAGAGGATGTCTGCATCCTGGACTTCGAACAGGAAAAGCTGGAAGGGAAGTTGAAGGCTTCAGTTGAATCCGGGATGCATGCCGCCATTTACCAGGTGCGTAAAGACGTGCACGCCATCATCCACACCCACCAGGTCTATGCCAGTGCATTGACCCTGATCAGGGCTCCCATCCCGGCCTTGTTTGATGAACAGGCCCGCTTCCTGGGGCGCAGCGTCGAAATCATTCCCTATGGACCTTCCGGGACCGGAATGCTCAAAAGGAAGATCGTCCGGCATATCCGCAACCATCACAATGCCTACATGATGCAAAACCACGGCGCCTTGATCTTCGGCCATGACATGGAACGCGCGGTCAACAATGTTGAAATCCTGGAGAAATGCGCCCTGGCCTACCTGCTGGCGATCTGTTCCGAGCGAAAAGTCAGCAAGATTCCCCTGGCCGTACGGGAAATTGCCTTCAGCAAACTTCGGGAAGACCAGAAAAAAGTCGCAGCCGGCGATTTTGAGACCGGCGGTGAATAAACAGGAGTATACAAATGAAGGAACAGCCATATGCAATTTCTGAATATCCGGATGTAGATGAGATCTACCGGCGGTTGAAATCCCTGACCAAACAGCCCCTGCGTCCGCTCAGGCGGGACAAAATGGAGCAGGTGCTGGGTTATTTTGATACCCAGTGTACCAAATCCAAAGTGCTGACCGACCGGGCCAAACAGTACATCCCGGGTGGAGTGCAGCACAACCTGGCGTTTAACTATCCTTTCCCGATTGCCATTGAAAAAGCCGCCGGCGCCCATATATGGGATGTGGATGGGAACCGGTATATCGATTTCCTGCAGGCCGGCGGTCCGACCGTGCTGGGCAGCAATTACACCCCTGTCCGGGACAAGGTTATGGAGATCATTGACTCCTGCGGACCGGTCACGGGGCTTTTCCATGAATATGAGCTCAAGCTGGCCGAATTGATCACCCGGTACATGCCAGGCGTGGAAATGTTCCGCATGTTGGGCTCCGGGACGGAATCCGTCATGGCGGCCATCCGTGCAGCACGCGCCTACACCAAGAAAAAGAAGGTCATCAAGGTCGGCGGCGCCTACCACGGCTGGAGCGACCAGATGGTCTATGGGCTGCATATACCCGGCACGGGTCGCCTGGAAGCCACCGGCATTCCGCGTGGCGCCAACCAACATACCCAGGAGTTCTTCCCCAACGACCTGGCTGCCCTGCGCCGGAAGCTGGCCGGCAACCGCTTGCGCGGCGGGACTGCGGCGGTCATTCTCGAGCCGGTCGGGCCCGAATCAGGCACCCGCCCAGTCCCGTTTGACTTCAACAGGAAGGTTCGCGAATTGTGTGATGAATTTGGCGCGCTGCTGATCTTCGACGAAGTCGTGACCGGCTTTCGACTGGGGATGGGCGGAGCACAGGGATATTTCGACGTCAAACCCGATCTGACCATCTTTGGCAAGTGCGTCACTGGCGGCTATCCGATGGCAGGCGGCGTCGGCGGGCGGCGGGAGGTCATCATGACCTTTGCCGCCGGCATCGGCGGGACCGGTGAACGCGCTTATATCGGCGGGACGCTTTCGGCCAACCCACTGTCCTGTGTGGCCGGGTACTATGCCCTGAAAGAAATGGAACGCACCAATGCCCCGCTGATCGCCGGAAAGGCAGGCGACCGCCTGACCAAAGGCCTGCAGGCCATCATCGAGAAATACGATCTGCCTTTCGTGGCATATAATCAGGGTAGTATTGTTCACCTGGAGACATCCGGAGTGATGCTGCTGGATCTCAAGAACCCGCTCAAGACCTTGAGAGAGATCAAAGCCCGCAAGCACATGATCGAAGAGATGGGCGCAGCCTACATGTCCCAGGGTCTGATCACCCTGGCCGGCAGCCGTATGTATACTTCCATGGCCGACACAGACAAGATCATCGATGCCGCACTGGAACGTTTCGAAGTGATCCTCTCCGGTGTCGAAGGTGTCTGATCAGAACTACAGCCGCAGAGAAAAGGAGACTGTATGAGCGACCAATATAAACTGTATGGCTACCGCTGGGTGGTCCTGGCCGTCTTTATGTTCATCAACCTGACGATCCAGATGCTGTGGATCGCCTACGCACCGATCACGGGTCCGGCGGCTGCATTCTATGGGGTCTCGGACTGGTGGATCGGCCTGCTGGCGATGACCTTTATGATCGCTTTCATCCCGCTTTCGATCCCGGTTTCGTGGGTGATCGATACCTATGGGTTCCGCCTGGCGGTCAGTATCGGCGCCGTGTTGATGGCAGTTTTCGGAGTGCTGCGCGGCCTGGCGGGCGCCAATTACAACCTGGTATTATGGAGTACGGTTGGGATCGCGGTCGCCCAGCCGTTTTTGCTTAATGCCTGGACTACGGTCCCGGCCAAGTGGTTCCCGGTCGATTTCAGGGCCACTGCGGTCGGGCTGGTGACGCTGGCCAACCTGGTCGGCACGGCCCTTGGCATGGTGCTGACGCCGGTCCTGATCGAATCGATGTCTATTCCTGGTGTGCAGCTGCTCTACGGCGGCATCACGGCTTTCTCATCGGTCCTGTTTTTGCTGCTGGTGCGTGAGGAGCCTCCTACGCCTGCCTGTCCTCCGGGGCAGGAGACACGCGCCCTGATGCTGGACGGATTGAAGCACGCCCTCAAGATCAAACCCTTCTGGTTGTACCTGGTTATCTCCTTTATCGGGTTGGGGATCTTCAACGGCATCAACACCTGGGTAGAGAATATCATCCGCCCGCGCGGCTTCACGCCTACCGATGCCGGGACACTCGGGGCCTTGATGATCGCCGGGGGGCTGGTCGGGGCCGTTGTGCTGCCCACCCTGTCGGATAAACTGCACAAGCGCCAGCCCTTCCTGATGCTGGCCTTTGCAGGCGCAATCCCCGGTCTGCTCGGCCTGACCTTCGCTGCCAGCGAATGGCTGTTGTTCGGTTCCGCGGTGCTGCTGGGATTCTTCCTGGTCAGCGCTATGCCGATCGGCATGCAGTACGCAGCCGAAATTACTTATCCCACCCCGGAAGGAACTTCGAACGGCCTGATCCAGCTTTTTGGGCAGGGAGCGGTGGTCTTTGTTTCTATCATGGAAGCCATGAAAAGCAGCGACGGTTCATTCACGCCGTCACTGCTGCTGGCAGTCGGGCTGCTGGTCGTCAGCACCGGGCTGATCACACAGATGAAAGACCCACAGTAAGGACCACCCATGCAGCCAGAGAAACTCATCCTGTCCGTTGACCTGGGCACCTCCGGCATAAAAGCGGCGCTGATCACTGTTTCCGGGAAGGTGCTGGGCTGGGAAACCGAACCGGTGCGCCTGCTGATCACGCCGGATGGCGGCGCCGAGCAGTCCCCGGATGAGTGGTGGACGGCTTTCCTGTCTGCCGCCGGGCGCCTGCTGGGGCGCGATAAAGCGGCCTGCGCGCGGGTAAGCGCGGTTTGCTGTTCGACCCAGGGGGAAGGGACTGTGCCGGTTAACAAAGACGGGCAGGCGCTCGCCAACTGTATCCTGTGGATGGATATGCGCGGCGCCCCTTACCTGAAGCAGCAGCTTGCAGGGCTGGTCAATATCGACGGCGCCGGCCTGGGGAAGGTGCTGCGCTTCGTGCGGCTGACCGGCGGGATGCCCTCCATGACCGGCAAGGACCCGGCCGGGCACATGCTGTACCTGCGCGAGACCCGCCCGGAACTCTATGAGCACACTTATAAATTCCTGAATGTGCTCGATTACCTCAACCTGCGCCTGACCGGGCGCTTTGTGGCCACCTTCGATTCCATCCTGACCTCCTGGGTGACCGACAACCGCGACCCGGATGATATCCGCTACCATGACGGCCTGATCTCTTTGCTGGGCCTGGAGCGGGACAAGCTGCCGGAGATCGTGGCCTGTTCGCAGGTGATCGGTCCGCTCGATGCCCGGGTGGCCGAAAGTCTGGGCCTGCGGCCGGAGGTGCAGGTGGTGGCCGGCTCGATCGATAATACGGCCGCGGCGATTGGGGCAGGTACGGTGGACGATTATGCCATGCACCTGTACATCGGGACCTCCTCCTGGATGGCCGCCCATGTGCCCTTCAAAAAGACCGATGTGATGGCCTCGCTGGCCTCGGTTCCCTGCGCCCTCCCGGGACGCTACCTGCTGACAGCCCTGCAAGCCACCGCCGGGGGCAACCTGACTTACTTGCGCGACAACATCCTGTATCACAAGGATGAACTGCTGCAGGAAGCAAAAGTGCCGGATATCTTCAAAGTGCTCGACCAGATCGCCCAGCGCGTGCCTCCCGGGGCCAACGGTGTGCTCTACACACCCTGGATCTGGGGCGAACGCGCCCCGGTGGACGATAAAACCCTGCGGGCCGGGCTGTACAACCTGTCACTGAATAACACCCGTGAAGATATCATCCGGGCCTTCCTGGAGGGGATCGCCTTCAACACCCGCTGGCTGCTGAAGCCGGTCGAGAAGTTCCTGAAGCGCCGGGTGGAGAGCATCCATATCGTCGGCGGCGGGGCGCAGTCGGATGTCTGGTGCCAGATCTTTGCGGATGTGATGAACGTGGAGATCAAACAGGCAGCCGACCCGATCTATGCCAATGCGCGCGGCGCGGCCTGGATCGGCGCGGTTGGATTGGGGGAGATCAGCTTCAACGATGTACCCGGGCTGGTCGAGATCCACCGGGTGTATGCTCCCCGACCGGAGCACCGGGCGCTCTATGACGAGAAGTTCGAGATCTTTGAAAGCATTTACCAGCGCCTGAAAGGGGTCTACCGGCGCCTGAACGGGTGAACGATCTAAACCCGAAAAGTTTTCGAAATCTTGCGGGGTTGTTTTTAGATGTCATTCCCCATTCCTTGAACCTCAACGGGTAAAAGATCAAAATGCTAAAGGTTTTGAAAACCTTTAGCATTTGTTGGGGATCTCCAGGTTCTTGCAGGGGGACATTCCCCATTCGGGGACAATGTGCGAGCGCCTGCGCAGCAATCTCAGGGGAGAGGATTTTTAAACGAGTCCGTACAGGATTTAAACGAGTCCCGACTCGATTTAATCGAGACCCGTCTCGTTTAAATCGAACGGCGGGCGGATTGGAAGGAGACCTTTTCTTCCGGGTAGCCCCCAGGTTTTCACCACGAAGTGATCCTCTCTCTCTGGTTTACTGCGCTGCTTCGCACCGGATATGTTGATACACATATCAATCGAATCGGGTGGGAAACTAACCCCGACCTGTAAAGAGTTTCTAATCACCTAGACGCAAATTGTTTCAGAATATATTCAATGACTCTTCTGCAAGAAGCTGTTCTTTATCAACCGAAACTCAGGCTGAAAACCAGCCAGGAGTGTAGCCAGCGCGCCAAAAAAAATAAACTCGAAGCGGCCCTGGCAACACCGTACCTGGTCATCAACCGGGTTACAGAGTCTACGCCGGCCGTTATCGTCGATCGGGATTCTTTTCTTCCAGGCCATGTGATCATCGAGGGCTTTGTGGTTTCGCTGGAAGATAACCGCATCCTGTGCAGCTACCGGGTGGAGGTCTCGACTTCGCAGAAGACAGTCTACTACAGAGTCAACGGCGCTGCTATCGATCAGGCCCTGGCGCTGGTCGATAGCCTGCAGAACGCCCTGGAAAAAGAGACCCGCCTGGCTATCCAGGAGACTCTGATCGAGATCACCGGGGGAACCGTCCAGTACGACGAAAGTTATTTGCCGTAGCGCGTGTCCGGGGCGGCCGGTTAATGGCTTTCCCCTGTTTCCCGCGCTCCAGTTTATATGATTCTGCGAGGAGCGCAGGGACGAAGCAGTCTCTTGGCAAGAAGGTCAACAACAAAAACAGGAAAACTATCAATGGCGGTGAGACTGCGTCGCTCCGCTCGCAGTGTCATGATTCCCCCAGCCGTTCCACCTTCTCTGCCTTGAGGTAGGGCTCTTCCCGGTCGCTGTCAAGCTCGACGGTGCCGGTGACCAGCATGGGGGTATTGGAGGTCACAAGCGGCTTCGTCCGCCGGTACAGGTCCGGGAAGACGATCACATCCAGCATTCCGGAGGGGTCTTCGAGCGTCAGGAACAGCATGCTATCCCCCCGGGCTGTCCGGCTGCGGCGTGAGGTCTGCCTGACCCCGGCCACACACACCCGCTGCCCGGGGAGCCCGGCCGCCTCGACAGTGGTGATGGCGCCGCTGCGGGCGATCCGATCTGCAAGCAGTTCCAGCGGGTGGGCTGCCAGGCTGGCCCCCAACAGCTCCTGCTGGGCGGCCATCTTTTGCTCCAGGCTCCAGTCTTCTCGCCTCGTTTCATCCAGCGAGAACAGGCTCATCTGCCCGGCCATCCAACCGCCCTGCAGGCGCGCCAGGATAGCGGGGATGCTCCCCAGGCCGTCGAGGGCGCCGACCTTTGTCAGGTATTCGGCTTCCTGGGGGCGCGGGTCGACCCGGTTCAGGAAATCATCGACGGAGTGGTACGGGCGCTGGCAAAGGATGGTTTCGATGGTGCGCCGGGAGAGACTGCGGACCTGGTCCAGGCCCATGAAGAGCAGCTTCTCCCCAGAGACCATTCCGACCGCGAAGTTGCGCCGGGAGTAGTTGATGTGCGGCGGGCGGACGGCCAGCCCCAGGCGGCGGGCTTCCCCCAGGTAGACGCGCTGGCTGTAGTAGCCGCCCCAATTGGCCAGCACGGCGGCCATGAACTCGGCCGGGAAGTGGGTCTTGCACCAGGCCGAACGCCAGGCAACCCGGGCATAGGAGGCTGCATGGGCCTTGGGGAAGCCGTACCCGGCGAAGGCCGCCATCATCTCCCAGACCCTTTCGCCTGTTTCCGGCGGGACGCCGCTGCGGGCCTGCGCCTCTGAGACAAATTTCTTCTGCAGTTCCTGCATGCGTTTGCCGGGATCGAAATGGCTCATGGCCCGCCTGAGCAGGTCTGCTTCGGACAGGCTGAAGCCAGCCAGCTCGTGGACGATGCGCAGCACCTGCTCCTGGTACAGGATCACGCCAAAGGTCTCCTCCAGCAGAGGCGCCAGGGCGGGGTGCAGGTGCTCCACGGCTTCTTCCCCTCTGAAGCGCCGCACGAAGGCGTCCTTCAGCCCGCCGGTCAGCGGTCCCGGGCGGTACAGCGCCAGGGCGGCCATCAGGTCGTCTTCACTGCGGGCGTGGATCTCGCGCAGGGTGGCCCGCATCCCGGGGCTCTCGATCTGGAAGCAGCCGATAGTCCCCCCACCTTCCACCAGGTCGGAGGTCTGCGGGTCTTTGGCAGGGGTGGCGTCCAGGACGACCAACGGGGTGGGAAAACGCTCGGGCTGGCTTTCCCGGATAAGGGCCGCCACATCCCCCAGGACGGTCAGACCGCGGATCCCAAGCAGGTCGATCTTGACCAGCCCAAAGGCCTCCACCGACTCCAGGTCCAGCTGGGTGATGAGCATGCGCTTGCCGCTGGAAGTCCCGCTGCTGGAATACATGACCGGCACCAGGTCGGTCACCGGTCCGGGCGCCACCACCAGGCCGCCCGGGTGCACCGAGAGGTGCCGGGGGAGTTTGAGGATGGCTTCGGCGTCTTCGAACATCTGGCGGTATTTGGGGGACGCATAGACCTGCTGCAGCTCGGCAAACGGGGAGAGCGGGGCGCTGTCTTCGTCCCGCTCCAACCGGCGGGCCCAGAAGGAGTGCGGCAGCTGGGCGGTCATCTCCCGCACCTGTGTCGGCGGCAGGCCATAGGCCTTGGCCACGTCGCCGAGGGCGGAACGCGGGCGGAAGCGGTTGATGGTGCTCACCATGGCCACCTGCTCTGGACCGTAGGTCTCGAAGACATGCCGGATGACCCTGTCCCGCCGGCGCGAGCACAGGTCGGTATCGATATCGGGCGGAGTCTGGCGGGCCGGGTTGAGGAAGCGCTCGAAGTACAGGTTCAGGCGCAGGGGGTCGGGGCTGGTAATACCCAAGCAGTGGGCTATTAGAGAAGAAGCTGCCGAGCCGCGTGATGAATACGGTACGCCAGTCTCTCTGGCGTAGTTGAGCACATCTTCCACGATCAGGAAGATGGGTTCATAGCCCATGCGGGCAATGGTTTCCAGTTCGTGGTCCAGGCGGGACCTGATATCCGGGGTGATCTTTCCGTATATCTGCAGGGCACCGGCTTCGGCTTTCCGGCGCAGGAGTTGGCTCTGGGTCAGGCCCTTGGGCAGGGGCACTTTCGGCATGTTGGCGGTGCCCAAAGGCAGGTCGAAGCGGCAGCGTTCAGCGATTTCTTCCGTCTTTGCCAGTGCTGCTGGAAAACCTGAAAAGCGCCGGAGCATTTCGCCCTGGCCGATGAAACAGGCCCCGGGCGGCGCCGCGGCTTCAGGGGGGAGCTGGTCGACCGGCCGGTTGAGGCGGACGGCGGCCAGGGTGCGCTGCAGGCGAGCCTGCTCCGGGGTGAGATAGTAGACCGGGTGGGTCACCACCAGGGGGATCTTCATCCGGCGTGAAAGCCTCGACATGGGCAGGCCGGTGGCCGGGTCCTGCAGGGCCAGGTAGAGCCGGTCGCCGAACAGGTCCTTGAACTCTCCCAGGCGGCGGTCAGGCTCCTGCCCACGCGGATCGCCGATGGCGACCAGGTCATTGGCATGGTCCGCAAGCAGTTCCAGCGGGCAGGGCGCTTCGGGGTCCTCCCTCAGCGCCAGGGCGCTGGCCAGCCGGCACAGGTTGGACCAGCCTTTCCGGCTGGCCGCCAGCAGCGGCAGCCGCCCGGTTTCCAGGTCGATCTCCAGCCCCAGCAGCGGCTGGATACCGGCATCTTGGCAGGCGTGCACGAACTCGACCGCGCCGGTCAGCAGGCGGTGGTCGGTGAGTCCCAGGGCGGGCATCTCCTGTGCCAACGCAGCCTGCACCAGCATATCCGGACTGGTCAGGCCTTCCAGCAGGGAGTAGGCTGAGTGGGTGATGAGGTGGAAGTACATACCCTGTTATTGTAAGGCGTTCTTCCCAATTGAGGTGATATTTAGGTGGGAATGTCGCTGGGGATTTTCCAGAAAAAGACCAGCTTCAGAGACTGCTGAATCCTTTTTCGACGGTTGGTTTGAAGAAATCGACCAGCAGTTGATTGACGGTTCTGGCTTCATCGTGCTGCACCCAGTGGGTGGCCTGCCCGAAGAAGACCAAAGTCCCATGGTCGCAGTAATCCAGGCTGGGATGGGCCATCTGGTAGCTTAGGGCGGCATCCTGCATGCCCCAGATCAGCAGGGTGGGGATCCTTACCCGGGCGTCTCCCGGATAGACTGCCGGGTGGCGCACGAGTGCCCGGTACCAGTTGAGCATACCCGCCAGGCCGTGCGACCAGGACTTCTTGTACTCGGCCAGGTCGGCCTTCGTGAATGAACCCGCTTTCCCGCTGGCCGCCAGCAGGCGGGTCAGGTTTGCGTATCGACTGCCTTCCAGGAGCCGTTTCGGCAGCCAGGGGATCTGGAAGAAACCGATACCCCAGGACCGGCGCATCTGGTCCAGACTGTGACTGAGAAAACGGGACATGACTCGGGGGTGGGGGACGTTCAGGATGGCCAGCTTGTGGAAGCGTTCCAGGCGCCAGATGGCCAGAGACCAGGCCGCGGCTGCTCCCCAATCGTGCCCGGCCAAGCAGACTTTTTCATGTCCCAATTGGTCGAGCAAGCCGGTCATATCGGCGGCCAGTTCCGGCAGCCGGTAAGACCTGATCCCGGCCGGTTGGCCGGAGAGATTGTAACCGCGCTGGTCCGGGACGATGCCCCGATACCCGGCTTTGGCCAGTGCGGGGATCTGCTTTCGCCAGCCGTACCAGAATTCGGGGAAGCCGTGCAGCAGTAAAACCGGCCGGCCGGCGGGCCGGCCTGGACGACATGCAGATGGATGCCGTTGGTTTCGACGGTAGTGTGTTCAAACTTGGCGACCATGAATTCGAAACCATGCCAAGGGAAATCCCCTTTGCGAACTCCACTCCTCGACGGGTTTTTGCGGCAGCGCTGCCCGGGTTTCAAGTTCCTGGCAGACTTCCCCCAGGTACCTCTCCATCAAGGCAGAATCTTCGAACAACCGCACCCGCTTCTGAGGGTGCAGGTAATCCGGCTCGATATTCAGTGTAATGCAGGCGGCCTTCTGGTCCATGAGACTGTGGGTTATTTGTCTTCGGGCAGGTTGGTTACAAAATCGAAGATGAAGCGCGGCTCGAAACGCAGGCCGGTAAAGCCGTATCCGGCTGCCACCTGGCGGAAGTTCTCCTCTGCCTACAGGTAAACCCCCGGGCAGCGGTTGATCTTCAGGTAGACCTGCCGCAGCCACCACTTCAGGCGGTCATGCTTGCGTGAAATATCCAGGAAATCGAAGAAGAAATAACGGGTCTCCAGGTTTTCCATGAAGACGCGCAGTTCCTGTTCGTCGAAGTATTCCAGGACGCCCAGCGCCGTTACCAGGTCCACTGACGGGAATTCCGTATTGGGATCGATGGCATTGGCAGTATAGAATTCCAGCCGGTCGGCATACGGGCCGGCTTCACACCGCTGGTTAGCGATCTCGATGGCAGAGGGCAACATCCACACCGATCACATGGCTGGCCCCGGCTTCGATCAATTGGAAAGCAAACCGGCCTGAGGCACAGCCGATGTCCAGGATGGTCAGGCCCTTTACATGGGGATGCAGCAGTTCCAGCGCGACCTCCATGCGTACATACATATCATTCCCACGGGACAGGCTGGATAGGCCGTCCCAAAAACCGCGTGACCCTGACGGCTGGTCCATATAATATGCGCCGGCTTCCCAACTCAAAACGTGTTCTTTTCAATATTCACCACTAGGGGTTTCCTTTTTAGGTTTGTTGTTCATTTCTTCTCTCAATAATCTCCTTGCATGTAAACCCCGATGACACCAGAAATATCAGCCTTGGTGTGCTGCTGCAGCAAA
This sequence comes from Anaerolineales bacterium, assembly GCA_016927315.1. GTDB lineage: Bacteria > Chloroflexota > Anaerolineae > Anaerolineales > Villigracilaceae > JAFGMV01. The sequence goes on along the minus strand of JAFGMV010000079.1, from coordinate 25,994 downwards.
GCAAAGAAATCGGCGCCGGTCGCGATCCGGCGGCTGTAGGTCGCGGCATAATCCTTGAGGAAAGCAAAGAAATCCTGGTCTCCGGCCTTCAGTCGCAGGTCATGGATGAAGTAAGCCCCATTCAGGTAGGCGGCATTGGTGTAAGAGCGGAAATTGCCGCCATTGTAGATCGAAGTGTCTACCCATCCGGTCGGGCTGAAGTAATTCACCCGGAAGTTCCACCACCACTCCTCAGCCCCGGGATGGGTGTACTCATAGAAGATGTGCTCGCTGTAAGTCGCCAGGGCTTCATCCAGCCAGGGCTCCAGCGCCTGGTCATTGCCAACCAGGCCGAACCACCAGTTATGGGCGATCTCATGCACACCGATCGAGACCAGGTTGCTGCGTGATTTCCCGGGGTACTCCTCATAGAAATCACTGGACAGGAATACCAGCCCGTCGAATTCCTGCCCATCCGGGACCTCGGTCTCGACCACGTTTAAGATCTCATATGGATAGGGAGCGAACTTGGCCTCGTACAGTCCAATTGCCTGTGTGGCGGCCCACAGCATGGCCTGCCCGGCATCGGCGTGCCCCGGGAAATAATACGAGCGGACCACCACTGCCCCAACAGCTGATTCCTGCATTTCGAACACCGTTCCAGCCGAAAGAACAAAGGTGCGCGCACCCTGCAGGCGGTAGTGGGTCCAGTCGCCGTCCGCTGTCCCCGGGGCGCTGGCAGCGATCACCAGGTCGGGGTCAGGCTCAACCAGCAGTAAATTGACTTCAAAATCCGCCGACTCATAGACCAGGTGTTCGCCAAAGCCCCAGGGATCGTGCAAGAGCCATCCCTGCAGCCCATCGTAGGGTACGACAAAGGGATACCAGTCGGTCAGGTTCATCTGGTAACCAACATATCCAAAGGTATCTTCAAAATATTTAGGGGGGACAGCCAGGTTGAACTGCAGCCCAACCTCGATGCTCTGTCCCGGCGCCAGCGGCGCCGGCAGCCCGATCTGCAGCCGGTGGCCGTCCAGTACGTAACTGCTTTCGACGCCGTCGAGCACCAGGCTGTTAAGGGAAAATGCGCCCGGGCGCAGGTTCGGTTCAACCGCCAGGGTCAGCTCTGCCAGCGAGATGTTAGCCCGGTTGGTGTACCGGATGAGTTCTTCCACTATCAGGCTGTGAGCGCTGTAATCCAGGACGATATGGAAAGTATATTGCGTCCGCCCGCCGATGGCGGGCGGCGCTTGGGTCTGGTCCGGCGTCGCCGGGAGGGGGGCTGCGGTCTGTGCGGCCGCAGCGCCGGTAGGAGTCGGTGTGACGGTTCCGGTGAGGGTCGCGGCAGGGAACAGCCGGGTCGGGTCAACCCTGGGAGGCTGGAACGGCGTCGAGGTCGCGGTCGCATCCGGGGCACGGGTAACCAGGATCACCGCCGGGGTGACTGGGGACTGCGTCAGGGCCGGGACACAGGCGGTTAGTAACGCAGCCAGTAAAATGAGGTACGGTGTGCGTCGCATCAGTCAGGGAGTGGGTGGTGTGCTGAAATATGCAGCCAACAGGTCAGAATAGTCTGCCGCGGTATGCTGGTTCAGGATGCGGAAGAAATCCTGCGGCGTGGAGATCTTCCCGGCAAGCTGCGAGCGATAGTCCTGCAGGAAGGCAAAGAAAGCCGCGTCGCCTATCCGTAGGCGTACCTCTTCGATGAAATAAGCCCCCCTGAAATAAACGGCGTTTGTATAAGGCCGAAACCCCCCACCTTCATAGACTTGGATGTCAACCCATCCCTGAGGATTGTATTGGTCAATGCGAATGTACCACCAATTGGGAATTTGATCCGGATAATAAGTCTCATAAAAAATGCGTTCGCTGTAGGTGCACAGCGATTCATCCAACCAGGGGTATTCAGCCTGGTCATTGGCGACGGTTTCAAACCACCACTGGTGAGCGGTCTCGTGGGCAGACACAAAGACCAGGTAGCTTATGGGTGAACCATCGTACAGATTGTAAAAGTCACGCGATTGAAAATAAAAGGCCGAGTATTCCATCCCGTCGTTGAAATCACCCATGACCGCGGCCAGGGTCTTGTGCGGGTAGGGTCCATAACGCTGGCTGTAAAGCTCGACCGCCCGGGCGCTGGTATCCAGCACAACCTGTCCGCCGCTTTCGTAGAAAGGAAAGAAATAGCTGGTGACCGTTACATCCCGGACGGTTGTACTGAGGGTCTGGAATTCGGGACTGGCCGATATCGCAAACATGCGCCCGGCTGTCAGTGTGTAGCGGGTGGATGCGCCGGCAGCTTCAGCCAGGCCACTGGCCGCCACCACCACCCCGGGGTTGGTCGTCAGGGTCAGGTCATAGTCGGCAGCCTGGTAAACCAGGTGTTCACCGTAGTACCAGGGGTCGTGCAGCACCCAGCCGTGTCCCGGGCGATGGGGAACCACAAAGGGATACCAGTTGGTCAGGTTGATCTGGCGGTTGGTATAGCCAAAGATACGCGGGCGCTCCTGGTTTGGATCGACCTGGTCGATAAAGGGCAGGGTAAGCGTATACTGTATGGAAATCGTCAGCATTGAACCCGGCGCCAGGGGCTGGGACAGGGGCGCCTCCAGGCGCTGCCCGTCCAGGGAGTAATTGCCAACCGGGGCGCCGTCGATGGAAAGCGCCGTCAGGTTGAAACAACCAGCCCACAGATTGGGGACCACAGCCAGCACCAGGTTGGTAAGCGGTTCCCCGTTGTGGTTCGGGTAGATCGTGGTCTGGTCAACCGAAACCGTCTTGGCCGGGTAGTCCAGCATGACAGTGAGCGTATACAGCGGCCGCTCGAGCGGCACAGGGGTCGGCTCGGGGGTAGGGGCCGCCGTATTCGTCGGGAGGCTCGCGGCGGGAGTATCAGCCGGATCGACAGGAAATTCCTCCAGGATGGCCGGCGCCGGTCCAGCCGGTGCCGGCCCGCAGGCGGTGAGAACCAGGAAAGCGGTCATACAAAGGGATAATTGAAGATTCTGCCATCGGCCCCGGCGGTGTAATTTATGCAAACTTCCTGACATCATTTACCTCGAATATCGGAACTGTTTCGCTGTTGTAAGAACTGGCGCTTGAACAAGAGCAATCCGCCCTATCATCTACCAGATTCATAACTTTGTCAACCGTATCGTTGTGGTAACAAACACCCGTTTGAGCCATCAAGAACCTTGTGAACGCCTCCCTGCCCGGAACAACTTGCTTTTCGAAGCGCATTTTTCCGGTTTCGACAGGTATCGTTTGCATCTCCGGTACCATCCGGTTTTTACCGGATAGAGTTTACCCGTTTTTTCTGAATGGCTCAAAGAGACAGGGCTGCATGCAGCCCGGGTCTTTGTAATTTCGTCTCTTTCCTCAGAAAAGGTAATCCCTGAAACAGATCAGGTTCTTCTTAGTGGTCTTGTAATGCCAGTGTATCAGTTTGGTCAGTGAGATCAGTGCGTGATCGATCCATGGCTTTGATGAGACCCTGGCGGGGATTGAAAACCATGACCAGCAGGAAGATGGCCGTGGCAGTCAGCACAATGGCGGCGCCGGAGGCGATTCCCAGGTAATAGGAAAGATATAATCCAACCACACCCGAGATGGCAGCCAGGATACAGGCCAGCGCCATCATCCGGGGCAGGCGGTGGGTCAGCAGGTAGGCTGTCGCCGCCGGCGTGACCAGCATGGCTACCATCAAGGCCACGCCAACAGTCTGCAAGGCGACCGCAATTGTAACGGCGATCAGGATCAAAAGCAGGTAGTTCAGGCGGGTGACCGGCAGCCGCAGCGTGGTCGCCAGGATGGGGTCGAAGGAGATGGTCATGAATTCCTTGTAGAAAGCCAGCAGCAGGGCCAGTACAATGCCCGCAAAGATTACCGTCCGGACCAGGTCACTGTTGGAAACCCCCAGAACATCCCCGAACAAGAAGTGGCTCAGGTCAACCGCATAACTGCGAACGGTTGAGATCAGGGCAATCCCAAGCGCAAACATCCCGGCAAAAATGATCCCGATGGCTGTATCTTCCTTGAGTTGTGCCTTTTTGCTGATTTCGCCGATCCCAATCGAAGCCAGGACCGAAGTTCCCAAAGCCCACCAGAAGAGCGGTTCCCGGGCGCCGCCATTGACCAGGTATCCCAGGGCCACACCCGGAAGGATGGTATGGGCCAGAGCATCACCGAAGAAAGCCATGCCTCGCAGCACAACAAAGGTTCCGATAGCGGCGCACACAATACCGACCAGCACGACGGCGGCCAGGCCGCGGATCATAAACACGTATTGAAGAGGGGCAGTCAGCCAGTTGATCATAATTTTCCCATAAGTAAATCTACAATCTACAATCCATAATCACAACTGCCTACTGGCAGCATTCATCTACCAGCATGGTCTTGTCTGTGAGGTGCACTTTCTTGCCGTAGGCTTCCAGCAACTTTTCAGGACGCAGTACCTCGTCTGGCGTTCCAAATCCGATCAGTTTGCGGTTAAGCAGCATGACACGATCGAAAGCAGTGGAAGCCTGTTCCAGGTCATGCGTTGCGACCACCACGGTTACATCCCTGCTTTTCAGTTCATCCAACAGCCTGAGGATGCTCTCTTGTGAGGGGATATCCAGGCCGGTCAGGGGTTCATCCATCAGGATCAATTCTGCCTCCTGGGCCAGGGCGCGTGCCAGGAACATGCGCTGCTGCTGCCCCCCCGACAACTGGGCGATCTGCCGGCTGGAAAGGTGGTCCATGTTTACCATCTCCAGGGCGCTGTGGACCTTATCCCAATCCTGCTTTTTAGGCCATCCAAAGGTTCCCAGCTTGGCAATCCGTCCCATCATGACGACATCGGCTACACTGACCGGGAAGTTCCAGTCTATCTGGTTGCGCTGCGGTACATAGCCGATGCAAACATGCTTTTTCGGCCCAGATCCATAGATGAGCACCTCGCCGCTTGTGACCGGTTGGACCCCAACCACGGCTTTAAACAGAGTGCTTTTCCCGGCGCCGTTTGGTCCTACCACTGCGACCCGTTCGCCCACATGGAGATGAAACGTTATCTCAACCAGGGCCGGGCGTCCGTCATACAGGACATTCAGTTTGCGGACATCAAGGATGGGTTGGTCTTCGTTGTGTTGGTTATGAGGATACATAATTTTCAGGGGAGTGGAAAGGTGTTGTCATGCGCATTTCAACTGATCTGTACATACGACAAGGTTCCAAGGCTGGTGGTTATTTCTGTTCACATTCTGCGCAGGTGCCAAATAACTGCAGCCAGTGACCGGTTACTTCGTAGCCATGGTCTGCACCCACTTTTGTGAATAAATCTTCCAGATCATCTCCTTCAAAATAGCAAGCCAGTCCGCATTTCTGGCAGATGATGAGATGCTGGTGTCCTTCTGCCTGCGGCAGGTAGGCATTGCAGCCGCAGTCCTGGTGCACACGCCGGATCAATTTCAATTCTTCCAGTTTCTCCAGTGTCCGGTAAACGCTTACCAATCCCAGGGCGGGGTACTGTGCCCTGGCTGCCTCATAGACCTGGAAGGGGGTCAGGGCATAGTTGCTTTTGACGATCACCTGGATCACTGCCTGCCGGGCTTCAGTCAGGCGGTACCCATTCTTTCGCAGTTGTTCCAGCCATTTTTCAACCATCATCGTCCTTACTTCTATTGAAAATCATTTTCAATTATATCATTATTGCCGCTGTGTGCCAGTATTTCATCCCTTGACTCAGGGACTTCTCAAAATCATGTTAGTAAAGTTGATGAAGTCACAAACAGGGATTTTGACAGCGTAAGAATGCAACAAAACCCAAACTTTGTGTTCCATTGTGGTGAATAGTTTATCTTCCCGGTGTGTCATCACTGTCTTTGAAAAGCCGTGCCCTTGACTCTCCCGTTAGGGAAGGTTGTATAACTATTCTCAAGGAGAAACAAATGAGAGCGACAAATTACTATGCCCAGCAAGGCGCGCTAAGCACTCCGGGGAACTATGTCCACCTGTTTGCCGGACTGCCCAAAGAGATCGGCGAACTTTGCAAGATCCTCCAGGGCCTGATGGTCCATGTGTTCTGGGCCGAACGCTATGGTCTGAAACTACCACCCGCCAGGCAGGCTGAAGTGCAGCTGCGCTGGACAGCGCCCCGTCTGGCCCGCATCCTGGAACTCAACCCTGCTCCCCTGGCAGAAATTCGCCCGCTTGAGGAAAAGGTGGTCGGGAACTGCCGTGATTTCACCCTGCTGCTGGTCTCCATCTTACGCAGCCAGGGGATCCCGGCGCGCGCCCGCTGTGGGTTTGGGAAGTACTTCCTGCCGGACCATTTCGAGGATCATTGGGCGGCAGAATATTGGCACGCAGGACAGGAGCGCTGGGTCCTGGTGGATGCACAACTGGATCCATTCCAGTGCAGTGAGATGAAAGTAACCTTTGATCCTGTGGATGTGCCGCGTGACCAGTTTGTGGTTGCCGGTCTGGGCTGGCAGATGTGCCGTTCGGGGCAGGAAGACCCTGAGAAGTTCGGGATCTTTGAGATGCACGGCCTGTGGTTCATACGCGGAAACCTGGTCCGAGACCTGGCGGCGCTGAACAAGGTAGAATTACTTCCCTGGGACTGCTGGGGGCTGATCGAAGGGCAGGACAGCGAGCTTTCATTGGATGACTGCACCCTTCTGGATCGGGCGGCCTCCCTGACCGCCGGTGACCGGCCAGACCTGGCAGCAATCCAGGCGCTTTATAATTCAGGTCCCCGCCTGAAAGTGGGCGATACGATCAAAAGCTATGTGAATAATGAAGTTGAGCGTATCGTTCTCACAGGCGCAGGGTAACCGGCCGGCGATACCATGACAAACTGTCCTCGCCAAAATCAACCGGACTGTTCAATTTGTAGTTCTGGCGAGGATCGGCTTCATTTCTGGGAAGCGATCAGCTTCTTGTACCACAGGCCGCTGTCCTTGATGGTCCGCTGCTGGGTCTTGTGATCGACATAGACCAGGCCAAAGCGCTTGCTGTAGCCTTCGGCCCATTCGAAATTGTCTACCAGTGTCCAGGCAAAGTACCCCTTGCAGTTTGAACCTTCTTCAAGTGCTTTTTTCACCCCGGCCAGGTGGGTTTGTAAATAATGGGTTCTCTTTTCATCATGTACACGGCTCTCCACTACCTTATCTGAAAAGGCGGCCCCATTTTCGGTCACGAAGACTGCCGGGTTTCCGTATTCATGCTTGAGATACATCAAGATTTCATAAAGTACTTGAGGATAGACCTCCCAGCCCATGGTGGTATATTGCACACCATTTCTTGTATATTCCTCTTCGGCTGCCGGATCCATCTGTGTTTCAAAGCCCATTCCAATAGCCCAGGGGGAATAGCGCACCCGGTCAACAGTGTAAGTATTGACGCCAACAAAATCCAATGGGGCTGCAATGATTTCCATATCGCCGTCTTTGATGCGGGGGCGAAACAGTCTGTTTCTAGTGGTGAACGTTTCCGGATATCTGCCCTGGAAGATCGGATCGAGAAATGTACGCCGCATAAATATATCGGCCTTTTCTGCAGCCAGTTTATCTTTTTCGCTGTTTGAAAGTGGGTGAATTGGTCGCAGATCCAGGGCAATCCCTACTTTTGCGTCTGGATTTTCAGAGCGAATCCTGTTGACAGCCAGGCCATGCCCCAGCATCAGGTGATGGATTACCCTGAACATGCTCCAGGGTTTTCTGTACCCCGGGGCATGAATCCCAAGCGCATATCCTAGTGCGGCCGCCATCAGAGGTTCGTTTAAAGTCATCCAATCAAATACCCGATCACCAAGATGATCTGCGATGATGGATGTGAATTCAGCGAACCAGGCTGCACAATCCCGGTTCAACCAGCCGCCCTGGTCTTGCAAGGCCTGCGGCAGGTCCCAGTGATATAGATTAACACAGGGGTTAATGCCTGCTTCCAACAGTTCATCCACCAGGCGCTTGTAGAAATCCAATCCTTTAGGGTTTATGGCTCCACGGCCTTCCGGCAGGACACGCGGCCAGCTGATGGAAAAGCGGTAGGCGTGCAGTCCCAGCTCTTTCATCAAGGCGATATCATCTTTGTAACGGTGATAAAAGTCGCAGGCTGTATCCCCGGTATCTCCATGCCTGATCTTCCCCGAGGTATGTGCAAAGCGGTCCCAGATCGATTCGCCTTTGCCGTCCATGTTCCAGGCGCCCTCGATTTGATAGGCTGATGCGGCTGCTCCAAAAATAAAGTCTTGTGGGAATTTCATTGGTTTTTTCCTTTATGTGGCTTACTGTGCTGCTTTACTGGCTGCCGTGGCTATCTTGCGATAATTAATATTCGAGTTCCAGGCAAACATTGCAGCAGTCATATCCCGGGTGTTCCGGAATGTATGGAATGCCTTGGCCAGCAGTACTGGCCAGGAGTAAAGAGCGGCATTGCACTCAGCCATAACCTGTTCCAACCGGGCGGGAGTCATTTTCCCGGGCGAGTGAATGACTTCGGTCATATCGTAATGCTGCCAATCTTGCGGGTATTCAGTGTAAAGCAGGCGGTCTTCTTCCAGGTACTTTTGATACAGGCGGGTACCCGGCAGCGGGGTCAGCAGGGTCGTTTGAATAACATCAACGCCCGAGGCCTTGATGAAGTCAGCTCTCTGGCACAGCTTTTTCGGGGTATCGCCATCCATACCAAAAATGAAGGCGCCCAAAACAGAGATACCGGCCCGGTGGATGCGTTCAAATGCCTGGCTGTACGAACTTATTCCCCTTTGAACGTTCAGTTTTTTGTTCACTTCTTGCAGGGTATCCGCTTCTTCGGCCTCCAGCCCCAGAAAGACCATTTTACAGCCGGCCTTGCTGGCCCAGAACAGGAGTTCTTCATCATCAGCAAAGTTGATCGAAGCCTGACAAAACCACAATTTGTCCAGGTTGCGTTCCACCATGCCTTTGAACAGTTGCAGGGCTTGCTGTCGTGTGCGCTTTCCATAGCCGACGATATTGTCATCCACAAAGAAAATCATTTTGTGGGGAATGGCTTCCAGTTCATCAAGCACTTCATTTGACGGACGGCGGCGGTACCGCTGGCCATTGAACATGCTTACTGAGCAGAACTCACAATCCATCGGGCAGCCGCGGGAGGTCTGTACCGAAGCGAACAGATACTCAGGGTGGAACAGGTCCCGGCGCGGCCGTGGCATACCAGCCAGCTCCCCCCATGATCCATGGTAGCGGGGCTGCATCCAGCCTTCTTCAAAATCTTCAATCAACTGAGGCCAGACGCTTTCTGCCTCGCCGGTAACAACGCTATCGACAAAGGCTGCCGCTTCATCAGTACACATGGAAGCGTGAATGCCTCCCATGACAACCGGGATACCTCTCTGCCGGTATTGACCTGCGATCTCATACGCTCTTGGCGCAGAGGCTGTGAATGCGGTGATCCCGACCAGGTCTGCCGGCTGGTATTCGAAGGGTTCCCAATTCTCATCGATAAGTTCTACCGTCCAGCTTTCCGGCGTCAGGGCTGCGATAATCCCCAAGCTGATGGGAGGGAAACGTGAACTCTTGTTTACTGTCAGTCCTGTACGGACCGGGTTGACCGGGTTGATCAGCAGCAATTTTCTTTTCATAGTTTACTGCCAGGTAAAGCCCAGGTTATGGGAAGCTTTCAAGAGTAAGTCTAGAAGTGTACGTTGTTCTTCATCACTCAGCGCAGAAAAGAAATCCTGGGTGTATTGGGATGTTCCTGCAATAATCGCCTGGTAAACGAGTTGACCCTGGTCGGTAAGCGCCAGCCACCAGTTGCGGCGGTCCTGCTGGTCCTGCTCGGATTTCACCAGCCCCTTCTTTCTTAACCCGCGTATGTAGACGGAGACTGTACTTGGCGGTACATCCATGCGCCGGGATAATTCCTGCGAATTTATCGGGGCAGTTTGACCGATCACCATCATGACAGCACATTCGAAAATGGTCAGACCAGTCTTGTCAGCCGGATGCTCTCTGGTCATGCGTGATTCATAGGCATGCGCCAGCGTGAACAGGGCCTGGTTGATACGGATGTATTCCTTTTCTGTCAGGGGCATATCTTCACCTTGCCGTTTGTTATATTATATAATAGTTATATTATATAACAAACTTCGCTTCCAGGTCAAGTTCTATTTATGGGTTTACGCATGCCCTTCTAGATAACTGGTGTAAAAACACAAAGGACCAGCCGGTTGGGCTGGTCCTTTAAGTAGTTCTCTGTGAAGGTGGGTTAATTAACCAGATTTCGCAGCACGGTATGCAAGATACCGCCATTACGATAGTAATTCACTTCCACAGGGGTATTGAGCAGCACCCTGACCCTGAAACTGGTCTCGGCGCCATCTACCCTGGCAGCTTTTACATCGATGGTGCTTTGGGGTGCAAGCGAATCATTCAATCCCAGAAAGTCGAATACTTCGGTCCCGTCCAGCCCAAGGGTTTCTGCGCTCTGGCCATCCAGGAACTGCAGCGGCAGAATCCCCATTCCGACCAGGTTGGAACGGTGAATGCGTTCGAAACTTTCTGCGATAACGGCTTTGATGCCTTGCAGCAGGGGTCCTTTGGCGGCCCAGTCCCGGCTGGACCCGGCGCCGTATTCCTTGCCAGCCAATATAATCGTGGGAATGCCGGCTTGCTTGTATTTCATGGCAGCATCAAACATGGTCATGCGTTCGCCGTCCGGATGGTGCCGGGTGGCGTTGCCCTCGACGCCAGGTACAAGCTGGTTCTTCAAACGGATGTTTGCGAAGGCGCCGCGTGCCATTACCCTGTCATTCCCGCGCCGTGAGCCGTAGGAATTAAAGTCTCGCGGCTGGATGCCCAGGCTTTTGAGATACTTGCCTGCCGGGCTGTCTGCGGCGATTGCCCCAGCCGGAGATATATGATCTGTGGTGATCGAATCGCCAAACAAACCCAGTACCCGTGCCCCCTTGATCTTCTCGATCGAGGGAACCGCCCGGGTCACATCCTGGAAGAACGGCGGATGCTGGATATAGGTCGATTCTTCATTCCACGCATACAGGTCCCCGCCAGATACCGGGATATCGTTCCACAGGTCGCTGCCATGGAAAACATCCGCATAGCGGGAGGCGAACATTTCAGATGAAATACAGGAGGCAATCGTGTCCAGGATCTCCTGCTGGGTTGGCCAGATGTCCTTCAGGTAAACGGGGCTGCCGTCGCTGCCGTCGCCAAGGGGATCACAGTCCAGGTTGATATCCACTGTTCCGGCCAGGGCATAGGCGACGACCAGTGGGGGGGACGCCAAGTAGTTGGCCTTGACAAGTGCATGCACGCGGCCTTCGAAGTTCCGGTTGCCGGAAAGCACAGAGGCTGCCACCAGGTCGCCACTGTTGATGGCTTTGGAGACTTCTCCTGGCAGTGGTCCAGAATTACCGATGCAGGTTGTACAGCCATAGCCGACCACGTTGAAGCCCAGTTTTGCCAGTGGTTCGAGCAACCCGGCCTGCTTGAGGTACTCCGTGACTACACGCGAACCGGGCGCCAGGCTGGTTTTGACCTGCGGCGCAGTCGTCAGGCCTTTCTCGACAGCCTTCTTCGCCAGCAGACCTGCCCCGATCATTACCGAGGGGTTAGAAGTATTGGTACAGGAGGTAATGGCCGCAATGACGACAGCCCCATGACCGATCTCGTACGATCCACCGTTCGTTCCAACAGTCCCCTTTTTCTCCAAGGCTTGTGCGCCCAGTTCGAACCCGCGTTCTTTCACTGGGGCGGTCAGGGCCTTACGGAATGTTTCTTTCATTTGCGCTAACGGAACGCGATCCTGCGGTCGTTTGGGTCCTGCCAGGGAGGGCACTACCGATCCAAGGTCAAGTTCGAGGATATCGGTAAATTCAGGCTCCGGGGTGTTTTCCTCACGCAGTAAGCCTTGAACCCGGCAGTAGGCCTCGGTCAGCGCGATTGTTTCTTCCGAACGGCCGGTTAAGCGCATATAGCGCAAGGTTTCGACATCGACCGGGAAGAAACCCATCGTGGCACCATATTCGGGAGCCATGTTGGCAATTGTCGCCCGGTCGGTTAGAGACATGCTGGCCAGGCCGGGCCCGAAGAATTCAACAAATTGTCCAACCACGCCCTTCAGCCTTAGCATCTGGGTAACGGTCAGGACCAGGTCGGTGGCAGTCACGCCTTCCTTCAGCTTTCCATGTAATTTAAAACCGGTTACATCCGGCAGGAGCATGTCCATCGGCTGGCCGAGCATGACCGCTTCGGCTTCTATCCCACCTACGCCCCATCCAAGCACACCCAGCCCGTTGACCATGGTTGTGTGTGAATCTGTGCCAACCAGGCTGTCGGGGTACGCAAGGCCCGCTTCATTTTTGGCGACCACACTCGCCAGGTACTCAAGGTTTACCTGGTGAACGATGCCTGTCATCGGGGGCACCACCCGGAAATTATCAAAGGCCTTTTGTCCCCATTTCAGGAACTCATAGCGCTCACGGTTGCGCTGGAATTCGATTTCCGTATTCCGCTGCAGGGCATCGGGGCTGGCAAAGAAATCAACCTGTATAGAATGATCCACTACCAGGTCAACCGGTACCAGCGGATTGATCTTCTTGGGGTCTGCGCCCAACCAGGCGACTGCAGAGCGCATGGCTGCCAGGTCGACCACCGCCGGTACGCCGGTGAAGTCCTGCATTATAACGCGCCCCGGAAGAAAAGGAATGCCCGGACGTTCTGCCTGGGGCTTCCAACCAGCAATGGTTTTGACATCTTCCCGGGTGATCTCTTTCTCGTTGCACTGCCGCAGGGCAGCTTCCAGCAAGATGCGGATCGAAAACGGGAGTTTGCTGAGGGTGGTTAACCCCGCTTTTTCCAGGACCGATAATTGATAAATCGTATAGTCCCCGTGCTCTGTCTTGAGAGTCTCACGGGCTTGGAAAAAATCTTGCATTGGAATACTCCTTATGAAGTCTCTTTCACACCACCAAAGGAATGACACCGGTGATGTGGGTGTGAGGAATTCGACAGGTCACCACAGAGACCGAAAAGACGCAAAGGTGCGCCTTTGTCGTCCTTTCGGACTTCGTGCTGAAAACCCGTAAACACAACTGTTTTTCTATTCTACCAAAACAATAAAACTTACAGCAAGTTGGTGAGAGGCTTAGAAAACCTGCATTTCTTTCTCGATCCTGGAAACCAGTGACTCCCGCCTGGCCTCTGGCAAGAAAGCCGCCCGGGCGGCGGTCAGGACACAGTTCTTGAGCGCCTCTGTCGAAACCCCCAACTGATCCCAGATCAACCTGTACTCATGGCTCAGTGTAATACGCGAGACACTGGGGTCATCGGTGTTGATGGTCACCTTCAGGCCGGCATCCAGCATGCTTTTTAAAGGATGTTTTTTCAACTCGGGGACGACGCCACTCTGGTGGTTGCTGGTAACGCATACTTCGAAGACAGTCCCGCGTTCGCGGGCCAGGGCAACTACACCGGCGTCTTCCATCACCCGCACACCGTGCCCGATCCGTTCAGCATTCAAATCTTCAATGGCCTCACGCACATTGGCCGCCCCGGCCCACTCCCCAGCGTGGATGGTCAACTGCAGGCCAGATTGCCGGGCTTCTTTTAATACGGGAATAAATGGTTTGGCCGAGAATTCGGCTTCATTCCCCGCAATATCCATCCCAACCATGCACTTGTCTGTGTATTGGGCAGCCAGCAGGGCCACCTGTTCTGCCAGGTCTACACTTTCATGCCGGTTTACACTGGCGATCAGGGCAATTTCAATCCCGAATTCAACTGCAGCTTCGCTAGCGCTGGTGCATACCCAATCCATGACATCGTGAAGCGGGAAACGCTCAGCCCGGCTCAAGGCCACCGGGGTAAATCTCAATTCCATGTACTTAACATTATCACGGGCAGCGTCCTGAACAGCCTCACGCGTCACCCGATTTATAACATCCGGAGAACGGTAAAACAGGCGCAGGGTCTGGAATTTAGCCAGGAAATTCTGGAAAGTATACGGTTCCTCTTCCTGGATCTGAACCAGTTGGCTTAATCGAACAATGCTTGCCGGAACGGTAACGCCGTGGGCCCGGGCAATATCCAGCATGGTATCCAGACGCAGTGAACCCTCCAGATGACGGTGAAGATCCACCTTGGGCATGGCCTGGAAGACGTTAAGCGGTTCCGTGGGAGCGTTTGATTTCCTGTGAGGCACTAACAAGCCTTTCTCTAATGGCGTTTGCGTTTTTTCTTGCTTTTCTTTTCTTTTTTGATGGGTTTCCCTGGCTGCAATGCATTAACCGCTCTTACTTCTCCACCTTCTCCTTTTGAAGTTCCCGGACGGAGAGGCCGGTAGAGAAAGACCCGCCCAATGACCTGGGCCCGGATATCTCCCAAGAGTTGCTGGAACATTTCAGAGGCGCGTCCCTTGTATTGTACCAGCGGATCACGTTGTCCGTATGCTTCCAACCCGATTGAAACACGCAGGGCTTCAACCTTGGTCAGATAATCGACCCACTGTTCAGTAATGGCTCGCAGCAGCAGCTGCCGCTGGAGTTCATTCAATTGCAGTCGTCCCAGTTCCTTGATTACAATCTGTCGGTCCTCTTCAGAGAGCGAGAACGGTGGTTCAGCGGCACGGTCTTCTTCCAATACGGCCGCAGCAGGTCCCAGATCAGCCAGTCGGCTGGCATTCTGAGTTTTTTGTGTCCATTCATGCAGACCCAAGGCCAGCTGCAGGTTTTCCTGGGCGCCTTCCAGATGTTCCAGCACCTCGGCAGACAGCGTCTCAACCTCGCTGTTTTCGAGATACTGTGCAGCCAGGAAGATATAGTTGAAGCGCGAGTATATTTGTTTAACCTGCTGGTGAGTGCGAGTGTCAAAGCCGGTACGCACCCCCTGTGCGAGTGACATTAACAAGCGCAGGCGGGCATCCGCAGCCAGGTTTGAAGCTGTTTCCCGGGTTCGGGCCCCTTCCAAGTCACGTGTGACAGAACCTTTTTCTCCAACCAGGGTTTCACGCTGCTGCTCCAATACCATCTGTGAAGCCTCGAATAAGGACCCTGCAATCTCTTTCCAGGTCATCTGGTCAATCTGCCGGATATCCAATTCCAACGACTGTTTTAGCCGGTATTCAATTGAACCAATCAGGCGCTCGGCATTTATTTTGGTAAGCTCTCCCCGTATCGCCTTTCGAAGATCATCTTCAACAGAATAAGGCTCATCCAATAAGGTGCGCAGTTGCGTATTGCTAAGCTGGAGCTGCAGTTGAACGGCTGCAGTTAGTTGTTCAGAGACTTCCTGGGCGCGCAGTCCTTCTTCGCTGTCGTTCAAGCCTTCCAGGAAGATTTCAAGCCCTTCATAACGCTCTTCGATCTGCATTTCCAGGGCTTCACCGGTACGGTCGATACCCACCTGTATGGCGTCGAGGATGCGTTCTTGTTCCGCCCGGATTGCTTCACTGATTACTTCAACAGCGCTGGTATAGAAATCATCTGTATTTTCAAGAGACTCCAGGATCAGGCGCATCCCAAAAGAAGGATAAAGGTGGTCCCCGGCCAGGATCGGCGGCTGGATCTGTTCCAACCAGGCGATCAGCCGCCAGGGGCCTTCCGGGTCTTCGAGCGCTGCCGGGACCCGTTTCTCTACTTCTGCCCGCAGCATGATCTGGATATCATCACCCAAATACTCCTTGGTAAAGACACGGTTACGCTGCGAATAGATGCGTTCGCGCTGGGAATTGAGCACATCATCATATTCCAGCAGGTGCTTGCGGCCATCAAAGTTGGCGCCTTCGACACGGTGCTGTGATTGTTCGATGATATTGCCAACCATACGGTTTTCAAGCGGCAGCGAGTCATCCAGTGAAAAGCGCAGCATCATGTTGTTGACTTGTTCGCCGCCGAACATGCGCATCAAGTCATCCTCGAGCGAAAGATAGAACCTTGATGAGCCAGGGTCGCCCTGACGGGCGGCACGACCGCGTAATTGGTTATCGATGCGGCGGGCTTCGTGGCGTTCCGAGCCGATCACGTGCAGGCCGCCCAATGTTTTGACCTTTTCCATATCATCGAAGTAACTCAAGAAGAGCTGGACTTCGGCCTCATAAATACCAAAGACAGAAGGATCCGCCTTGAGCAGGGCCTGGCGTTGTTCTTCCAGGGTTGATTCATAAGGGTCGACGTCAATACGGCGCAGCACACGGTGGATGGCGCCAAAGATCTCTTCGGCCAGGTCGCCGCCCAACTTGATATCGACACCACGCCCGGCCATGTTGGTGGCAATTGTCACAGCCCCAAATTCTCCGGCCCCGGCAATGATCTGGGATTCCTCGGCATGGCGGCGGGCATTGAGCACATTATGTACCACGCCGGCCTGCATTACCATCTTAAGGCGTTCGCTGCTCGCTGCCGGAAGGTCAAGTATTTCCAGCAGGGCAGATATGTTCTCAGGGTCTTCAACATTGATGGAGATGTTCAGTGGTTTAGCAAACTGGCGCAGTTCAGCCGGGCTGACCTTATCCAGAGGCGCATTGAAGGTCTGCAGCTCAGGGATTAGACGACCGTCTTCGAAGCGGTCATTGGCCAGCAGCCAGGCCCGGCGGACAAGCAAGACCTGCATCATGCGCCGCACAGGTTCAGCTCGCAGCCGCTCCGACAGCAATTCTGAACTCTCGACTGAGGTGGTGCCAACCAGCATGGGACGCCCCAAAACATGATAATGAACGATCTCGCGCACAATGGCGCGCAGCTTTGCTTCCAATGTGCGGTAAATTACATCAGGGTAATCCTTGCGTTTCCACAGAACCGGCTCTGCTTCAGGTGGATCGTCCGGTCGTACATAATAGGTGTATTCATACCCATCCTCGTCCCGGTCTTTCTTGGCGATCAGGGAAGCATCCTGTCCAAAGGCCTGGAACTCCAGGTTGGTCGGTATTGGCAGCACTTCCAATTCGTAGATCTTTGAGAACTCTTCTGCTTCAGTCAGGGCCGTACCGGTCATACCCGCCAGTTTCTGGTACATGCGGAAATAGTTCTGCAGCGTGATAGTGGCATAGGTAATGTTTTCGGGTTCGATCCTGACCCCTTCTTTGGCTTCCACAGCCTGGTGCAGGCCGTCAGACCAGCGCCGTCCGGGCATCAGGCGCCCGGTATGGACATCAACAATAATGACTTTGCCGCCCTGCACCAGGTAGTCCTTGTTGCGTTTGAACAGGTACTGCGCCCGCAGAGCCTGTTCAAGGTAGCCCATCAGGCGGGCCTGCTCAGGTGTGACATCCTCCGGGCGGTCGGGATCCTGGAGTGGCTGCCCCAGAAGCTGCTCGACATGCGCCACACCGACTTCGGTCAGGGCTACAGAGCGGTCTTTTTCGCTCAGTTCATAATCTTCAGATTTGAGCTGTTTGACAATCCCGGCCATCTGGACATACCATTCCAGGTCACCCTGGGCCGGGCCTGAGATGATCAGGGGTGTTCGGGCTTCATCGATCAAGACGTTATCGACCTCATCGATGATGGCATAGTGATGCCCACGCTGCACACGGTCTTCCAGGCGCATGGTCATATTGTCTCGCAGGTAGTCGAACCCGAATTCGGAATTCGTCCCGTAGGTGATATCTGCCCGGTAGGCCCGAGCACGATCAACCAGCTTTAATTGATGCTGGTCTTCATGCGGGGATTCTTTTTCGAGATTGACCAGAAAGGCCTTTTTCCCGTTTTCTGTCATGGCCGCCATCTGCAGCACACCCACAGACAGGCCAAGGAAGCTATAGATGGGCGCCATCCAGCGGGCATCGCGCCGGGAAAGGTAGTCATTGACGGTGATCAGGTGCACGCCGTGTCCTGCCAATGCATTCAGATAGACCGGCAGCGTGGCAACCAGCGTCTTTCCTTCGCCGGTGCGCATCTCGGCGATCTCGCCGCGATGCAGGGTGATGCCGCCGATCAACTGTACATCGTAGTGCCGCAGGCCGATGGTGCGTTTGGAGGCCTCCCGCACGGCTGCAAATGCCTCCGGCAGGATCTCCTCCAGTACAAGCTGCTCGGCTTCAAAAATCTCATCCGGGCCTTCCAGACCGTCAGTGGCCGCCTTGAGCTTCTGGCGGAATTCCCCGGTTTTGGAACCCAGCGCCTCATCGCTTAACTGCTTGAATTCATCTTCCAGGTCATTGATCTGCTGAACCAGGTCGCTGAGCGTTTCGATTTTCCGTTTATTGGGGTCCCCCCCAAATACTTTTACTATGTTTTGCAGCATGATTTCCTCTTATGAATGGCGATTATAGCATAGCGGAGGGATGGGGGTAATAAGAAGGGTATAAGAAAAAAGTACCTGACCCACGCATGACTTCATCCGTTTATGATGGTGGTCATGTACTTGATTTGATGGCGCAGAAGTTATTTGGGAGTTACAAACCTGCCCTACGATTACCTTTGTAACAGGGCTGTTACTTCTCAGCCTGGTCGAGATCGTCTTCAATATCACGCTGGAAATCCCAGGTCAGGTAGTCCAGGCTCATCGGCAGGGACAGCTCCAGCCGGCTGATGAACTGGATCCCGGCCCTGATGCTGCCCGGGCGGCATTCCAGCAGATGCCCGCCGTGCTGCAGATCATCTGAAAGAAAATGCAGGTGCAGTCCCGGCACATTCAACGAAGACATGAAGGCCGGGGTATAAAACCCGGCCAGCGTTCCCCGCAGGTTCTCAAACTCAAAGACTGGCTGTTCTCTGGCCACCTCGACCAGCGGTTTATAACTTTCCTGCTTGGGCACCGAGCGGGTGCGCACGCAAGCATACTCTCCTTCAATCCGGATGGCATAGAAGATATTGGGGGATGGCAGCAAACCATCCAGCCATTCCAGGAAGGCTGAGTAATCCTGTTCCTGAGTCAATTCATCATGGCTGGCCGGCTGGTAGAAGGTCACGCAGGCAAAAGGCGTTTCAACCTGATCATCGACTTCGATCACATGCCCGGCTGCTGTGATCTGGAAGACCCGGCCATCCAGCATGACCATCTCACCATCCAGGTTGTCAAAGGTGCCCAACCCGAAATCTCCATGTTCCTTGATCTTGCGAATGGGGATATTCTCTTCGTAGATGCCCTCCACCAGGGCATTGACGGGCGAACACAGGTACAGGGGGTAATTTTTAGGAGTTGTCATTTTTTCTCCAGGTTTGAGTTATTCGGTTTCTGGCTTGGGCGGAGTAAAGATTTCGATATATTCCACAGGCCGGGAACCTGTTACATGAAATCCATGCTGCACATTGGAAGGGAAATGATAGGCATCGCCTGGTTGCAGGGTTTGATGCTTCTCTTCGATCATCAAATCAATCTGACCGGAAAGGATATATCCCAACGGCTCATAGCTATGTTGGTGATCGGTTTTCATACCGGGGTCCAGCCTGATCATGCAGAGCTGGGTCTTTTCACCGGTAAGGGTCTTAATGGAAAGACCTTCTCGTCTTCGCCGGTACGGCAGCCTGCTCAGTTGTCGAATGGTCATATCTGCCCTTCTTTGCAGGCTCAGAACAGGAACCAGAAGATGGTCATATTCTTGGTCAGGTTGAAGGCTGCGTGGGAAAAGACTGCCGGCCAGATTGCGTCACCTTCCAAACGGCATATCGTAAAAAGCCAGCTGACACCCATCATCAACACAAACCACAGCAATCCCGAAAATATACTGACCTGAAGCCCACGCTGGCCCCATTGAATCCCATGATGCATAAGGTGAACGAGGCCAAACGCCATGGCATTCACAACGGTAGCAATAGCAACTCCCCACTTTTCCTTGACTGTCTCGTGAATAATACCGCGGAAGAAAAATTCTTCACCGACAGGGCTGAATACAACGGCTGGAAACGTAAACATGGCAAACAAAGCCAGACGGGGAAGTTCCATCATCTGTTCATCGATCAGCCAGGACACCAGGACACTGACATACCAATTATCGGAATTGCGACCATATAACAGGAAGCCAAGTATAAAGACCAGCGAGGAGGCCGCCCCCCCCAGCAGGAATCCCCACAGCAACCAGAGCGGGTTTCCTATCTTCTTGATGCCAAGGTTTCTTCGCCCTGCCTTTGAAAAGAACAAGAAGGGTGTAAACCACAGGATGAAGAATCCAAACATGATCCATCTGCGAGCTTTTTCAGGGCCGAATAATCCGTAAGCACACACACCAGCCAAGATCAGGAACAGAACCACACTCAACCACCAGGGATGTTTGAATATCCGTCTCCAGAATGTGTACAGGATCTGGGCACTCATTGCCTCTCCCGGGCAATTTTCACCAGGAAGAAATTGAGAACATCCTCCAGCATTTCACCCGTGGATTCGTGTCCGACGCCGGGGTAAAGCCTGAAAACAGACTTATCCAGATTTGCTTCTTCATAGATCTCGCTGACAGCAATGAACTCATCTACAAAGACAGCGCCATCGTAGATGCGATATTTGATCGCATCTTCTTCTTCCTGGGTCATTTCAAAACCTGTCAGGATGGGCCGCGGATATGTTTCAAGCCGGGCTTCAAGGGCTGCGCGCACGAAAAGTTCGAAATATTCGTCAGCAGGGTAGACATTTTCATCTTCAGTGATCGTGCCACCGGAATCCTGGTTGCCCTTGTACAGGAAGCGCGGCAGGGATGCAAATACCTGCATGTCAAATGGTTCACCGGCAATGGTTTTATAATCATAGGTCCCGATCGGGTAGGGCAGGTTTTCCCCTTTATATTCCGGGAAGGGCAGGCTGTGGGTACACCCGCCTGCTGCAACGGCTATAAGCCGCTCCGGATGCAGCAGACTGAAGCGGTCGCTGAAGGTACCCGAGGCCGAGAAGCCCCACATCAGAAAGCGCTCTCCGGTCGGGATCTGTCTTTTCTCCAGCCTGGTCCGGGCATCCTCCACCATGGCCAGCAGCTGCAGGTCGAGGCGCAAGTAGCCGTCCTGTGTCATCAGCAGGGCATTCCGATCCAGGTTGTGGGTGTAAAACTCGTCCAGTTCTCCTCCCGGGCGCGGGAATACGGGCACGAGTAAAGGCGTTCCAAGTTCATCGGCAAAGCTGCTCATCCAGACGATCAAATCCTGGGCTGAGGCTTGGTGAAAAGCCATGTCGCTTTCTTCAAAACCGGTGTTGTTGGGAATGACCAACAGGTATGGGGATGGTACTTCTTCAGGGGTATACAGGATGTAATCCCAGTGGAAACCTGAATCCGGATCGGCTTGGATGTACTGGTAGTTTTTATCTGGAAGAGCCCTGATAAGTTTGGCGTTCGAAAAACCAAATTTTAGAGAACCGGAGTAATTGGTAAAAACCAGTTGGATGGTGTAGTGACCGGATTCAAGATCCAGGTTCTCTGCAATGCTGCCGTTGCGTCCCTGCTGTTCATAGACCAGCGTTCCGTCTTTGTCGAGAATGTTTACCTGAACACTGCCGGTCAGACCTCTGCTCCAGAATGCAAACCGTAAATTGGGGTGATTTCGAACGAGAATTTCGTGTGTATGTGTTTCGGTTGCGAATCTGCGGGTGTATCCATACCCTGTGCTCATATTTTCGAAGAGCTCTGCCTGCTCGGCCTGGTGATAATAGCCCTGGAGGGTGTTTTCAAGAAGGATTTCCCCAATCAATAGAGCAGCCAGCAGTACGGCAATCGAGATCACAATGATTTTTCGTCTGGTTTTCAAGATAACCCTCCCAGTTGGGTGTGACCGGCTTGATGATCTGCGCAATTTTAGCACAGCACCGATCCGTGCGGAATGGAGCGTTCGTGATTTTCAGGGGAAATGTCCTCGGACCCTGGTAGTATCCTGTATTCAACCTTTCTGGATCCAGTCTATTCTTCCAGGACTTTCTTTTTTTATATCTGACCGAAAAAGGATTGCAGGCTTTCGCGAAGCATAGTTCATCCAGCTTGACTGGACACCCGAAGGGGTGTAGCCTGCGGAAATATGGAGATTGCAGCCTATCGCACGGGCGAGTGTAATCTACCAGAAAGCGATAAGTCTGCGTCGGAGGTCCTTTGGACCTCCCCGCAGAGTCATGTTTCCAGATACCCTTGACACCCGGGAGAATTCAGTCTAGAATGCGCCTTCTGAGAAAAAAACCCGGTTGTGGATCCCACAGCCGGGATTTTCTTTTCCGGGGCATTCCCTTTACCGCGACCCTGTGGGTCGCTTATTTTATTGGCAAAGATGGGCTGGTAGAAAACTGCCGGCCCATTTTTGTTATCCCGAGTAATTCGGGAAAGGAGACACCAATGAAACACTTCAAATCTTTCTTCATGGTCTGGACCGGGCAGGTGGTCTCGATCTTCGGATCCGGACTGAGCTGGTTTGCACTGGGTATCTGGCTCTACCAGCAGACCGGTTCCGTCAGCAAGTTTGCGCTGGTGGCCCTATGCGCAGCCCTGCCGCAAATGCTGCTCTCTCCGTTTGCAGGTGTACTGATCGACCGTTTCAGCCGCCGCTGGATGATGATCCTGGCAGATGCCGGGGCAGCCGCCTGCACCCTGGGTTTTGCCGGCTTGTTCCTGACCGGGCAGATGCAGGTCTGGCAACTCTACTTGCTGACCGCCCTCAGCGCGGGGTTCAATGCTTTCCAGAATCCGGCCTACAAGGCTTATGTGGCCTCCGCCATCGAAAGATCCCAATTGGGCCGCGCCAATGGGATGCTTCAATTTGGCCAGGGCCTGGCTGAGGTCCTGGCGCCGGCCCTGGCGGGGGTACTGGTGTTGATGATTGGCATACCCGGGGTGCTGTTGATCGATCTGGCTACCTTTGGTGTTGCGGTCCTGAGCCTGATGCTGGTACGCATCCCGCCTGAGGTCGAATATCCACGCGCTGATTCCGGGCTGGAGACCCAGAAAACACCCTGGTTCGAAGCACTGCAAACTGGTTGGGAGGGGCTGCGTGCCCAGAGAGGCCTGGTCAATTTACTGCGCTACCAGGTCTTGTTTTCCTTTCTATGGAACCTCTTCGCAGTTATGGTGGTGCCTATGATCCTGGGGTTCGCCGCACCGGGTGAACTGGGACTGACCCTAACCCTGGCCGGAAGCGGTCTGCTGGCGGGCAGTCTGATCCTGTCTGCCTGGGGCGGACCCCGGCGCCGGCTGACCGGGCTGCTGGTCTTCGAACTGGTCAGTGGGGTGGCGTTCTGCCTGATGGGCTCACGGCCGCTGGTCTGGTTGGTTGCCAGTGGGGCTTTCCTGGCTCACCTGACACTGGCGTTCGTCTCTGGTTTGGGCGAGGCCGTCTGGCAGGCCCAGGTACCGCAGGCTTTGCAGGGACGCATTTTCTCTCTCAAGCAGGCGGTCGTCAAGGCAGCCACACTGGCCGCTTACCTGGCAGCAGGCGGTCTGGCCGACCAGGTCTTCGATCCGCTGCTGCATTCCGGAGGTATCCTGGCTGTCAGTCTGGGGAACTGGTTTGGGACTGGCTCCGGGAGGGGCATTGCCCTGGTCTTTTTCCTGATCGGCCTCCTGAAAATGGTTTCGGTTGTCGCAGTGTACCTTTCTCCCGGCACACACCAGCTGGATGAACAACTGCAGGAGCAGGTTCACTTTCAGTCTGTTCATTAAGGACATTGAACAGCGGCAAATATTTCTTCACTATGAAGCGAAATAAAAAGTCCGACCTGGCGTGCCAGGTCGGACTGAGATCTCATAACCGTTATTCAGGCATAAAGCACATGCTTCTGCAGGAATGCTTCAACGGTGGCGTAATAGTCGGCAATGTTTTCCGGTTTACGAAACCCATGACCCTCACCTTCATACAGATGGTACACATGTGGTATTCCCCGCGCCCGCAAAGCGGCTACAATCCGTTCTGAATTCTCCGGAGAAACCACCTTGTCATCTGTACCCTGGAAGACAGCCAGCGGGTCGCTGATCCGGTCAACATGATTGATGGGAGACCAATCCCTGAAGCGTTCGATATCCAGCGGCAGGCTGCCAACCAGGAAGTTGTAATAGTACAGTTCAAATTTGTACGTCTCGGGGATCAGCAAGTCAGCCACCCCGTAGCGATTAACCCCGGCCTTGAAAAAGCCCGGTTTGCGGATCAAGGTATTCAGTACCGTGTATCCTCCGGCGCTGCCTCCCATGACGACCAGGCGCTGCGGGTCTGCCAATCCCTGGTTGACCAGGGCTTGACCACCCCCAAGAACATCTTCCACATCGACCTTTCCCCAATTGTGGCCCAGGGCCAGCAGGAAACTGCGTCCGAAAAAGGTACTGCCTCGGTAATTGACTTCCAGAAAAGCATACCCGCGGTTGGTCCAGAAAACTGCATTTGGATTGAACGTGTGGGTGCTTGCAACTGTGGGACCACCGTGGACAAATACAATCGCAGGCGGCAGGGCCTGGTCGGATTTGAAGCGGCTGCTGGTTGGCGGGTAATACAGACCTGAGACACTGGTTCCATCCGGAGCCGGCCACTGGATTTCCTGCGGTTCAGAGATATCTGCCGTTGGAATGATCTCACCCATCGAGCGCGCTTCAATGTACTGCTTTCCTTTCCTGACAGATACAATCCGCGGTGGGATCGTAGGAGATGACCCAATGAAGGCCAGGTTTTCTCCATCGTCAGAAACAGAAAGCTGTTCGATCCAGGTATAAGGAGTGCTGTTAATGCTTTCCGTCTTCCCCGAATCGACCTCCACCAACCAAAGGGATGCTTTTCCCCGGTCGTGGCGTGTGTAGATGAGCCTGCCGGTCTTTCCGGCCCAGGCATAGGTGCGCAGTCCCTGAACCCAGGCGGGGGTCATCAGGGCGCCGCCCTCAACCAGGGTGCGATTTTCTCCGCTCTCCAGATCGAACAAATAAAGCCGGTCCCATTCACCTTCCTGGGCGATATAACTCAACCAGCGGCCGTCTGGGGAAAATTCCGGTTGGAAGACAGGGATACTTTTATTGCCGGCGATCAGCTCGATATTGGTTGCTTTTGCATTGGAAAGGGTAGCCCGCTTCAAACGGGAACCTTCCCAAGGCATTTGGGGATGGTCCCATTCGACCCAGGCGATTTGCCTGGAGTCTGGATGCCAGACAGGCTGCATGTAGAAATCTGCTCCCCAGATCAGCCTGACAGGCCACTGCCTGCCCTGGCTGTCGACCAGAGCCAGCACATCTATATTTTCATAAGAATGGACGTAAAGCACCTGTTTACCGTCTGGCGAAAGCACAGGTGAGGCAAGGTCTCCATAGGCCGGGGTGATTGTTTGGGGCAGTCCCTGTTCAAGTGATTGGCAAAAGAGCTGTCCATTGCTGGCAAATATTACCAGACCATCCCGTACGGAGAATGCACCTCCCCCATAACCAATACCGGGCCGGAGGGGTATCCCGCCGTTCAGGTTGCGCGGGGCTTCTCGGTTGTGTTGAGCCAGCAGTGTATTTTCATCCGGGCGGCGTTCCTGCCAGACCAGGGTCTCTCCATCGCTGTCCCACTTTACTTCCACAAGCCCGGTCTGGCGGCCCAGCAGTTCCGGTGTTACCATACTGGGCCAGAGACCGAATAATTCTGTTCTTGATTTCATTTAAGGTGAGAGGCTAGTTTACCAACCAGTTTGTCTTTTGGCATATAACCGGTTATTCGTTCGGCAACTTCGCCCTTCTTAAAAAGGATTACCGTAGGGATACCCATAATCCCGTATTTCATCAATACATTTGGATTCTCATCAGCATTCATCTGGACAACCTTGACCTGTCCATCCCATTCCTCAGCCAATTGCTCGATAATCGGCGCGATCATCTTACAGGGACCACACCAATCAGCGTTAAAATCCACCAGTACGGGCAATGCAGAATTGGTTACTTCAACTTCCCATTGATCTTCAGAAATGTATTCAACTTCGGCCATTTAATACTCCTTTGTAGTGTTACAGTGTAGATGTAATGATGTTATCTGTTATTACGTTGACGGATACAACCTCACATGATAGAATGCATTCCGCTTACTCTGGTAAACTTGGGCGCGTAGCTCAATGGAAGAGCAGTGGCCTTTTAAGCCATTGGTTCTGGGTTCGAGTCCCAGCGCGCTCACTTTCCCGATTTTACCACTGAGT
>JAFGMV010000078.1 GCA_016927315.1 Anaerolineales bacterium | reverse complement strand
AGTCCATGGAGGGGGCTCCTTCTTTTTTCTGTTGACGTAGAATTGGAAGGATACCCCTCTTTTCTTCTAACCGCAAATAAAGTGTTATAACGCTTAATATTTAATAAATGACACATGCAAAGATCAGGTTTCTTTTTGCGAGCTTAGTTGTCAGGAAAGCTAACCCCATAATTAGGAACAAGAGGAAACCGTTAAGACTCGACATTTCTTTGATAATTTACTTCGTTCATTTGTTTGTCCCAATGTATCCTTTGGTGGTTGATGTGATTATAAACTCTTCATTTCCTTCGCCAGCGCCCGGGCCCATTTGGGCGCATCCCCAATATGTGTACTGGCGTCCATCAGGGTGGTGATCTTCTCTGGGGGAAGGTATTTCAGGATTTCGGTCTCTTTTGCCAGGCTGTCTGCCAGCGGGTTGGATTCCCCTTTGCGCACTGCCTCCCAGGCACTCATTGAGTGCCCGCGGATGGTTTCATGCATTTCTTGCCGGTCAGCGCCGGCCTTGACGGCGGCCATCATGACCCGCTCGGTGGCGGCAAAGGGTCCGTAGATGCCCAGGTTGCGGGCCATGGCAGCCTCATCTACCCTTAAGTCGGAGATGATCTCGGTAACGGTCTTCAACATCTCGTCGGCGGCCAGGAAGGCTTCTGGCAGCATGCTGCGCCGGTTGGCGGAGTCGTCCAGGGTGCGCTCAAGCATCGAGTGGGCGGCGTTGTCCCAGGCCAGGCGCGGCATTTGCGCCAGCATGCGGCCCAGTGAATCGGTCTTCTCGGAGCGGATCGGGTTGCGCTTGAAGGGCATGGCAGACGACCCGACCTGTTTTCTACCAAAGGGTTCGGCCAATTCTCCCAGCGGTGGAGATTGCAGCAGGCGCAGGTCAAAGGCGAACTTGTACAGCGATTGGGCCAGTCCGGCCAGGGCAGAGATGACGTTGTAATCCTGCTTACGGGGATAGGTCTGGGTGGCGACTGGGTAGCAGGGCAGGTCCAGTTTCTCCGACATCAGGTGTTCGAATTTCTCTAACTGGCCTTCCCCCAACAGTTCGACATAGCTGGCCCCGGTGCCGACGGCGCCCTTGAAGCCCTTGCCCCTGATCATCGAACGCTGCTGTAACAGCGCTTTGTAGTCTTCCAGCAGGTCCTGCCCGTACTGCGCCAGGCGGTAACCCAGCGTAGAGGGTTCCGCCGGCTGGATATGCGTAAAGGCGATCAGCGGTGTATTCGCGTATTGCTCGATCAGCCCTCCCAGGGTACGGACCAAACCGACGAGCGCATCCAAGATCAGGTCCAGGCCGTCCCGCAGACGCAGGGCATCGGCATTGTCTTCCACATCCATCGAGGTGGCGCCCAGATGGATAATCCCGCCGCCGGTCCTGGCCTGTTCGGCGTAGGTGCGGACCTCTGCCATCAGGTCGTGATGGATATCGGCTTCAATCTCGAAGGCGCGTTCCAGGTCAATCTGGTCCATGTGGGCACGCAGGTCGGCGACCTGCCCGGCATTGACCAGCCCGAACTCAGATTGGGTTTCAGCCAGTGCGACCCAGATGCGGCGCCACAGCCGGCGCTTTTCGTGTTCGGACCACAGCCGGCGCATGGCGTCGCTGCTGTAACGCCAGGAAAAAGGGGATTGGTACAAGGTGTGTTGTGTCATAATGATTGTATAAACAAAGTAAATTTAGCCTTATTATAATGGAGACGACCTGGTAAAATGATGCGGTTTTGTCAAGGTTTGATAAAAAAGAATCTGTGTCTCTTCGAGAAGGAGAATGCGTAATCACGAATTTCACAAATAAAGAAATTATATGAATCTCCTTTTGTGCATTCAAGTGATTGGATCATCTGTCAAATCCGTGATTTACGGTCTGTACAGGGAATAACTTTTTTGCAGTGGAATCATAAAAACCTTTCAGACAAATGCGTGTTAATAAACTCGGCGGTCCGGGTGGAGAGTGCCTTTGGGCCGCATGTTTTCCATAAGGAGAAAATCATGAGTGTAACAATGGTGGTCGGCCTGCAGTGGGGCGACGAAGCCAAAGGCAAAGTGGTGGATGCCCTGGCTCCCGAAGCGGATGTGATCGCCCGCTTCAACGGTGGGGACAACGCCGGGCATACGGTTGTCAATGAATATGGGACCTTCAAGTTCCGCCTGATCCCCTCTGGGATCCTGAATCCCAGCGCAAGTGTGGTGATCGGCAATGCAGTGGTTGTCAACCTGGAGACCCTCAACCAGGAGTTGGAGAGTGTTGCTCCTTTTACTGATCCGGGCAAAAAACTGTGGATTTCGCCTCGCTGTCATGTGGTCATGCCGTACCACCGCATCCTGGATGGGTTATATGAAGAAGCCAAAGGGGCGGCCAGCACCGGCACCACCCGGCGCGGTATGGGACCGGTCTATGCCGATAAGGTCAGTTACAACGGCATCCGCCTGTATGACCTGCTGACCCCGCAGCAGTTCAAGGACAAGCTGTCCGTCCAGGTCAGGATCAAGAATGCCATCCTGCGGGCTTTCGGGCATGAAGAACTGGATGGCCAGCAGATGTACGATCAGACCATGGACCTTTTCGAACCGGTCCGGCATATGGTGCGGGAACCGTTTGGGATGCTGCAGGATGCGCTCCAGGCGGACGCCAATATCCTGATCGAAGGCGCCCAAGCGGCCCTACTGGACAACGACTGGGGGACGTATCCATTCTGCACAGCCTCCAGTTCGCTGACCGGCAGTATTACCCCCGGTTTGGGTGTGGCGCCCAAATGGATCACCCGCAGTATCGGTGTGGCCAAGGCCTATATCGGCCGGGTGGGGAATGGTCCCATGCCGACGGAACTGACCGATGAGACCGGGGACCTGATCCGGGAGGCGGGCAATGAATACGGGACGGTCACGCGCCGCCCGCGGCGGGTCGGCTGGCTGGATGCCGAAATCACCCGCTTCACCTGCCAGTTGAACGGTATCGATGAACTGGCGTTGGCCAAGCTGGATGTACTCGATAAGCTGCCAAAGATCAAAGTTGGCGTGGGCTACAGGGATCGATCCGGGCGCACCGATCTTCGTTACTGGGATGGCGATGCCCACTGGCTGGAAACCATCGAGCCGGTCTATGAAGAACTCGACGGCTGGAACCAATCGACAAAAGAAGCGCGTTCATTTGACGCACTGCCTGAAAAAGCGCAGGACTACGTCAGATTTGTCGAAGATGTGATTGGCAGCCCGATCAGCATTGTCTCGGTTGGTCCAGAGCGTGAGGCGATTTTCCCGGTAAAGTAATACAGAGCAAAGAAATCATATGCAGGGAACGCTGCAAAAAGAAAAGCGCGGGTTCCCGTAGATGCGTATCAGATATGCCGGCGCCAGGTTTTCTACTCTTATCCTCGGCGGGTCTTTGTCTGTGTTCGAAAATGCGGGGGATTGGCGCCAGATGAAATGCCGGGACGCCGGCCAATACATGGAAGTGGTCTGGATGGCACAGCGGTAACCTGTTTGATCTGGCGGTTGCCAGGCAGCGGTGCAGGCAGCAAAAAGCCAATTCATATTGTACAGTTTCAGAATATCCCTGTTGGGCGGCAGGGGTGTTTTTTTACCCATTACTATCTACACTTTTGAAAGGCTTCCAACCCGGTCTGCCTTATTTACGTACGGGTCGTGCGACGGTTTCAGGAAGGTTCTATACAGGATGAGTACAGGATACCGCCAGGATGCAGGCAGGATTCCCCCGTCAGGTGGAGAGGAGGCTCAATATTCTGGGATTAATAGATCGTGGTGATGATGGGTTTCAAGGTCCATTTTGGGGCAGCGGTTGTACAGCGCGGCTATAATTATGGTAACCACAGAGATTGAAACGCATTTTTTTCGACGGCCCTGTCTGGTACCCAGGGATTCAATTTGGAAAGGAATAAGCAAGAATGATCGATCGTTTTTTGAACTGGCTGGCGTTCATAACCTTCGTAAGCTTCTGGCTGGTGGTCCTGACCTGGTATACATTGAGTACACCCGTCTCTCATACAAAGAGATTTGTGGCAACCATCCAACCACACAAACGCAGGTTGTTTTATTCCTTAACGATAATCTCTTTCTGCCCGTTTGTCCCCGTACTGGTCATTGTTTTACTGTTTACAAATGATCTTGTTTTAATCCTGGGGCTGTCGATCCTGTTTTTCGTGGTCATGGGTTTCTTGACATTTATTTACCAGCCAACCTTTACACTGTCTTATGATGGAACTTATATTGAAAGGCTGGGATTCTGGAATAGGGCGGATACGAAAAAGATAGCGCTCAACAGACTTGATAAAGGACGGATCAGAAATCAAAATCCCGGGAAGGGGATGGGGATCGTCTTTCTTTATTCTCTCGAGGGAGAAAAGTTGCTGACGCTTGGGCTGGATGAAAACCAATTGTCACAGCTGTTTGCATTTGAAAGCAAAGTACCGGATTCCTGATCTGCAAGAACACGGGTAAGACCGGCAGGAAACCTGCTTTGGAGGAGGAATGTAAGCGTGGATGAGAACTGTAGAACCAGTCAGTCTGCCCGCTATGTGGGCAGCTTAAACGTCTCAAAGGTTGTGTGGCCGGATAGATGATCTGACACAAAACCTTCGGGACGTGATTATGTTTGCGGTTTTGTGGATATCGGGCGGTAAAATAGTCTTGCCGGCGCCTGCGGCGGGCAGTGCAGCACCCCAGACGTCGGGCAGTATTCGTACAACTGGAGTAACTAAAGATGAAGCCATTCGATCGACGAACATACCAGAGTCTGAAGGCCTTCCTGGTCGATTTCAAGGAGATCATGACCAGGCGCGACCAGATGAAACCCTTGATGCGCGGTGAGATCATCGACGGGGCCTTTCGGGAGCGCCTGATGCTGGCGATTACGGCGGTAAACGGCTGCCGGTATTGTTCGTATGCCCACGCCAGGATGGCGCTGGTGGAGGGAATTGGCCAGGTTGAGGTAACGGCGCTGCAAGAGGGGGGGATCGCAGCGTGTCCGGAAGATGAGCTGCCGGGGCTGCTTTACGCTCAGCATTGGGCGGAAACGCAGGGCCAGCCCAACCCGGCGGCCAGGGAGCGCATTGTCGAAACGTATACAGAGGAAACAGTGCAGGCGATTGAGTTGACCCTGCGGACGATTCAGATGGGGAACCTGTTAGGAAATACATTGGATTACATACTTTACCGGTTATCATTTGGAAGATGGGGGGGACGGCGTGGCGTAAGTGGTACAGAAAAACAGTAGCCGTACCGGCAGTGAGGTTGAAGGGAGAATAGCTTCATATGTTTATTTCAAAGCAGGCCGGATTAAACCAGATACTCGACCAGCTGGGGGCAAACCTACCGGAAGTCAAATGGATGTTTTTGGTGGACAAAAACGGGATCGGAAAAGCTTCCTTTCCCGGTTATTTGAACGATGAAGACCGTATCGCTGCAATGTCAGCAGCGGCGGATGCCTTGGGAGGACGGATTACGAAAGAATTGCAAGGTGGTGAGTTACGCTATGCTTTGTTTGCTGGAACCCTGAATGTTCATTTGATTATGATGCTGACGGACGGCTATGTGCTGATGACGGCCCTGTGTCCACGAGTTTCACCGGGAGTGGTTCTCCAGAATCTAAAGGAAGCAATTTCACCACTGTTGGAAGCGTTGAAGATAGATTTGCCCGACACATGGTTTGAATAGGGTTCTTTGTTCTTTCTTGGTGCTGCCATGTGCAGTTTTATTTCTACCTGATCTACCAGAAGAAATTCAGGGTCTGTACGATCCGATAAGCAACACTGCCAGGGTAATCGCATTTGGATTATTTACAGTCAAAAACAAGAGTGAACTGTCATTGCGAAGGCGTTAGCCCGAAGCAATGACATCGTTATGATGGGTAAATATTTTTCTAATGCACTTGCCCTACAACACTACTGGTATGTGGTTTAATTCACCCCATCATGGACTATATCCAATCCCTACGAAAAATAATTGGCCATACCCCGATCCTGATGGTGGGGGCGGCTGTGCTGATCCTTGACAGCCAGGGCCGCCTGCTTCTGATGAAGCGCACCGACAGCGGGTGCTGGGGCCCTCCGGGCGGGGCGGTAGAACCTGGGGAAGTGATTGAGGCTGCCGCCAGGCGGGAAGTGCGGGAAGAGACCAGCCTGCAGGTCAGCGGGCTGTCCTTGTTCGGGGTCTTTTCGGGGCCGGAGTTGTTTTATGAGTATCCCAACGGGGACCAGGTTTATAATGTCACCATTGTGTATGTGACTCAAGAATGGCAGGGTCAGGTTCAAGCAGATGAAGAACACAGCACCTGGCGCTGGTTCAGTATGGATGAAATCCCGGTTGATCTCAGCCCGCCGATCCGGCCGGTCATTGATCGATATGTTAAGTTGACCGGGAACGGGTGAGGCCCGGGTTCCGGAATTACCGAACAGGCAGCATACCAGGAGCATACGATACCTGATCCTTTGTCTGATCGGGAGCGATTATGCAGTTACCCAACGTGAGAATGGACAGCCAATGACGATTCACTCCTGGAAAGTTTTGAACTCTGAATATATTCGCAAGGGCGTGCGCGTGGATACCTGCCAGCTCTTCGGCGGTCAGATCCTGGAACCCCTGGTTCTGGAGTATGGGACCTGGGTCTTTCTCCTTGGCATTACCAGGGAGCAGCAGGTTATCTTGATCCGGCAGTACCGTCATGGGCAGCAGCAGGTATTATGGGAATTCCCCGGCGGGATGGTGGATCCGGGAGAAGATCCTTTGGAAGCCGCCAGGCGGGAGTTCCTGGAAGAAACCGGGTACAGCAGCGACCGGTTCATTGAAACCGGCAAGCTTTTCCCTAACCCTGGCAACCAAAACAATATGATGGTTACTTACCTGGCCTTGGATGTCGAGAAGGTCGCTGATCAGAGCCTTGACGAGACCGAAGAGATCGAGGTATATCTTAAACCATTGAATGAAGTCCTGGAAATGGTTCGGTCTGGTGAATTGATCCAGGCCCTGCATGTCGCCAATCTGTTCATGGCACTGATGCATTTGGGACGGATTGGATAGGTTCGTATGCCAACCCTGAAGCGCCTGCTGCTTTTACCCAAGATGGCAGTCCAGCTTGGCCCGCTTGAGATCATCCTGTATGGGCTGTATAAGTTGGGGCTGTTGACTGGGATTTTCAAGAGATTAGAGAATAGGGGATTTGAGAGTAGAAAGGGTACTCATCCACCACTCCCTGATCAATTGCTTTCTCTTCCCACAAAAGAACAGATACTGGCAGCTATTGGCGCCGGTGGGTTGCGGGAATTGACGGCAGCCGCCGATGAAATCGCGGCGGGGTGTTATCGTCCCTTTGGCGGTGAGCCGGTCGAACTCAACCTGGCGCCGGAGGGCCCCCTGCATCACTGGACGGCCTACGAAACCGGGAAGATGCGCGCCGTTGAAGGCTCCCCCCTGGGCGATATCAAGTTCATCTGGGAACCGGCCCGTTTTGGCTGGGCGTTTGCCCTCGGGCGCGCTTATCACCTGACCGCTGATGAGAAATATGCCCGGGCTTTCTGGGAGTACACGGAGACATTCCTTGATGGCCATCCAGCCTACCTGGGCCCGCACTGGATGAACGGGCAGGAGGTTGCCATCCGGATGATGGCGCTGGTCTGGGCGGCGCAGGTTTTTGCGCCTTCCGGTCAATCGACCGCCGCTCGCCGCCAACGGCTGGGGCAGTCCATCGCGGCCCATGCCGAGCGCATCCCGCTCACCCTGCTGTATGCCCGGGCGCAGAATAATAACCACCTGGTCAGTGAAGCGGCCGGGCTGTACACTGCCGGATTGGCCCTGCCTGACCATCCCCGGGCGCAGAAATGGCGCCAGTCGGGGCAGAAGTGGCTCAACTGGTGCTTCAGCAACCAGATCAGCCATTTCGGGGAATACCTCCAGCATTCGACCAATTATCACCGCTTAATGCTGCAGACGGCCTTGTGGGTGGTTTCATTAACCACAAAGGGCGCAAAGGCACACAACGGGCAGGAAACACACTGGCCCTCCTGGCTGAAGCGTAAGTCCCGTGAAAAGCTTTCCAGCGCAGCCCACTGGTTGTTTTCGCTGTTGGATACCCAATCGGGACAGGCGCCCAACCTGGGGGCCAACGACGGGGCTTATCTTTTCCCCCTGACCAATGCTCCCGGCAGCGATTACCGCCCGGTGATCCAGGCTGCTGCCCGGGCCTTTCTCAAGATCCAGATGGATCCGGGACCATGGGATGAGATGAGCCTGTGGTTTGGCCTGGAGCCGGTCGAGAAAATTTACCAGGCAGACCATTATCTGAGCCAGAACCTGCGGGGGAAGCGGTCCTGGGCGTATTTGCGGGCTTCCAAATTCAAATCACGGCTGGGGCATATCGACCAGCTTCACCTGGACCTGTGGTGGCGCGGCCTGAACGTGACCCGGGATGCCGGGACTTACGCCTACAATGCTGCTCCGCCCTGGGACAATCCCTGGCCGGAGACCCGCTTCCATAACACGGTTACGGTCAATGCCCGGAACCAGATGCTGCGCGCCGGGCGCTTCATGACATTGGATTGGGTGGAGGCTGTTTCTGAGAGTCTCCTGGTCAGCGAACCGGAGGTGCTGCAGTGCGTCCGGGCGGTTCACGAAGGGTATCGCAGCGCCGGGGTTCGGCACCAGCGTACGGTGAAGGTTTGTGCAGATGAGCGTTGGGAAGTCGTCGATGTGATGAGGGCCAGGGATTCCCGGAAGAAGCGCACCTTCCGCCTGCACTGGCTGCTGCCGGATTGGGAGTGGGGTTTCACGGAGAATAGTGAAGAGAGAACAGGGATTGGCTTGGAATCCCCATTCGGCCCTGTGATGATTACCATTCAAACAGTACCATTTCTCACTACTCTCTCGTCTCTTCTCTCTGTCGTACGTGGCGGCGAATACGTGTATGGTTCCGGAGAACCAGACCCGGTGCGCGGCTGGATTTCTCCCACGTATGGTGTTAGACTGCCTGCGTTGTCGCTGGCAGTCGAGGTCGCTTCAACAGCCATGGTCAAATTTACCAGCGAGTTTCGTTTCCCATCATGAGGAGTAGAGCGGCAGCTATCCTGATCGAGAATGAGCGCATCGCCCTGATCGAGCGCCACAAAGCCGGGCGTCATTACTTCACCATCCCGGGCGGCGGTGTAGAAGCTGGAGAGACGCCGGAAGAAGCAGCCCTGCGGAAAATGGCAGAGGAAACCGGCCTGCGGGCGGCGATACGCCGGCTGGCGGCTGATGTCTCGTTCAAGGGGAACCAGCAGTTGTATTCCCTGGTCGAGCGGGTCGGCGGGGAGTTTGGTTCGGGACAGGGCGAAGAAATGCTGATGCCGCAGCCGCTTAACCCGTTTTCGGGGACTTACTGTCCGGTCTGGATGGCGGTTGAAGAGATCCCGGGGTATCCGCTGCTGCCGGCAGAAATTGCCAAACTGATTGTACGCGCCCACCACCCGGGATGGCCCGACGGGGTGCTGTTCGTGGATGAGAGCGAGGTCTTGTAAGGCATGCATATCTTGATTATCCACCAGGCCTTTGCGGCCCTGGGGGAGCCGGGCGGCACACGCCACCACGAACTGGCGCTGTACCTGGCGCGCAAAGGACATCGCGTAACCATTATTGCCAGTCCGGTGAGTTATATTACCGGTACGGCGAGCGCTGTGGAGGGAGAAGCGCATCCCGGCGTGACCATCAGGCGGGCCTGGGTGTATACGGCGCATCACAGGTCGTTTATTCACCGGACAATTGCCTTTTTCAGCTTCATGGTTTCATCTTTCTTTATCGGACTGGGGGTGAGGAAAGTAGACCTGGTGTGGGGCACCTCTCCGCCCATTTTCCAGGGCTGGGCGGCCTGGATGCTGGCGCGGCTGAAACGGGTCCCGCTGCTGTTCGAAGTGCGCGACCTGTGGCCGAAGTTTGCGATTGCGGTGGGGGTCCTGACCAACCCGAGGGTTATCCGTATGTCCCTGTGGCTGGAGCGTTTCCTGTACAGTCATGCCGACCAGCTGGTGGTTAACAGCCCGGCCTATGTGGAACATGTGCAGGGGATCGCGCCTGGGAAACCGGTGCACCTGGTCCCGAACGGCGCCGACCCGGCCATGTTCGATCCTGCAGACAGGGGGGAGGCCTTCCGGACGGGACATGCCCTTGCAGATAAGTTTGTCGTCCTCTATGCCGGGGCGCACGGCATGTCCAATGACCTGGGGGTGGTGCTGGAGGCAGCCGGCCGGTTGAAAGACAGGCCTGAGGTGCAGATCGTACTGCTGGGAGACGGTAAGGAGAAACCCGGCCTGCAAACCCGGGCCGGCGAGCTGAACCTGGACAATGTCACCTTTCTGCCACCGGTCTCCAAGCGGGGAATGGCGGCTGCCCTGGCCGGGGCGGATGCCTGTATCGCCATCCTGAAACCGATCGAAGCCTATAAAATCACCTACCCGAACAAGGTCTTTGACTATATGGCGGCCGGGCGTCCGGTGGCGCTGGCGATAGATGGGGTCATTCGTGAGGTGATTGAAGCGGCCGGGTGCGGGCTCTTTGCCCAGCCGGGCGACCCTGCTGCGCTGGCGGAAGCCATTCGAGAGCTGGCCGGCAGCCCTGAACACAGCCGGTTAATGGGGCTATCTGGGCGGCGATATGTGGAAGAGTACTTCAACCGCGCCGGACTGGCGGAAAAGCTGCTGGGAATCCTGGAAGAGATGACTGGGACTGCTGGAACCAAGGATGGGGAAGCGCACAGCATATGAAAGTCTTCAGGGATGAGAACAGCCTGCGCCTGTGGTTCTCCCGCCTGCTGATTGCAGCCGTGGCCGGCTGGAACCTGCAGGTCGCCTTTGCTTTTGTCTTCGATCCGGGGCTTTTTGTCTCCTCGTTCCAGTTGAGCGGTGTGCCTGGGGAGACGGCTGTAAGAGGTGTGGGGGTCTTGTTCGTGATGTGGAACCTGCCGTACCTGGCCGCCCTGTGGCATCCGCTGCGCTATGCCCTGGCCTTGAAGCTGGCGCTGGGGATGCAGCTGCTGGGGTTGGTCGGGGAGAGCTTCATCCTGTGGACCCTTCCGGGGGAGTATGTTCTATTACAAACCTCCATCTGGCGCTTTATTGCATTTGACGGCTCTGGTTTGGTGTTGTTATTCCTGGCTTACTCCTTGATACGAAAGGACATGAAATGATCGAAACGATTAACCTGGAACAAAAGTTCAGCCTGATCTCAGAGCGCTGGCAGCCCAAAATCGTCGGTGAACTGAACGACAGCTATGTCAAACTGGCCAGACTGCAGGGGGAATTTGTCTGGCACCACCACGATGATGAGGACGAACTTTTTATGGTGATCAAGGGGACACTGGTAATTAAACTGCGGGACAGGGATGTTATGGTCAACGAAGGCGAATTTGTCATCATCCCGCGCGGCGTCGAGCACATGCCGGCTGCTGAAGAGGAAGTGCAGGTCATGCTGCTGGAGCCCAAGACCACCCGCAATACCGGTAATGTCGAGAACAAATGCACGGTTGAAGCGGAATGGATCTAGGCCGAAAAGTACAGGTTCCCGATTACCTTTCCCGTTATTACGAATCCAGCATTGGGCCTTTCGTCAGCCTGTCGGATCTGCCCCCGGAAGAAGCGGTAGCCCTGCAGGAAAAGATACGCCGGGAGGGGGAGGTTTTTGCCAGCCAGAGAAAAGCGGATTACCTGACGCCCCGGCGGGCGCTGGAAGGAAAGGTCAGGGAGTTGTTCGCTGCCGGCAGCATTACATGATCCTGAGCTCCTGCCTCTGGCTGCCGGGTTGGTACCGGGAAGGGCGTCGAGATCCGTGTTCCCCTGGATGCGTTTGACATGGCCCAGGTCAGATTTACTTACGGGGATACGGATGCGGGATTGACGGCCTGCAGGGTGTGTAGGCGCCAATGCAGCTTTTTATCAGACAGGGTTAAACCGATTAGGAGGAGTTCTTGGTGGGTTATCTACTTTTGCCACTTTCATAGATGATGTATACTACACCGGGAATACACGTATTAAGGGAAATACTATTGTAATTGGTGAGGCACTTGCTGCTTCCCTGGTTACTCAGGGAATTGGAACCTTTAATAAAATTGCGACAGTAGACGCTGCACTTGATCAATACGCATCCCGCAGTTGCCCCACCAACGCCAATCTCTCTTCACCACTTAACACAAGCTGTGCCAGCTGCTCAGTGAGTTCTAATAAATCATTTTGTCCCTGTACATTAACAATTTGCTTGTTTTTCTCCTGTTTTTGCCCTTCTGGGGCTGTATTCAGCCGTTTTTCCACCTGTTCCATGGCAGAAAAGTAGTCTTCGGCCACATTCTTGTCGTTTGCGCGGGCGTACACCATGGTGGTGCTGAGCTTCTCCCTGGCGCCGCCCGCCAGGGCAGGTGTGCTCACCCCTCCCAGCCTTCCCCAAATCCGACATGAAGCAGTTTGAGAATAATCGAATATTTGCCTGTCGTATTTTGGGGAGGCGCCCCGCCAGGGGCGGTGGGGGTCACCCTGCAGACAGCGTTCAATAACTCGGACGCACGACTGGGTAATATACGTGGTCACTTCCGGACGGTTCCTGACCAGGGATTCCTGGCATGGAAATTATAATAAACCATTATCTCAAAATCGACGGTGATACGGATATAGCAATCCTGTCACATGTAAGCTCTATGTGTGCGGGATGGTAAACTCTATCGCGGGCAGGTATATCGTTTTGATGAACTCCCGGAACTGCTGGCAGAATATGGCCTGCCCCAGGAGTGGAACCGGGATGGCCGCCTGGGACCGGAGCGTTATATTGAAGCCTGGGAATAAAGAACGCCTGCCGATTCAGGCAGGCGTTTGGATAAAAGCGGGGAGAAGCTTATCCCATGCGTCCGGTCAGGTAGGCTTCGGTCAGTTCTTCCCTGGGGTTGGTGAATATATTCTCGGTGCGGGAGAATTCGACCATTTCACCCAGCCAGAACAGACCGGTGGAATCTGAAACACGGGCAGCCTGCTGCATGTTATGAGTGACGATCACGATCGTGTAATCCTGTTTAAGTTCAGCGATCAGTTCCTCGATATGCAGGGTCGCGACGGGATCCAGGGCGGAGGTCGACTCGTCCATCAGGATCACTCCGGGGGTGACAGCCAGCACCCGGGCAATGCACAGACGCTGCTGCTGGCCGAGGGAAAACCCCAGGGCATTGTGGTCCAGGGAATCCTTTACGTCTTCCCACAGGGACGCCCGACGCAGGCTGTTCTCGACAATCTCGTCCAATTCAGCTTTGCTGCTGGTCAAATGCAGGACACGCGGCCCGAAAGCAACGTTATCATAGACTGACTGGGGAAACGGATTCGGCTTCTGGAAGACCATCCCGACGCGCTGGCGCAGTAAGGTGACATTGTAATCTTCGGCATAGATATCTTCACCTTCAAGCAGGATTTGCCCTTCCACACGGGTACCGTGGATCGTATCGTTCATGCGGTTCAGACAGCGCAGGAAGGTGGACTTGCCGCACCCTGAGGGGCCAATCAAGGCAGTGACCTGCTTGGGCAGGATTTCCATTTCGATCTTTGACAGGGCCCGGTAGGTCCCATAATAGAAGTCCAACGCCCGAACAGTGAATATAGAAGTTGGTTGAGTCACGGTCACAATTTTACACTACTTTGGTTGTCAGGATCTTACCGGTTTGACAGACTAAATATGAACGCCTTGGTGTGGGGGTGTTTTTTTCGACTATAATTCAGGCCATGCGATCTCCAAGGTTCTTAATGTTTTTATTCATATTTCTATCCTTATCGGCTTGTGGAAGGGCTTCTGATGAAGGGAGTGCAGAAGCAACAACCTATATCGAGAATAAAGGTTCGGATACGATCGTCAACCTGGCATTGGCCTGGGCTGAACACTACCAGGCAGCGCACCAGGATGTCCGTATTTCGGTTACGGGTGGGGGTTCTGGAACAGGGATTGCAGCATTGATCAATGGCACTGTTGATCTGGCAAACGCTTCCCGTCAGATCAAAGCCGAAGAAATTGAACAGGCCGAAGCCAATGGTATCGAACCGGTTGAACATGTCATTGCCCGTGATGCGATTGCAGTGATCGTCAATCCTGAAAATCCGGTTTCCAGGCTGACCTTGCAGCAAATCTCTGATATCTACAGCGGCAAGATCGATAACTGGCAGGATGTGGGCGGGGAAGACCGCCCGATTGTGCGGTTATCGCGAGAGACCAATTCAGGCACGCACGTTTATTTCCTGGAAACCGTCCTGCGCCTGGGGGAGAAAAAGAACAAGACGCTTTTTTCAATGGATACACTGCTGCTGCCTTCTTCCGAAGGAATTGTCGCTGAAGTGCGCCAGAATCCCAATGCGATTGGGTATGATGGATTGGGATATGTGCCGGATGACCTGTCGATGATCGCAATTGCGGCAAAGCCCGGCGGCGAGTATGTGCTGCCGGCTGTGGAAACGGTGAACAACGGCGCCTACCCGATTGCCCGTGACCTGTATATGTATACAGCCGGCCAACCAACCGGAATTGTGAAAGTATATCTGGATTGGATCATGGAGGCTGAGGCCCAGGAGATTGTCGCTGAATTGGGTTTTGTACCCATTCGCTGAACACAACCGGGAACTAATTTCTCCTGCTTGTGTTCATTCCATTGTTTTGCATGGGGCTGGTATCCGATACTACAAAACCAGGAGAGTGCATGAAAAAAAGTCTAACCTGGCGTGAATACGTAATTACCCGAGCGATCAAAGTTTCGGGGTATTCGGCGATTGTGTTTGTGGGGTTGATCTTTTTCTTCCTGCTGCGCGAAGGATTACCGGTT
The DNA here is from genome assembly GCA_016927315.1 of Anaerolineales bacterium. GTDB lineage: Bacteria > Chloroflexota > Anaerolineae > Anaerolineales > Villigracilaceae > JAFGMV01. The sequence continues at coordinate 29,517 of JAFGMV010000078.1, read as the reverse complement.
TTTGGGGAAGTTCCAATCTCTACCTTATTCAATACCCGTTGGTATCCAATTGAAGAATATTACGGCATCCTGCCGTTGATCACCGGTTCCCTGATCGTTACGATCGGGGCGGCCTTGGTGGCGATACCATTTGGGATCGGGACGGCCGTCTACATTGCGGAAGTCTCGCCGCGCTGGATGCGGGAGGTCTTGAAACCGCTGGTTGAACTGTTGGGGGGCCTGCCTTCGGTTGTGCTTGGTTTCCTGGGTATCCTGGTCCTCTCTCCATATTTGCGGGTTTTACTGGACCTTCCAACCGGGCTTTCTGCTCTGGCAGGGGCTTTGCTCCTGGGTGGGATCGCGATCCCGACCATAGTTTCAATTGCGGAGGATGCACTGGATGCCGTCCCGAGGTCTTACCGGGAAGGCGCCTGGGCTTTGGGCGCCACCCGCTGGCAGACAATCTGGCGGGTAACATTCCCGGCTGCCAAATCGGGTGTGCTGACTGCCATCATGCTGGGGGTTGGACGCGCCATTGGGGAGACGATGACGGTTATGATGGTGACCGGGAATGCCCCGGTACTGGCGATCCTGCCGGGCAGCATCCTTTCACCGGTACGCACCATGACGGCCACGATTGCGGCTGAAATGGGTGAAGTAGCCAGCGGTTCAGTGCATTATCATGTCTTGTTCTTTATCGGTATGGTGTTGTTCCTGATCTCTTTGATCGTCAACATAGCGGCTTCCTCGGTTGTATTTCGATCCAAGAAACGGGCTGAGCGAATCCTGTCGTAGGAATGTGGATGTACTATGAAACGTTTCTTCTCAATTGATCGTGATATTGTACAGCGGCTTGGTTTTTCTTTCCTGACGATCATGGCCGTGGTCACTGTGGTACCGATCATCTCTGTGGTGATTTACATCATTGTCCAGGGCGGCCCGGCTGTTTCCTGGGAGTTCATATCTGCCATGCCCCATGATGGCATGCGGGCCGGGGGGATCCTGCCGGCCATTATCGGCACCATTTACCTGACGATCGGGACAGCTGTTTTTTCGGTCCCCTTGGGGATTGCGGCCGCCATCTACCTATCCGAGTACGCCCCCGATAACCGGCTGACACAGTTGATTCGGGTTGCGATCATCAACCTGGCGGGCATCCCATCGGTGGTCTATGGTTTGTTTGGCCTGGGGTTATTTGTCCTGTTCCTGAAATTCGGCACCAGCATCCTGGCCGCTTCATTGACCCTTTCGATCATGACCCTGCCGGTGATCATCAGCGCTTCAGAGGAGGCGCTGCGGTCTGTACCCCAGCCGTTTCGCACAGTCAGTATCTCGTTAGGCGGCACCCGCTGGCAGACCATTCGCCGGATTGTGTTGCCGGAGGCTCTGCCGGGTATCCTGACCGGTGTGATCTTGGGCCTGGAGCGCGCCGCCGGTGAGACCGCCCCGATCCTTTTTACCGGGGCGGCCTTTTTCCTGCCGCGCCTGCCGGGCAGTGTCTTCGATGCTACCATGGCGCTCCCGTATCACCTGTTTGTGATCTCCACCCAGGTTCCCGAAATGCCAATCCAGATCCAGTATGGTACGGCGCTGGTGCTGATTGTCTTTGTACTCGGTATGAATATTATTGCGACCGTGGTCCGTTCCCGGGCACGCGCAAAACGTCAATGGTGAGTGAATAATGCAACCAGCAGATCTACCACAGGCGAAAGTCTCAATCCAGGATCTCTCACTGCAGTATGCGGATGGGACCGAATCATTACGCGGGATCAGTTTCGATATTCCCGCCAACCAGATCACCGTTTTGTTTGGGCCAGCCGGTGGGGGCAAATCGACCCTGCTGCGGTGCCTGAACCGCCTGAATGACCTGACGGAAGTAAAGAAACTGGACGGAAAAATCCTGATCGAAGGGGAGAATATCCTTGATCCGAAAACGGATGTGATCGCCCTGAGACGGAGAGTAGGGATGGTCTTTGCTCGCCCGGTTGTCCTGCCGTTCTCTATTCGCAGCAACCTGACGTACGGCCTTGAACTGGCAGGCGAGAGGCGAAAATCCCGTTTGACTGAGGCGGTTGAACGGAGTCTGAGCCAGGCTGCCTTGTGGGAGGAAGTCAAAGATCGCCTGGATGACCCGGCCATTGCTTTATCTGGCGGGCAGCAGCAGCGGCTGTGCCTGGCGCGGGTTCTGGCGCTTCAGCCGGCAATCATTCTGTTGGATGAACCCACTTCTGGCCTGGACCCGATCTCTACCGGGAAGGTCGAGGCTTCCTTGCAGGAGTTGAAGAAGACGTATACGGTGGTTTTGGTGCCGCATTCCGTCCAACAGGCAGCCCGGACAGCTGATTTTGCAGCCTTCTTCCTGCAGGGTGAACTGGTCGAATATGCCCATGGTGAGGAGGCCTTCACCAATCCAAAAGACCAGCGTACCGAAGATTATGTAACAGGACGGTTTGGATGAGTTCAGAAGTAATACTGGTCGTAGAAGATGAACCGGCGCTGCAGGAAACCCTGGCATATAACCTGGAAAAAGAAGGTTATTCTGTCGAGGTCGCCGGGGACGGACGTTCAGCGCTGGACGCGGCCCGGCGCCTGCAGCCGGACTTGATCCTGCTCGATATTATGCTGCCTGAGATGGACGGTTTTGAAGTATGCCGCATCCTGCGCAAGGAGACGAACTCACCGATCCTGATGCTGACCGCCCGGGATGATGAGATCGACCGGGTTGTCGGCCTGGAAGTCGGCGCGGATGATTACCTGACCAAACCCTTTTCGATGCGGGAACTGCTGGCCAGGGTGAAGGCGCAATTCCGCCGGTCACGTTTGCTGCGTGAAGAGATGGCAAAGGTAAAAGAAGAAACACCTGAGCAAGAGGCGCTTGCTTTCGATAACCTGGTAATCAATATTACCCGCCGTGAGGTGACCCTGGGTGGGGACCCTTTGCAGATGAAGCCAAAGGAATATGAACTGCTGGTCTACCTGGCCCGGCACCGCGGGCAGATGCTCTCGCGCGAGTTGATCCTCGAGCGGGTCTGGGGCTGGGATTACATTGGCGACAGCCGTACGGTGGATGTGCATATTCGCTGGCTGCGCCAGAAGGTGGAATCTGATCCGGCCAACCCGCTGCGTATCGTGACTGTTCGCGGAGGTGGTTATCGCTTTGAAGGGTGAACACCAGGGGACGATCAAAATTCTTAATCAACCCTTAACAAGCTTCTCAGACCTGCTGTCGTATAATGGGGGAAATGGTAATTTAATCCCGGAATTCGATATGTCTTTCCAGTTTTTTCTTTCTATCCTGTGCATCCTGTTGGTGTTGTCTGCTGCGTTCTTTGGCTGGCGTTATTTTAGACTGCGTCATCGTCTTAGTTGGCTGGCAAAATCACTGCGCGCCAGCGTTTACGATGACCTGGCTGCCGGCTCAATCCCGCTTGATGACCCCCTGCTGGGGGATTTGCCCGATGCAGTTCAGGCGATGCTGGATCTCCACCTGGACAAGCTGGACGAACTGGGCACAGAACATGCCCGCCTGGCCGCTGTGCTGGACCAGATGAGTGATGGTGTCTTGATCGCCGACCCGGATGGGCGCATCCAGTTTGCCAATCCGGCTGCTGCCAGGTTATTCGATTATGGTACAAACAGTCTGCTGTATTACTCTGTAACGGAAGTACTGCGCCACCACCAATTGGTGGATGCCTGGCAGCGCTGCCAGCAGTCTGGTCATTTACAAACCGAATCGGTGGAATTACCGGCCCAGCAGCAGTACCTGCAGTTGATCGTGAATCCAGACCGGGATACACCCGGGGGCAGTTTGCTGCTTGTCCAGGATCTTACCCGGGTGCGACGCCTGGAGACGGTGCGGCGGGACTTCATCAGCAACTTATCGCATGAACTCAGGACGCCCCTGGCTTCACTGAAGGCGCTGGCGGAGACCCTGCAGGAAGGCGCACTGGATGATCCCCCGGCCGCCAGGCGCTTTTTGGATCGGATGCAAACCGAAGTGGATGCACTGACTCAAATGGCGGCGGAACTACTGGAACTCTCGCGTATCGAGTCGGGGCAGGTACCCCTGGAGCTTAGGTCTGTGTCTCCTTACAATTTGCTGAACTCCTCTGCCGAACGTATGCGATTGCAGGTTGAACGGGCAGGACTGACGATATCGATTGCGCCTGAGCCAGGGCTTCCCAATGTAAAAGCGGATGCATCCAGGCTGGAACAGGTGCTGGTAAATTTGATCCATAATGCCGTCAAGTTCACTTCTCCGGGAGGGAAGGTGTGTCTTTTTGCAGAAGCAGATAACCAGGGCTTTGTCCGTTTTTCTGTCAGAGACACAGGCGCGGGGATCCCGGACGATGTTTTGCCGCGTATTTTTGAGCGTTTTTACAAAGTAGACGCCTCCCGCACCAGCGGGGGGACTGGTTTGGGCCTGTCTATTGCACGGCACCTGGTTGCATTCCATGGTGGGCATATTTGGGCTGAGAGTCTTGAAGGGAAAGGCAGTACGTTTTCATTCACGGTCCCGGTGGTTGACTGAACCTTGCAGGGTATTTGCAGTTACTCAACAATTTACTAACAAAGTATTTTCTGCTTCTAAGAGTTATGCTACAATCTGAGCACTATCTATTGTGCAGGTGTATCATGGAAATTGCTTTTTTGGTTAGTATATTATTGGCTCTGGTGATTGTCTGTTTCGTGGACCACAGCCGGAAACGTCGGGAGTACATCAGAGAGCAGGAAAAGTTACTTGCTTTTAAAGAAATACAGAACGCCTGAGAACCATTCACCCGTGACCAGGAAGACCGCCGTAAGGGCGGTTTTCTGGTTTAACGCCCTGTGTTTGTCAGCAGCAGGCGTATTGTTTACTGATTGTTAACCTTTTCTTCCAATCAGCTTAACTAAGTTTTGTTACGATGTCTTTGTAGATTCAGGAGTGATCTTATGGAAACTGTATTTCTGACCGCAACCCTGATAAGTATGTTTGTAGTTTTTGGCGTGGATGCAACTAGAAAACGCTGCAAGTTTTTAAGCAACCGGGAAGAGTCTGCGAAGCGATCTTTGCGTTTGCAGCGGTAGGCTGAAAGTTGCATCACATGGTTTCATTGTTTCTTCTTGTTCTGGGGAAGCCCACCATATTCGATGCGGTGGGTTTCCCTTTTTACGGGAGGATTTGAAATTCTGACTCAGGCAGCTATGTAATCCTTTACAGAATATAACATTATCTTAAGTAGTTCACAATCAAATTTGCTTACTCTGTTGCCTGGAGTAAACACATCAGAAAGGACAAGGAAATGGACCAGATACCATTGAGCGCTGAACTTGTTTGGAATGTCACTTGTGAGCATCGTTGTTATGGCCAACAGTCAGTTGGTTACCTGCTTCTTCTTTCTGCCCTGGATAGCGAATGGCAGATTTTTGAAGTTGAACTTACCTTGTCTTCATGGGCCCAAGCTGGTTGTATTTATCTTATTACCCTGCGCCACAACAATTCAGGGTGCAGGCAGAAATTGTTCCTACCCTGTACAGAACAGGTCGAAAACCTGTTGAATGAATGCACAAGCAATAGTAGTAGTGAAGAAAGATTGTTGTTGTTCGGCCCCCATTCAAAATTAAACAGACTGGGCGAGACAAGGTATTGGTATGCCTAGAAAGTATGGGAATATCCATTGAAAGAAGATCAAGAAACCAAATTATCATTCTATTTCCCACGATTGAAGTTAGGCAGCTTGCAGGCCAAAATCCTCTGGCCGATTGCAGGCTTGATGATGTTTTCTTTACTGCTGAGTACTTTGGTCTTTACAGGTGGAACGGTTCTGACAAGAAACCGGCTGCTTTCCCAAAATCTTGACCGGGATACGCATCGGATAATTCAGGTGCTTAATGGACGGGTAGGCCTGGTCCATTCGGCATCACAAATCCTGGCAGACAGTGATGAGATCAATCTCTCACTGGCAGATAAAACTGAAGCCAATTTGGCAAAAGTGGATTCTATAGCGGTGGTGGTTCGTAACAGGTTCAAACTGGATTTGATCCAGGTTTATGATTCTAAAGGGGGTGCCTGGGTTAACCTGGTGACTTCGGACCTGTTTAAAGTTTCATCCTTGTTGCCAGAAACAAAAGCTACAACCAGCCAGATGATTACCATCGACGATCATCTCCTATTGGTCAGTCGAACGACAACACCGAATGGTGGTGTTGTGATTACCGGGATAGATTTGGGCTCGGAATTGGAGCGGATTGCCCGAGATGAGAATATTGTCGCTGCCCTGGGGCTTCAGGTGGGATCAGCAGGAGTCACCAGCAAGAAAGATCTTTCGATTGACGCCTTGAGTGATCAAAGAGAGCATATCCTTCGCGAGACTGAACTTTCCATAGGTGGAACACAGGCCAGGTTGATTATCAGTGAACCAACGAAGGAGATCAACCAGGTCATGCAGACCGGGTTATGGGTGGTTGTTTTGACGTCGGTCCTGACATCAGTGATCCTTGTTTTGCTCGGTTCTCTGTTGATCCGGTCACTGATCCAGCCTATTCAGGATCTTGCAAGTCTTTCGCAGCAGGTTGCGCTTGACCATAATTTTGCAACTGCCAGGCTGACCATCCGAAAGAACCTGTTGAAAATAGGGGAAGGCGATGAGATCGGTCTGTTATATCATTCTTACCGAAACATGCTCGCCGAGCTGCAGGATTTTTATCAGGACCTGGAAAGCAAAGTTGAAGCCAGAACCCGGCAGATTGTGACTGCGGCTGAAGTTGCCCGGGCGACGACTTCCAGCCTGGACCTGGATCAGGTCCTGCGTACGGCGGTCGAGCAAATTTGCAGCCAGTTTGATTATTACTTCGCGGGGGTATTTATCCTGGATATGCGCCAGGAAGTTGTCTCATTACGACAGGCCGCCGGGATCGCAACAATGGAGAATGATGTCAATCGGATTGATTTACCGTTCAGTCAGCGCTCATTGATCACCCATGCGATCAATAAACGTACCGATACAATCGTCCAGGATGTATCCAAATCGGATATGTATCTACCTCTTGGCTGGCTTCCTGAAACCCGATCAGAGGCAGTCTTCCCATTGATCCATGCTGGGATGGTGATTGGCGCCTTGGATATTCAAAGCTCCAGACAGGATGCATTCAAAGCCGATATTGTTGAAACGCTTAACCTTCTGGCTTTGCAAATCGCGAATGCAATTCAAAATGCGATTATCTATGACCGTCAAAAGATGATTACCAATCGTTTGTCTGAGATCGATCGTCTTAAAGCCCAATTACTGGATACGATGAGCCACGAACTACGTACGCCGCTTAATGCAATTATCGGATTTTCCGGGATTATGTTGAAGGGGATCGATGGCAAAATTTCCGAAGCCCAGCGCAGTGATTTGACGTCTATTTATGAAAACGGACAGCACTTGCTGCGTAAGATCAATGATATTCTTGATATTGCCCAATTCGAGGCCGGGGAGATCAAACTCAACCTTCGTCCAATGAACCTGAGGCAGGAAGTGATCTTTGTTATCTCTCGTTTGCAAGATGATCTGGAGCAGAAAGGCCTGCAGGTTGAGATAAATATCCCGACGGACATGCCAGAATTACTTGCTGACAATATTCGCATCCAACAGGTGCTGGTGAATTTGGTTGCAAATGCTATCAAATTTACTGAGATTGGGACGATCTCGATTAGCGCCTCTTCTTCAGGACAGTGGGTGATTATCAGTGTGCAGGATACGGGCATAGGTCTTGCTTCTGAGGATATGAAGAAGTTGTTCCATTCTTTTTCTCAAGTTGATAGCTCCAGTACCCGTAGATTTGAGGGGATTGGCCTGGGGTTGAGTATCGCGCGTTACATTGTAGAACTGCATGGCGGATATATTTGGGTTGATAGTGAGGCCGGGGGCGGTTCGACATTTTCTTTTACGCTGCCTCTCAATCTATCTGTTTCCAGGGCTTCTATTCAAATGATGAGCGCCAGGGAACATAATTTTTTCCATGAAAGGAACATGTAATGAACAAATATGGAATCCTGGTGATCAGTCTCCTGGTGATCCTCCTGGGAGGATGTATTTACCTCCCGGGGAATATTAGCGGGGCTGTTGTTGAAGAGACCTTAATCGGTGAACTGACCTTTGCCGGGAGTACGACTGTTCAACCACTGGCTGCTGAACTGGGCGATGTGTTCACAAAACGTTACCCGGATGTCAAACTCAGCATCGCGGCAGGAGGCAGTAAGGTCGGTATCCAGGCCATTCACGAGGGTACTGTGGATATCGGTATGGCCTCGCGTACGCTGTCAGTCGAAGAATCCGAGGGGATCATAATTCATACCATCGCATTGGATGTGATCGCGATCATCGTTCACCCCGATAATCCGGTGGATGACCTGGATATGGAGACCCTGGCAGCAATCTATACAGGTGAAATCGATAATTGGGAGCCGATCGGCGGACCGGATTTGGGGATTGTACCGATCTCGCGGGAGCTCAGTTCGGGGACACGCGGTGCATTTGATGATCTGGTTCTGGGTGGCGAAGAACCATCTACTTCGGATCTGATCACTGCAATTACAGCAGGTGATATGGCTGCTGCGGTGGCAGTAAACCCGGCTGCGATTGGTTATGTAGGCTTTGGAAATATTTCGAGTGATGTGAAGGTGTTGAGCATAAGTCAGGTTAATCCATCCCCGGCGACAGTCCGGAATAGAGAGTATTCCTTAATGCGTCCATTGAATTTGTTGACGGGTCCCTTCTCCCAACCACTGGCTGACCGGTTTATCGAATTTGTTCTGACCGATGAAGGTCAGAAAATCGTAACAGAAGCGGGTTGGATACCTGCTAAGGAGTAAATTTTTTTAACAAACTGTTAACCAATCCTTCCACTGCTTTTAAAGGCGGATTGTTATGATGGTCGTATATAAAACTCTAAAGGAGAGTAGAAAAATTATGTTACGTGTATTTCGTCCATTTACTTTTGTTGTTTTGGCTGCTGCCCTGGTGCTGGCTGCCTGCGGTCCCGCCGCGACAGAAGCCCCGGCTGCTGTTGAAACCACCGTCGTCGAGGACGCGACCGCAGCTCCGGAAGCTACAGAAGCTCCCGATGCCATGGCGATGTACGCCCCGGATGCCGTTGAAGGTGATATCGTCATCGCCGGTTCATCGACAGTCTTTCCACTGGCCGAGCGCATGATCGAACGCTTTGCAGAAGAAGGTTATGATGGAAATACGACCTATGACAGCATCGGATCGGGCGGCGGTTTCGAGCGTTTCTGCGTAAATGGTGAAACCGATATCTCCGGCGCCAGCCGGGGTATCAAGGATAGTGAAGTTGAGTCCTGCCGGGCTATTGGACGCGAGCCGATTGAATTCCGTGTTGGTACAGACGCGCTGTCCGTAGTGGTCAGCCAGGAAAATGATTTTATCAGCGATGTGACCATGGAAGAGCTGGCTTTGATCTTCTCGACTGCCGAAACATGGTCGGATGTCCGTGCCGAGTGGCCGGCTGAGCCCATTCAGCGCTTCATCCCCGGTACCGACTCGGGAACTTTTGATTTCTTCGTGGAAGAGGTATTTGAAGAAGAGGATGGCCCCATTCTGGCCGCGTCGAATACCCAGCTTTCTGAAGATGATAATGTTCTGGTCCAGGGTGTGCTGGGCAGTCCGTATGCAATCGGTTTCTTTGGCTATGCATATTATGCAGAGAACGCCGATGTGATGAACGTGCTGGCGATTGATGGTGTGACGCCGACGGCAGAGACTGTTGACAGCAACGAATACCCGCTGTCGCGCCCACTGTTCATTTACTCGGATGCTGCCATCCTGCAGGAAAAAACCCAGGCGGCAGCCTTTGTGTACTTCTTCCTGACCGAGGTCAACAATGAGATTGGCGATGTGGGTTACTTCCCCGCCAATGAGGATGTCCTTGCTGCGGCGCTGGATGCCTGGGCTGAGGCCGTGAAATAGATCTATCAGGACGGGGATCGGGCTTCCCTGTTCGAATAAATTCCTTCCCCCTTGTACTATTCGAGGGGGAAGGTAAGTTTGTCTAACAGAGAAATGATCTTCACAGGAGAGAAGGTATGGAGCAAATTGCGCTTGGGTATCCGAAATCAAGGAATGGTTTGAAACGGCGTTTCCGGGTTGGAGAAAACGCCATACTGGCTTTACTTTTCATTAGCGGTGTATTCTCGATATTTACAACGATCGGTATCGTTTATGAGTTGGGGAAGGAAGCCCTGTTGTTCTTTCGCACCCCGAATGTTGACCTTTGGTCATTTCTGAGCGGTACCCAATGGCAGCCTCATATCGATAAGTTTGGTATCCTGCCGTTGTTCACCTCGACTTTGATCACATCTTTATTTGCCATGCTGATCGCGGCCCCACTTGGCATGGGTGCTGCGATCTATTTGAGCGAATATGCCTCAGAAAAAGTACGTGGATTTCTGAAGCCAATTTTGGAAATCCTGGCCGGTATTCCAACAATTGTATATGGATATTTTGCGCTGACATTTATGACTCCACTGCTGCGAACGATCTTCGGACGCGATGTGGTCGAAATCTACAACACTGCTTCGGCTGGTCTGGTCATGGGGATATTAATCCTGCCGATGATTGCTTCAATGGCTGAAGACGCTCTCAGCGCAGTCCCAAATGCTTTGCGGGAAGCGGCTTACGGCCTGGGGGGGACCAAATTGGAAGTCGCCTTGAAGGTTGTTGTACCGGCGGCGATCTCCGGGATTGCAGCCGCCTTTATTGTGGGTATTTCCAGGGCGATTGGTGAGACGATGATCGTTGCTGTTGCCGCAGGGGCCGGACCGAACTTCACCTTCAACCCATTTAAAGGGGCAGAGACGATGACCGGGCATATTGTCCGTATCTCGGGGGGTGACCTTTCGTATGATTCAATTGATTACAACAGTATTTTCGCGATTGGTTTGATGTTGTTCTTTGTTACCCTGACACTTAACCTCATCAGCCAGCAAGTCGTGCGGCGTTTCCGGGAGGTGTATGAATGAACGGCCCAAGCATACAAAAACCGGAAATTGAATTTACCGATAACATCCGGGACAGAAACCGGTATGGCCGTTTATGGGTATACATATTCCGGTTTTCAACCATTATTGGAATCATCGCCCTGGCGACGCTGCTGTTTAATATCATCAATCAATCCAGCGGCTATGTTGTATATGAAGCCAAAGGCGATCCGGCCGCACTTACATTGGATGGCGTCCCAATTGAAGAGCAAACCAAAGACCAGCTTATGAGGGTTTTGTCTTCTCACCTGTCAAAAGGCGCTTACAGCAAACTTGATAGAACAAAGCCATTTGCAGAACGCAGTCGCAATGATGTGTATGACCTGGTTGTCGAACGAATTGTGAAATACGAAGTTGTCGATTCCTGGCTGCTTTGGGATTCTTTAACCAGGAAAGACGAAATAACGGCAGCTGTTGAAGAAGAATATCCAGAAGCGCTCCTGCGTTTTGATGTCTGGATCAACAGCGACTTCCTGCGTCGTCCTCAATCCAGCAATCCGGTGATCGCCGGTGTTCGCACGGCAGTTTTGGGGTCTTTGTGGACGATTGGGATTACAATCCTGTTTGCCTTCCCCCTGGGGGTGATGGCGGCCATTTACCTTACGGAATATGCCGGTGATTCCTGGGCCAACCGCATCATCCAGACCAATATCAATAATCTGGCCGGGGTGCCGTCTATTATTTACGGCATTTTGGGATTAGCGATTTTTGTGCGCGCCCTGGAACCACTTACCAGTGGAACGCTCTTCGGCGTCACCGACCCAACCTCGGCCAATGGACGCACGATCCTGTCTGCCGGATTGACCCTGGGGCTGCTGGTGCTTCCTTTGATCATTATCAATGCACAGGAAGCCATTCGGGCGGTTCCTAATTCCCTGCGGCATGCCGGTTATGGGCTGGGAGCCACGAAATGGCAGACGGTGTGGTCGCATGTACTGCCCAATGCAATCCCGGGTATTCTCACCGGTACGATCCTGGCAATCTCAAGGGCAATTGGCGAGACAGCTCCTCTGGTGGTGATTGGCGCCTCCACGGTGATCTACTTTGATCCCGAGGGCCCATTCTCGAAGTTCACTACGCTTCCCATCCAAATTTACCAGTGGACATCACGCCCGCAGGATGAATTTCGTTTTTTGGCCGCGGCAGCAATCCTGGTGCTGCTGGCCTTGCTGCTGACACTGAACGCAGTTGCTGTTTTGCTGCGTAACCGTTACAGCCGGAGGTATTGATCATGACACACACCATTGAAAAAATAAAAACTCAAAGGATCAAAGTAAGTGAAAAATTAGTATATGTTTTAGAAACGAAGAAACTCAACATTTATTACGATGACTTCAGGGCAATCTCAGAGGTCAATATGAAAATCGAGCGCAATAAGGTGACAGCCATTATTGGCCCTTCCGGTTGTGGGAAATCGACATTACTGCGCTCATTCAATCGTATGAATGAACTGGTCCAGGGATCAAGGATTAGCGGTGAGGTTCTCTTTCATGGACAAAATTTGTATGCACCGGATGTCGATCCGGTTGAAGTTCGCCACCGGATCGGCATGGTATTCCAGAAGCCCAATCCTTTCCCCAAGTCAATCTACGAGAATATTGCCTGGGGAGCGAGAGTACATGGCTTTAAAGGCAATATGGATGAGCTGGTCGAATATTCGCTTCGCCAGGCTGCCTTGTGGGAAGAAGTCAAGGACATATTAGACCATTCTGGCCTGGCATTATCGGGGGGGCAGCAGCAGCGATTGTGCATTGCCCGGGCGCTGGCAGTCCAACCGGAAGTGATCCTGATGGACGAACCTGCTTCAGCGTTGGATCCAATATCTACGTTGCATATCGAAGACTTGATCCGTGAGTTGAGTAACCACTATACCATTTTGATCGTTACGCATAATATGCAGCAGGCGGCGCGTGTATCCGATTTCACGGCATTTTTCAATATGAATGGAGATCGCTCCGGTTATCTGGTTGAGTATGATAATACGAACCAGCTATTTACAATGCCCAAAAATAAACTGACTGAAGATTACATCACAGGACGATTTGGATAAAAAAAAGCGATATAATTCGTGACAGCAAAGAAGATAAGAGAAACTGGGTTGTTGGTTTAGCTGAAGAAGGGCAATTCATTATGGACGACAAATCGAAAGAAACGCCAGTATTACGAAAAACATTTGAAAATGAATTACAGCAGTTGAAGGATGAAATCCTCCTGCTGGGGAGTATGGTCGAGCAATCCATTCTTGAATCGGTGGAAGCACTTAAAAAGCGTGATATTCCGGCCGCTGAGCGCATACTTGAACTGGATAAAAAGGTAAATGCCAAGCGCTATGCGATTGAAAACCAGGTCATGATTGTCATTGCAACACAGCAGCCGATGGCGCATGACCTGCGCCTGTTGGCCTCTATTATGGAAATTAATGGTGAATTGGAACGCATGGGAGATTATGCCAAGGGTATTGCGACGATTAATATTCGTATGGGCGAACAGGCCTTACTCAAGCCATTGATCGATATCCCGCGTATGGCCCAGAAAGGTGTGGATATGCTCCATCGGGCCCTGACAGCTTTTATCAATGAAGATGTTGAAGCGGCGCGGCTCATCCCTGCAGAAGATGATGAAGTGGACGCGCTTTATAACCAGGTCTACCGTGAATTGATCACGCTGATCATTCAAGATCCAACTTCGATCGAACGGGCAAACTGGCTGCTGTGGGCTGCCCATAACCTGGAGCGCGTGGCAGACCGGGTCACCAATATCTGCGAACGCACGATCTTCATCGCCACAGGCAAGATCAAGGATATCCGTTCGAGTGACGATGAGGCCCAGAAACTGAAGAATAGCCCATAGGATCAATAGCTGGCAGATAAAAAATAGATAAAGAATGCCTCCGGATGGTTGACGGATATACCAGGCAGGACTAGAATGTGGGCATAATGAAACTAACTTGTTCTTTGCATCATCATTGTTTCTCAACCCTGCCTGGCCGGAGTGCAGGTTAGTTTCATTTGTTTTACTAACCTGAATACTATCTGAGATCCCCGGTTGTGGCTGGGGATTTTTGTTTTCGCAGGTGCAGGTGCAGGCTGAGAAAGGAACTTATGATGGAACGTTCAGATTTACGATTATCGATCCCCTCCAAGGGACGTCTGGCAGAGGACACGGTCTCTTTCCTGTCTTCATGCGGTATTGATATTTACAAGCCGAACCCGCGTCAGTACGAAGCCACCATCCCCTCGATTCCGGGCCTGACGGTGCTCTTCCAGCGCCCGACTGATATTGTTATTTCGGTGCGCAACGGCAGCGTCGATTTTGGCGTGACGGGTCTGGATGTAGTTGAAGAGCATCGCGGAGATGGCGACGATATCCTGCTGCTTCACGAGGCCCTGGGTTTTGGGAAATGCGCCCTGGCCCTGGCGGTCCCGGAAGATTGGGAGGCCGAATGTGTGGCCGACTTGAAAACGACCGCTGCTGCCCAGGGAAGGCCGCTGCGGGTCGCAACCAAGTTCCCGTTCCTGACCGGGCAGTTCCTGGAAAAGAAGCAGGTCCCTTTCTCTCTTGTTTCCGCCGAGGGGACCCTGGAGATTGCCCCGGCGATTGGCAATGCCGATTTGATCTCTGACCTGGTGTCTTCTGGGCAGACACTGCGTGATAACCGCTTGCGTCCATTGGCTGATGGTGAGATACTTGCTTCGCAGTCGGCACTGATCGCGAACAAGGGAGCCTTGAAGGACGATCCCCGGGCTCTGTCGGTTGCCAGGCAGCTGCTGGAAGTTACCGAGGCGCGTCTGCGGGCCAAGGAGAACCTGTCTGTTGTCGCCAATATGCGCGGCGAAAGCCCTGAAGCGATTGCCGCCCGGTTGTTTACCCAGAAGACGATTGGCGGGTTAGATGGGCCTACGATCAACCGGGTGGTGCATCAAAGCGGCGATCCAAACTGGTATGCCGTTCATATAATTGTCAGCAAAGTGAACCTGTTTGGAGCCATCAATGAACTGCGCTCGATTGGCGGCAGCGGCGTGGTGGTTTCTCCTGTGTCGTTCATCTTTGAAGAAGAGCCGCCGCGTTACCGCTCCATGTTGGAGGCGCTTAAATAGGAGGCAAGCATGGCGATCCCTATTCCAGAACACATACAGAGTTTACCGCCCTACACACCCATTGAACCTTTTGAGGTGCTTTCGGAACGGGTAGGACGCACCCCAGACCAGATCATCAAGCTGGATGCCAATGAGAACCCTTATGGGGTTTCGCCGCGCACCCGGAAAGCCCTGTCTGGGATGAAATTCCCTCATATTTATCCCGACCCGGAAAGCCGTGCCTTGCGGCGTTCCCTGGCTGCCTTTACCGGGGCCGCGTTTGAAAACCTGATGGCCGGCGCCGGCGCCGACGAGTTGTTGGATTTAATCACACGCTTCCTGCTGCTGCCCGGCGACCGGGTGGTTAACTGCCCGCCAACCTTTGGGATGTATCCGTTCGACGCCACCCTGAACGCCGGACAGGTCGTGAATGTGCCTCGCCGGCCTGATTTCTCACTGGATATGGAGGGCGTCCGGAAGGCAGTTGAGCAGTTCCAGCCCAGGTTGATCTTTGTCGCCTCACCCAATAACCCGGATGGGTCATTGCTGCCGGCGGAAGCACTGGAGACCCTGCTGGCCATGAACCTGGTGGTTGTGCTGGACGAAGCCTATATCGAATTTGCCGATGAGAGCGGGGAGATGGGCCGCAGCCTGAGCCGGATAACACAAACGGCGGCGCGCCAGAACCTGATTGTCCTGCGGACATTCAGCAAATGGGCCGGACTGGCAGGCCTGCGGGTGGGATATGGGGCTTTCCCGGACTGGTTGATGCCGGTTTTGTGGAAGGCCAAACAACCTTATAATGTCAACGTGGCCGCCTCGGCGGCGGCTGTCGCCGCCCTGGAAGATGTCGACTACCTGTCTGGGGTCGTCTCGGAATTGCGCCGGGAACGGCAGCGTCTGCAGGCCGGACTGGATGCGATCCCATACCTGCGTACCTATCCTACCTGCTCGAATTTCATCCTGTGCCGGGTCAGTGGACGCAGCGCAGCCCGACTCAAGTCTGACCTGGCCGAAAAGCATGGGATCTTCGTTCGCTACTTCGACAAACCCGGCCTGGACGATCACATTCGTATCAGCGTCGGAAAACCGGAACACACTAAGGTTCTCCTGGAGGCTTTGAAGTGCATGTCATGAATCCAAAAAAATCCCCCCGCTACCAGCGTGACGGGGTCGTCTCGTATCTGCTGGTCTCTGAACGGACCTGTGCTGCAAAAGACCTGTCCATCACCCTGGTGACGATGGAACCGGATGGGTTCCAGAAGATCCACAAGCACCGGCCCGAACAAACGTACATAATTTTGACGGGCTCTGGCATAATGAGTGTCGCCGGTGAAGAGCGGCCTGTCGAACCCGGGGACTGCATCTTTATTCCTTCGTGGGATGAACATGGTTTGAAAAACACCGGCGGTACGGTCCTCAAATATCTGAGCGCCTGTTCGCCTTCATTTACCCTGCAGCAGTGTGAAAAATGGTGGCCGCTTCCCAGTGAAGAGGAGAGTTAATATGAGCCGGACTGCATCAATACACCGCAAGACAAACGAGACCGAAATAACCGTCGAGCTGAATATCGATGGCAGTGGGAAACATGATATCGCCACCGGGATTGGTTTCCTGGACCATATGCTGACCCATCTCGCGGTGCATGGCCTGTTTGACCTGACTGTCAAGGCCAGCGGCGACCTGAATGTCGATGAGCATCACACGGTAGAGGATGTGTCACTGGTATTGGGCCGGGCTTTTTCGGAGGCTCTGGGTGACAAGAAAGGCATTCTCAGGACTGCCCATGCGTATGTCCCGATGGATGAAAGCCTGGCTTTTGCAGCCATTGACCTGTCTGGCCGTCCCTATGCGGTCGTGGATGTGGATTGGCGCACACCTTCGGTCGGGGGGATTGCCACCAGCCTGTTCGAGCATTTTCTGGAAAGCTTTGCGGTTACCGGCCGGTGCAACCTGCACGCGCGCGTCTTATACGGGCGCGACGATCACCATAAGGCAGAAGCCCTTTTCAAAGCCCTGGCCAGGGCTCTGGATGAGGCCACAAAAATGGATGACCGCAGGGGTACGGTCCCCAGCAGTAAAGGCACCCTGATAGAATGAGTGGCTTTACAATCTTCCCCGCGATTGACCTGCGGGACGGCAAGGTTGTCCGTCTGGCCCAGGGGGACCCGCAGCGCCAGACAACCTATGGCGACCGGCCGCGTGACTGGGCCAGGCGCTGGCAGGCTGAAGGGGCCGAATGGCTGCATGTCATCAATCTCAGCGGCGCATTTGGTGAAGATGCGCAGGCCAATCTGAAGGCCCTGGAGACCATTTTGAGCCTTGGGATGAATGTCGAGTTTGGCGGGGGCATTCGTGATCAAGAGACGGTTCGCGTGCCTCTTGAAATGGGCGCCCGGCGGGTTTTCCTTGGGACCGCGGCAATCCAGGATCCGGCCCTGGTGGACTGGGCGCTGGAGACATATGGCCCGATCTGCATCGCCGGAGATATCGGGGCGCGCAATGGCCGGGTGATGATCAGGGGCTGGCAGGAGACCACCAGCCAGCCGGTGCTTGAGGTCGGGCAGCGCTTGCGGGAGCAGGGTCTGGAATGGTGTGTGCTGACGGATGTCAAGCGGGACGGCGTGGGCTCTGGTGTGGATGTGTCCAGCGCCGTGGCGCTGCAGGAGGTGGCCGGACTGCAGGTGGTTGCTTCGGGTGGGGTCAGCCGGCTGGAGGACGTGCAGCGCGTGCGCGCAGCCGGCCTGGCGGGTGTGATTATTGGCCGGGCTTTATATGAAGGCAAGATCTCTTTGAACGCGTGTTTCAGGTAAGGAGTTTGTATGATCACGATTGTGGATTACGAAGCCGGTAATCTGACCTCTGTGAAGCGCGCCCTGGATTTTCTGGGTTTCGAGAACCGGATCACTCCAGATGTTGACCTGGTCAGCCGGGCTGAGCGGGTTATCTTTCCCGGGGTGGGGCGGGCCCGGACGGCGATGAATATCCTGCGGAAACGCGGCCTGGGCGAAGCCCTGCTGGATGCTTTTTCCAGGGGAACGCCGGTTATGGGGATTTGCCTGGGGGCGCAGGTCGCCCTGTCTCGTTCGGAGGAAGATGATACGCCCTGTCTGGGTATCATTCCCGGGTATTGTCCCCGTTTTGCGCTGGATAATCCCGACCTGAAGATCCCCCATATGGGTTGGAATCAGGTGCGTGTAGAAAAAGAACATTACATCTTGAAAGATGTCAACCCGGGGGATGAATTCTATTTTGTCCATTCCTATTACCCGCAGCCCGAAGATGAGAGCCAGGTCTATGCCACTGCTGGGTATGAAACGGTTTTCCCGGCGGCGATTGGCCGGGAGAACCTGTTTGCTACGCAGTTCCACCCCGAGAAGAGCGGACCGGTCGGCTTGAACCTGCTGAAGAACTTCGCCGAATGGAGGCCGTAATGCTGACCAAACGAGTGATTTCCTGCCTGGATGTGCGTGATGGCAAACTGGCCAAGAGCATTAAATTCGTCGATACGAAGGATATTGGGGATCCGGTTGAACGGGCCAGAAAATATTATCAGGAAGGCCTGGATGAACTGGTCTTCTATGATATTACCGCCTCCAGTGACAGACGTGACATTATGATTGATGTTGTCAGTGAGGTGGCTTCACAGGTTTTCATCCCCTTTTCGGTTGGCGGCGGACTGCGGACAGTTGAAGACTGCAGCCGGGTACTCTTGGCTGGGGCAGAGAAGGTCAATGTCAATTCTGCAGCTGTGAAGAATCCCGGTTTGATCTCAGAAGCGTCCAGGGCGTTCGGCGCCCAGGCGGTCGTACTATCGATGGATGTCCTGCGGGTAGGTCCGGGGCCGGAAATACCGTCCGGGTATGAAATCGTTATCAATGGCGGGCGTACGCCAATGGGGATCGACGCCGTTGCATGGGCTCGGCGCGGTGAAGACCTGGGTGCAGGCGAACTGGTGGTCAACTCGATTGATGCCGACGGCACCAGGGAAGGCTACGAGATCACCCTGACCCGGATGATCGCAGATGCAGTACGCATCCCGGTGATTGCTTCCGGCGGGGGAGGGACGCCTGGGCACATGTTTGAAGTCCTGACGGAAGGCCGCGCCGATGCTGCCCTGATCGCATCTATGCTGCATTACGGGGAATATACCATTGCCGAGATCAAGTCATATCTCTCTAACCGCGGTCTCCCGATCCGGAAAGCGGGCATGCCAGTAACGTAAACAGGGCCTCGGAGCAGCGTCCCGGAGGTGGACCTGCCCGGTAGACGGTCTGGTGATTCTACGGGTTTTTAGTGCATTGGCAGGGCAATCGCATTAAAAAAATTACCCATCATAACGATGTCATTGCGAGTGAGCGTTCTTCAGCGAACGAAGCAATCTCCTGATTTCAGGATCTTGCCCATTAACGCGAGATTGATTCGGGCTGACGACTTCGCAATGACAGTTCACTCTTGTTTTTGATTGTAAACAATCCAAATGCAATTGCTCTGAGTGCATTGACACTCAATCCTTTCTCCCTGCAATTTCATGGTATAATCTTGCGGCTTTTCCTGTCGATGGAGGGCCCATCTTGCCAGGGGCAGGCAACATATGTCCCAAATTCACACGTCTCTGGACTTACCGGTGCGTGCCGTGGACCGAATGGACACGGTCGCCGGTGGGGATGAAGGAGGCGGAGGCCAAACGCGAAGGAGGTAATCTCGAATGGCTATTATTTCAATGAAAGCCCTGCTTGAAAGTGGTGTTCACTTCGGCCACCGCACGAATAAGTGGGACCCCCACATGAAACCGTATATCTTTACGGAACGAAATGGGATTCATATTATCGACCTGCAGAAGACCGTCAAGCTGCTTACCCAGGCGTATAACCTGGTTCGCGATACGGTTAACGAAGGTGGAACAATTTTGTTCGTCGGGACCAAACGCCAGGCTCAGGAGACCATTGCAGAAGAGGCAAACCGTTGTGGTATGCCCTATGTCAATGAGCGCTGGCTGGGCGGTACGCTGACAAACTGGTCCACCATTCAGCAGCGTATCCAGGAGCTTGAACGCCTGGAAGGATTGTATAAGAGCGGCGAGATCAACCGTCTGACCAAGAAGGAAGGCCTGATGATTGATCGTAGTATCAGGCGCCTGGAGAAACGACTGTCTGGTGTTCGTAACATGAAGCTGGTTCCCAACCTGCTTTTTGTGATCGATATTTTGCGTGAAGATGCGGCTGTCCATGAAGCCAACTTGTTGAATATTCCGGTGGTGGCCATGGTAGATACCAACTGTGACCCGCGCAATATCGATTATGTGATTCCCTCGAACGATGATGCAATCCGCGCCATCAATTTGCTGGTTGGCAAGATTGCCGATGCGGTTCTGGAAGGGAAAGCGCTTCGCAAGGACGAAGAACAGGTGGAAGATGAAAAGGTTGATCTTCCGGTTGGAGCTGCTGCCCAGGCTGGCGTATCCGTATCCCTTGATGATGAACCGGAAGAAGAAGATTTGCTTGGGGAAGCGACGCTTGCAAAACTGACTTCCAGCCGGAAAGAAGCTGAAGTAGAAGCTGAAAAGGCAGCCGCGGCAGAGAAGGCTGCCAGTGAAGAAGCTGGGGAGGAAGCCGAAGAGCAGAAGCCCGAAACCAAGGCCAAAACTGCCCCGAAGGCTGAACCTGCTGCTGAAGAAGAACCACCTGCAGCTGAAGAAAAACCCAAGGCCGAAGCTGTCAAGAAGCCAGACGAAGAAGCTGAAGAAAAACCCAAGGCCAAAGCTGCTAAGAAGCCAGACGAAGAAGCTGAAGAAAAACCCAAGGCCAAAGCTGCCAAGAAGCCAGACGAAGAAGCTGAAGAAAAACCCAAGGCCAAAGCTGCCAAGAAGGCAGACGAAGAAGCCGAGGAAAAAACCAAGGCCAAAGCTGCCAAAAAGACGGTAGAAAAAGAAGAAAAAGAAGCAGATAAATCTGAGGCCAAGGGCGCCAAGAAGACTGCCAAGAAAAAAGAAGACGCAGCGGATAAAAAAGAAAAGTAATCGAAAAGGTGATTGAAGATGGAAATTACAACTGAAATGATCAAAGAACTGCGTGCGGCTACAGGGGTTGGTATCCTGGATTGTCGCAAAGCACTTGAATCTGCCGAAGGCGATTACGAAAAAGCAGTTGATTACCTGCGGGAAAAAGGTCTGGCAAAGGCTGCCAAGCGGGCTGGTCGTGATGCTTCTGACGGCATGGTTGAATTGTACTCGCATGGTGATGGCCGTGTCGGTGTGATGGTCGAAGTGAATTGTGAAACTGACTTTGTCTCCCGCGGCGATGATTTCCGCCAGCTGGCGCATGAAATTGCCCTGCATATTGCTGCGGCATCACCCAAGTATATCCAGGCGGATGAAATTCCCCAGGAAGAACTGGACCGTGAAGCCGAAGTAGCCAGGAACCGGGCCGTTGAAGAAGGAAAGCCCGAGAATATACTGGAGAAGATCGTTGCTGGAAGCCTTGAAAAGTATAAGGATGAAGTTGCCTTGATGCGTCAGGCTTATATCCGTGATGAAAGCAAGACCATTGAAGATTTGATCATGGAAAAGGTCGCTTCTATCGGTGAGAATATTCTTGTTCGACGCTTCCAGCGCTGGGAGCTCGGTGAAAATCTGGACAATTGATCCTGAAAAAGGCCAACCACACGGTTGGCCTTTTCTTTGTAATAATGAGTGACAGGAGAAATATATGCCAAATTTGAGATTCGGTCGTATCTTGTTGAAATTGAGCGGTGAAGCCCTGGCGGGTCCTACTGGTTTTGGTATCGATGTCTCAGAGGTAGATGCGATTGCTAACCGTGTGAAGGCCATTTACAGCATGGGAGTACAGGTAGCGATTGTCATTGGCGCCGGCAATCTCTGGCGAGGCAAACAAGGACTTGAACGCGGCATGGATCGCGCCACCGCAGATTACATGGGTATGCTGGGGACGGTGATGAACACACAGGTGCTGATGGATGCCCTGGAGCGAATGGAAGTGGTCACCCGTGTCCAGACAGCCATCGAGATGCGCGCCATTGCCGAACCATATATTCGACGCCGCGCCATCCGCCACCTGGAAAAAGGACGCGTGGTGGTGTTTGGGGCCGGAACCGGCAACCCCTACTTTTCTACAGATACAGCGGCTGCCTTACGCGCCATGGAGATGGATGCAGATGTCCTGATCAAGGCCACCAAGGTCGATGGTGTGTACGATTCAGATCCCAAAACCAATCCCAATGCAAAAAGGTTTGACCACCTCACCTATATCGAGGTACTCAACAAGCGCCTGGAAGTGATGGACAGCACCGCGATTTCTCTGTGCATGGAGAATGAACTGCCCATTCTGGTGTTGAACCTGTGGGATGAGGCCGGCCTGATCAATGCCCTGAGGGGGAAAGCGGTAGGGACCCTGATCGATAACGGTTTAGAATAAATTACCAGATACGGCAGGATCCGCCACTGACTTACCGGCGGATCCTGTTTTTTTTAACCTGGGCGAACGATGGGCCTGGTCATCCCTGGCAGCCGGCAGGGTTTGTGAAATCGATGACGGTCAATAGATTGACTCTCAAAAACGATCCTTCCCGAGTGAGGCATAGCGGATTTCGTATTTTTGGGGTATCCTTAAGCAAATCTTGTTCTATGATGCACCAGGAGGTTGAGATGATAAAAGACGTTCTCAAAGAAGCCGAGAGCCGCATGAAGGGCGCTATTCAGTCTCTTGGAGAAGACCTGGCGGGAATTCGTACCGGTCGTGCCACCCCGGCGCTGATCGAAAAAATGTCGGTCATTTATTATGATGCTCCCACTCCGCTGATGCAGTTGGCAACGATCAGCGTCCCCGAGCCGCGCTCGCTTATGATTCGACCTTTTGATCAGACAAGCCTGAAAGATATCGAGCGGGCAATCCTTGCTTCTGACCTGGGGCTTACTCCCAACAATGATGGGAAAGTAATCCACCTGCACCTGCCGCCGTTGACTGAAGACCGCCGGCGTGACCTGGTCAAGGTCGTTGGGAAGCGGTTGGAGGAAGCCCGGATTGCGATTCGAAACATCCGGCGTGACCTGATCCGTGACTTGCGTGAGTTCGAAAACGAGAAGCTGATCTCCGAAGATGATCAGAAACGCGGAGAAGAAGAATTGCAAAAGCTGACCGATAAATATGTCGAAGAGATCGACAAAATGGGTGAAGAGAAAGAACAGGAAATCTTAGAGGTATAAACCCTACCTGAACCCCTATGAGTGATAGAACAGAAAACCAAACGGCTGATACGCTGGTCCCCCGCCATGTTGCGATTATCATGGATGGGAATGGGCGTTGGGCCATATCCAGGGGACTGCCGCGTCTCGCCGGGCATCGGGCCGGTACAGAGAATTTGCGGCGGATCTTACGTGCGGCTGTTGAATTTGGTATTGATTACCTTACGATCTATGCCTTTTCAACCGAGAACTGGGGGCGTCCCCCCGAAGAAGTTCATGGGTTGATGCGCATCCTGGAAGATGTGATTGACCGGGAACTGGAAGAGCTTCACCAGGAGGGGGTGCAGCTGCGCCATATCGGAAGGTTGGAACGTCTTGATCCGAAACTGCAGGAGAAAGTACTCTCTGCAATCGAGCTTACCAGGAATAACAAACAGCTGGTGCTTAATATTGCTTTTAATTACGGCGGGCGTGATGAGATCGTGCATGCCGTCCAGTGTATGATACGGGACGGTATCTCGGCCGATGAAGTGACGGATGAGTTGATCAGCAAACACATGTTCACCGCCGGGGTCCCCGATCCCGACCTGATCATCCGTACATCCGGAGAGCTGCGGGTCAGCAACTTCCTGATCTGGCAGGCGGCTTACTCTGAATGGTATATCACACAAACTTATTGGCCCGATTTTGGAAAGGAAGAACTGCGTAAAGCCTTAGACACTTATGCGCAGCGTGACCGCAGGTATGGGGGACTCTCCGAAGTGGTCGGCAATGAAGTCCATGCTGGATAAACGAATAGTCACATCGCTGGTGATGGCTGCCGTTGGCTTACCGGCGATCATTGTTGGGGGATATCTCCATATCCTGGTTGTTGGTGTGATCCTGGGGTTCGCTACCTGGGAATTTGCACAATTGTTTATCGCCAATTCTATCAGGCCGTCCAAGAGGATCCTGGTGGTGGGGGTTGTGGTTGTTTACCTGACCCGCTCCCTGTTCCCGGGCTATGCCTCGCAGGTGCTTACATTTTCCATACTGGTCATCATGCTGGTGTATTTGATCCTGTTCGAGCGGGGGTTCGGCCAGGCGCCGCTCGAGTTCGTTGTCACTGTCTGCGGGATGGTGTACCTGGGATGGATCGGCGCTTATATGATTGATCTGCGCTTCCTCCCGGATGGCGTCTGGTGGTTTTTCCTGGTCTTTGGGTCGATCTGGGCTGCAGATATCGGCGCTTATTTCATCGGCAAAGGTCTTGGGAAGCATCAGTTCTTTCCACGCTCAAGCCCCAAAAAAACCTGGGAAGGATATATCGGCGGCATCTGCACCAGCCTGGCGGCAGGGGTGTCGCTGGTATTGATCTGGTCCCGGGTCGGCGGGATCCATTTGCCGGTTTGGGCGGCGATCCTGGTGAGTCTGGTCATTTCCGTGCTGGCGCCTTTTGGCGATTTGGGGATCAGTATGTTCAAGCGCCTGGGAGAGAAGAAGGATTCCGGTTCTTTTCTTCCGGGGCATGGCGGTTTTCTCGACCGCATCGATACCTGGCTCTGGGGGGCGGTACTGGGTTTTTATCTGGTTACCTGGGTGATCCTATAATCTTCATCCTTTTTTTGATTAAACGACAGTTGCACAACAGGAAAACCGCAGGACCCATTTAACCGGCCGGTATGCTGAAACCCTGGGATATTTTCCCGGCAGGTCTGCAAGGCCTCGGGAGCGCCGTATTTCGGCTGTTTGTTGGGCGTGTCGGCCCGGGTGTTCGAAGAGGGGGAAATGGGAAAGAAGCCATTTTGTTCATTGGTCCTTAATACAAATCTGCTACAATAAAGGGTACCTTTCAGAAGAATGGTCGTAAATGGCTGCAGAGAAAACCCGGAACAATACCAACCTTGAACAACTGGATGATCCCGATCTCTATCTCAACCGGGAGCTGAGCCTGCTTGAATTCCAGCGTCGGGTGTTGGAAGAAGCCCAGGACGATACAAATCCGCTTCTGGAACGGGTGCGTTTTATTTCCATCTTCGGTTCAAACATGGACGAGTTCTTTATGGTGCGGGTTTCGGGGATCGCCAAGCAGGTCGAGGCCCGTTACTTGGAGATTTCTCCGGATGGGCGCACCCCGGCGGAAGCGCTGGCAGAGATCAGGAAGACCTCAATGGAGTTGTTCGACCTGGCCCTGGACTTGGTGTATAAAAAGCTGCTGCCGGCTCTGGGGAAGACGGGCATCCATTTGATCGATTACGAGAAACTGAGTTCGGCCCAGAGGAGGCGGGCGGATGAATACTTTCACCGGGTTGTGTACCCGGTGCTGACCCCGCTGGCCTTCGACCCCGGGCATCCTTTCCCTCACATTTCCAACCTGAGCCTCAACCTGGCGGTCGTGATCCGTGATCCGAAGGGAAACGAACGCTTTGCACGCGTCAAGGTCCCCAGCACACTTCCGAACCTCGTCCCTGTCAAGCACTCTTCCGGCGGGGTACGGCGGGACGGAACAGTCCCCTACCATCATTATTTTGTCTGGCTGGAACAGGTCATCACTGCCAACCTGGGAGCAATGTTCCCGGGGATGGAGGTGGTCGAAATCCATCCCTTCCGCATCATCCGGGATGCGGATGTCGAGATCCAGGAATTGGAAGCCGAAGACCTGCTGGAGAGCATGCAGCAGAGCATTCGCAAGCGGCGCTTCGGCTCGGTGGTCCAGGTGGCCATCCTGGACAGCATGCCGTCGTACATTCGCCAGCTGCTGCTGGAGAATCTGGAGATCGGCCAGAATGACCTGTTCGTCCTCAGGAGTCCGCTGGGGCTGAGCAGTCTTTCGCAGTTGTACAGCAGCGTCGAGCGGCATGATCTCAAGTTCCCGCTCTACAAACCCAGGGTTCCGATCATTTTCAAAGATATCCAGATCGCCGGTGATTTCTTCGACCGCATCCGGGAGCAGAACATCTTCCTGCACCATCCCTATGATTCTTTCGAGCCGGTCATCGATTTCCTGAATGCGGCGGCGCGCGATCCGCAGGTACTGGCGATCAAGCAGACTCTCTACCGGGTGGGGCAGAACTCGCCTGTGGTGGGCGCCCTGCTGGAGGCTTCGGAGCGCGGCAAGCAGGTGGCCGTGCTGGTGGAGTTGAAGGCCCGCTTCGACGAAGCCAGCAATATCGAATGGGCCCGCACCCTTGAGCAGGCCGGGGTGCATGTCGTCTACGGGCTGCTGGGGTTGAAGACCCACTCCAAGGTTGCCCTGGTCATTCGCAGGGAAGGCGACGGCATCCGCCGTTATATGCACCTGGCGACGGGCAACTACAATGCGGTCACCACCAGGGCTTATGAGGATATGGGGATCTTCACCTGCGACGAGCAGATCGGCACCGACGCCACGGACCTGTTCAATTATCTGACCGGTTACTCGACCAAGGAAGATTACCAGAAGCTGCTGGTCGCCCCGGTTAACCTGCGCCAGAAGCTGGAGCAGTTGATCGAGCGTGAGATCACGCATGCCCGCAAGGGGCGTGGTGCACACCTGATCTTTAAATTCAATTCCCTGGCTGATATCAGGATGAGCCAGTTACTTTACCGGGCTTCCCGGGCCGGTGTGAAGATCGACTTGTTGGTACGCGGCATTTGCTGTCTCAGGCCGGGCATCAAGGGGATCAGCGACAACATTACCGTGCGCAGTGTGGTCGGGCGTTACCTGGAGCACAGCCGCATCTACTATTTCTATAACGACGGCAGTGATGAAATGTACCTGGGCAGTGCGGATATGATGCCGCGCAACCTGGACAGGCGGGTGGAGGTGTTGTTCCCGCTCGAGAATGCGGCCCATGTGCGCTACCTGCGCGATAACGTCCTGGACGCGTATCTGAAGGATACCCTCCGCACCCGGGTGCTCAGGCCCAACGGGACCTATTCCCGGGTCAGCCGGGACGGGAAAGAAGCCCGGCTGGATGTGCAGGAGTGGTTGATGGAGCACCGCCCCGGTTCGATGAACAGGGTTGGATAGGAGGGTACGCATGGCGGGTATTTTTCTCTCTCAGGCAGACAGGAACCGGCTGCAGAAGCTGGTCCCCAAAACAGAAGATGCCGCCCTGAAACGGCGTATGCAGGTGATCCTGCTGTATGATGACGGGCTCTCGACCAGGGAAGTTGCCGGGCAGGTGGGGTTATCGCAGCCGCAGACGCGCCACTGGCGCCTGCAGTTCGAACGCCAGGGGTTCGAGATCTTTCACCTGGATTTCGAACAGCCTGATGCCGGGTCTGCCTCCCGTACCTGGCGCAAGACCGGCCGCCCGGTCAAGGAGATCAAAAAAGCCCGAGGCTATGCCTCACCGAAACTATCCACGCAGGTCAACCCGGGCGACGCGGTTGCAGAAGCCGCCCGCAAGGTCCTGCGCAGACAGTTTGCCCAGCTGCTGAAGTATGAGAAAAGGGTTCGCACAGATGCGGATGACATCGAAGCCGTCCACGATATGCGGGTGGCCACCCGCAGGATGCGGGCCGCCTTCGACCTGTTTGAGGGGGTTTTCCGGAAAAAGGACATCCGGGCGCACTTGAAAGGGCTGCGCACAGCCGGCAAGATGCTTGGCGCCGTCCGGGACCTGGAGGTCATGCTGGACAATGCCGGCCGCTACCTCCGGGAACTGCCCGAAGACAGCCGGGAGGGGGCCGCACCCCTGCTTGAGTTCTGGAGGCGCCGTTGGGCGGCTGCCCGGCAGCGTTTGCTGGAATACCTGGATGATGAGTCGTTTGAGGTTTTCAAGGCCGGGTTCGATCAATTCCTGGCGCAGGAGGGCGCCGGGGCCCGCAAGCCGGATGCGCATTCACCCTTCAGGGTCTGTGAATGCGCCCCGGTCTGGTTGTACCAGCGGTATGCCGATGCCCGCACCTTTGGACCGGGCCTGGAAAGCCTCTCCCTGGAGGAGCTGCATGACCTGCGCCTGCGGTTCAAACGGCTGCGCTATGCGGTGGAGTTCTTTGCGGACGTGCTGGGCGAAACCTCCAAAGACCTGGTGACCGGCCTGAAAAAGGTCCAGGACCACCTGGGGGAGCTCAATGACGCCCATGTGGCCGCGCTGGCGGTGCGCTCTTTCCTGGATGACTGGCAGGCGGCCCAGAATGATCTGCCGGTTTCGGAACGCCGCAGCCCCGCCCCGATGCTTACCTACCTCTCGGCGCTGCATACCGTCATGCATGATCTCAGCGTTGCCTTCCCCGGCGCCTGGCAGGATTTCAACGATTCCGGATTCCGCAGGAAGCTGGCCCTGGCGGTTGCCGAACTTTAAGGAGCGCCTGGATGGACCTGTATTTCCTCCGGCATGGTATCGCCGCCGACCGGTTCGAGTGGTCCGGTTCGGATGCTGACCGGCCGCTGACCGGGAAGGGCCGTCTGCGTATCGAACTGATCGCCCGGCGTCTGGCCGGGGTGGTGGACTTCGACCTGGTGCTGACCAGCCCGCAGCTGCGCGCCCTGCAGACAGCCGAAATTGTGGCCGGGTTCGTCACGGTGGACCAAGGCCCGTTGGTTGATGACCGGCTGGCTTACGGCTTCGACCTGCAGGGGTTGAGCGAGATCGTGGACCAGTATGCCGCCCTGGAGTCCCTGCTGCTGGTCGGGCACGAACCCGGGTTTTCGACCGTGGTCGGCCAGTTGATCGGCGGGGGCAGGGTGCGCTTCAAGAAAGGCACCCTGGCGAAAGTGCGCCTGGGCCTGCCGGAAAGCCTGCAGGGCGAACTGCTCGACCTGCTCACTCCGAAGATGATGATCGGTTAGGGCGGGGTGCAAGTTCCCGGCCGCGCAGCGCGTGGAACCGCCGCAGCGGCGCCCTTTTTACACAATATTTCGGGATGGGGCTTGACACATGCCGGGCTTACGCGTATAATCTCGAACGCTTTCCTCGTTAGCTCAATTGGCAGAGCGAGCGGCTGTTAACCGCTAGGTTCCTGGTTCGAGTCCAGGACGAGGAGCTTTTAGCCCCAACTTTTTGCGCAAGTTGGGCTTTTTTTTTAAAACCAGTTTTTAATATTTTTCTTTTTCTTCATGTATAATTTACTTATACGATCTTAGTGGTAGTGATTTTTTGCGTTATAAAAGAAAGTCATATTTATCTACAAATTCTTGACATTGGCAATCCATAAGGGTATTAAGTGACTTCGTTATACAAGCAATAGTTGAACTATGCGCTTCGCGCAGAACCTAACCCCCACATATTCCAAGTCAGTTAAGAATAAAATAACTATCCTCGAATCGGGCT
>JAFGMV010000077.1 GCA_016927315.1 Anaerolineales bacterium | reverse complement strand
TTTTTTCTTGTAGTTTCCCTGTTGTTTGCCATAGCTGTATAACCGGCGACGAAGTGCACTCGCTTTTCAGGCTGCAGCCGGCACACAGGTTGTCGCAGGCCTGGTAAGACTGAATATGCCCGGTTTGCTGCAAGTGGGCCAGCATGGCAGCCACCATTTGCGGGCTGGTATTCAGCCGGGCAGCCAGTTTTCCTGTCTCCAGTGGTCCGCCGCGGCGGATTTCTTTTAGAAGCTGTTCAAGCATGGCTACCACCCGATCCAGGTTGCCAGGTGATAGGTGCTGCTGCCGCCTGCGATTGAAAGCCCCAGCAGGAATACCAGGCTTACGCTCGTCCATTTCCAGGAATTTGTTTCCTGCTTCATCACTGCCACTGTTGCCATACAGGGGATGAAGAGCATGGTTGTCACCAGGAAAGAGAGGGCCGTTGCTGTTGAGAACGTGGATGCCAGGGTGTCAGCCAGGCCGGTTTCAGAAGCGCTGTTGAAGAGTACGCCCAGGGTGGCGATAGCGTTTTCCTTGGCCGGGAAACTGGTGATCAGGGCGACGGTCAGCCGCCAATCGAAACCCAGCCAGCGTCCGACCGGTTCGAGCCATTTACCGAATTGGGCCAGGTAGCTGGTGTCGATCTGGCCTTCCGGCAGGTAAGACAGGACCCAAACCAGCACCGACATGGCCAGGATGGCTGTCCCCGCCTTTTTGACGAAAGAGATCGAACGCTGCCAGACCAGTAAACCGATCGTGCGCGGATTGGGAATATGATACAGCGGCATTTCCATGATAAAGGCCGAACGTTCTCCCTTGAAGATGACCAGGTTCAGCAGCATACCGCTGAGGATCAGGATCAGCAGGGTAAACAGGATCAGTCCCCATGAGACCCAGACAGCATTGGCGCCAAAGAAGGCCGGTGCGATAAACGCTACGACCATCATGCGGGCGGTGCAGGGGACCAGCGGCGCGATCAGGATCGTCAGCAGGCGGGCTGGCCATGAATCGATCACCCGCGTGCCCATGATAGCGGGAACGTTGCAGCCGAATCCCAGGAAGAGTGGTAAAAAAGACTTTCCATGCAGTCCCATCAGGTGCATCAGGTTGTCCATTACATAGGCTGCCCGGGCCATATATCCCATGTCTTCCAGCAGGGCGAAGGTGGCGAAGAAGATCACCAGGATCGGCAGGAAAGTGATCACGGAACCGACCCCACCGATAATGCCATCCACGATCATCCCCTGTATCCAGAGGGGCGTGCTGGCCAGGAGCCCGCTGGCAAGGTCAGAGAGCGGGGCAATCATGGTATTGTCCAGCCAATCCTGGATGGGAGCGCCAATGGTGAAGGTCAGCCAGAAGATCAGGCCAAGGATCCCGGCCAGGAGAAACAGCCCCCAGACCGGGTGGGTTGCCCAGCGGTCCAGTCGTTCTGTCAGACTGATCTGACCGATGTGAGGTTGGGAAGCGGCTGCCCGGACGATGCGTCCGATCCACTCGTAGCGCCCGGAGGCCACCGCCAGGAAAGCGTCTTCATGAGCCAGCAGGATGCTATTGACGGCTGTCCAGGTCTGGGGCGGCAGCAGTGCCTTCATCCTTTCGGTGACCTCGAGATCCCCTTCGAGCAGTTTCATTGCCATCCAGTTGACCGGGTAAGGTTCAGGTGTATGCTCCCGGATCAGGTTTTCGATCGCTTTCAACTCCTGCTGGTGATCCTCACGGATTTCTGGTATGCGCGGCCGGAGCGTACACTGACCATCGAGAACAGATTGAACGATTTCGAGCATCTCCCGGACTCCCAGCGCCTTGGAGGCGGTCATGGGGATTACCGGTATGCCCAGTGCGGCTGCCAGGATGTCGATATCGACCTGGACGCCTTCCTGCCTGGCGACATCCATCATATTGAGGGCAACAATGATGGGGGCATCCAGGGTGACCAGTTCGGCAACCAGGTACAGGCTGCGTTCAAGGTTGGCCGCACTGACGACGGCGATAACGATGTCCGGTTGTTCTCGCAGGATGAACTCGCGCGCGATGACTTCTTCCGGTGAATTGGCGGTCAGGCTGTAGGCGCCGGGCAGATCGACCAGGTGAAATTCACGATTGTTCATCATGAAAGAACCTTCTCGGCGTTCCACTGTTTTCCCGGGCCAGTTGCCAACGTGCTGGTTCAAGCCAGTCAGCAGGTTGAAGATCGTTGACTTGCCCATATTGGGCTGGCCTGCCAGGGCGATCAGGGGCGTAGCATTTGAAGTGATCCGAAGCTCGTTTTTAAGAGAATCGGTGTGTTTAATATTCATTTACTTCCCTGCTGTACAACGATCTTCTGGGCTTCACCGCGTCCGAGCGCCACGCGCGCACCCCGTACAGTAACAATTAAGGGACCATGTCCGTAGTTCTGGATCATATTGATTTCGACGCCGGGAGTAAAACCAAGGGAAGTCAGGCGATTGTTGACTGCCCTTCCACCTTTAAAATTCAGGACAGTCGCATGTTCGCCGGTAGAAAGTTCTGACATTAATAGGTTCTGAAAAGACATAGCGATGTCTCCTTTGATGAATGTTATAATGAAGCAGTATAACTTGTTGGTTATTATATACTAATATTTAATATTAGTATATAATAACTACATGGCAGCCAGGGTCATTGCATTTGGATTATTAACAGTCAAAAACAAGAGTGAACTGGCATTGCGAAGGCGTCAGCCCGAAGCAATCGCGCGTGAAATGGGAAAAATCCTGAAATCAGGAGATTGCTTCGTTTGCTGAAGAACGCTCACTCGCAATGACATCGTTATGATGGGCAATTTTTTTCTAATGCGATTGCCCTACCATGGCAGCGGGTAAGGCGAAAGTCACTGATTTGGATAACAAAAACGATATTTCAAACCTGAGTGTAACGATACAGGATTACCTGTCGTTGATCTATGTTTTGGAACGCGACAACGAACCGGTTGTTGGCGCCCAATTGGCTGAACTGTTGGAAGTGACTCCCCCGACTGTGACCAATACCCTCAAACGGATGACGCGTGATGGCCTGATCACAATGACCAGGGAAGGGACACACCTGACCGAGCGTGGTTGGGATGCCGCCAGGGTGGTCATGCGGCGCCATATGCTGATGGAATGGATGATGATGAAGACCCTGCCGTGGTCAAAACTGCATGATGAAGCCCATAACCTGGAACATGCCATTTCTTCCATGGCCGAATCGGCCCTGATGGAACAACTTGGTCACCCGAAGACCTGCCCTCACGGAAATCCCCTGCCGGGTAATGAGGATACTGTGGAAGGGTGGGTCTCCCTGGTCGATCTGCCAGTCGGGCAAAGGGTGATCATTCGCCGAATCCATGAGCTGGCTGAAGAGAATGCACCTCTGTTGGATTTCTTCGAAGCGCAGAAGGTAATGCCTGGCGTGGAGGCGGTCATCTCTGAGATATTAACTTTTAATGAAACCATTAGCCTGGTAATTGCCGGAAATCCGGTAACGCTGGGTCATGTGGCTGCGAAATATGTTTTTGTAGAACTGGCTGGCTAGAAAGCCGGCCAGTGAAAAATGAAAACCGGAGGGCGCTTTTATGTCATACGCCCTCCGGTCTTCATTTGCGGCGCCTTTCCTCTTACAGAGTGCTGCGAAAATATCTGAACTGAAATTCTGGTTTTTGAAGGTGCTTTATTGGATCCAAGTTTAGATATTTATGCAAG
>JAFGMV010000076.1 GCA_016927315.1 Anaerolineales bacterium | reverse complement strand
GCCAAAAGTTCTGATCTTCCTACTGCCAAGTATCGCCTTTTTTTAGCATCTTTGTTACTTGTCAAAGCAGGCTTTTTACCAACTGAATGGATACTTTTATTCTTGTATATGCGTACAGCTATTTCCTGGCGAGAAGAGCGGTAGATAATGGATAATCGAATGTTATTGGGATTATGTCGCTGCGTCCTGTCGATTCCGCCGCAAATCTGGCTGCGGGTGGTCAGGCCAGATGCGAATCTGGATTTTATGGATCCCGATTCTCACCGGGTTCGGAATCTGGTAGTCCGGGAAATGCCCGGCCAAGGGAAGGCGCTCACCCCGGAATGGATCAGCTGCAAACTGGGCCTGGGCCGGGAGCGTGTAGTCGAAATATTGGATGAACTCGAGCGGAATATGACCTTCCTGTTCCGCAGCCCACAGGGTGCTGTCACCTGGGCGAATCCGGTGACTGTGGACAAGACGCCCCATCACGTAACTTTTAGCACCGGGGAGCAGGTCTACGCAGCTTGAGCGATCGACGCGATTGCGACACCCTTCGTGCAAGGGAAACTTCGGGAAAAAGAACTGTCGTTCACGATCCAGACGCAGTGCGGGCATTGTGGTGAACCTCTGACACTTGAGATCGATAGTCAATTGAATTACCGGGTATTGCAGGAACAAGCTGAGCCGCTGGTCTATGCCCCCGATCTAGATGTCCGTAAGTTGGAAGATCTCAGCATCATCGATGGTTTCTGACGGAAATCGATGTTCTTCTGGTCAGAAGAACATGCGAAAGAATATCGAGCCAGAACCGGTGGAGAGCGTGGTATTTATGCCAGTCTTGATCAGGCCTGTTATATTACCCGGGTCTTTCAAAGCGCTCTGTTCTGTTTTGAGCTTGAGTGACTTGAAAAGCTGTACGGTAAATAAAGACGAAAAGGTGACAGCCGCTTCTACTGTGACTGTCACCTGAGTCATAACAGGAAATCGAGACGACTGCTTCTTGCATAAGAAACTAAACTTGGATCCAATCGAACACCATCAAAAACCAGAATTTCAGTTCAGATATTTTCGCAGCACTCTGTGATTCGCCAGTTTCCAGGCCGCCGGCAGTACCAATCCTGCCAGGATGATCTTGATCATGTCGCCGGCCAGGAAGGGGACCACTCCCAGAAGAATGGCCTCCGGAAAACCGAGGTTGAGCGCCAGCCATCCGGCGCCAAAAATATAGATGATCACTGTTCCGACCAGGAATGGCAGCAGTGAGGTGCGCAGGCTGCGCTCCAGGCCGCGTTCAGCCAGACGCCCGATGGCCCAGCTGGCGGCCGCGAAGCCCAGCAGGTAACCCAGGGTGGGACCGGCCAGGTAGGACAGTCCGCCCTGACCGCCGGCGAAGAAGGGCAGGCCAGCGGCGCCCAGCAGCAGGTACAGGCCCAGCGAGGCCAGCCCGCGGCGGGACCCCAACGCAGCCCCGACCAGCAGGACGCCCAGGGTCTGTCCGGTGATCGGGACCGGTGTAAACGGCAGGGGGAGGCGGACCTGTGAAAGGGCGGCCACCAACAGTACACCGGCAATGATCAGAAATAAGTCGCGCAGCCCGGAAGCGGTGCGCGGGAAGCAGCGGGTTGAGAGGGTGGGGGCAAGCGCAGTCATTGTATATCCTTTCTTCGTTTGTACAGTCATAAACACTTTTGCTATAACCCAGCAAGGTGGTATTGGTTACCCTTTCCGATGGTGGACTCGTGAGTCCGGTCCTGTCCGCATGCAAGCCAGTCAATGCAAACCAGACCTTCGGGGGGGCGAGAAAAGAGCCAGGCAAATATTTCGCCTGGCTCCCTATGACCTGATTCCTGGTGAGCCAAGCCTCACAACTTACTTTCTGAACTTCTGCTGCAGGATCTCTTCCAGCGTCGGCTGGCCGATCTCCTGCAGTTCATAGCGCACCCGCTGGGAGGGCTTATTGATCTTGATGATGCGGGTCAGGTCGATGGGGGTGCCGATGATGACCAGGTCGACATCCGCCTTGCGGATAGTTGCTTCCAGGTCTTTCATCTGCTTTTTACCGTAGCCCATGGCCGGCAGGATCGGCCCGGTTTCTGGATATTTGGCATAAGTGGCAGCGATCGACTTTACCGCGTAGGGTCTTGGATCGACGATCTCAGCCGCGCCAAAGCGGCGGGCTGCCACATACCCGGCGCCGTAGGCCATTTCTCCGTGCGTCAGAGTCGGGCCGTCTTCGATCACCAGTACGCGTTTCCCCTGGATAGAGGCCGGATCATCTACAAACAGTGGGGAAGCGCCTTCGATCACCTGAGCATTGGGGTTTAGCCTTCGCAGGGATTCGCGTAAGGCAATCACGTTCTCGGCATCGGCAGTGTCGACCTTGTTGATCACGAAGACATCCGCGTCACGGACATTGGTCTCACCCGGGTAATAGCTGCTTTCGTGGCCGGGCCGGTGCGGGTCGGCCACGACGATCTTCAGGTCTGAGACGTAGAAGGAGAAATCGTTGTTCCCACCGTCCCACAGGATGATATCGACTTCTTGTTCGGCCTGGCGCAGGATCTTTTCATAATCCACGCCTGCATATACGATCACGCCGTTATCGATGTGGGGTTCGTATTCCTCGCGTTCTTCAATGGTGCACTGGTGTTTGTCCAGGTCGTCGTAGCTGGCAAAGCGCTGGACTTCCTGTCTGACCAGGTCGCCATACGGCATGGGGTGACGGATAGCGGCGATCTTAAAGCCCATCTTGCGCAGGATCAATGAAACTCGCCGGGTGGTCTGGCTTTTGCCTGACCCGGTCCGAACCGCACAAACAGAGACCACCGGCTTGCTTGACTTTAATTGGGTGGCCGTCTTTCCCATCAGGCGGAAGTCGGCGCCAATGGCATTGACCAGACTGGCCTTGTGCATCACATAATCGTGTGGCACATCCGAGTAGGCAAAAATGACCTGCTGGATGTTGTGTTTCTTGATCAATGCGGGGAGATCTTCTTCGGCATGGATCGGGATGCCTTTTGGATATTGGGAACCAGCCAGGGCTGCTGGATAGAGGCGTCCTGCGATATCTGGGATCTGTGTGGCGGTAAAGGCCACGACTTCATAGTCCGGGTTCCCGCGAAAGAAAACGTTAAAGTTGTGGAAGTCGCGGCCTGCGGCCCCCATAATGATCGTGCGAATTGTTGACATACAGTACTCCTTGACTGAAAGATGTATTCCAGAAAGGTAGAACTCCTTTCACTATGAGCCGCCGGTTTGAAACACGGGACAGCGAAGCCTCTCCCGCGCTTTAAGGGAGATGCTTTACTCCTGTCAGGAACTCAGAACGACAGAGTACTACTTCTGATTTTCGCAGCAGAATAACTGCTGCGTCACATCACTTCTGGGGCTGTGATGCCCAAAAGCGCCAAGGCATTGGCAAGTACCTGTTTGGCGGCCATCACCAGGCGCAGGCGCGCCTGGCGCACGGTCTCATCTTCGGTTTTCAATACAGGTACAGCATGATAGAAAGAGTGGAATGTATTTGCCAGATCATAGGCATACGCAGCCATAATCAAGGGGCGGTATTCCTGGGCGGCCTGCTGGACGGTATCCGGGAAGCGCGAGATCAGGTCGATCAACTGTACTTCATGGCTGTCCAGTCTATGGTTGTAAGCCGCAGACTCCGGTCTGGTACCGGCTTTTTTCAAAATGGAAGCCGCCCGTACATGCGCATTCTGAATGTAGGGGCCGGTGTGCCCGTCAAAGCTGAGGGCTTCATCCATTTCGAAGACAATATCCTTGTTGTTGTCCACCGAGAGCATGGCGTAGGCCATCGCACCCAGGCCGATCTGGCTGGCTGTTTCCAGGCGCTGGTGTTCGGACAGGTCGCTTGTTTTTTCTGATTCAAAATCCAGGACACGCTGGATGGCTTGATCGGCGACATCCTTGAACAGCACCAACCGCCCGCGCCGGGCAGACATAGCGCCTTCGGGCAGGCTGACGAAGCCGTATGCCAGGTGGAAACATTTTTCAGCCTGTTCAAAGCCCCACAATTCAAGAATCTTGAAAGCCTGTTGGAAATGAAGACTCTGGCGGTTGTCTACGACATAGATAGAACGATCAACGTGGTATTTGTTGAACTTCTCCTCGGCAAGCGCCAGGTCTTTGGTCAGGTAGAGTGAGGTGCCGTCAGAGCGCAGGATGACTGCCGTGCGATACTTGTCTTTTTTCAAGCCCAGCTTCTCGTCGATCTTGACGATCACTGCCCCACCTTCAGGCCGTTCGTCTGTGGCGATCCCTCTCTCGATCAGTTCTGTGACGATGGTTTTGGAAGGTTCGTCAACTTCGCTCTCAAAGAACCAGACGTCAATATCAATCTCCAGCATCGCCAGGATTACCCGCAGTTCTTCCAGACTCCACGCGCGGGTCTCTTCCCACAGCCGTCGAATTTCCGGATCGCCGGCGTCCCATTTCCGGTACATGTCACGGCGTTCGGCATCATAGGACTCACGCTGTAAGGTCTCTTGCGGGGTTTCGTTCTCTTTTTCCGTCAGCAGGTTGGTCGCCTCGACATAAAGTTTCAGCAGCCACTGGCCGCGTTCATGAACATCGGCCGGTTCCTGGCCCCGGTAGAATTTATCATAAATCCATAGCACGGTGATCACGCCCAGTCCGATATCCCCGGGATAAGAAGCCCGGATGGTGTCAAAACCGGCGAACTCAACCAGGCGGGAAAGGGACTCGCCCAGGATGGCGTTGCGGTAATGCCCGATATGGAAAGAGTGGTGTGTATTGGGCTGTGCAAATTCAACCATCACACGCTCACCTTGCGGAGCGCCTTTCCCGAAGTCCTTGCCCTGTGACAGAACCGTATTGACGACATTGCATGTATATTCAGGTGTGGAAAAATACAGGTTCAGGTAGCCCTTGACCGCCTCAAGATGGTGGATGCCAATTACCGGGTGTGCTTCAAGCCAGGTTTTTGCCTGTTCCGCGATTTCCTGAGCCCGCGCCGGGACCGGACCTCTCCCTATACCGGAACGGGCTTCATTTGCGGCGGTCTGGAAAAAAGAAGTTGAAACGCCCCATTCACCACTGAAAGGGACCGGGGTCCATTTCAATTCGACCAGTGGGATATCGTTTTCACTAAAAAAAGCGTTGATCTTGTCTGTGATGGCTTGTTGTTCGCTTCCAAACATCTTTTGCCTGACCTGTGATTATTAAATAATGGAGGGCATTATACCACTGCAGTCATAATGGATTAACATACAAAAGCAGGAGCTCCTTAATGGGATGCTCCCGCTTTTACTATTTCATTCATTTATGAAATGACGGGATCGCTATTTTTCCAACACAGCCAGACGCTTCATCAAACGGCCTTTACGGCGGGAAGCGTTGTTCTTATGGATAACACCTTTACTTGCGGCTTTATCCAGACGGCTGATCGCCAGCAGGGTCGCGGTCCGGGCTTCTTCCTTATTTTCGGTATCAAGCGCCTGTTTTGCGCTCTGGACGGCTTTGCGCGCGGATCCAATAAAAATACGATTGCGAAGACGGCGTTTTTCATTTTGCCGGTTGCGCTTCAGTTGAGACTTAATATTTGCCAAGGGTCTTCCTCCAAAAATAAACGATACATCCAATTGCACGGCTGAGTATTTTACTTGAGATACCGTGGTTTGTCTAGGGAGAGGGCGTCAATGTCGGCAGTTCGATGAAATCGGTCGGCCTGGCAGTGACGGGGGTACTGGTCGCTGGGCGGGTGGCGGTCGCGGTGACCAGGTTGACCGGAACGATTAATCTTTGCCCAACGAAGATCGCGTTGGCGTCTTCCAGTTCATTTTTGGCCATAATTTCATCCGCCGTGCTGTTAAATTGAGCGGCGATGCCTGCCAGGGTGTCGCCGGGTTGGACCGTGTACTGGATTTCAGTTCCGCGCGGCAGATCCGGCGGGATTGGTGTTGTAGTAGGGAGTTCCATCCCCGGGTTGGGAACCAGGATTACCTGTCCCACATAAATGGTTGCCGGATCAAGCTGGGGATTGATACTCAGGATCAAATTGATCCCGTTATCGCCAAGGTTGTATCGCTCTGCAATGGCGTATAAATTATCGCCTTCTTGAATTGTGTATTCAAAGGGCGCATCTGGCGTCGTCGTGAAGGTTGCGGTGGGGGTTGGGGTGATCGTCGGGGTGTTGGTGGGGGTAGATGTATTTGTAGGTGTGAAAGTTATTGTGGGCGTAGGGGTTTTGGTGGTGAACAATGTAAATTTGGGCCCGCCTGAACTGGTAAGCGAAAGGATCAGGATGATCAATCCTGATAGACCCAGAAACGCAGCCAGGCCCCAGATGATAAATGGTGTGCGGTTCTGGCGTTTTCGGTATGACTTGAGCACAGAAGTTGTGGGTATTTTTTTGTTCATACGTTTTTTGTTCCTTTGTCAAAAGGGACCGCTAATGGGAAACCCACCCGGCGCGTTCCTATTCTACCTGAACTTAAGGTATTAAGCGAGGAACCGGGTTTCGAAAAAAGAGCGGGATTTGGGCGTATTGTATAGATGTGTTCAGGTTTTCTGGTGTTGAAGGTATGCTTTGAGAAACTGCCCGGTAAAGGAATTTTTGTTCTCACAGATCTTTTCAGGTGGACCTTCGGCGACCAATTGGCCGCCCCGGTCCCCTCCCTCCGGGCCCAGATCAATGATCCAGTCGGCGGTTTTGACAATGTCTGGGTTATGTTCAATGATCAGGACACTGTTCCCGGCATCCACCAGGCGCTGCAGCACATCAATCAGTTTGTGTACGTCGGCGGCATGCAAGCCTACGGAGGGTTCGTCGAGAACATACAATGTCCGGCCGGTGGCTCGTTTGGAAAGTTCCTTGGCCAGTTTGACACGCTGTGCTTCCCCGCCCGAGAGCGTCGGGGCTGGTTGGCCAATGCGTATGTACCCCAGTCCAACTTCTTGCAGCAATTCCAGTTTATTGGTCATTTTCGGGAAGGCCTGGAAAATTTCCAATGCATGATCGACCGTCATTTGCAGGACATCTGCGATGTTGTGACCCTTGAACCGGACCTGTAAGGTTTCCCGGTTGAACCGGCTGCCATGACAGACATCACAGGGAACATACACATCAGGCAGGAACTGCATTTCGATACGCAGTTCTCCCTGTCCCTGGCAGGCTTCGCAGCGTCCCCCGTGGACGTTGAAAGAGAAGCGGCCCGGTTTGTAACCACGCACCTTGCTTTCCGGGAGTTCGGAGAACAATTTCCTGATCTCGTCGAACAGGCTGGTATACGTGCCGGGATTTGAGCGCGGTGTGCGCCCGATTGGGGACTGGTCGATGTTGATGATCTTGTCGAGATGTTGAATCCCTTCGATCTGATCATGTTCGCCGGGTGTGGTGTGCGAACCCATCAGCCTGGAAGCCAATGCATTGTAGAGCACATCCGTCATCAAGGTGGATTTCCCTGACCCGGAAACGCCGGTGATGCAGACCAGTTTCCCTAAAGGAATCTCAACCGTCAGGTCTTTGAGATTGTTTGCGCGTGCCCCAACCAGAGTCAGGTGTTTGCCGTTGCCTTTACGCCGCTTTTTGGGGACCGGGACTTGTTTCCGGCCTGATAGATAGGCGCCGGTGAGGGAACTCTTGTGGGCCAGGATCTGTTCCGGTGTCCCTTCGGCGACGATTTTGCCGCCATGTTCACCAGCAGCCGGACCCAGGTCGACGATCCAGTCAGCAGTGCGAATGGTCTCATCATCATGTTCGACCACAAGAACCGTATTCCCCAGGTCGCGCAGCCCCCGCAGGGTTTTCAACAGGCGGTCATTATCACGCGGGTGTAGCCCAATGGAAGGCTCGTCGAGCACATACAAGACGCCGACCAGGCGAGATCCGATCTGGGTCGCCAGGCGAATGCGTTGGGCTTCCCCGCCGGAGAGCGTTCCGGCTGAACGGTTGAGGGTCAGGTAATCAAGGCCTACATCCACCAGGAAACTTAGCCGGGAGCGAATCTCTTTCAGTACCCTTTCGGCGATTTTCTGCTGCCTGGGGGTGAGCGGGGTTTGTTCCGAGGCCAGGCTGTCGATCCATTCCAGGGTCTGGACGACCGGCCATTTTGTAACACTGACAATATTGGCGCCGGCAATTGTTACCGCCAGGGCGGCTTTGTTGAGACGCTCACCATCACAGGATGGGCAGGGACGGTCGGACATGAATTCGCTGATGCGTGAGCGCATGTATTCTGAACTGGTCTCACGAAAACGCCGTTCAAGATTGTTGATCACACCTTCAAAGGCGCGCCGGAAGGTGAACTCATCGCCGCTGCTGTTGCGGTACTGCATTTCCACCTCTTTACCGCGAGTGCCGTACAGGATAATTTCCAGCTGCCTGGCGCCCAGGGAATTGACCGGTGCATGCAGGTCAATCTTGTGCTGGCGGGCGGCGGCTTCCAGGGACTGCCAGTAATAGCCGCCTTCTTCTCGCGGGCCGCTCCATTCGGAGCTGATAATCGCGCCGTCGTTGAGCGAACGCTCCTTGTTGGGGATGAGTTTATCCGGGTCAATCTCCAGCCGGGAACCCAATCCCTGGCAGTCGGGGCAGGCGCCATGCGGGGTATTGAACGAAAAGGTACGTGGTTCGATCTCAGGGACTGTATTCCCGTGCTCGGCGCAGGCCAGGTTTTCGGAGAAATGAAGGTCCGCTGCATCACTGTCGACCAGGTTAATGGTGACGTATCCATCGCCAAATTTAAGCGCAGTTTCTACAGAATCGGTCAAGCGCGTCAGGGCGGCCTTGCGCTCTTCTTCATCTCCAGTGTGTTGAATTACCAGCCGGTCGACAACAGCCTCAATGGTATGCTGTTTGTAACGGTCCAGGGTGATCTCATCATCCAGGCTGTACACTTCTCCATCCACGCGTGCGCGGACGAAACCGGCTTTGCGGATTTCTTCGAAAATGGCCTGGTAGGTGCCTTTGCGGCCGCGCACCAGAGGTGAGAGCACCAGCAGGCGGGTTCCATCGGGCAGCGCATCGATGGCATTGACGATTTCTTCCGCGCTTTGTCTGGCGACTTCTTTGCCGCAAACCGGGCAGTGGGGGATGCCAGCCCGGGCGAATAACAGGCGTAAATAGTCATAGGCTTCGGTGACGGTCCCAACCGTAGAACGCGGGTTGTGAGAAGTGGATTTCTGGTCGATCGACACTGCCGGGGACAGGCCTTCGATGTAATCCACATCGGGCTTGTCCATCTGACCGATAAACTGGCGTGCATAGGAAGACAGCGACTCGACATACCGGCGCTGACCTTCGGCAAAGATCGTGTCGAAGGCCAGAGAGGATTTGCCGGAACCGGATAAACCGGTGATCACAACAAGTTTATCGCGGGGAATTTCTACGGTGATGTTTTTCAGGTTGTGCACCCTTGCGCCAACCACTCTGATTTTATCTGATGACATAGTACTCCTGGTGTGTTCCAGCCAATTATAGCACGTTTGTTCCAAGAATAAACGGTAGCATAGCTTAAAATTTCATAAACACTCATTATACCAGTCGTAATTTTACTTAACATTTTTTCTCCGGGATAAGCGGCTGCATTGTCGGGAGGCTGCACTGCGGTTCCGAGGCGACAGCGGCTATGCGAGCCGGACCGGGAGAGATCTATCCAGGGCAAAGACAGCCGGGTTTCAGGATGGAGGCCAAAGGGTTTAGTGCAGGATGAATACAGGAAAACTGCCTGGAGGCAGACAGCTTTTTCGGAGCACCCGGGCAGCGGTTGGAACAGTCCTGCGTGTTCAGGATCGGACTTCGGTGAGATATTGCCTGGGTTTAAGGGCCAGTGCTTTGGTGTTATACTCACTGTGGAACGAAAAATGATGAAACTCTTCAAATCCGGTGGTGTTATTT
The DNA here is from genome assembly GCA_016927315.1 of Anaerolineales bacterium. Lineage (GTDB taxonomy): Bacteria > Chloroflexota > Anaerolineae > Anaerolineales > Villigracilaceae > JAFGMV01. Next base: position 13,121 of record JAFGMV010000076.1, on the reverse strand, counting down.
TCTTTAAAATCCCACCGCCGGTAGGGTAAATAATAGTGCCTGGACGACTGGACGAATTCAACGAAACGGATATTTTAGGCCTTGCTTCACAGGGTGATGTGGATGCTTTTGGCCAACTCTACGCTCGCTATATTGACCGCATTTACAACTATGTTTATTACCGGACCGGAAACCAGCACGATGCTGAGGATTTGACAGCCAGGGTTTTCCAGCGGGCGATGAACCACATCAAGAATTACACGGACCGGGGGGTTCCTTTCTCGGCCTGGCTTTATCGGATCGCACATAACCTGGTTGCGAACTGGCATCGAGACCGCAGCCGCAGGCAGGAAATTCCGATCACTGACTTACCGGTACTGCCGTCCAAAGGTGATCATCCGGAAACGTCCCTGGTTCGTTCCGAAGAGCAGGAAGCGCTCCTGCGCCTGATCCGGCGCCTGCCGCCCGAACGCCAGCATTTGCTGATCCTTAAATTTGTTGAGAACATGTCAAATGCTGAAATCGGACAGATTATGGGGCGCAGTGAAGGCGCTGTCAAAAGCCTGTACCACCGGACATTACTTGCCCTGCGGGACCAGGTTGGTGAACAGCCTGATGAAGGAGTAGGAGTATAGGGATGTTAAAAATTGTTACGGACAGCACGGCAGATATGCCAGACAGTTGGGCTGAAGAATATGAAATCGACATTGTGCCCGTAAATATCCATATTGGTGAGCAGACATATTTGCAGAACATCGATCTCGGGATCGAGGATTTTTACCGGATTGTGGATGAAACCGGGAAGATCCCCCAAACATCACAACCAACCCCACACCAGTTTCGGGAAGTATACGAACGGATCGCCAATATCGGGGATACGATCCTATCGATGCATATAACCAGCAAACTCTCGGGCACATTTGATTCTGCAGTAGCAGCCGCCAGGGAATTGGCCGGGAACATTAATGTGATCCCCTTCGACTCGGCCAGCGGTTCGGCGGCCCTGGGAATGATGTGCAGGGAGGCTCGTTTGCTCGACCGGGCGGGCGCTGGTCTTGAAAAGGTACTCGAAAGAATGGATACCATTCGCAAGAGTGTAAATATTGTCCTGACTCTGGATACGTTGGAATATGCCCATATGAGCGGCCGTGTAAGAGCCCTGCAGGCCGCCCTGGCTTCATTGCTAAATGTCAAACCGATCGCGATCTTACATGATGGCGCCTTGCAGGTTGTGGGGAAAGTGCGGACCAGAAAAGCATCGCTGGAACGTGTTATGGAAATGGTCATGGAACGCTTTGGAGATAAACAGGTCAATATCGCGGTTGTCCATGCCCGAGATCCGGAAGCGGGTCTGTCGATGACCGAAAGGGTCAGGCAAATATTCAATGTAAAGGAACTTATCACACTGGACCTGTCGACTTCTATCGCCGCAAACCTGGGTCCCGGAACGATCGGGATTGTTGCATATCAGGCGGAAGGATAGAAGGGAGAGTATAACCATGCCTAAAAAAACGAATGATAGGGGAATAATGGATTACCTCGATTCTTTGGAAACGCGACTGGCTGGCACACTAAAACCGGTTACTCCGTCGAACGACTTTGTTCAGGGTCTGCGTGGACGCATCCGCCTTCCGAAGCGAGGGGAACTTGTGTCCCGGCTGAGAGACTGGCACCTGGTTGTCATTGTGGTTGGAGTGGTCGCGTCGGCAACGCTTTTGATTGTGACGGTTGCCCGGGCTTTTTATGCGCTTTTTGGAAAACGTATCGAAGACACTGAAAGGATATAAGAAGCGCTATTTTCCTTTTTCTACCGTACAAACCTGCAAATCATGTTGTTGCGAACGTTTTTCGCGAAGCAGGCCCCTGTTTTTTATGCAAAATTGTTTCTGTATTTACCAGGAGATTGCTTTAAGTGGAAGAACACCCCCTCGCAATGACAGCTGTACAGCATAGAATTTTCCTTTAAAAAGGGCTGATCGGGACATGAACAGCATGTCCCGATTTTTTCTTTATACTCCCTTTCTGGCAAACGTGACGGGCGAAACAATACTCCCGAGATAAGTTGGGATTGTTTGGTAGTATCATTAATAGAATTCTTTCAGAAATGGGTAAATAAGAGCGATCAAGTCCGACAGGAGCATAAAATGAAAATTCGTATACTGAGATGGGGTATTTGTTTTGTTGTACTCGTGCTCACGCTGGCCTGTGGTTGGGCCCCGTCTTTCTTGGACCAACCATTGGCAGCCTCACCTGCTGCCGGCGCCGAACAACCTTATAAGATTACTGGTTCATTTACGGTATCCAATGATTTTGTAATCGCAACCTATATTGTAGAGCATGCTGTTGCGCTGGTGGATATGCATGGTTTTGTAACCCGGGACCTTGAATGGGAAATCCCGGTCGATTCACAGGTTCTGGGATATATGGAAGTCGATCTGGAAGCGAGTGGGGGAAGTTATGCGTTATCTTTACCGCTCTATCCGGAAGGTGAACTCAACGACGTTGACAATGATAAACAGAAGGACACCGGGTTGAAGGTCTTCTGTGTGGCTTATTGGCCGAATCTGGTTGGCGGTCCTTATTCTGATTCCTATGATCCTTCGCGAGGATGGCCGACCTACCTGGCTTCGATAAAAACAGACACTGAAAATGAAGACGAGGTGATCGGAGGCAGTCTTGTGGTCTGGGCTCCGGATGCAGAGCAGGAATTCCCGACTGGATTTGGTGCAGATGGCCTGTTGTTCACAGTGGATGATCCGGTAGGCGTATTGCCGATGGGGTATTCCATCATCAATCTTGACCATGAGCCATTCACGGTCAGCCAGGGAGCCGCCCCCACCCTGGAATTGTTTGAGCCGACCGATGTGACGGTAAAGGATTTTAGTGATCTTTCTTATTCAGAGGCATTTGACCGTATGTTTGAAATTGTGCGTAAGGAATACGCCTTCAATGGCGTTGCAGAGAAAGCGCCGGAGTGGGATCGTTTATATGCGAACCTGAAGCCGCAGGTTGATCAGGCTGAAAAAGAAAATGATCCCCTGGCATTCTATCTGGCTGTTCGGGATTTTACCTGGGCATTCAAGGATGGCCATGTTGGCTCAAGCAGTGACATCGGTACGGAAATGTTTCGTGAGGAAATCGGGGGCGGTTATGGGTTCGTTATGCGTGAACTGGACGATGGGCGCTTCCTGGTAACCTACGTGGCGGCTGGCTCGCCTGCCGAACAGGCTGGCATGCAGGTCGGTGCAGAAGTGACGGCCTGGGATGGCCGGCCAATCGGAGAGGCTGTCAGTGAAGTCGAGCCCTGGTCGGCGCCCTTCTCGACGGACTACTCCCGGCGTTACCAGCAGGTTCGATATTTGCTGCGTACCCGGGTTGGGGAACAGGCGGCGGTCGCTTTTACCAATCCGGAGGAAGGATCGATCACAGCGGACCTGGTTGCCATCGCTGAATTCGACAGCTTTAACCTGACTTCGATCTATCTTGGCTATGACGAGAATGCACTGCCGGTCGAATTCGAAATCCTGGAGGAGGGCATTGGATATGTGCGTATCAACTCGAACTACGATGATCTTAATCTGATCATCCGTCTTTTTGAAAGAGCCTTGAAAACCTTTGAGGCCAATGAATTGGAAGGCATCATTATTGATATGCGGAAAAACTCCGGGGGCAATCCACTCGGCTTGGCCGGCTTCCTGACGGACGAGGTCATTGAAATGGGGCAGCTTGAATATTTCAGCGATATGACCGGTGAATTCGAACCCAACGGCATACGAGAAACTGTTGAACCGTATCCGGACCAATATCAATTCAGCAAAAAGGTACTACTGGTCGACCAGGCCTGTGCCAGTGCCTGTGAAATCGAAGCCTATGGTTTCAGCCAGGTACCGGGGATGATCGTGGTCGGTCAGTATCCATCGGCAGGTGTCGAGGCAGAAGTTGCACGCGGGCAGTTTGAACTGCCGGATGGAATTACCCTGCAAATCCCAACCGGACGGTTTACCCTTCCCGATGGAAGTATTTTCTTAGAGGGAAAGGGAGTTGAGCCAGATATTCGAGTCGCGATCGACGAGGTCTTTGTCTTATCCGATGACGATGAAGTCCTGAATACCGCAATTGAGGTTATCCTGAAGCCGCAGGGTGAAGGGGTTGAACCGTCCGGGCCGCCTGCTCTGGTTGGTCCGGAAGAATCAGAGAACATGGTTGCAAACGGCAGTTTGCGTCAGCTAGAGGAGGCGGCCAGAGAGAGTTATACGGATCAAGAATTAGCCGAGATGGACCGTGCTTTTGTTTACACCATACCCTTGAATGAAAGTGAGCCATTGGCCTGGGTTTGGGGATGGTGCGCGGCTGATGCCGAAACATTGGTGCAGAACCTGGAGCATATCCATCAAGAGTACATGTTAGCCGGCGATGAAATCAGTTCGGACCAGTTTGTAGAATTGGATTACGAAACGGGGGGGATGTCTTGCCGGGTCCAGTATTTGGTCTTGACAGATTGGCCGGTCGGGGAACATCACCTGAGTACCACAATCACATTTGACCAGGCAATCAATGATGGCAGTAAGGAATACCAGGCCGGTGAACAGGTATATGAGTATGTGGTCTATATAAACCAGCAGGAATAGGGATAAAAGAAGAGCGTGCAGTTCGTGAGTGAACTGCACGCTCTTTTAGTTTACGAAGCGGTATTTAACCAACGCCCACACGGCTTCAAAGGCATCTTTCAGCTTGATCTTTTTGCCTTCGGAATAATCTCGCGGGTTAAAGGAAATGGGCACCTCATAGATGCGGTAATTCCGTTTAAGTATCTTGGCGGTAAATTCCGGCTCAAAATTGAAACTGTTTGAGCGGATCTTCATGCCCTCGATCACTTCCCTGCGAAAGACCTTATATCCGGTTTCCATATCGCTCAAGATGGTGTCGTAGAGGATATTTGTTATCAGTGTCAGCAGTTTATTGGCTACCATATGCCAGTACATCGTGACACGGCGAGGTCCACCCAGGAATCGGGAACCAAAAACGACGTCTGCAATGCCCTCTTCAATCGGTTTCAATAAAATGGGATAGTCGCGCGGGTCGTATTCAAGGTCGGCATCCTGGATGAGAAGGATATCACCGCGGGCGGCCTGCATACCGGTACGGACAGCGGCTCCTTTCCCCTGGTTCTTTTCATGAAGAATGACACGACTGTTATTCCGGCCTTCCATTTCTTTAAGGATATCCCGTGTGCCATCCGTAGAACCATCATCGACCAGCAGGATCTCCCAGGCCAGGTTAACCTCCTGAACTCGTTGCAAGATCGTCTTAATATTGTTAATTTCGTTGTAAACAGGAATAATTACAGACAGTTTCATAGTATACCGATTATAAACCATAACAAAGCTGTTGATGATCTTAGTAATTCGACATGCTATAATCGTAATAGATTTTTGGATATTTTTTTTATTTGGATTCCAGCTTAATATGGGAGGTGGTTATGGCCACACCAATGCGACCTGCTACTGCTCCTGGTGGAGACAGCTTTATTCCAACGCCGCTCAGCAGCCTGGAAGATACCGGTCTGTCTTCGCTCTGGTTGCAGGATCTAGCATTAAAGATATTGTATTTTCGTGGTTTTTTATCAGGATTCAGGATAGCAGAAGAACTTGCTTTACCTCTGGCCGGCGTTGTTGACCAGATATTGGATGCCCTGAAGCGAGAGAAGTTGCTCGAAGTAAAATCATCTCAGGGGGGACTGGGAGAGGGGGGATACACCTATGCGATTACCTCAGCCGGTATGGAGCGAGCGCGTGAAGCTTTGGATCGCAGCCAATATGCTGGTCCGGCTCCGGTCCCCATAGAAGTCTATAACGATTCAATCCGTAAACAAAAAAGTGATCGCATGACTGTCACCGCCCGGACCATGCGCCAGCTCCTGTCACAATTGGTGATCTCAGAGGGGACATTTCAAAGCCTGGGTCCGGCATTGAATTCAGGAACTTCCATTTTTATGTATGGCCCTCCCGGCAATGGCAAGACCAGTGTTGCGCGCGCTTTTGGGAACCTGATCCAAAGCCAGGATATGTATATTCCATATGCACTATATCTGGACGGGATGGTTGTAAAACTTTATGATGAAGTCAGCCACAGCCTTGCTTCCGATGACTCGGGTAAATCATCTGGGGGAGGCACCAACCAGCTGCGTACCACCAATACGCGTCGTGATACCCGCTGGGTGAAAATCCGACGTCCCTTTATCGTGGTTGGTGGTGAACTGACCCTGGAGGGACTGGATCTGGTTTTCAACGATGTGCATAAATACTATGAGGCGCCTTTCCAGGTGAAAGCCAATGGCGGGATTTTATTGATCGATGATTTTGGACGCCAGCAAGTACGTCCGCGCGACCTTTTGAATCGCTGGATTGTGCCTTTAGAGAACCGGGTCGATTATCTGACCATGCACACCGGCCAGAAGATTGAAGTTCCTTTTGATGTACTGGTTGTGTTCTCGACCAATCTGCCTCCCAAAGACCTGGTTGATGAAGCCTTTCTGCGTCGACTGCGTCATAAGGTCGAGATTGGCGATCCTTCATATGATGAGTATCGTGAGATTTTCAGGAGGGTTGCCCAGGGTAAAAATATACCGTTTAATGATCAGGGTCTGGCCTACCTCTTGCAGGAATGGTATATCAAGCACAATCGTAAATTGCGGGCTTCACATCCACGTGACCTGTGTGACCAGATCATCGATATTGCCAATTATCTTTCCATTCAGCCACAAATGACCAAAGAGATGCTTGACCAGGCAGCGCATGCTTATTTTGTTGAATTATAAAGAATTATTGGTTGGTTGATTTGGGCTTGAATATCGATGGCAATGCTTGTAAAGGGAACAGTTCCAGTTATTTATGCACATCGCGGCGCCTCGGCGCATGCTCCTGAGAATACGATTGCGGCTTTTGAACTTGCACTGGAACAAGCTGCTGACGGGATAGAACTTGATGCCAAGTTGACCGCTGACGAGCACGTTGTTGTAATCCATGACCAGGATGTAATGCGTACAACCGATGCACGCGGGCGGGTTAATCAATTAAAACTGTGTGACCTGCAGAGATTCGATGCAGGAAGCCATTTCTCTCAAGAATATCGCGGAGAAAGAATACCAACACTTGATCAGGTCTTTGAAGCGGTTGGGAAGAAGTTAATTATTAATGTTGAGTTGACCAATTATGCCAGTCCGTTTGATATGCTTGTGGAGAAGGTTATGAAGTTGATCAAGCGGCATAACCTGGAAAAGTCCGTATTGCTATCTTCTTTCTTCCCACATAACTTGAAAAAGGCATCTCGTCTGTTACCACAGGCGCCGAGAGCTTTGTTAGCCTACCAGGGATTCCCGGGAATGTGGGGACGTTCTTTTGGATTTATGCTTGGTGATTATGAAGCCTTGCATCCTAATTTCGCAGATATAACACACCCGCAGGTTGTCCGTGTGCATCGCTTGAAAAGGCTTGTGAATGTCTGGACCGTAAATAGGCCTGACGAGATTCGCCGCTTGCAGGTGATGGGCGTCGATGGTATCATCACGGACGATCCGAAGTTAGCCCGTCAGGTTTTGCAACAAGCAACCTGAGGAGCAAGGAGTAGCTCGATATACCAACGAAATTCGTTGTCTTGCTCGCCGCACTCCGTTTTTGACGAAGAGCGGCAGGTTTTTATCTTACTGAAAAAGTATCAGGTGTTGGTATATTAATAAAACTTCTATACTGTGCAACTGTCATTGCGAGAGCGGTGTTCTTCCAATCGAAGCAATGTCCTGGTAGATACAGATAAAAAAACAGGGGATTGCTTTGCAAAAAACGCTCGCAATGACATGATTTGCGGATTTGTTCGATAGAGAAATTAAAACAAGATACTTGTGACGATTGTTGACCAGGGTTATATCTTGCAGGGAGTAGTAATGCGTTTCAAAGGATTGTTTTCTTGGATTGTTGTTTTGTCCATAGTTATGGGGATGTTCAGCGCGGCGCTGAATCCCATGACTGTTGTCCAGGCACAATCAGGCGTGACAATCGACCCAATCGTGGAGGCTGCTTTCAGCCAGATGACCCCCGAAGAAAGAGTGGGGCAACTTTTTCTGGTTACTTTCAAAGGAACGGATGCTGGCCCGGATTCGCAGATCTTTAATCTGATTGTCAATTACCATATTGGTGGGGTGGTATTGTTGGCAGGCAATGACAATTTTGTGGCCTCCCCTGATACTGTCCAGGAAGCCAGGCGTCTGATCACTGACCTGCAGCAAGTCAAGTCAGATATGAGTTCAGTAAGTGATTCACCCTATTCTCCATTATTTGTCGGTATCTCACAAAATGGAGGCGGTTATCCACAGGACCAGTTGTTTTCAGGCCTGACACCGTTACCAAGCCAAATGGCGATTGGTGCTACGTGGGAACCGGAACTGGCCAATGCCGCTGCCGCCGTCCTGGGGCAGGAACTGGCTTCAATGGGGTTCAACCTGTATTTCGGGCCATCCCTGGATGTATTGGAACAGCCAGGCCTGAAGGGCACAGGAGATTTAGGCACCAGAGTGTTCGGTGGAGATCCATTCTGGGCAGGGGAAATGGGGCAGGCTTACGTCAGCGGGATGCATAACGGCAGCAATGGACGGATTGCTGTTATTGCAAAGCATTTCCCGGGTTGGGGAAGTTCAGACCGTTTACCGGAAGATGAAGTTGCAACTGTGCGTAAGTCACTTGAGCAGCTGAAACAAATAGAATTAGCCCCCTTCTTTACTGTAACTGAAGATACCGGCAGCGAAGCCGAAGTTGTTGACGGGTTGTTGGTTTCACACATTCGTTATCAGGGTTTTCAAGGGAACATCCGGGCAACCACCAAGCCAATAAGTCTCGACCCGGCCGCACTTGAAGCCATCCTGGCGCTGCCCCAATTTTCTACCTGGCATGATAATGGCGGGTTACTCGTCAGCGATGATCTCGGAAGGCAGGCTGTGAGGGAACTATATGCGCCCGGTGGGGGCGCCTTTAATGCAAGATTGGTGGCAAGAGATGCTTTGCTGGCTGGTAACGACCTTTTGTATCTTGGCAATATTACCTCCAGTGATACCTCAGATACATTTGTTACTACCATCAGCATCCTTGAGTTCTTTTCTCAAAAATACCGTGAAGATACGGCCTTCGCCCAGCGGGTTGATGCGGCTGCGTTGCGGGTTATGAGCGCCAAATATAAATTATATGGAGAATTCCGCAGTGCAAGGGTACTTTCCTTACCGCCACTATCTTCTGGAGATCAGGATTCTGTACAGGCGCTTTTTGATATTGCTCACCAGGCCGTTACTCTGATCAGTCCTGAGTTACAGGACCTGGATACCGTGCTGCCTTCTCCTCCAAAGCAGGGTGAATATATTGTTTTTATTACGGATACCAGTACGATAGCCCAGTGCAGTTCCTGCCCTCAAAAACAAACACTGGCTTTTGATGCAATGCAACAGGCTATCCTTCGGTTGTATGGTCCGGCTGCTGGTGGGCAGGTGTATGAAAACCATCTGGTATCTTATTCGTTTGCTGAGTTGAAGGCATTAATTGACAATACTTCTGATGTTGCATACCTGAGGGACGATCTGGTTGAATCTGATTGGGTGATCATTTCACTTGTCGAATCCACTCAAGGTCAACCACAATTGATCCGCAGGTTCTTTTCCGAACGGCAGGATCTCTTACGCAATAAAAATGTCATCGTGTTTTCATTTGGCGCACCGTATTACTTTGATTCGACCGATATTTCCAAGATGACCGCATATTATGGATTGTATAGCAGGGAGGAGGCTTTCATTGATATTGCTGCTCGCTTGCTCTACCGGGAATTAATCCCAACAGGCGCCTCCCCGGTATCAATATCAGGAATTGGTTATGACCTGATTTCGATCACCTCCCCGGATCCTGAACAAGTAATCACTTTATCTCTGGATAATGGATCCGGTATAACAACGCCTACCTCAACCGAAGCGGCTACATTAGAGCCTACGCCTGTACCGTTGTTCCGCGCCGGAGACACAATAGCAATTCGAACAGGAGTGATTCTTGATCATAATGGGAATCCAGTCCCAGACAGAACGGTTGTGCGCTTTTCACAAACGTTAACGAGTGAGGGAGGTGGGATATTGCAGCAGGTCGATGCCTTTACGAAAGATGGAATTGCAAGCGCTGGTTTCCGATTGGAAAGCGGTGGATTGATAGAAATCCGTGCATCCAGTGAACCGGCAGTCTTGTCTGAGATCTTACAACTGGATGTATCTTCGGATGAAGGCGCGGCAGTAACGGTTATACCCCCAATGCCAACTGCTACGGTAGAGATTCCGATGCCTGAGCCAACAATTCAACCCCGTGGAAATGGTTTTGTCACACCCGATGGCTATCCACGTGTGAGCAGCTGGTTGATTAATTTTCTGTTTCTTCTGGGGGGATGCTGGATTGCTTATCGGGCCGGGGCAGTGATTTATTCTCCGCGCTGGGGTATCCGCTGGGGGTTGTGTTCTTTGCTGGGAGGCCTCTTCGCGTATAATTACCTGGTGTTGGGGCTGCCCGGAGGGGCTCACTGGTTGAAGGAAAGCGGGCTTTTCGGCGTAGTGTTGATCACCATCGCGGGAGAGCTTTGCGGGGTTTTGATCGCCTGGTGGTGGGCACGCAAGGTTAGTGCGTCAGCGTAGCAACCAGACTGACAAAAGTCAACGCGGCTGCAAGCCAGGCCAGGAAGGTTTCGGGTGGGCGCGTCAGCCATTCCCAGCTGGCAACCGGTTTCTGGGGGAGGTTCCCGGTGATTGGCCTGTCCACCACTTCCCGGCGCCCTAAAAGCATCTGGCGAAACTCTTCAACAGATTCAGGACGTTCGTCTGGGTGTAATGACATAGCTTTCAAAATGGCGCGTTCGGTGCGCGGGCTGATTTCCGGGTTGATTTCACTGGGAGATGTCAGGCTCAGGGGATCAAGGAACCGGCGGCGAGCATCGACGGGGGATTGATTTGTAAGCATATGGTAAATGGTTGCACCGAATGCATAAATATCACTTCTGAGATCGGTGTGTGAGTCGTCTCCACCATATTGTTCCAATGGGGTGTAAAGCGCAGTGCCCTGTCCATGTACGATCGTGATCGTTACTTCATCCGGGGCCATGACTTTTACCAACCCGAAATCTACCAACTTCAAGAGACCATTGGGGGTTAGTTTTAAGTTGCTGGGTTTAATATCGCGGTGGATAATGGGGGGGGTCTGGGTATGTAAATAGGTCAGGGCATTTGCCAGCTGGTTTGCCCAGCCGAGCACATCAACCTCTTTGAGAAAGGATTTTTGCTGTCTGGCCTCCATCATGACCTGGCGCAAATCCTTTCCGGGGACAAAATCCATAACCAGATAATCTCTTATATCACGTGAGAAGAAGTCGGATACCTTTGGGAGATTGGGATGATCAAGCCGCGCCAAAATAGTCGCCTCACGCAGAAACTGCTGGCGTGCTTCCATGATAATTTTCTTGGGGAGATTCTGGTCATATTCGACTTCCTTGAGCGCGCATAGGCGTCCCTGCAGTCGCTGGTCTTCAGCCAGGTAGATGTTTCCGGAACCGCCATGGCCGATTCTTTCCTTGACCTGGTAACGGTGACGCAGAAGCTCCCCGTTTTTTAACGGGATGGGCATCTCAACTCCGTTGGTTTTACCCTTTATAAAGTGTGCAAAAATATCATTCGGCGTGAAAGCTGCACAGATTTGTTTTTTTCTGCTAATATTATATAGCAGACACTACTATAAGAGAGAACGCGTATTTTGTCTAGTTCTTCAAGGATGAAATGACAGACATATCTGAACAAGAATACCCGTTATTAGTAGCTCAAGATGGTCCGCTCAAGGGACAACGCTGGGCAATCAGCCAGACTTTGGTCATTGGCAGGGAACCCAATTGTGATTTGGTTATTCCCAGCCGGAAAGTATCCCGCTATCACGCACGCCTGACCCCGACCAAGGAAGGTATCATTCTGGAAGATATGGGCAGCAAGAATGGTACTTATTGCAATAGTGATGAGCTGACCACCCAAATTGTGCTGCAGGATGGTGATCTTTTGCAAATTGCTCTGGCCCAGCAATTTATGTTCCTCACTTCAGATGCTACCATGCCGCTTACAGAAGATGTCAGCATACAGGGCCGGTTAATGATAGATTTGAGTGCCCGCCGGGTCTGGATTAACCAGCAATTGGTTATACCTCCATTATCAGCACAACAATTTCGATTGTTGTGGGTGCTTTATGAGAACCTGGGGCAGGTAGTCAGCCGGCCGGATGTGGTTGTCGCTGTTTGGGGGGAGGACGAAGCGCCGGGCGTCAGTGACCAGGCCCTGGATGCGCTAATCAGGCGTTTGCGTGACCGGCTGGCATCAATAGATCCTGCTCACCAATATGTTGATACAATCCGGGGTCATGGGGTTCGTTTGGATAACCCGGCAGCCTGACACAGTCGAGAAAATGGGATGCGCTTGAAATTGAATACCCTGCGAAAACACTAATTTATAGACAGGTAAGGATAAAAAGCCGGACCTTCATCAGGGTCCGGCTTTGGTTCTATATATTCTTTTTCATCGATATTGTTAATGCAGCTTTGTAAAGAACTTGTAACCGTTCAGCTGTGGCTTTATCTTCTTCAGCAGCTTCTTCTGGTTGTTTCTGGGATTCAATCTGGGTGACCAGTCTTCCCAGTATTTCCATAAAACTTTGGTTGATCTTATCTGCCTGTTCCTCAACCATTTTTTCCATGGCAGCCTCATCTGGTGCATCCAGGAATTGCTCGATTAGGGCAACTTCTTCAGGGGGCTGCATGGCTTCTTGTAAAACCAATACAATCTGTTTCAACCTGGCCAGGCGTTCCTCATCCTTGTTCTCGGATGCCTGGTGTAACATTGAATTTAATACTTCAATGGTTTCCTGAGAAAAACCCTGTAAGTTATCCTGGGTTGCTTTTTTAATATCCTTTTGTGAGATCAAGGTTTCGATAAATTGTTGAATGGTCTGATAGTGTTCTTCCAGCTGATGGTCGATCTGGTCAACGTATTTCAATAATTCTTCCCGAAGCCTTTCCAGATTTTCTTTCTCTTTGTCTGCGGCTTT
>JAFGMV010000075.1 GCA_016927315.1 Anaerolineales bacterium | reverse complement strand
TTTTTATTCACTCCGCCGGCATTTCTCGTTTCTTTCGGGGCGATTTGTGGCCGGAAGACAAAGGACTTAATCCGGGAGTTGGGAGATCGGCAGCGGGATGGAAGAATGTGGCTGTAGACGGCTCAAGGATCGGTATACCCAGGCGGGTATTTGCTTGAACAAGGTCAGCCCTGAATGCCTGTCACCTTTACGGGCGGAGTAAATGAATGGCAGATTTGATGACGGCTGAGAGTCTATTTATCACTCGCCCCCGGATTTACAGACACCCACGCAGTTCTCTTATTTGGCCTGCATCGGATTTTATGTGATAATAATACTGTGATTTTGCAATGGACAGTTTGAGCGACGGAGGAACTCGGATGATTAGCTGGGATGAATCCATGACTACCGGCTTACCTGAAATCGATAAACAGCATAAGCTGCTGATCGAAAAGTTCAATGAGTTTTCCGATGTACTGGCCGCCATGGGGAAAGCCGGCAGCCGGGAAGCAGCCGGTGCGGTGCTTGATTTCTTGCAATTCTATGCGCTCTGGCATTTTGAGCAGGAAGAAAAGTATATGGAGAAATATAACTGTCCGACTGCCAGGGAGAACAAGAAGGACCACGCCTATTTCAGGGAAGTATTCGGGCAATTCTATTACCAGTGGCAGCATACTGACATGAACCTAGAGTTGGTTCAAAAGACATACGATGAACTGCAGGCCTGGATTGTGAACCATATCATGAAGGTTGATGTGGCGTTGTATGATTGTGTTAGTAGAGATTAGGGATTGATAATTGGGGATTAGTTATTGGGGGGTCAAGAAATTTTTAGCCGCCTGATAGTTTTGGTTCGTGACACTGAAAATGCTTTTTTACCGTCCCTACCGGGGATTCAAGCATCCGGCTAAGAAATCAAGCCCGCGAAAGCGGACTGCTTTTTGCTGTCTTTAGTCGGCTTTTGCTGTTCGCCTGGGGATTAATCCCCAGGCGAATGAGTTGGCAAAGTGTCAGGTCAATAGAGAATTTCTTGATTGTAGATTAGATTTAAGATTTTAGTTTCTGGATAAGTTGGTAGATCTCGCGTCGTTTCCAGCCGCTTTCCTTGCTCAGGCGGCCGGCTAGCTGGCTGGGAGCTTCCCCGGCTTCCAGGCTTGATCGGATTGCTGCAAGCAGTTCATCCCTGGTCCAGTTCTTGGTTTCTCGCTTTTGAATCCCAGCCACCACCAGGGTAAATTCCCCACGCGGCGCCTTGCTGGTGAAATATTCTTTTGTTTGGGTGATGGTGCCGCGGAATATCTCTTCATGCAGTTTGGTCAATTCCCGCGCGGCTGACATCTGGCGGTCCCCGAGGGTGGACTGCAGGTCATCCAGGGCGGTCAGCAGCCGGTGGGGCGTTTCCAGGAAGATCAGGGTGTGAGACTGATTGGCAATGCTTTCCAGCAGCAACCGGCGTTCGGAAGACTTGCGCGGCAGGTAACCGAGATACAGAAATGTATCGGTCGGCAGGCCCGAAGCGGATAGGGCTGCGACGGGCGCAGAAGGACCGGGAACCGGACGGACGTTGTAACCGGCAGAGAGTGCGGCCCGCACTAGTTCATAACCCGGGTCGTTAATTGCAGGGGTCCCGGCATCTGAGACCAGAGCGACATCCCCCTGGGCAAGGCTTTCGAGGATCAAATCCAGTTTGTCCAGTTTGTTATGTTCGTAATAACTGGTCAAACTGGTATGAATATCGAAATGGCTGAGTAGTTTTCTGGTAACACGGGTGTCTTCAGCCGCAACCAGGATGGATTCCTTCAAAGTACGGATGGCACGTGGTGAGATATCTTCCAGGTTTCCGATCGGGGTCGCGACCAGGTATAGGGTTCCCATGGTGAGATTATAACGGATGGCGCCAGATCTGCCCGGGGTAAATATTGTGTAAATATTGCGTTCATTAAAGAGAGTCAGGTTTCATTGATTGTATAATCGCTACACTTTCTTTTGTTTTTGCTATTCTTTATCTATTTTTATTGTTATCTGGACAGGAGGTACCTATGAAGAAGTTTCATGAATCAGTTCTACCGCGATCTGGTTATCCTTCAAAACAGGGACTTTACGATCCCCGTTTCGAGCATGATGCCTGCGGGGTCGGTATGGTAGTTAATATTAATGGTGAGAAAAATAACAAACTGATCCGTCAATCCCTGACTGTCCTTTCAAACCTGACCCACCGAGGGGCCAGAGGCGCCGAACCCAATACTGGTGACGGCGCGGGTGTTTTGATCCAGACGCCGCACAAATTCCTCGAGAAAGTAACTTCTGCAAAAGGTATTGATCTACCGGAATTTGGCCAGTATGGGGTTGGCATGATTTTTCTTCCGCCAAACAAGACCCACCGGCGGGCTTGTGAAGTTCATTTCGAGCAAATTGTAGCTGCTGAGGAGCAGCGGGTTATTGGCTGGCGCTCTGTACCCTCTCACAATGAAGACCTGGGTGAGACCGCTAAACGAGGCGAACCTAAGATCAGGATGGTTTTCATCGCCCGTAATCCGGCTATCACAGATGATATGGCCTTCGAGCGAAAACTGTATGTAATTCGCAAACGGGCTGAAAACGAGATTCGCTATGGCGGCAGCCTGGAAGGCGGTGAGTTTTTTTATATCGCCAGTCTTTCTTACAAGACACTGGTTTATAAAGGCATGTTTGTGACCGACCAACTGCAGGGGTATTTCTCTGATCTATCTGATCCTGACATTGAAAGCGCCCTGGCGTTGATCCACTCTCGCTTCAGCACCAATACTTTCCCGAGCTGGGAACGGGCGCATCCCTATCGTTATATCATCCATAACGGTGAGGTCAATACACTGCGGGGGAATGTCAACTGGCTGCGGGCACAGGAGAAGATGTTCCATTCAGACCTTTTTGGCAGTGATATCAAAAAGGTTTTACCGATCATCCAACCGGATGGCAGTGATTCGGCCATGTTCGACAATTGTCTTGAGTTCCTGACGCTGGCCGGACGTTCCCTGCCGCATGTCATGATGATGATGATCCCGGAACCCTGGTCGCACCATGAAACTATGGATGATGAAAAGCGCGCTTTCTATGAGTTCCATGCCAACTTGATGGAACCCTGGGACGGGCCGGCAGCGATCTGTTTTTCTGACGGTTTTTTGGCTGGGGCAGTACTGGACCGCAATGGCCTGCGTCCTTCACGGTATTATGTGACATCGGATGATCAACTGATCCTGGCCTCAGAAGTGGGTGTATTGGATATCCCGCCGGAGAACGTGACTCGCAAAGGGCGTCTGGAGCCCGGCCGTATGTTGTTGGTAGACACCAATGAAAAGCGTATCATCAGCGATGAAGAGATCAAGCATAAGATGGCGGCAGAACATCCATACCGCGACTGGTTAAATAAATACCAGGTCAATCTGTTCGATTTGCCTGCTCCCCAGCCTGAACAAGTACCACAGACTGATCGTGACTCGGTGCATTTGCGACAGAGGGCGTTCGGGTATACCGACGAGGATCTGAGGTTACTAATTGGCCCAATGGCGCAGAACGCCATCGAACCGGTTGGTTCGATGGGCAACGATGTGCCGCTGGCAGTCCTTTCAGATAAACCCAAACTGCTTTACAACTATTACAAACAGCTTTTTGCGCAGGTTACCAATCCTCCGATTGATGCCATTCGTGAAGAATTGGTGACGGCGACAGAGGTCATGGTCGGGGCCGAGAGCAGCCTGCTGCATCCCTCGCCTTACAGCTGCCACCAGATCCGTCTGGACTATCCGATCCTGACCAACGAAGAACTTGCAAAAGTGCGCCATTCCAAAATTGCGGGTTTCATTACCAAAGATTTGCCGATCTTATTCAAAGCCGGTTCGGGCAAGAAAGGTCTCGAACAGGCCATGGAAGAACTCTATGCGGAGGCAGACGCGGCGATTGCCCGCGGCATTAATTTGCTGATCCTGACAGATCGTAATGTCGATAAATATCATGCCCCAATCCCGGCTTTATTGGCTGTATCTGGCTTGCATCATCATCTGGTGGATCAGGGAACCCGGACTCAAATTGGCATGGTGTTGGAAAGCGGTGAACCGCGGGAGGTACATCATTTTGCAGCATTGATCGGGTATGGCGCCACGGTCATTAATCCTTACCTGGCATATGAAAGCCTGGATTTAATGATTGAAGAAGGTGTACTTGGTGATATCGATCATGAAAAAGCGCATGAGAATTACGTCAAGGCTGCCATCAAAGGCGTTGTAAAGACCATGTCCAAGATGGGTATCTCAACGGTCCAGAGTTACAACGGTGCACAGATCTTCGAAGCGGTGGGTATTCACCAGAGTGTCATTGATAAGTATTTTGCCATGACGCCTTCGCGCATCGGTGGTATCGATCTGGAAATGATCGCCAGAGAAGCAGAAATGCGTCACAAGCAGGCTTTCCCAGACCGTCTCGTTAATGGATATGAACTGCTGATCGGTGGTGAGTATCAGTGGCGCCAGGAAGGTGAGCATCACCTGTTGGGGCCTGAAACCATCTACAGGCTGCAGCAGGCCTGCCGTACAGACAGTTATGATGCTTACAAGGAATACGCCCAACTGGTGAATGATCAATCGCACAAGCTGGGCACATTGCGCGGTTTATTCAAATTCAAGTTTGCCCAGAAGGCGATCCCTCTGGACGAGGTTGAATCAGTCGACTCGATTGTCCGTCGTTTCAAGACCGGAGCGATGAGTTATGGTTCGATCAGCCAGGAAGCGCATGAAGCCCTGGCGATTGCCATGAACCGCCTGGGGGGGAAGAGCAATACCGGTGAGGGTGGGGAAGACCCAGCCCGTTACATCCCGATGGACAGTGGTGATTCGAAGAAAAGCGCCATCAAGCAGGTTGCCTCGGGCCGATTTGGTGTAACCAGTGAATACCTGGTCAATGCAGAAGAACTGCAGATCAAGATGGCTCAGGGAGCCAAGCCGGGGGAAGGTGGACAGCTTCCGGGACGCAAAGTGTACCCCTGGATTGCAAAGGTCAGGCATTCGACACCGGGTGTTGGGTTGATTTCTCCGCCTCCGCATCATGATATTTATTCAATTGAAGACCTGGCCGAACTGATCTTTGACTTGAAGAATGCCAATCAGGATGCCCGGATCAATGTCAAACTGGTATCGGCCGTAGGCGTCGGTACGATCGCCGCAGGAGTGGCCAAAGGGCATGCCGATGTGGTATTGATCAGCGGTTATGACGGCGGCACCGGGGCTTCGCCGGTCAGCAGTATCAAACATGCCGGTTTACCGTGGGAATTGGGCCTGGCCGAGACGCACCAGACCCTGGTCCTGAATGAACTGCGTGATCGTATCGTAGTTGAAACTGACGGCCAATTGAAGACCGGCCGCGATGTTGTCATTGCGGCGCTGCTTGGTGCAGAAGAGTACGGGTTTGCAACCGGACCGCTGGTGGCGTTGGGTTGTGTCATGATGCGTGTCTGCCACCAGGACACCTGTCCGGTCGGGGTGGCTACCCAGAACCCGGAACTGCGCAAGAAGTTTGCTGGTAAACCGGAGAATGTGGTCAACCTGATGCGCTTCATTGCAGAAGAAATGCGAGAATTGATGTCTCTGCTTGGCTTTCGTTCGATCAATGAGATGGTCGGGCGCTCGGACAAGCTTGAGATGAACCCGGCGATTGACCATTGGAAGGCCAAAGGACTGGATTTTACCCAAATACTCTACCGTCCAGACGCAGAAGCATCAGGCGTCTACTGCCAGGTGAAACAGGATCACGGAGTGGAGAAAACACTGGACCAGGTGGTCCTGCTCGATCTGTGTAAACCTGCTCTTGAGAAGGGTGCAGCCGTTTCAGAAAAACTGCCGATCCGAAATATCCACCGGGTGGTCGGAACCATGCTGGGAAGTGAGGTTACCAGGCGCTGCGGTTCCGGAGGTCTGCCGGAAGATACCATCCGACTGCATTTCCAGGGTTCGGCAGGTCAGAGTTTTGGCGCCTTTATCCCGACGGGAATGACCCTGTTGCTGGAAGGGGACGCCAACGATTATATTGGCAAGGGACTTTCGGGAGGCAAGATCATTGTCTATCCTCCAGTGGAGTCGACTTTTGTGCCGGAAGAAAACATCATTATTGGGAATGTGGCTTTTTACGGTGCCACCAGTGGAGAAGCCTACATCCGCGGGATTGCCGGGGAGCGTTTCTGTGTGCGCAACAGTGGTATCCAGGCGGTGGCAGAAGGTGTAGGCGACCATGGTTGTGAGTATATGACCGGAGGGCGGGTGGTTGTGCTCGGTGAAACCGGGCGCAACTTTGCAGCCGGGATGTCTGGCGGTATCGCTTACGTACTGGATGTAAAAGGGGACTTCTTCTATCACTGCAATAAAGAGATGGTCGAGCTGCAGGATCTTGATGACGTCGATGAAATTGAGGAGGTCAAGGCCATGATCCAGCGTCATGCAGATTACACCGGAAGCACAGTCGCCCGGAAAGTACTTGCAGATTGGTATGCAATGCTGCCCAGGTTTGTGAAAATCATGCCCAGGGATTACAAACGCACGCTGCAGGCTTTCAAGGAAATGGAAGAAAATGGTATGAGCGGCGAAGAAGCGGTAATGGCAGCCTTCGAATGGAACAAAAACGACCTGAGTCGTGTTAGTGGTAATTAACAGGAGAAGACGATGGCGAAACCAACTGGATTTATGGAATATCAACGTGAGCTGCCGCCGGATCGTGATCCCCGTGAACGTATAAAGGACTGGCAGGAGTTCCACGAACACTTCCCGGAAGAAAAGCTGCAAACCCAGGGCGCCCGCTGCATGGACTGTGGTATCCCTTTCTGTCATACCGGGAAACTACTCAATGGCGCCGTCTCGGGTTGTCCCATCAATAATCTGATCCCTGAGTGGAATGATCTGGTCTATAAAGGGCTCTGGCGTCAGGCGTTGGATCGTTTGTTGAAGACTAACAATTTTCCCGAATTTACTGGACGTGTATGTCCTGCTCCCTGCGAAGGTTCCTGTACATTGGGGATCAGCGAGCCTCCGGTTACGATCAAAAACATAGAATTGGCTATTATCGAACGCGGCTTCGAAGAAGGCTGGATTGTTCCACAGCCGCCAGCCAGCCGGACGGGGAAGCGGGTTGCTATTGTCGGTTCTGGGCCGGCTGGACTGGCCTGTGCCGACCAGTTGAACAAGGTCGGGCATTCGGTTACTGTTATCGAACGGGCAGATCGTTTTGGCGGCTTGCTGACCTATGGAATTCCCAACATGAAGCTGGACAAGAGCATTATCAAGCGTCGTTTGGACCTGATGGCAGCTGAAGGCATCAAGTTTGTCCGGAATACCGAAGTCGGGAGAAACTATCCGACCGAAAAATTGCTGTCAGAATTCGATGCCGTCGTTCTTTGCGGCGGTGCGACCAAGCCGCGTGACCTGCCGGTCGAAGGCTGTGAGTTGAAGGGGATCTACTTTGCGATGGAATTTTTACACGGTAACACCAAACAGCTTCTGGACCGTGAGCACGGGGATGTGCAGTTGGAAGGCTCGTTCGGCTATCCATTCATTTCCGCTGAAGGTAAGGATGTGATCGTGATCGGTGGCGGTGACACCGGAACCGACTGTGTTTCCACTTCACTGCGTCATGGATGCAAGAGCCTAGTGCAGCTTGAAATTCTTGACCGTCCGCCCGATAAACGCCAGCCAGATAATCCCTGGCCTGAATGGCCCAGGATTTTCAGGGTGGATTATGGGCAGGAAGAGTATGCAGCTGTTTACGGCCATGATCCGCGTGAGTATGCTGTTATGACCAAACGCTTCGTAGGCGATGAGGAAGGGCATGTCAGGGAGCTGCATACAGTTCGGGTAGAATGGATAGCCGGAGAGAATGGTCGCATGGCGCCCAACGAGATCCCAGGGACAGAAGAGGTTTATCCGGCTCAGCTGGTATTGCTGGCGATGGGTTTCTTGGGTCCGGAGGATAGGATATTCGGGCAGCTTGATGTGGAACGGGACCCCCGGACCAACGTCAAAGCGGATTATGGTAGCTTCGCGACCAGTATTCCTGGTGTCTTCTCTGCCGGTGATATGCGCCGCGGGCAGAGTCTGGTTGTCTGGGCGATCAACGAAGGTCGCGGTGCGGCGCGGGAGTGTGATCGCTTCCTGATGGGAAAAACAGAACTCCCTTAGAAACTTATATTTCTTCATCACAAATTAACAGCGCCGCAATAATGTCATCGCAGCGCTGGTTTTCTCGGAGCAGTGTCTCGAAGGTTGATCTGCCCGGTAGAGGGGGAATTCGTCCTGACAAACGGTGCAATGATTGGGGTGAGGGGAAGGTATTTGGCACAGGATGGACGGTATTGGACGCCGTTAACACAGGAAAAACAAGCCTCAACCGGCAATTTAATTTGAATATCAATTCGATGCGATTACCCTGGCATCTCCCTGCTCCTGCTTTCTATATCTTGTTGTACAATGATGGTATGGATAGAGGCTATTTTCGGTCTTATATTGAAGGGAGGGATAAATACCAAGCGATAATAAATGCCATGTGATCATTTCATTCAAAATAGGAAATTGTACCCAAGTAAATGGATATTGATTCGGTCTACACCTATGAGGAGTCTGATTTGAATACAAAATCTCAATCATCGAAGGAGTTCAATCCATTTGAAGTAGCGCAGAAACAGCTTGACGAGGCTGCGGAATATTTACAGCTTGACCCGGCTGTGCATGAACTCCTGAGATGGCCGAAAAGGGAATTCAGTTTTACTATCCCTGTGAGAATGGATGATGGATCACTGCGCGTTTTTCAGGGGTATCGTGTGCAGCATAACGATGCATGCGGACCCAGTAAAGGTGGGATTCGCTTCCACCCACATGAAACTCTGGACACTGTTCGAGCATTAGCTACATGGATGACCTGGAAATGTGCTATGGTCAACCTCCCTCTGGGAGGGGGGAAAGGCGGGGTGATCGTTGATTCAGCCTCACTTTCACTTACCGAGAAGGAACGCTTATGTCGTGGGTGGGTTGACCAGATTTGGCAAAATATTGGGCCTCGACAAGATGTCCCCGCTCCGGATGTCGGCACAACAGCGTTAATGATGAGTTGGATGATGGACGAATATTCCAAACTCAAAGGTGAATTTACACCGGGTTCTTTTACCGGCAAACCACTGGCAATTGGTGGTTCGAAAGGCCGTACACAAGCAACCGGGTTTGGTGTTGTTTTCACTGTCCGAGAGGCGATGAAATATCTAAAGATTGATGCAAAGAAGTGTTCCGTGGCAATCCAGGGTTTTGGGAATGTGGCGCAGTATGCTGCGATTGGCTTTGTGGAACTCTTGGGCGGTAAAGTTGCCTGCGTATCCTGTTGGGACCACGATGATCGGACAGCATACACGTATAGTCACCCAGATGGCGTTGATCCTGTCTTTTTGCAATCAATCACTGATCAATATGGTACGGTCGACAAAAAAAAGGCGTTCGAGGTTGGTTACATCCAAGAAGATGGTGAGGCCTGGATTGCTAAAGAGGCCGATGTGCTTATCCCGGCTGCATTGGAAGGACAGATTAATGGTGAGTCAGTGCAAAGAATTCATGAGCGGGTAAAAATTGTAGCAGAAGGGGCCAATGGCCCCTGCACGCCCGAAGCAGATCATTATTTCAAAGAAAACAAGATATTTAATATACCAGACTTTCTCTGTAATGCCGGCGGTGTAACCGTTTCTTACTTCGAGATGGTACAGAATGCATATAACTATTATTGGGACGAAACTGCAGTTCATGAGCGGCTAGATGCTAAGATAACGACTGCGTTTTGGAATGTACTGGAAATGGCCCAACAACATGGTGTGCACAACCGTCTGGGGGCTTACCTTGTGGCAGTCAATCGTGTGGCTGAGGCAGTCAGACTGCGTGGTTGGGTGTAGTAGAAGCTGAAATCGTTGCGAGTGAATGTTGGTGTGGAAAGCTTCTCATCGAAATTAATAATTGCCGGTTTACTGGTCAGTAGATTGTTGCTTGTGCCTCAAGTCTTTTCATATAGAAGTTAAAATGACGCCGACCCCTGAAACTTCAAAAGTTCTCAATATTTTTTTACTGATCGCCCAGTACCCGATCATGGCTTCCCCGATCCGGCGCAGGATGCGAGAAGAACTCTTCCGGCGCGGGATAATCAGTCAGGAACGCTTCGAAGATGAAATTCGAGAGAAAGCGGTTGAGTCACAGCTGCGCGAGGGAATAACACCCAAGAATGAAGACCCGGACCAGTGGAATCTGCGGTTTCATCGGGTGCGGCGCACGCTGACAGATTTCTACTTTGCTTACAATTTACCGATTGAACTATTGGAAGGCATTGTCAAGGAAGTGCTGGAAAAACATACCGATAGTACTGTTGTCGCCGACCTGCAGCGCCGGTTCAATCCCGAACTGGCGCCGCTCAGTATGGTCTTGAACCAGGCTGAGAGTTTTGAAAACCTGCCGGAAAAGCAGCGTACCGAAGTGGTACATCACCTGCAGGAACTGCGGGTAGTGATGCTCAAAAGCCTGGTCAGCGACCAACTGGCGTTCATCAATGTGGCCAAACAGTGGTTTACAACCGCCGACTTCAACTACATCCTTAAAAACCGTATTGGCACAGGTAAAGTAGGCGGGAAAGCCGCCGGCTTGCTGTTGGCTTACAAAATCCTGCAGAATAATGCCCCAGAGATATTCGAGCAGGTCGTGGTACCGCGCTCGTTCTTTGTCGGGGCGGATATCTTCTACCAGTTTTTGGCGAACAATGAATTGGATTTCATCGGCCAGAAGTACAAGACGGTAGAGCAGATCCGGGCTGAATTCTCACATATCCAGGATCAATTTACCAGGGCGCGTTTTCCCGACGAGATCGCTGACAGGTTGCGTGAGATCCTGAATGAGGTTGGCAGGATGCCGTTGATCGTGCGTTCTTCCAGCCTGCTTGAAGACAATTTTGGTACTTCCTTTGCCGGGAAGTACGCCAGTTTTTTCTGCCCCAACCAGGGTACACCTTCAGAAAACCTGCGTGACTTGACCCTGGCGATCCGGTGCACCTATGCCAGTGTTTTTAGCCCGGATGCCCTGATGTACCGCCGCCGGATGGGATTGCTTGATTATGACGAGCGTATGGCTATTCTGCTGCAGGAAGTCCAGGGGGAACGCCTTGGAAGCTATTACCTGCCAACCATGGCAGGCGTCGCATATAGTTACAGCCCGATTGTCTGGAACCCGCGTATTCACCGGGAGGACGGGTTTGTGCGGCTGGTGATGGGGTTGGGCACGAGGGCTGTTGACCGGGTGGGAACAGATTACCCGCGCCTGGTTAACCTGAGCCACCCCCAACTGCGTCCGGAAGTCACGCCCAAGGCTATCCGATATTATTCGCAGCATTATGTCGATTTACTCAACCTGGAAAAAAACAAGAAGATAACCCTGCCGGTTGAAGATGTGCTGGATGACAGGTTCCCGGGCTTGCGCTGGATCGCTTCTGTGGACGATGGTGATACGATCAGCCCGCCGCTCACGGTGGGACGGCATCTTGATCCAAAGAACCTGGTGTTAACCTTCGACAGCCTGCTGCAGCACAGCCAGTTTGTCCCCCTCTTGAAGACCATCCTGAGCCGTTTGAGTGATGAGTACCGGATGCCGGTTGATGTTGAGTTCGTGGTTTCGCTCAAACAGGCGGGAAGTTCACCAGAATTGGTCTTCCACCTGCTGCAGTGCCGCCCGCAGAACCGCTGGCAATCGGAAGGCGCCTCATTACCGGTGGTTCCCACAGATTTGTCTGAGAAGCACCTGTTGTTTTCCTGTTCGAAGATGGTTCCACAGGGGTATGTGGACCAGATCGATTATATTGTGTTTGTCGATCCTGAGAAATATCACCAACTCGAATCGGCGCAGGATTATACCGAAGTAGCCCGGCAGGTTGGGAAGCTCAACAAAGCTCTGGAAGAGCATTCCTTCATCCTGATCGGCCCCGGGCGTTGGGGATCGACCGATTTTAAGCAGGGTGTCTCGGTTACTTATGCCGATATCTTCAATGCGCGGGCGCTGATCGAACTGATCAGTACTCAGCAGGGATATTCCACCGAGCCGTCATATGGAACACACTTCTTCCAGGACCTGGTCGAGACGCAGATTTATCCGCTGGCCATCCATCCGGAAGAAGATGAAGACACTATCAACCTGGATTTCATCCGGGAAGCCCAGGATCGGGCAACAGATTTTTTGAAGGATGAGACCAGGGCCAGGAAATGTATCAAGGTGATCTTTATTCCTGGAGAGACTGCCGGGGCGAAACTGGAGATCGCCATGGACGGGCAGTGCGGCATGGGGTATTTCGTTGAGCAGTCATAAGCCGATATTTTGCACAGCACTTCACAAACTGGCTGGTCAGCATAATAGTCCTCATTAAGCCGACAAAGCTCATGGAAAGATATATGCTTACCTATCATGAAGAAATGCCAGACGCAAAAGTATACAACCACCCGCGGAAGCTGGTTGGTTGAGGGGCAGTGCCGCTCGAAATAGTCGAAAAAGCCCTGCTGCATTCGCTTTACGCTGTATTGGCAAGATACAACAGAGAAACGATCGGTTTTGCCCGCGTGGTTGGAGATGGGGGTCTGTGTTTTTATATTCAGGAGATCATCGTTCACCCAGACCACCAGCGGAAGGGGATCGCCAGTACCTTCATGCAGTATATACTGGCTTCCCTCGAGGAGAGAGCGATCCCTCGAAGTTACATCGGGGTATTTGCCGGGAAAGGGTTGAAAGATTTTTACAGAGGTTACGGCTTTTGGGAACGACCAAGCGGTGTGATGGGATCGGGGATGATGCAGTTCTGGAAGGATTCGGCTTTCAATCAACACTTCAGGGATGGGAACGACTGAAACAGTGATCACGATATCCTGTAAGCTGTCTCTCAGCAGGATGCTGAAGTGAGAAGAGAGAACAAAGAATGGATGAAGTTCGAAGAACCCGGTGGTGGATTGTCGCCGGCTTCTTGACCCTGGTGTTCCTGGTCTTGATAGCCGGGAGTTCAGTAGCGGCCCCGGTCAGGGACCTCTTCTGGGACGATGCGGCTTCTACAAAACCACAAATCCTGTTCATAGGCAACAGTTATACCTATACCAATGATTTCCCAACCATATTCTCCAAACTGAACAGGTCCGGTGGGCATGAAATTCGCGTGGCTGCGCGGGTGCCGGGGGGCTGGAGCCTGGA
Source organism: Anaerolineales bacterium (assembly GCA_016927315.1). GTDB lineage: Bacteria > Chloroflexota > Anaerolineae > Anaerolineales > Villigracilaceae > JAFGMV01. The sequence continues at coordinate 1,972 of JAFGMV010000075.1, read as the reverse complement.
TGATCATGCCCACTCTGACCTGACACTTTACAATATCCGGGAGGCATCCTGGGATTATGTGGTCTTACAGGAGCAGAGTGTGCTCTCGGCCCTGCCTGCTGAGAGGGAAGGCAGCATGTATCCTGCAGTGAGGCTGTTGAATCAAGAAATTAAAGCGGTCGGCGCCCGGACGATTTTATTCATGACCTGGGGCCGCCGGGATGGGCTGCCGGAGGAAGGTTTCGAAGATTTCGATGACATGCAGACTGAGGTGACATCCGGGTATGAAGCTGTTGCCGGTGAACTGGATATTTTGGTCGCCCCGGTCGGGCTGGCATGGCAGACTGCCATCGAACGAGAACCTGAACTGGATCTCTGGCAGGCGGATGGCAGTCATCCCAGCCTGGAAGGTTCTTACCTGGCGGCCTGTGTTTTCTATGCGTTCATCTTTCAGGAGAGCCCGGTGGGTTTGGATTACCTGGCAGGCCTGGAATTGTCTGAAGCACTGTTTTTGCAGGTTGTGGCAGCCGAGACTGTCCTTCGATAATGCCGGCCACGCTCAATACGATGCTGGGGATCAGCGTGCTGTGTTTCACAAGTGATAATTCTCCTGGGTAATATGGTTTTGTGTAGCTGTACAACATCAAGTTGTGGTCTTAAAAAGGCAGGAGAAAACTTTGCAGCGGCGGGCAATTAAGAAACAGACTTCCGAAGATTTCCTTCGGAAGTCTGTTTGATCTGTGAACCTATTTTTTCTTTTTACTGTTGGACTTTTTTTCAATTGGGAGTTTCTGAAAAGTAAGTTGCCAGCCCTGTCCGGCCAGCAGGGCAGTGATGAATTTGTAGATCAGCCAGATGATCAAGACCAAGAAGGCTAATTTGAAGAAGGCCGCGAATAGACCCAATCCAGGGAAGTAGCCGGGCATGACCCTGGGCGGGAATTGAGCAACGCCGCGTTCGGGCCACATCGGCATATCCCAATTCCTGATAATACGGCCTCCCTGGTCCCAGTTATTATCGAATTCCTGCTGCATGAACATGTGGCGAGGGAAGCCATCTTCTGGTTGGGCGGCCCTCAACCCGTGAGCATAACCCAGGCGGTAAAGAGCGATGCCGCTGCCAGCCAGCAGTACAATCACCACCACAGCTGCAATCGTTCGCCAGATCCAGTTTGTATTTTTCATTGAAACCTCCAATTTCCATGTGAAGTTTGTTTCAGTACGGTCTCTCAACTTGCGGCAGACAATCCCGTAGTTAAACAAAAAGAATGCTTTACCGCTTCCCGGTGAGCGCCGGCTTTATCTGCGTAGAGTTACAATACTCTATCTTGACATAGGTTTATGAATGCCTGGTTAAAAAATTGTGAAGATATTGTCAAGGGAATGAATTTGCTTTTGGCCGCAGTACGGGTAATCTCCAGGGGAAATCGACAGCCCGTTTGAGCATCATACCTATTAAAATAAAAAAGGCCGGACGATGATCGCCGGCCCCTTTTCAGTTTCTGGCGGGCAGACGTCTATTCCTCTTCCTCGCTGAATTCATAGATCAGGTCCAGACCCAGGTACAGGCCGTTGGCGATCCCCTGCAGGGTCAGGAAAAAGAACAGGCCGAAGGCTGGGGTCTGCAGGATTTCAGCGAACATCCGCAGGATGTCCATGAATTGCTTTGGCATGCTGAAGGGACCCTGGATGATCGAGATAATGGTATTGACAAAGAAGACCGTGTAAATGGCCAGGATCACCCAGCTGACGACCTTGGCGGTCAGGGCGATGCGGTAGATGGCTTTTTCATTGCTGAACAAGAGAATTTCATTTTCAGATTGTGACATGATTTGTGATTAGCCTTTCAGTTAAGATGGCTTATTGTACTGCAAGAATGGGGATTGTGGGCTAGATTATGAGCAGATGGGTGCACTAAAATGTTGGAGATTTTATTACAGTGCTGGCATCCTCAGCGCAGCATCCCGAAGGTTGATCTGCCCGGTAGAGGGTTT